>NZ_CP019436.1:0-710760 GCF_002201895.1 Methanopyrus sp. SNP6 | reverse complement strand
CTGGTCACAAGCGTCAGACAAGTCAAACGGGGACGCCGAAAGTGGGTCTTCGTTGACGCCGGTATAAACGCCCTGATACGACCTGCTCTCTACGATGCTTATCATGAAGTCGTCGTTCACGGTTGCGATTACTCGGCTACTGAGAATGCCTCCGTGGCCGGTCCGCTGTGCGAGAGTGGGGATGTGCTAGCCGAAGACCGGGAGCTTCCCGTCGATATTTCGGAAGGCGACCTCGTGGTGTTCCTGTCCGCCGGTGCCTACTGCGAATCTATGGCCAGTAACTATAACTGCTACCCGATCCCGGGCTCAGTTGTCGTACGGAACGGTGAAATTACCGGAGTCCGAAGGGTTCAGGACTATGGAGCGTTCTCGAAAACATGGTGGTGACCTTCGGAAGCGCGTACTCCGCACACTAACGGAGAAGGGTCCGCTCTCCCGCCGTGAACTCATGGACGAGGTGAGCGGTAATCGGGGTCTCATCAGCAAGACAGTCAACGACCTCCGTGACGAGGGGCTTATCGAACCGACTCATCGCGGGTTTGTCCTCACCGAGGAGGGGTTCTTGGAGCTGGTACGACCGAGCACCGACTACGAGTACAGTAACAAACCTGTTCGATTGTCCACGGACGGTCCGGAAGTCGAGGCGTTCCTCCGCGTGATCACGGGTCGGTCCAAAACCCGGACTGGGAGCATAGTGGCGACGACTAGATGCGATATGAAATGTAAATTCTGCTATTATAACCTAGTGCGGGATCATGTCGAGCTGACACCCGAAAAGATCCTCCGCGAGGCGGAAAAGTGAGTTGAAGCGGGGAACCGAGAAGTAGTAATTCAGGGAGCTTCCCCTCACACGCTCGGTACGGATCTCGTGGAGGCTGTGGAGCTCATCAAGCTGGAACTAGGAGTCGACGTGGGTGTCGGAACGGGTCCTCTCATACCACTCGATCTATTGGAAGATCTCCAGCGCGCCGGTCTGGACTATCTGAAACTCAGCTTCTCGGGCCGCACACCGGAGGAGTGGGAGGCGATCACTGGGCGTCGTCGCGGATTTGAGGAGTTTTGGCGTGTCGTGCGATGGTGTCACGAACACGAGCTCGAGGTGACCTTCGTGGGTGGAGTTGTCGGGCTACCCGGTGTCCCTCCTGAAGCCGACGCGGAACGAATCCTGTCGATTCTCTCCCTTAACCCTAGAAAGAGGATCGTCCAATTCAACCCTGCTCAAGATCCGGCCCGTGGGCCCCTCTCGTCACCGGATAAGTTGGAATTTATATACAGGACAGTGCGATCGAAACTTCCTGAAGACGTGTTGGTGAAGAGTTGCTGTATCTCCCCAATGACGTGGTCATTACTGTATGGTATTCGAAAATACTTGGACAAAGTGGTGTGTATGCTCGGAATAGAATGTCGGGAGTACGATGGCTGCCCCTTCACCGGCCGCGTGCTGGAGCAGCGGATCATGAACGAACTCTACGAGAGGGGGGTCCGTGAGTACCGAAGAACTCGCCCGTAGACTCCGGATCGCTCGTAGCAGACTCAAACGTCGACTCGAGTCGATGGAATCCAGGGGACTTATTCGTCGGACTGAGAGAGGCTGGACGATCGCTCGGAGAACCTTTTGAGCTCTTCCCGAGGATTGTTTGTTCTAGGAGAACCTTGGAGTCCATGCGCGCGCAGGACTTCCTTGACTGTGTGCTTGTCGGGTCTTATCTCAACCACCTCGAATCCTGCGAGCTCCAAGATTTTCCGGGTCTCGGCGTAGTATTTCTTGTCGGTGGCCAGCATGGCGATGATCGGAATCTTCAGAGCCCGTGTTAGACACCACGTAACCATTGTTACCGAGAACACCACGAATTCATCGATTAGGGGAAGTCGTCGGACTTCGCCATCGATCACCGCGTCGCCCACTACTGCGGCATCGGCGGAGATCAGCCTCCTAGGACCCACCACACGTAGAGTGTTGACGAAAGTTTTAAGTATGGAAACGGGCAGGTTTCTACTGAAAGTCAACACCACCGGGACTGGCTTCTCGCAGGCCGCCATCGCCGTCGTGGATTTCCCACTTCCAGGCTCTCCTACGAGCACGACATTTCGCCCTTCCCTTACGAGCCGCCGTACTAGCTGGATATACCTAGTTTCCACGACTTCGTTCGGCTGCCCGGACCACGGCTCCGTCCGGAAGGTTTCCGAATGATCTTTATCGGCGTTGACTTCCTCAACGACTGCATCCAATAGGGTGGGGAGTACCTTCATCATGTACGCGAACATTGAACCTCTACTCTCGGCGTTATCACGTGAATTCAACGTCAACTTCGACGTGATCCCCGTAGTTGAAGATCGGAGCACTATCCGAGTCTCCTTGCCCGATGAAACTATCGAAGTTTGCGTCAAAAGACCTTTCATGTCACCCTTCCTTAAATCACTAGCCCACTTGGCTAAAATCGCCGATGATGAACTCTCCGGCCTCGAAAGGTTCGAGGTGGTTGAAGGAGACGACAACAGTTTAGACCTTAGATTTGTTGGCACTTCCGGAGCAGTCGATGTGAAGATGATCGCAGAGACCGCGATCCCGACACAGTTTATCGCTCAGCTGATGCGATCTGGGATCAGAAAGTTCCGAGTGACGCATAAGACGTTTATGACGAGGAAAATGGACGACGAAATGGCCGTGATAAGTTTCGTGGATGACCGCCATTATGACACGTACAAGGAATATATTGAAAAATTGAAAGAACTCGAAGTCAGTTGCGCGGTAGGTTGGGTCAATTCATTGGGCTGCGAGGCGTTCTTTCCAAAGAGTGTTGAGTCCATTTTGGAAAATTGGCATAGCGTAGAAGCAGCGTCACAGATGATTCACGCTGGCGTGACTGAGGTCGTGTTGCTTGAACATAACTACTCGAAGTACCTATTCCGTGAGTTCCATACAAAGTTCCGTCGTAGTTGGGAAAAGGAAGGTATCTCGTACCGAGCTCCGCTCGGAGAACTGTATCCAGACTATGTTAACGACATCATTTTAGCTCATAACTTCCTCAGAAGCTTAAGTATGGACGTACGTGGTATGATTAACGTGAGCTTGCACCGTGATAGGATGGTAGTAAAAACGAGCAGGCGTGAATGCTCGGTATGGTACGAGGATATCCGAGAGGATGCCATGGAAACAATGCAGGCAGTGGAGCGGGCGTTAGTCGGTTAGTCTGAGATCATGTCAACGAATTGACGGAGTTTCTCGCGAACACCTTCACGGTCCCTTGGATTAACTTGGACTACTCCACCGTCGAATTCTTCTGTTATGCGTTTGAAAATTGTTGGTCCCGTGTGTTCGAACTCGTCTTTAATCAGTAGCGCATACAGTTCAATATCGTCGCGATCACTTAGCAAGTTTCTGATCCGAATGAAATCATCATGCATGAATATCGCATCCGTTATGTAGATAACTTTGCATTTGTCGTGATCCACGCTTTCTAGTGAGTCCAGTACTCTGATCAACGGTTTTACGGGATCGGTACCACCTCCGGCGGGTATCCCTAGTATCTTCTCGATGAGTTTCCTTCGATTGATCACTTCTTCGAAGTCCTTAAGTTGATGGACCTCCGATCTGAACGCCCACAGGCCGACGTTTTCTACTCCCACGGTCTCGAACAGGGCTGCCGCTAGCGTCGCGGCGACCTCCATCTTGTCCCCGCTCATAGATCCGCTCGAGTCGAGCAGGATGGCTACCTTAGGTTCGTCCTTGTTGCGGAACTCGCGGCGGTACAGCGTGAGTGGGACGTTCTTGAAGCAACCCTCTTCTAAGCTACGCTCGAAATCCACGTCGTACGGGAAATCGGCTCTATCGAAACCGTACAGCCACCCGAAGTGCGCTTTAGCTTCTCCCTCTTCGACGTCCTCGAACTCGCGCGATATCTCGTGACCTTCATCCAGGATCTTCAGCGATTCGCTCTGTAGGATCTTGAGGAACTTCTTGCGCTCCGGGAACGATCGGTCGATCGCGAAGGCTGGATCTCCGCCCTTACCGACTCCTGAGGCACTCTCCGTCGGTATCGGACCACTCTCCCCATCGGTCGGTTCTTCTCCTTCCTCGGATACTTCCTGGGATACGAACGAAGGCGACTCAGAGGCGCCGACTGAAGGTCCTCCACTGTCACTCTCATCTTCTCGCCCTTTCTCCGGTTCATCTTGCAGGTCTTGAAGGACCTCCTTTATCTTCTCCTTAAGTTCCTCCGGTACGTAATACCCATGTTCCTCGGCTCGTTTTAGCTCTTCCAAAACTCGTCGAACTGTATCTCGCCCTACGTCTTTCGCCCACTCTTCGAGCTCCCTCATCGTGGATCTCAGTAGGTTCCTCACCTGCTGACGGAATTGGTCGTCGGAGAGGTTAGGGATCGATTTTATCATGTCGTTGGCCTGAACTGTGCTCAAGAGTGGGTTCCTGAACTTACCACGTCGCTCGATACCTTCGACCACGAACTGAGCCTGCTCTAGTGATGCCGTGTAATCCGATGGGTCTTGGCCGGCTTCATCCTTGACGTGGTTTGGATCCATAGGAGCTCCACGACGGTACGCCTCAACGGGATCGGACGACGGCCCTCGTTCGGTGAGTTGTCGTTCTATCGCCCTTTCGAACATCTTAGCGGCTCGCTCCCATCGGTCATTAGCGGCTTGGATAGCCTCGGAGACGCGCTTAGCGCGCTCCAGGGCTTGCTCAATACCCACTTGTTCGGCGAGTTCGTTGAGTCGTCGGGCGAGCTCCGAAAACATCTGTCGTGCCTGCCGGTTGAACGCCTCGTCCGAGAACGCCTTCTCAAGTTCCTCTTGATCCGTCGAGTACGAGTCTGAAGCGTGCGGCGAGGCTATGGCTTCGACCTTACTTTCGATAGGCGACCCTAGTCGGTTGAGAACGTCTAGTCTGCCCTGCTCAGCTAGTTTCTCGATCACCGGACGTGGGATGTGCTGCTGAAGGAGACTTCCTACCATCTGTTCGTCGGTAATGTTCTCAAGCATGCGCTTCTTCTCGGGCCCGAAGATGGCTGTCTTCAGTAGGTCCATGATCGCCTCGTCGGATAGCTGCGAACCGAACGTCTCGATAACACGTTCGAGATCTTCTCGGCTTGGTTCTTCTCGAATATCTCCTTCATCAACAACGTCGACCAGTGACTCCAGCTCTTCACGAACCTCCTCGCTAGCGTGTGGGATGAACTTACTGAGTGACTCGACGGCCTCTTCGTCAGCTTCCTCCCTGAACAGAATCTTGGCAAGTTCTTCCGCTACGATAGCACGTGCCACCATCACGCGTTCGTACGCATCGAGCGGCTTCTTGTAGCCGTGCCGGGCGAAGTGTCTGATCGCCATGTCTACGAACGTCTGGAGATCTATGGAGTCACCATCCGCTAACACGGTCAGCTTCCGGAAAAATCCCTCAGGTAGGTCTGGTGGGGCGTGGACATCACCTCTACGCTTTAGTCGCTCCATAAGCTCTCCTACAACTTCGGTGGCCTCTTCCAATCTGATTTCGGTTTTGAAGGTCAAGGCTGCCTTTTCACCCGATTCGGGTTAGTCAGGACTTAAACACGGGTTTGAGTTTCTCCTTGATCTTACGTTCTAGGGCGTTCCTTCGGGCCTCGAACTCCTCGGCCTTTTCAGAGTCTAATAACATATCGCCTAGGATCTTATTAGCCACATTCCTTGCTACGGTGTCCACGTCGTATCCCATTTTAGTGCCTACAGCGACCGTCTGCGCCACGTCCTTAGCGACGTCCACACCTTTACCCATATCTTTGATCAGAGACGCTAAATCTTCCAATACTTCCTCGGCCATCTTGGTCAGCTCGATGATCTGTCGGGCCGACTCGATGGCTATGCGTTTGTAAATTTCGACGTCGTATTCGCCCCACGGGACGAGTTCAACACGCCTCAGAAGAGCTTCGTCGAAGTTAGTAGTACCTTTGCCTTCTGGGTTTAGTGCACCTATTCGCATTATGGCCCCCGTTTCCCCGAAATCGATTGGGGAGTGCGGGATGTAGATGACTTCAGTGTCTTTCTCGAAGATGTGGATGAGTGTCGGTATCATATAACCTGGGAACCGGTTAACTTCGTCGATGAAGAACAGACACGCTCCACGGCGTCGAGCGTCGTTCACCACGTCCTTGAGGTAGCCGCCTACGTAAATGAATTCCTTAAGTGCTTCAATGACCTCCTCGTACTCCATACTTCCGACCTCGGTGTACTCCTCGGCGATCTTATCGGCAACCGGGAGGGCGGCCACGTCGACACCTCCTATGAACTCCTGCTCCCGCGCCTCCTGGTGACCACGCATGACCACTACTGGGACATCGTACAGCTCTCCGATAAGACGGACGAGCTTCGTCTTACCCGTGCCCGGAGGACCGACGAGCAAGACGGGGGTCTGTTCGACTATCAGCGTCATGTACATGGCTGCGAAGTCGCGCCGATGTTCTTCGTCGAAGAAGTATCCATACTCCTCAAAGTCTTCGATAACCTTATATGGGTCCTTCGGAAGCCTTACGAATCCCTCTTCGCCTTCGAATATTATCCAATCATCTTCGATAGTAACCTGAGGTCGCATGATGATCTTACTCAATATGAAACCCCCACTTCGGGAACCGCCCAAGAGATGTTGGGGGAAACCTTAAAATGAAGGATCCCGAGTTAGTGGCTGCGGGAGTGGCGGCCGCCGTTGCGTTCGGGACGGCACTAGCGCTGGGCCTACCACCGATCCAGCCCGATAAACCCCGCAGGAAGTCATGGAAAGTATCGGCCGCGTTTCCCACGCCGGTGATAGCCGCCGGTGCGACAGTACTCGTGATCAGGGTGATCGAGTACCGTTCTCCGATATCGCTCGCGATCGTAGGCGCTGTCGTTGGGGCGTTGTCGGCGGCCTTCACCGCGTACATCGAGAAGGTGTTCCCCCGACCCGAGGAGGGGTGATCGGACTGCAGGAAGTCCAGATTCTTCAGATAGTCGTCGGATCAGTCCTCGCGTGGCTGAACTTCGTCATCGTAGATATACTTATGGGATTGCCGGAAGCTCCAGGTGTTAAAGGCGCAGAAGCCATCGGACGCTCAGTCGAACGCCGAGGAGGTGACATCGCCGGCGGCTATTTCATGGGCAATATAGTGTGTTCACCAGACGCGTCTGCCGGTACCTTACTGGCTTCTTCTGGGTACTACTGCCTAGGAGGACCGGAAGGTGGGTTGGTTGCGGCTCTAGCGGTGTATTTGGGTAATCGTCTGTGTGCCGATCCCGGATACGCCGGTACCATCGGGTCGCTTACGGCCACCGTGTTGGTGACTCTCTACGATAAAGTGCTTGGAATGGACCCCGCCAACTTCGTCGCTGGAATGGTGATAGCGATCATGACTATCCACGGTGTTGACCACCCTCGGGCGTCCCGGCTAATCGGTGATATCGCCCGCCGGATGGGGAGGGGGGTCGAAAAGTGATATCCGCACAAGCGGTGATAGCGGCCGTCGTAATTCTGATGTCATTGCGCCTCCTGGTAGCGAGTGATCTCTACGCTCAAATGCTCTACCTCAACGTGGTAGGGTTCGGACTCGCAGGTCTCGTGGCAACGATGTGGCGTACCGACATGGGTCTGATAGCGGCCATATGTGTGTTCATCTTCTCAACGCTCGAGTCTAACGCTATCTCCTACACAATCCGAAAGGTCGAGGAGATCAGAAGGGCGGGCGAGTTGGATTGAACTGGCTCCTCTTCACCTCGCTCATCGCCTGCATCTTGGGATCGATCGCCACGGTGTTACGCCGTGATCCTCTTCAGAAGCTTCCTTCGATTGCGCTGGTTAAATCGGGTATGATCTGTGCCGTAGCTGCGGAGGGGTACCTCGATGTCGCTGCCGCCGGCGTGGCCCTCGAGGTGGTAGGGACGATAATGTTCTGCGTATATCTGATCCGGATTGAGGAGGTGAGGCGAAGTGCATGAGTGCGAAGTCATACTGTACACCGGTGCTTTCATGATAGTCGTCGGCACGTTAGGAGCGGCGATAGGGCCTGCTCGTTCAGACCCCGTCGTAAAATCCCTCAACCTGGAACTAGCGACGGTAGGCGTGTGCCTGGTATTCCTAGCGTTCAATCACCTACTAGCCCTAATCACGTTCATCGCGGTCGGCGCCTTCGCGACCCCGATATTGATGAGGGCGATATTGAGGGTGGAGGCCAGTGAGCGTGACCGCGAAGCTCTCGAGGGCTCTGAACGCGATTAGACGGCCTGAAAGCATGGTGTCAGTGTATTGCCTTCTCCTGGCTGTACTAGCACTCTTAGGTTTGCACTGTGGATATTCGTACTATCGGGAGCAGCTCTACCCACGGCCCGCGCCGCAGGTTCAGATGAAGGCCGGGGACCCACTCGCCCCCTACGATCGCGGGGGAATTCCACTCGAAAGCCCGGGAGTGACTATATCGCAGTACCCCCAGTTCGAACCCGTCCGCGGGTGGGTTACCTCCTACCTGACACCGTTCACCAGGTGGCTGGCTCGCAACTCTAAGCACTGCGGTACGACGATCGTGTCCCATCCTGGCGGCATCCTCGATGAAATCCTCTACTACACGCGAGGCTTGGACACGGTCCTTGAATCGTCCATCATGTTCGTGGCCTTCGTGGTATTCTCGTGGATAGTCCGAACCAAGACGATCGGTGAAGAGGCGATGGAAAGGGAGGGAAGCGAATGATAGTTCCTCACGCCGTTCCAGAGATTACCGTGAATATGTATCATGTGGCCGTAGCCGCTGGGATATCGGTAGGTCTGATCGCGGCGGTCGACATCGCGGCGGATCGCAACCCACTCAACAGGCTGACTATGACCGACGCACTGGAAGTCGGAGCGTTGACACTCCTGGCCTCCGTCGGTACCGACCTAGCGGAGTGTTTGATTCTACCCGGACTGGTGGTCGGCTTGGCCGAGTTGATAGCTACGGCTGAAGTACTAGTCGCCCGATACACGGACGGGGATTCTCTACCGGAGTTCGAACCCTTGGACATGGAGATCCTCCGGACGGCGCCGACGGCCATCATGGTCGGACTGGTAGTCTACGGGGTTTTACTCACGGGCTTCACCGGAGGGGCCGTGGCGGGCTCAGGAGCGGCGTTCTACCTGTTCTCCAGGGCGAATCGACCGCACTATGAGGAGTGGCGAGGGATGGAGTCGATCTCAGGGATCGGTTGGGCGTTCTGGGTAGCCGGTTTCAGCACGTTCTTCCTACACCCAGAAGCGTGGCTCCTAGCCCTGATCCTGGCGGGCACCGGTGGAATACTCGTTAAGGTCGGCCCCAAGCTCACGCTGCTGGGTTACGCCATGGGTTACGATGTGAGAGCGGGGGCTCAGCGACGTGTACCCGAGCGGTAAGGTACTCTTCATAGTGCCGCTGGGTGACATAGTGCCGTACCTAAGCACGATTAACACGATCATTTTGGCAGTCCTTCTCGCAGTTCTCGCACTTCCTATCCTCAGCAATACCGATGTGTACGTTGAAATAGACCACCGCAGGCCTCGGATCAAAGCCAAGATCGTCAGCCCACGGGAGGACAAGATCAAAGCGGCCCTGGCCTTGGTCTCAACTCTCGCGGCTATCGGCGTCGTGACTACTGGAGACGTCTTCAACTTCACTCTGTTCCTTTCGCTGCTCGGAATCTCCAACATGGGGCTAATAGGCACCACCGTCGAAGATGAGTTCGCGCTGGAGTGTGCCTTCAACTACGGTCTCATGTGTTTGATAGCTAGTTTACCCCTATTCGGAGGTGCGGCACTCATACTCGCCTCTACGGGCACTCTGAGCGTTCATGAGTTGATGAAAATGCCGAAGGGAGCTGGAGGTTGGACGCTAACTTACGGTAAGACCCTGTTAACGGTTGGAGTCATCGGAGAGGCCGGAGTCGGCCCCTTCTACGCGGTTAAGGTGGACTCGTTCCGTCGGATCTGGGGCCGATACGCCTTCGTGATACACCTGACGACGCTGTTGACGTTCTCCCGTTACCTGGAGTTGCTTGCGGCCTTACCCTAGGGGGACGGTGGCGTGCGGTGGGTGCCGGTGGTTGCGGTACTGGTGGCGGACCTGACGCTCGTGTGGATTGACGTTGCCAGACCGTGGCTCGTGGACAGATATCACGGGTTGTTCTCCGCTCTAACGATCTTGGCGATCTCCATCACGATCTTCGTCCTAGGATGGGCGCTCTCGCCTCGAGGTGACCGGGATAGGACACCTTTCCTGGGGTACTGAGCGTTGATCGTGCTCGAAACCCTGGTAGGGATCACCGAAGCCTTCCTGGTCGGAAGCGTGTTCCTCGGACTGCACCGGAAGGTGATGGCGCGCATCCAGCGTAGACCGGGACCGCCGATAGTTCAAGAGTTCCTCCACACACTGAAGTTCATGATCAAGGAGGGATACGCCCCACTGACCTCGGCGGAGTTCCTGTACTGGATGGTGCCGGTTTTCAACGTGATAATCTGGTCGGCTGCGGTCACCATCTCTGCCGTGTATCGTGGCAACCTGCTCCCGTTCTTCGCCCTGTACGCGTCCTACAAGGTTCTCTCCCACGGTGCCGGAGTGTCCTCAGGTTCCACTTACACCAAGATCGGTGGTGTGCGACACGCCATTATGCCCGCCGGCGAGCTGGCGCTGGCCTGTTCCCTGATATCGGCGTACTTCATAACAGGGCACATGGACGTGTCCGGTATACTAGCGTGGGAACACTCCCACGGCCCACTGATAGATCACATCCCGTTCTCGGCCTTGGCGTTCTTCACCCTCCTATGGGTGGACTCGCCTTACTCCCCGTTGGATCCCTCGAAGGGATATGACATCGTCGAGGGCTACCTCACGGAATATCCGGGGTTCCTGCGTGGGCTGATGTATGTGGCTGAGGCACTCAAGTACTACTGCGAGCTCTGGGTGTTCCAGGCAGTGTTCTTGGGGATATCAGACCCAGTCTCTCACCTCCTAACTATGGGGGCTCTCACGCTACTCCTGGCCTCGATGTGCGCGCTGACGCCGATACTGAATCCGTACCAGGCCGTCGGGTTCCACGTGATAATAGCCTCGATGATGTTCCTGGACTTCCTTATCTTCGGATAGGGGGGTCCCGTTGCGATCGCACCTCTGCGTACTGTCGTTATCTTTGGTCGGGATGGCCGCGATCCTGCTCTTCGAGCACTCTATCTACGCTAAAGCCGGAGGAGTGCTGCTACTGGCGTCGTCAGTTATCTTTCTCGTTTGCGCCAGGTTGGAGCGTGCATTACACAGAACCGAACAATTAGCAGTGGTGGCAGCGATCCTGCTGATCCTCGGTGTCTCGATACACACGCTAAGGGCGGGTCACCTATGATCGGCTTCGAGGGCAGGATGTTCGTCGAAGCAGTGATCGTGGGCGCTGTAGCGACGTTTCTGGCAGGTTCGTTGGTGGGTCTCGAGTACAGCTATCGCATGTACCCCGAGATCTTCCGAGAGCGGAAGGTGGATCCGATCGGTCTGCTGCTGGCGATACTGGGATGGACACTCCTGGCAGTATCCTGGGTGCGATCGGCGCCGGTAGGGATCTGGATAGCTGCGTTCCTGATCGGGTACGTGGTGAACATGCGACCGGGGTATGGACGAGTTGAAACCGCGTTAGGAATTGCGATTTTTCTCGCCGTCCTCACCTGGCTTGAGGGGTTATGACCGCGATGATACGGTTCCTGACAAGGCGGAAGAACATCACCGAAGAGGACCTAAACGAGCGTTATGCTGAGGATCCGGATCTGGTACTCCGCGTCAAGAAGTGGATCCTCACCAGCCACGCATATCGTCGGGACATCGTGCACCGTCTGGCTGAGCTTCTGAACGTTAACGAGGATCATGTGATCGATGTACTGTCAAGGGCACGGTCTTGTTCCGGACTCTATGGGCTACACTCGGAAGTTGAACAGGTCGAGCGGTTGCTGGACAACGTCGACGATGAAGTGGTCGCTCTAGCGGTACTCATGGATGTGGTTAGCGATGGAAAACTCGGTGAAGCTTTGGAGAACGAACTGCTACGAATGTTTGAAGGACGAAAGTCCGTGCCGATAGACCGTAAGGTGTTAACAAAGTTCTTTACCTCTCTCCGCGAGAGGGGGATTATATGAGTCTGAAATCAGTGCTCAAAAAATTGAAAGGGTTTGTGAGATCTAGGTCTATTCACGTAACAGTAGTGAACACCGGTGGGTGTAATGGCTGCGATATTGAAATCCTGGCTTGTTATACTTACCGATACGATCTAGAACAGTACGGTATCTATTACCACAATAATCCGAGGAAATCTGATGTCCTAATAATCACTGGACCAGTTACGTATCAGTGGCGAGATAAGCTAGTCAAGCTGTACCATAAGGTCCCTGAGCCCAAGGCCGTCGTCGCTGTGGGCACCTGCGCGTGTTCTGGTGGTATCTTCAACCAGCGGGGAGGTCGCGTATGTGGGCCGGTACGCGAGGTGATCCCCGTAGACGCGGAGGTTCCAGGATGTCCACCACGGCCCGAGGAGATAGTCTCCGCTGTCGTCGACGTGCTTCCTGCTTTGTTCCGCAGTTGGGAGTTCCGTAGGGGTGGAGCCCATGAAGCGCAGGAGGCGTGAGATCCGATCCAACGTTCAAGTCGTGGACGTCGAGACGGGTGAGATTGAGCCGATATCACACCGCATCCCCGTAGGTCCTAATCATCCGATCCTTAAAGAGCCTCTCCGGATTAAGCTGGCAGTTCGAGGAGAAGAGGTCGTGGATTGCAAGGTAGAGATGGGATACTGCCACCGTGGTATCGAGAAGATCATGGAGGGAATGCCTTGGCAGAAGGCCGCCTTTCTCGCAGAACGAGTCTGCGGAATCTGCTCCCACGCGCACAACATGTGCTTCATCGGAGGTGTTGAGAAACTCGCCGAGGGAGACCCCGCTCCGCGTGGGCTGTTCCTCCGTGTCCTTGTGCAAGAGCTAGATCGGATTCAATCCCACCTCATAGCCAACGCCGCCTACTTCTATTCGATAGAGCATGAGACTATGTTCGTATGGAATATGAACACTCGTGAGCGCGTCCTGGACTGCATCGAAGAGATAACAGGTAACCGGATCCTGACAGGCTGGAACGTCGTCGGTGGTGTTCGAATGGATGTCACAGAAGACCAACTGAACAACGTTCTCGAAACCTTAGACGCAATCCGTGACGACGTGATAACGTACCGACGAATTGCCAGTAACGATCCCTTCATTAAACTCCGATCGCGTGGCGTCGGAGTGATCACGAAGGATCATATCAGGAAGTACCGAGTCGTAGGACCTCAGGCTAGGGCTTCTGGAGTTCCGGAATCCGACATGCGTCTCCAAGAGCCTGTCTATCCGGAACTGGGCTTCAAGCCCGTTTACAGGAAGAATGGAGACAACCTATCCAGGATCTTGGTCAGATATGACGAGTGTTTGCAGTCCATGGAGCTCATCGAGCGGGTCGTCGATGAGTTACCCGAAGGAAGGCATCGACGGGAGCTTGAGGTGGACGCGGGACACGTCGATAATCGCGTCGAAGCCCCACGAGGGGAACTCGTGTATGACATGGAACTAGCATCTGGAGGAGTAGTGAAGCGCGTTACGATCCGCACACCTTCCGTCCCGAATATCCGAGTCTTGGAGGCGATAGCGCCTGGGTCCCCTAGCATCGCAGACGCCGTGGCCACATATGCGAGTCTGGACCCGTGCGTCGCGTGCAACGAGAGGTTCGTGGTGATAGATGAACGTGAGGGTAAGGTCCTTCTGGAAGGTAAGGCACGGGAGGTGATCCGTGCTTGCTCCAGGACTTCTTAAACCACGTACTCAGCCGTGAAGGGTTCAAGCGTCTGTTCGACGCTCACACCCCTCGGGAGATAACTCGAAGACCTGCTCGGTTCCGGGACTTTCCAGACATCGACCTGGATCAGTGCGTTTTGTGCGGAACCTGTGCCGATGCCTGTCCAGTTGAGGGACAGAATGGATGCCCGCCTGCGATGGAAATGTCCGAGGAAGGGCCCATCCTACACAGGGAACGTTGTATTCGCTGCGGTCTCTGCGTGGAAGTATGCCCAACAGGAGCTATCGAGATGGGTACGCTCCACGAGGAAATCGAGGAACGAATCCAGCCGCCCAAGCCCGCTCGCATTGTCGTTGACAGTGACTTATGCGTAGGTTGTGGTAAGTGTGAGAGCGCCTGTCCGTCCGACGCCATCACCGTGAAAGAGACTGCCGAGGTGGACGAAGAGCGTTGCGTACTATGCGAGGTGTGTCTAGAGGTATGCCCAGTTGCGGGTGCTATCAAGCTGGTTCCTACGGACACCGACGAACTAGTGAAACGATGGGAGGAATACCTCGAAGCTTCGCTTCGGGGGTGACCGGTGGTGACCGATCTTCACTTCTTCTTTGAGGATCGCCTCCGTAACGTGACCGTAAACATCGTGGAAGTCGAACGGCCCGACGAGTGCGCGGGATGCGGCCTCTGTGATGAAGTCTGCCCTACCGGAGCGATCGAGATAAACGAGCAGATACGGCTCGATGAGGATCGGTGTGTAGCATGTTCTTTCTGTGTACAGGCGTGTCCCCGTGATGTATTCAGGTTTTATGAGATATCATTTACGGAATTAAAGCCGAAACGCAGACCTGTTCGTGTTCCTAAAGCGGATATTGAAGTGAAGTTCATCGGTGTTGATCTCCGCACATGTGATCGCTGTGAAGATAAGCCTTGCATTGAGGTTTGCCCCACTGGAGTTATGCGTGAGATCATTGAAGAGCATAGAATAGACTTGGACGCATGTCGTGGATGTTTAGAGTGTGTAAAAGTTTGTCCCTATGGTAGTGTTACAGTAGAGTTGGAAGTACCTCAGCTCAAACGTCGAAGTAATCCACGACTGAATAGGGAGCTGTGTGTTGAGTGTAACCGCTGTCACGAGGTGTGCCCGACAGGCGCAGCTGACAACGTTCCAGATGGGGATCCGGACCCTGAACGGTGCTTAGGATGTTACAATTGTGTAGCATACTGTCCTACGGAAGCACTGAAACGACCTGATCACCGTCCACGACCTAAGTGTACCGACGAAGTGTTTTACATACGACCCGACATGTGCATAGGATGTCGTATATGCTACGATATCTGCCCGGTGGACGCTATATGCATCGAGGAAATAACTCGGATGCCTGTGATCATGCCCGACCTGTGCGTGCGATGCGGCTTGTGCACGGACGCCTGTCCGACATCTGCCGTGGACCGCATACCTACGGAGGAGGCAGAGCGTGAAGTGCTGCGGTCTCGGATCTCCGATGCGTTCCTCGGCATCTTAACCCGAGAAATGCTGGAAGCAGCCGAGGAATTCGGCTCAACTACTAAGACTGAAAGGAACGTCGAGGAGAGGCTTTCCGAACTTTTAGAACGTAAGATGTCCAAGGAAAGGGTACGCCGTATCGTCAAGTTCGAAGTGAAGAACGTGATAGAGGAGCTCATGGCTGAGGTGGTGAGTGGACGTGATCATCGAAGTCCGTGAAATTGTTGTGATACACGAGTTATGCCGCGCCTGTGGTCTCTGTGAGAAAGAGTGCCCCACAGACGCGATCGAGGTGGAGGATTCCACTAAGATCGACGAGAAGAACTGCGTACGGTGCGGCTTGTGTGTGGAGGTATGTCCTTTTGATGCCATACTCCTCGGCCGTGCCATATGTGAGCTTCCCAAAGGAAGCTACCGAATCGAGGTTCTGACAGAACGTCCAGAGGTGGGCGTGCGAATATCCGAGTCCAAATGCGTCGGTTGCCAGGCGTGCTCTTCTTCCTGCCCGGTTGAAGCGCTCTCCGGCTCAAAAGGACCTCTTCCCAAGTTAGACGTTGATCGGTGTATAGGATGTCTCGAGTGCGTTCGAACCTGTCCGTCCCGTGCTATCGAACCCGTGGGGGACTCCGGAGATGAAAACGCTCGAAATTCCGATCGATAAAGTGGTTGAAATGGTGTTAGATAGTGTGGAAGACGCTGATAGAGATATAGTGTTGGAAGTACTTTCTGAGACACCAGCTGTACGTCGGGAGTTCGTGACTATAGACTCCGAGCGATGTGTAGGGTGCAAGACATGCTACGAAGAGTGCCCGGTAGATGCTCTAACAGAACCTGACAGTACCAATCCTCCGGAAGTTGATCACGACGCATGTGTAAGGTGTCGGTTATGTGCCAAGTCTTGCCCTGTAGATGCTATCAAGGTGGTATCCGGTGAAGCCCGAGTAGCTGATAACAGTATTGAAGTGAAGCTCGAGGAAGTTGATGTAATAAGACGTAAGTTCGTACTTAGGAGGGCAATCCTGAGAGAAGATCTATGCATAGCCTGTCGTCTTTGTGAGCAGATTTGTCCTGTCGAGGCACCAAATGTTGATAAGTTGAGGATAGACGAGGATAAATGCATAGGCTGCAAAGCTTGTGAGCATGCATGTCCTGTCGATGCTATCGTTATCGAGCGTACCTTAACACCTCCTGAATTCGAGCGTGAAATTGAGTTGGATCAGGATCTGTGTATAGGATGTGGGGTCTGTGTAGAAGTCTGCCCAGTGGACGCTGCCGAGATGGATGGCGATGTCGCCAATATTTCCTACGATCTGTGCATAAGATGCGGAGAATGTGCTCGAAACTGTCCGACTGGTGCGATAAAGATCAAGGAAGTTAGGGAGGAAGTGCGATGAAAGCCGAGATGTGGGCCACTAAAGAGTACCCTAAAGTGAAACCCGAGGACGGTCTCGAGCAGGCTGTCCGAGAGCTCGCGAGGTACTCCGAGTACACGGCTGTCGTGGTGAACGGTTCGGATCGTTTGGTCGGCTTAGTAACGTCCAACGACATCGCTCGAGGACTCACCGCTGGCGCCGAGACGGTCGAGGAAGTATGCCGATCGCCGGAGTCGATCTCTCCCTCCGACCCTATCACGAAGGCCGTGGAAATCCTTACGGACTCCGACCTCACGCTCGTCCCACTGGAGGAAGACATGCGGGTGGTCGGTGTCGTTACGCTCAGGACCGTCGTCGAGCTCATGTCTAACCTTTACGACACGCCGGCGCGGGATCTACTGGAGAAGATTCAAGAGAACGTGCCTGGAATATCATGGGATGAGTTCATCGAAGCAGCCACGATGGTATTCAACCGCGAATTAAATCGAGATCTTACGCCCGAGGAGTTCGAGCGTAAGATAGGTGATAGGACGTTCGGATACGTACTATGGCTCATGGGGGGTCTAGAAAACCTCTTTATTTACCTGTTTAAACTCGGGGAGGCCGTGGTCGCCAGGAAGGTTGCCAAGCGCAGACGCGAGCTCAGGGGGATGTAATGCCCTACGACGGTGTGGAAAGTTAAAATCCTCGAAACGTTATAGGGGACGGAACGGGGGTGATCCTGACGTGGCGCGTGACGACGAGATTGCCGTACTCACGCAGTCTAGGCTGGAGCGTGTCGCGAGGAGTCGCCCCAGAGGTGATCTGTGGGAGTTCTTGAAGCGAGCGTACGAGAAAGGCGTGAAGATAGACGCGGGTCACCTCATCATTCTGTCCGTGTTGGAGGAAGCGAACAGGCTGCTAGATCAGCTCTCAAAAACCGTGGGCGAAAAGCGTGCAAAGCAAATATTGAAAGATGCTGGTATCTACACTAAAACCGGCAATTATGTGAGTGGTGAACTACTTAAAGAGTACATCAGTCGAGAGAGTCGCGTAGCCGTCCACAATAGGGTGAAAGATCTCCGTAAGATGGGCTTCAAAATCGACGGAAAGCCCGGTCCCGATGGAGGTTATTCACTGATCCAAGTTCCGGAATGGTACCGGAAGAGTTCACGTAAGGATTAATCCAATATCTCCACTTTACCGAATCCTTTCACGGTACCTCTCACGGTTCCAAGGGCCTTTTCACTGACCTCGAGGAACACCTCAACACCGTCGTTCGACCAACGCTCGTCTAACACGTTTCCGAGCTCATGCAGTTTCGAAACAACCCGCATGGTTTCGTTCCTCATCGGTAGCTCGATACGGACGTTCTTCCAGTACCTGGAGAGCACCTTACGCATCTTGGCCTTGAGGTCGTCTAGACCTTCCCCGGTCTTAGCGGAAACGGCCACCGGATGGGACACGTACCCTTCCAGTTCCCGGAGGCGTCGCTCCGCTTCCTCCCATCCTATCAAGTCCGCCTTGTTGAGCGCCGTTACGATGGGACCCTCAGCGCCTATCTCATCCAACGTCCTGTGGCACACCCGGAGTTTACGCTTGATCTCCGGTAACTCGTCACTGACGTCTACCACCAGCAGAATCAGGTCGGCTTGGGCGGTTTCCTCAAGAGTCGATTTGAAAGACTCCACGAGCCAGTGAGGTAAGTTATCCACGAATCCGACGGTGTCGGTGAGTAGTACGCGGTGTCCATCCAGGTCTACGGCCCTAGTTTTGGTATCCAGCGTGGAGAACATCTTGGAATCCACGTAAACAGCCTCGTCGGTTAGGGTCCGCATTAGGGTGCTTTTACCCGCGCATGTGTACCCGGCCAATGTAACCAGTTCGAACCCTAACCTATGTCGGTGCTTCCTCTTGAGCTCTCGATCTTTCTCGATCCGTCGGAGTTCACGCTCTATCTTGGCGATCTTCCGTCGAATCATTTCCTCGTATTTGTCGGCTTCATACTTACCGAGACCGCGGAAACCCGGACGTTCCTCCTTTTTAGCTAGGTTCACCATCTCACGTGCCCTGGGAAGTTCGTACTTGAGCTGCGCGAGCTTCACTTGCAGTTTGGCTTCGCGGGTTCGAGCTCTCTGTGCGAATATCTCTAGGATCAACTGGAACCTGTCGATTACCTCGACTCCCAGCTCACCTGCCAGGTTGAACGCCTGGACAGGCTTAATCTCGTTTTCGAAGATGACTTTGTCCACGTCGTTCTCGCGCACGAACTCGGCCAGTTCTTTGACTTTTCCTTCTCCTATATGGTGCCTGGGGTCTTCATGACGGACCTGTCTGAACGAGCCGACGACGTCGTAGCCGGCGGATTCGGCCAGCTCTTTCAGTTCATCGATGCGGCTCTCTTGTCCCCACTCCAACCGTTCAACCAAAACCGCCCGAGGGCGACTGGGCAACCTTCAACCCCATCTTCACACCTCTGTAGACTCCGTAGGCGAGCTTATGCGCCATTTCCACTACCTCTCGCTCGGCTACGGTCTCGGCATACTTGAACGGGGCTCCTAGAAGGGCCGAGACCCTCCACTCCGGTTCTCCGAAGAACTCACCCGGCTCCGCCACCACCATGTACTCGTCGTCCTTGTCTAGGCCATTAAGGGCCCGGGAGACCTCCTCGGTCAGTGTCCGCAGGTTCGGGGGCTCGCAAGTACACACGACGAACACGTTCACATCCCTGACCGTAAACACGTTGAACCCATCCACCTCGGCCGACACGCAGGCCGTGATCCTATTATAGTGCCCGTCATCCTCCGCGTGTCGGCCCGAGACGTCGACACCGACGATATTCACCCTGCCGCCCAGGTTAATCCCCCCAGCATCGGGAGAGTGAGGGGACCAAAACTTGTTCGTGGTGATCAGGTCGGATTCTTACGAGAAGATACTCACAAGCTTGTCGGATATCGAAAGGTATGCGGGTATTAAAATCTTGGGCAAACCGAGAATTATGGATCCGGAAGTTGCCGACACGATAGTACGGGAGCTTTTGGGCGAGGTGCGAAGAAGGTATCCAGTGGCCGCGGTCGCTCGCGTAGAAGGTGAACCGGCTGAAATTATTCGGAAGATCTCTGACATCCATCCTCCGGCTCATCTGATCGTTATAACACCCAGGCACGGTGACGTGTACAGGGGAATAGCCCGCAGGTTCGGAAAGCTCGAGGAGCTTCGCGGATACCACTCGCCTAAGCGGAGGATCGAAGATGATAGGGAGAAGGAAGGTCGAGAGACTGCTCGATGAGTTCCCGGACGAAGTTGAGTATCACCGGAGCGACGGTCATGTGGTGACGTGCCCAACGGAGCTATACTTCGTACCGACACCCATCGAGACCGTAGTTAGGATCCTTCGAAAGCTGGAGTTAACCCCTGAAAATAGGGTGGTGGATCTGGGTTGCGGAGACGGTCGCTTCGTGATCTCGGCTGCCTACCTGTACGGGTGTGAAGGGGTGGGAGTGGACGTACGGGAGGATGTACTCGAGTTAGCCCTCACAAAATCCGAGACGCTTGGGGTAGACGATAAGACCATCTTCATACATTCTGACGTCCGGGACGTCAACTTGCGGGAGTTGGACCCGGACGTCGTATTTGTGTATTTAGTGCCTTCCCTTCTCGAGGAAATATCGGAGGAACTGGTATCGTGCGGAGCTACCATTGTGAGCTATACCTTCGAGGTTCCAGGATTAGGCGCACCGGAGGTGCTGCGACTGGACGATTTACGACGCGCTTACGTGTACAGGGGAGTCTCACATTGAACCTCGTAGCTGAGGCCGTCAGAAGGTTCAAGTCGGTTGATCTGATACGCTCTCAAATCCTCGGCCTTAAGGGGTTACTGCCACGGAAGGATCGAGCGGTAGAGGTGTCCACCGGCGCGAGACTCGTGGAGGAGGCTATCGAGGTTAGGAACGTGGTACGTTCCGGCGACCGGGAAGCGCTCATTGAGGAGCTGGGTGACCTACTGATAGAGATCGAAGCGTTTCTCACAGCTCACGATATCGACCTAGAGGAGATCGTAGAGAGACAGCGGACTAAGCAGCGGGAACTCGGACAGATGGAGGGATGACCGCTTGCACGTGATCGCCGTAGACTTGGGTACCGAGGTGATTTCAGCCGCCGTAGGGCGGCTCAGGAATGGTAACTTGATGGTCAAGGGGTACAGTGAGCGGTACATTCTCGACCCCACGATCATGGAGCGAGGGAACGTCAGATACGTGAAGGGCGTGAGCCGGATAGTCAAGAAAACAGTCGAAGAAGCGCTTCGTGATGCAGGGGTCAGTCCTTCGGACGTAGAGGGAATCGGATTATCGATGACGGGAGACAAGTTTACTATGGTGGAAGCGGAAGCTAGCGTGAGTCCCGAAGGAAAGCTTCGCATGGATGACATAGGATACGCGCTGGCGCACCGCTTGGAGTTCTCCCCCGAGAACTGGCCCGTCTCCGTCGATATAGTGGATCTCAAGGTCGATGGTGCAGAAGTAGACCCAAGAGAACTCGGGGCAGACCACCCAGATGGTCTCATCGGATCCCAGGTCTCTTACTTGCAGTTCAGAGCCATAGTATCGAACACAAGCTTGGGACTCATCAATAACATAGAGCGCATCGCCAGGCTTCTTAATATGAAGTTAATCACGATTTCGGTCGAACCCCTCGCCGTAGCCAAAGCGATCAGGGACTATAAAATCGAGAGCTGTCTCCTAATTGATTCCGGAGGAGGTACTACAGACATCTCTGTCGTGCGTGACACGCTTGTGGAAGTGTGTCATTCCATTAAAGTCGGCGGACGTGATTTCACCTTAGCCATAGCTAATGATTTGGGACTCACATATGAAGAAGCGGAAAATATCAAAAAGAAGGTCAATTCACCGATGGCCGACTCGGAACTTTCGCGGTACGACCTCACCCGCCGTGAGGTGTTGGAGATTATCGAGGAGGTTGCGGAGTACGTCCGGGACGCCGTGAGATCGGCTGTTAAGAGCATCATCAGGAGCTTAGATATGAACGTCCCGGAGCGGGTCGAGTTGTACGGAGGAGGGGTCTTGCTCGACCAAGCTGAAACGGCCGTCCGGGAGGCCATTCTCGACGCCTACCGTGATTACCTGGGAATAGTACCCAAGGTGGAGATGCTCGAAGCTTCGAAGATACCACACATCGGAAAGCAACTCGCGGGACCCATGCGTGTAGTGGCGGTCTCCGTACTCCGCGATACCGCCCTGTGTCAGCAGTGCTCCGGTCGTGACGTGAAAGTGGTCATCGACGAGTTCCGCGCTCCCGAAGGTCGGTATTACCTCGAAGTAGGGGGCCAGATCGAGGATTCCGTAAAGATCCCGAGGAAGACGGGGCTGAAAGAAGCCATCATCAGCGCCATTAAGGAAATAATCCTGATGCAACCAGCGCCCGTAACAGCGGAACTCCGTGGTCGGGCGTACGCTGGTACGGTAACCATCAAGTTCGAAGGAGCAGACAGCACGGACGACGTCGACGGCGTTAAGGTGAACGTCAGTGGGTCGGAAGTGGGAGATACCGTGGACACGCTTCCGAAGGAGTACAAAATAGTTCAAGTTAAGGAGATGGGGCCCATTCTCATCCCGGTAGACGAACTTCATGAGGTCGAGGGTGGAGTAAGTGAGACGGCAGGCAACATTACTGGTCTTAAGGAGGGGCTGGACGATTCCGGAGGTAATGAGCCTCGTTAAGTCCGCGAAGAACGATGTGGTGATAGTGATAGGTGAGATAGACGAGTTCAATAAAGGTATCCTTTCTTCGGTGTGTAAAGAAACCGGGAAGGTGATCCTATTCGGTGAGGATTATCTCGATAAGTTCTCCATCGATGAGAAGCTCGAAACTTCCGAGGAATCGCTTCCGATTAAGCGTTGTGATGTGGCGATAGTTGATGAAGGCACGGAGGTCGATGGGAAGCTTCTCCTGGACGTTCCCGCGGACGAGTACACCATCAACGAGGTACTCTCTCTGGTCAAAGAGCAGTTCAAAGAAGTGTGCGACTATGAGCGTGGTGTGGAAGCAGACGTACTCTTGGTCATCGATAGTGACCGTGGTCGACTACGAATATACTCGAACGGTGACGAGGGTGAGGCTGAAGATAAAGCTCGGGAGCTCTGCATGAAGGTGGCAGAGCGCGTGGTGGAGGAACGTCGCAGCGCACATATCGACACCCGAACTTACGGATTCGCCTTGGTTTCGGTTGCTCTAGCGATCGTTGTGGTCACGTTGATACTTCGCACGTCTCTAGTGTAACGCTCACTTCTTCCTAATTTCTACCACATCACCTAACGTCAGCTCGTCGCTCTCTATTCCCACGGATCCGGTGTCCTCTTCACTCACCCGCTCTAGGAGCTCTATTTCCAAAACCCGCTCCAGCTTGCGCGCCAACTCGACGTCCGGTTCCATCTTACCAGACTCAATACGTCGGATCACCGAAACCTTCTCCCCGATCTTCCTAGCTAGGTCCTTCTGGCTCCAACCTCTACGTTCTCTAGCCTCGCGGACGCGCTCGTCATAATCTGGGACTACCTCCAGACCCTCGCTGAAGGGATCGAGCCCTCTCGGTCTTCGTCTTGCGCCGATGAGTCTGCGCCGTGGACGCTGCTCACGCTGCGTCCGTTCCTCACGGCGAAGTCCCGGCTTGACTACCTTCCGGCCGAACTTGGCACATTCCTCGCACACTCGCAGTTCCGATCCTTCCACCTTCACGACCTTAGGTCGACCGTCGACCACGCGTCCGCATATCTCGCACCTAGTTCGCTCTTCCAACGGACTACCCCTCCGAGAGCGAGTGTCGCAGGCTATCCGGAATGAAGAACCCAAATAAGGGTGCCGGTCCCGAGCTGACGGGGGGACCGATTTGCCAACACCGGTGCTGCGAGGGGAAACCGTGCGCGGTGAGGGCAAGGTAATCGGTGAGGTCATCCACATAACTCACCCGGACCGTATAGTCGAGATCGAGGAGGGGCAAGTAGTCTTCACTCAAGACCTCGGCGGAGCCTACGACACGTACCCCGAAGTAATGGGTGCCGTCGCCATAATCTGTACCGGGGATGTTCGGACGCTCTCCGAAGACGGAGCCATCCCCGTTGTAAAAGAGGCGAAACCTATCGACGATGACGTAAAGGACCTCCTAGTGGAGCCCGAGATACCCGAAGATGCACCCTGTCACGGCGAAGAGCACGAGCATCTCATGCCTCCAGAGGGTAGTGAAGTGGAGGTGGACTTGGACAAAGGTATAGTGTACCTGCTGGAATAATAGTGAGGGAACGACGTTGCGGCCGGAGGAGGCTCTCCTCGCACTTCGGGAGGTCTTGGAAGAGAGAGATCGAGTGATCGTGGACTTAGGTGATCACACCATTGCCGCTGCTAAAGTAGGCTTGGATCCGGACGGAGGCACGGGCGCGTTGGGCGGCTCGATGTCCGTGGCGTTGGGTCACTGCCTCAGGATCGACGATGGGAGGGTTTACTGTATCGTCGGCGACGGTGGATTCTTCATGCATTTGCACACTTTGGCTACCGTAACTCAGAACCGCAACCGCTTCGAGAACCTGACGGTAGTGGTCGTAACCGACGAGGTGTGGGGAATGACGGGAGGCCAGGAGAACCCTGCCGTTCACACCTCACCGGCCGAGATAGCCCGCTCCATGGGTTTCGATCCAGCCGAGACCGCCGAAAGCGTCGAAGAGGCACTGGAGGTGCTGAAGAGGTGTCGGAAGGAAGGACCGAGTTTAGTGGAGATGAGGTGTCGACCGATCACCTACCTGTAGGGTCATACGAGGTCATCCGCGCCCTTCACGACCTCGAACCTGACGCCGTGGCGTACCTGCCGGGGTTCCCGCTCAACGAGGTCGTCCGAGAACTGGAGGAAGGTGATCATCCGTTCGAGGTCATACCCGTCGCCTCCGAGTTTGACGCGGTCGGAATCGTGATCGGCCTCGCCCAAACCAACGGCTACGGTGTCGCCGTGCTCAAGGATAAGGGTGCTTACGTTGCCGCCCAATTCCTAGCCGAGGAAGGTGACTGGCCCGGACTCCTAATTATCGGCTTGGATGCTGACGGCCGCGGTTCCTATACATGCTCCGTCGAGCTCCCTGACGTCCTACGCGATCTGAAACTCCGCGTCGAGATCCCCGAGACTCAAGATGACATCTACGAGACCATCCTAGACGCCGCAGAATCCTCCGAGGATGAGCATAGGCTTGCCTGCGTAGTCCTTACCGAAGACCTTCTGCTTTCGAGCCATCCGCCTGGAAAGCCCGAGGTCGAACCCACCGGAGAAGCCGATTGGGACGAGCTCCTCCGTGCCATCAATCTCTATGATACCGTCGCAGTAGTAGTCGGTAAGGGTGTCTTAGGTGACATTTCAGGGAACCTACCGGCGTTCACATCTTCCCTCAATGACGAACGGGATGCATTGAACCGTCTCGTCAAAATTCTCGAAGGATTAGGTCTCGACGTCCGCTTGTACTGTACTAAGCATGCTTCCAAGTTCCTCCCCGGGATCCCACCAACGGGTGTCAACACGGGTAACGTCGTCGAGGAGAAACTGCTGATTCTCATCGGTGCTTCTTACGACACATTCGCCGTCGACTTCCGCTCCGACTTCGTGGTCTCCGTCAACCCGGATCCCGACGCGTACGCTCACCGCGTCGCCGACGCTCGGTTCGTGATGACCTTGGGAGATTTCGTTCACGAGCTCGAGTACCGTTTTCGTAAGTGAGGATACGATCCCGGCATCCTTTCATGGCATTCGAACCCGCATGCTAAGATCCAAGGCCGGCGCGGAGTGTGTCAACCACCCGAGCGAGATCACGTCAACTCCGGTTTCCGCGTACTCGGGTGCGTTCTCGGGCGTAATGCCGCCGGAAGCTTCTAGGATCACATCTTCACGGACTTTTCGAACCTCGTTCACCGCCCGCCGGACCTCCGCCGGTTTCATATTATCCAGTAACACGTGATTCGCACCCGCCTTCGCGGCCTCAACGGCGTCTTCGATCGACTCGACTTCCACACCGATTACTTTGGTGAAACCCACCCGTTCCCTTGCCCGCCTCACGGCATCCCGGACCGATCCGACCAGCGTCAGGTGGTTATCTTTGATCAGAACGGCATCGTCCAGGCCGAACCGGTGAGGATCTCCTCCCCCATCCGATACCGCCTTCTTCTCGAGAAACCCCGTGATTGGGTGGACTTTCCTGGTCGCGGCTACAATAACGTCCGGATTCACCTCACGGACTCTCTCGACGACCTTCCGAGTAGCCGTCGCGATCCCGGACAGCCGCATGAGGAAGTTGAGCGCAACCCGTTCCGCTGCGAGTAGGGACGTAGCCTCTCCATAGGCTTTCAGCACGATGTCACCGGGTTGAATTCGTTCGCCGTCCTCAACTAGCGTGTCGACTTCGCAGTCTAGGAGTTCAAACGTCAGTCGGGCCGGGAGCGTTCCCGAAACGACGCCCTCCTCTTTCGCCACGATCTCCGCCTCTGCCCGATCACCTTCTACGATGGAGGAGGTGAGATCCGCACGGCCGATGTCTTCCGCCAGTGCTAGCTCCACGATCTTCCGTACCTTGACCTCATTCAGGAGCACGACCGATCTCCCCTGTTGTAGGTGGAAGGGATCAAATGCACAGCGTTACTCGACGTCGGTGTGTATCTAAACTTCCACGATCCTTCGGCAGGTGCGTCGGATACGGGGATGGTTGTTACTCCGTAACCGAAGCTCAGCGCTCGGCCCTCTCACGCTCCCAGTCGAGTTCGGTTTTGATGTCGAGCTCCTCCCGGATGCGTTCGTGGGCTTCTTCCACACTCTCGGTGCTGTCCACGATCTTGCATAGGAGACTATTACGCGCGACGACTTCCGGGTCGAAGTAGAAGGTACACACCGACGCCGGCCCGAGCTCCACGGTCCTGTACCCTCCTCGAATCTCCAGCGGTCCGAACTCGCCCTCGACAGCCGCCCTTAAGGGAATCAAACTGGCCTCCGTCTCCACCACCTCCGCCAACTTCTTCAGGAACTCTACATCGCGTCCGGTGAGTCCGATCGCCCCGAGGTAACCACCCTCAGCCGCTATTTCGGAGAACCTCCGCCGGAGCTCTTCTCTGGTTAGCTCACCGTCGGACCCCCAGCCGAAAACTCCGAGCACGGCCTCTTCGAGCTTCGACAGCGAACAAGTCATGATAGAATCGGCCAGTTGGCTCTCGACTCCGGGCTCGTCACCCCTAGCTAACGCGTCTCCACCCACGTCGATTCCGAAGACAACGTCCAGCTCGAAGTGTTCGATCAGCGCCTTGAGGCCGTCCACGGTTCCTTTCACGCCTCCACTGACGTCCACCAGTACGACCTCCACGTCGCGGTGCCCCATCCTCCTCAATACGCGTCGGACGCGTGACTCCGCGAACTCCCGTCCCAGTTTAGGCCTCGCCCTCCCGCGGAGTATTCCAATACGCTCGTGGATCCATTCAACGTCTCCTATGATTTCGTCGCGCGATCGAGGACCGGGCTCCGGATCGACGACGGCACGCTCCCAGGTAAGCCCTCCGAGGACCAAGCGCTCCGGCTCGATCCCTTCTCTCACCCATCGGTATGTGTGACAGGCTCCAACGATATCGCCACCGCCTCCGATACCCAAGATGGCAACGGTACTAGGCTCCTCGATCCCGGCCACTTCGGCTAAGTACAAGTCACTAGAACCCCGGGGTGATCTGTTGAGCCTCAGCAGACAGGAACTTACGGCACGCGTATTCGTCGAGTGGGAGGGGACGCGACGTTCGCTTCGTGAGTGCGTTAAGAAGGTGCTGCTGAACGAAGGAGTCCGGGACCATCGCGTCTGGGGCACCATCCACGCGTACTGCTTCGAGCTGATGAAGCACCTCCGCACGGTCGACGCGTTCCTGGAGGCGACGATACGGAACGCGAGGCTTTTCGACCTTGATTTGTGGGTTAGGAACGCCCTCAGGGTCGGTACGTTCGAGATGAAATTCAACGGCGTGAAGCCCGCGATCGCCACGAACGAGGCCGTGAAAATCGTCGTGGAGCGTGCCGGGGGTCCCGCCCGGTTCGTGAACGCCGTCCTCTACGACGTCGAACAGCTCGAGCTTTCCGACGTACTGGATCGGGCTAGGGACACCGTGGAGCTCCTGTCGATCGAGTACTCCCATCCGGAATGGTTCGTCAAGCACCTGATGGACCTACTGGGTGAAAACGAGCTGACGAAGTTGATGGACGCTAACAACCGCGAGCCCGAGCGTTACCTTCGAGTTAACGCTCACATGGTGGATCCGGACAAGGCCATACTGGCGCTGGAGGACGACGGGGTAATCGTGGAGGAAGATCCAGACTTACCGCTCATGCTGCGGGTAGTGGATTATGACGTACCTCCCGTCAGGACCGAGCCTTACCGCCGAGGTTGGGTGGCCTATCAGGATAAGGCGTCCGCGGCCGCCGCTTACGCGCTGCGGCCGGAGCCCGGAGATCGTGTGCTCGACGCTTGTGCGGCTCCCGGTGGGAAGTCGGCGTACTTGTACGCTCTGACGGAAGGCGAGATCGAGCTCACGTGCGTAGACGTGAACCCCAAGCGCCTTAGGGAGATGCGTCGTAACTTCCGCCGATGGAGGGTCGAAGCCAGGCTTCGCAGGACGGACTCATCCCGGCTCTACCGTGAAACCGACGAGACGTTCGACCTTGCTCTCGTGGACCCACCCTGTTCGAGCTCCGGGGCTTACGTTCGGGCACCTGAGGCCAAGTGGACCGTCAAGTGGAGACACGTGAAGAGATACGCCCGCGGCCAGCTCTCGATTCTCCGTGGCGTCGCGCCGCTGGTGGAAAGAGCCCTCGTGTACTCCACGTGCTCGGTCACCGTAGTGGAGGACGAGTCCGTGGTACGCCGCTTCTTGCGCGAGTTCGACGAATTCGACGTGGAAGAACCTCTCAGGTTCGGCTCGCCCGGCTTCGAGTCCTGGATGAACGAGAGATACCCCTGGGCGGATCGAGTACGCAGGTTCTGGCCTCATCGTCACCGTACGGAGGGATTCTTCGTAGCTCGGCTGGTCCGGGGATAGTGCGATGATGGCTTATCTCAGTGGGGGACCCTCATCGTATGGGGACGTCCGTGTCCGAGATCGAGAACTTGCGTGAGATCATCGAGAACATCCGCGAGGAGCTTGACGCGCTGGACGAGGCTAGGGACGAGGCACAGGTGATCCTGCGGGACCTCCACAAGCTGAGCTCGGAGGCAGTGTACGAGGTACACCGTGGGAACTTGGAGGGAGCCCGGAAGAAGTTGGATGAAGCCGCCGAACTGGTTTCGGAGCTCCATGAGCTCCTAGGCGATTTCCCGGAACTGCTCCGCACTGGGTTCGCCGAGAACCACCTACAGGAGTACGCCGAAGCGGAGATCCTGTACTCGATCGTGAAAAACCGTAAGGCACCCTCGCCCGAGGAGATCAACTTGAGTCCTCGAGCTTACCTGCTGGGACTGTTGGACGCCGTAGGCGAGCTCAGAAGGATCGTCGTGGACGCGCTGAGGGAGGGCGACCTGGACCGGGCCGAGGAATTCCTCAACGTGATGGAGGAGATATACTCGCTGACGATGACGTTCGACTACCCGAGGGCTGTCGTCCCCAATCTTAAGAGGAAGCAGGACGTAGTCCGGTCCCTCCTCGAGAGGACCAGGAGTGAGGTCACCATCGCAGGTAAGACGGAAGAGTTGAAGAGGACGTTGGAACGAGGTGGTGTCGAGGACGACTCGTGGAAGGACTTTCCCGATTAAGCTTCGGTAACAGGAGGGATACTGAAGAGGGTTCCGGGCTGTTCTCGCGGTGCGATCGGAGCGTGCACTGGATCCTCCGATCGCACACCACTTCACGTCCCGCGGTCAACTCTGACGCATCGCCGTAAGAGAAGAGTATGGACGGATTTAGTAAGTGAGGGGTAACCGAGTAATGCCGTTCGACCGTGACAAGCTGGAGGAACTGAAATCCTTAGCCCAGCGCGACTTCGATCGGGCCTGGAAAGAAGGTGCGAAGCTAGTTCAAAAACCGGGACTTCGGGACAGGTACCCGAAGCTCAAAGTGGAAACTGGCGAGCCCCATCCATTGTTCGAGACGATTCAGCAGCTGAGGGAAGCGTACCTGCGCGCAGGCTTCAAGGAGGTCGTGAATCCGGTTATCATTCCCGAGGAGGAAGTGTACAAGCAGTTCGGCCCGGAGGCTGCGGCTGTCTTGGATCGGTGCTTCTACCTCGCCGGACTCCCGCGTCCGGACGTGGGGTTGGGAGCGGACAAGGTCGGGAAGCTGGCGGAGGTGTTGGGCCGGGAACCGTCCGAAGAGGAGGTGGAACGACTGAGGGAAACCCTGCACGCGTACAAGAAGGGTGAGGTCGATGGTGACGAGTTGACACACGAGATCGCGGAGGCCCTTGACACGGATGACGGGACGGCGGTAAGGGTACTGGACGAAGTCTTTCCCGAGCTCAAGCGCATGAAGCCCGAACCGCTAGAGCCTCCGCTCACCCTCCGATCACACATGACCGCGGGTTGGTTTATAACGATCTCGGAGATACTGAAACGTGAGGACCCACCTCTGAGATTGTTCTCCATCGACAGGTGCTTCCGGCGTGAGCAGCGCGAGGACGAGAGTCACTTGATGACGTACCACTCCGCGTCGTGCGTCGTAGTCGGCGACGACGTGACCGTGGATACCGGGAAGGCAGTGGCGGAGGCGATCCTCCGGCAGTTTGGGTTCGAAGACTTCGAGTTCATACCCGACGAGAAGATGTCCAAGTACTACGTTCCCGGGACACAGACTGAGGTGTACGCCTATCACCCCGACCTGGAGGACTCCATCGAGGACGAGAATTTAGGACCGGGTTGGGTGGAGATAGCGACGTTCGGGCTGTACTCACCGGTGGCGCTGGCGGAGTACGGGATCGAATATCCGGTCATGAACCTCGGGATCGGCGTGGAACGACTTTGCATGGTCCTCCACGGTATCGACGACGTGCGTTCCCTTGCATATGTAGAGTACGAACCGTGGGAACCTTCGGATCTGGAGCTGGCTAGGATGATCGACTACGAGCGGAAGCCGGCTACGTCGTTCGGGGAACAGCTAGTCCGTGAGGTGGTGCGAGGGCTCCAGGAGCACGCCGACGAGGAGGGACCCGTGGAAGTCGAGTTGTTCCGCGGGGAGTTCGGCGATCGGAAGGTGGTAATCCACGCCGTCGAGGAAGAGAGGGGAGAACCTCTCGCGGGACCCGCGGCCTTCAACCGCGTTTACGTCCTCGATGGGAGCCTGTACGCCGTCCCGCCCGAGGGCGACTTCGGTCGTGAGATCCGCGAGAAAGGCGTGTATTCCGGAGTATCTTTCGAAGAAGGGCTGGCGGCGCGGCTGGCTTACGAAGTAGAGGAGCTGCTCGCGACCGGAGGGGGGGAGACCACGGTGTCAGTGCGTAAAGTGAGCCGCCCCTCTCAGGTTAACCTGAGTCTTCCTCGGAAGCTGTTGCGCTACGTAACCAAAAAAGGAGGTGAGATCAAAATTGAGGGGCCGGTGTTCGTGACATTCAGAGCCGAAGTCAGGTGACTGGGTCCCTCGTCACCACGTTCCGCAATCCGCCGTATTCATCATCCGGGGGGTACATCGGTGGGAAGTCCCTGGCGCTATATCGTGGCGGTGATCGACGTCTTCCTTATTTCGAGCTTACTGGGAATGATCACGTACTTCATGCTTCCTTCCCTTCCCGACATCGTCCTTCGGATTACGTGTCAGAAGGTGGAAGCACTCGCGCGTCTCCTACCCTTACCGATGGAGCGATTCACTATGTCTATCACGATATGGAACGCCATGGCGATACTAATGAGCACGTTCGGCGGCCTGGTAGCGTTAACTCTGGACCGGCTGGCGACGAGGTACGCTTCCGGCGTCTTCCGCAGAACCTTTGGTAACCCTCCGTACGCTCCGATCCTCGTCAAATTAGCTCGCAAGCTCGGGTTCGACGTACGGCGATATAAAGAGGCCGACGTGATACTGACGCTGAAACTCGGACCGCTGCTGGTTCCAGCGATCAACGGGTTCGCCGCTGGAGCCTTCGCGATGTGGATATTGCAGAACTTTGGCCCGGTCTCCCTACTGGGTGCGGCTTTACTCCCCCACGGAGTAATCGAATTCCCGATGCTGATCATCGCGGGAGCTATGGGCGTGCATCTGGCCGATTACTTGATCTATAGAGTCCGTCTCCACGAGCAGTGGCCTCGCGGGAACTTGGAGGTTCCAGGTTGGGTAATACGTAACATGGCCGTTTGTATCGCAGGCTTGATCGTCGCCGCGTACTTGGAAGTTCATGTAACACCGATAGTAGTAGGGTGTGCTATGAAGTGCGCTTGACGGTAAGAGAGTTAGACGTAGACAGGTCTCCTGACGAGGTTTACGCAGCCCTGAGGATGCTGTCCTCACACACGTTCCTACTCGAGTCAGCCGAGATCGGTGCCAGCGGCCGATACTCCTTCGTAGGTTTCTCACCTGCGCTCAAGGTAGAGTGTGTCGACGGTCGAGTCCGCGTGGACGTCGGTGATCCGGAGTACGCTGAATTGGTAGTCGAAGGTCGAAAGGAAACCGATGAGGACTACTTCCAACTCATGCGCCGAGTGTTCTCCCGGATCCCGAAGGTCGAGGGATCCGGATTCGTCGGCGGTCTCGTAGGCTACATATCGTACGATGTCGTCGAGGACTGGCTGGACATCAAGCCAACTACTATCGCCGACCCGGAGTGGCCGTCCTTCGAGCTGTGTCTCTACGACTCGGTGATACGCTTCGATCACTACGAGGATCGAGTTGAGCTGATTTCCGTCCATCCCGATGACTATGAGGTCGAGTGGACGGCGGAGGCGATCGAAGAGTGTGTTCGAGAAGTGAGTGGACGGACGGTCCCCAAGGTGTACAGGATGGGGGAACTGAGGCGGGACCTGGAGAAAGAGGAGTTCGAGGGCATCGTCGAGCGAGCGAAGGAGTACATAGTCTCTGGGGACATTTTCCAAGTCGTACTCTCGAGACGAGTGGAGGTGCGGGCGGTCGCGGATCCACTCGAAGTGTACCGGAGACTCCGCGACATCAACCCGTCCCCATACATGTACTGCCTGGAGTTTGGCGAGCGGAGGATAATCGGATCCAGCCCCGAGACGCTCGTCCGGTTAGAAGGTGATCACATCGTTACGAAACCCATAGCCGGCACTAGACCTCGAGGCAGTACCCCGGAAGAGGATAAGGAGCTGACCCGCGAGATGCTCAAAGACGAGAAAGAACTCGCAGAGCACGCGATGCTCGTAGACCTCGCCAGGAACGACGTTGGTAAAGTCTCAAAGCCCGGGACGGTCGAAGTCACGCGGCTTATGGAAGTTGAGAAATACAGCCATGTACAGCACATCGTGTCCGAGGTGGTGGGTGAGAGGAAAGATGGAGTCACCCCGTGGGACGTACTCCGTGCGACGTTTCCGGCCGGGACGGTTTCCGGGGCCCCTAAGGTGAGGGCTATGGAGATCATCGATGAGCTGGAAGTGTACAAGCGAGGTCCATACGCCGGAGGCGTCGGATACGTCAGCTGGACTGGAGATATGGACTTCGCGATATCGATCCGTACCATTTTCTCAACGGGTCGTCGATGGTTTACGCAGGCGGGTGCCGGTATCGTGTACGACTCGGTGCCTGAAAACGAGTGGTTCGAAACTGAAAATAAAATGAAGGCAATGGTGGGAGCTATCCTTGAGGAGACTAGTTCTGATCAATAATAAGGACAGTTTCGTGTACAATCTCTACCATTTATTCGCCTCGTATGATCTCGATTTGAAAGTAGTTTCCAACAAGGTACCGCTCTCCAGGCTCGAGCGGCTGCGCCCTGACGGTATCGTTGTCAGTCCCGGACCCGGGCACCCGGAACGAGACGCTGGGGTATCCGTGCCAGCTATCCGGAGGTTCGCTGGTGAGATCCCAATCTTAGGGGTGTGCTTAGGCCACCAGTGCATCGGAGTAGCGTACGGGGTGCAGATCCGTCGAGCTAAACGCATCGTCCACGGAAAGACATCGCCGATAGAACATGACGGGTCGGGAATCCTCTCAGGGCTTGAAAGTCCTTTCCAAGGTATGAGGTACCACTCACTGGTCATCGAAGAATCTTCCTTACCAGAAGAACTGCTACCGTGCGCGTGGTCGGGGGACGATGGAGAGCTCATGGCCATCAGGCACGCCGACTACGACGTGTACGGGGTGCAATTCCATCCTGAAAGCTTCATGACCGAGGGCGGGGACCGGATCGCTCGCAACTTCCTACAGCTACTGGGGTGAGACCGTTGTCGGGGCTGGATCCCGAAGAGCTGGTTAGGTACATTTCCAACAGTCCCAAACGCACGATTGCCAAATTCTACGTTAAAACCGACGATCCCGAAGGACTGGCCGAGCGCTTGGAGGAGCGCCTGGAGGACGCCAAGGTGTTCACTGGTATCGATCATGTCATCGTAGTTGGCGAGCATGACGATGTGGTTGAAGTGCTCGAGAGCGAGGATTCGGTGGAGTATTACCACAAAGAGCTGGATCACCGCAACAGGGCCGTGCCGTTGGCGGACTACTCAGAGTTCGAGGACGCCAGAATCGAGCCGGGCGCGATAATCCGAGAGAAGGTGAAGCTGGGCAAAGGAGTTGTGGTGATGATGGGAGCCGTAATTAACATCGGTGCCAAGATAGGCGACGGTACTATGGTCGATATGAACGCAGTCGTCGGTTCCCGGGCGGAAGTCGGTAAGAACGTACACATCGGTGCCGGTGCGGTCATCGCCGGTGTTCTCGAGCCTCCCAGCGCTAAACCAGTCGTGATCGAAGACGACGTCGTTATCGGGGCCAACTCCGTCATTCTCGAGGGAGTGAGGGTAGGGAAGGGGGCCGTGGTCGCGGCCGGTGCTGTCGTCACCGAAGACGTGCCGCCGGGTAAAGTTGTAGCCGGCGTACCCGCGCGTGTTGTCAAAGATGTGGATGAGAAGACCGAAGCAAAGACCCAGATAGTCGATGCACTCCGCCGCCTCTGAAACCCTGTCACTATCCTGGGGTAGGCACCATGCAATTTTGGAAAGTTCACGGTACTCGGAATGACTTCGTCCTTGTAGACGAAACCGAGGAAGAAGTGGTGCCTGAGAGTGATAAGCCTGACTTCGCGAGATGGGCGTGTAACCGACGGTCAGGTATAGGTGCCGACGGCGTGGTGTTCATACGTTCCGATCCTCCGAGTGTGGAGATGAGAGTGTTCAATCGGGACGGCTCCGAGGCCGAGTTCTGTGGGAATGCTGCGCGGTGTGTCGTGAAGTACGTGACGGAGGTGCGTGGAGAGAACGTTAAGGTCTTGAGAACGTTATCTGGAGTTCACCGAGTGGTGGTGCTGGGAGGTTGGATCGCTGTCGAGGTGCCCGAAGCCGAGATCAAGAAGGTGGTCGAGCTAGGTTACGAGGTGGACGCCGGTGTCCCGCACTTCGTTCGTCTCACTGAGCGGGATCCAGTTCGTGACTTCAGGAGCTTGACGGACGATGCCAAGGCTATTTTTTCCGAATATGAGTCGATAGGAGGTGTCAACGTAACCTACGCAGCACCCTCGGTGGAGGAATTGAGGGTCAGGACGTTCGAGCGTGGCGTCGGCTGGACGCCGGCGTGTGGGTCCGGAGTCGTCGCGGCTTCTCTAGTGTACTCAGAGATCTTTGGGCCGTTCGATGAAGTGAGTGTCCGGACGGCCGGAGGTAGCCTGCGCGTGTCGCTCTCCGACGGACCGTTGCTGATAGGGACGGCTGAGATCGTGTACAAGGGTGAACTGCGGGGTGATTGGCGTGAGAATACTGATCACCAACGACGACGGTATAGCCTCTCCCGGTCTCCGAGCGGCTGTCCGCGCCTGCAAAAGTGTAGGTGAAGTTACCGTAATAGCTCCTGCGACACAGCAGAGTGGTGTAGGGCGCAGTATCTCTCTACTCGAGCCGGTGCGGGTGGAAGAGATAGAAGTGGAAGGCATCGACGCGCTCGCGATCTCCGGTACACCGGCGGATGCCGTCCTCATCGGAGCGTTCTCCGTTATGGACGAGCCACCCGATCTGGTGGTGTCGGGAATCAACCTCGGAGAGAACGTCAGCGCTGATGTCACGACCTCTGGGACCGTCGGTGCCGCGCTGGAAGCTTATGGGAATGGCATTCCGGCCATAGCGATCTCGCAGGAGGTCCGTGACGCTAGAGCACGCGTGGACAACAGCGCCAAGAACGTCGACTTCACCTTAGCCATCAGGGTCTTAAAGGCCCTACTTGAAGGGATTCGAGGGGTGAATTGGAAGGGTGTCCTGAACGTCAACGTGCCCGATCCGGATCGCTGGAACGGAGAAATTAAAGTGGTTCCACTAGCTTCCACGATGTACCGGCCTAGAATAGAAGAACGATACGATCCACGTGGACGTCAATACTACTGGATCGATGGAGAGATCATTCAAGATCCGCCCGAAGGAACCGACTTGTACGAACTCCAGCGGGGTTCCATAGTAGTCACGCCTCTGACGATTGATATCACCGGAGACTTAGACGATGCGGAAAACGTTATCAAGGAGCTCCGGCGCGCCCTGCGGGGATAAAGGTTGCTCGTGAAGGTCCTGCTGCAACCTATGGTAATCTCCGTGCTCATCGGCTCGACAGCGTCCGTGGTAATAGCCTTCATGGCCCTCAAAACTTATTCGAGGAAGCTCCGTGTCAGGGAGCTCGAGCTGAAGGTCGAACGTGAGAAAGTCGAGCTCGTTAGGGCGGACCTCGAACGTCGGAAGCTTTTGGATCTGTTGTTTTACCTCCCGGAAGACACGCGTCTGGTGAAGAGACTGGGTGAGATTCGCTCGCTGCTCACGCGATTGGCGGAAAAATATATGGACGTCGAGACCCGGCTGACCGTGGTCGAACTCGAAACCGAATTAAAGCGTCTCGAGAATATCTCTAAGGACCTCGAGCGCGTGGAGGGCAACGTTAGAGGCGGTGGAAATGAATGACGATAGCCGAGTTTGTGGCAGTTGGTGTACTCACACTAGCCATTATTGTTGCGATCGCGCTCATAGTTCGCAGCCGTGAGGCTCCCGAAGGGGAGAGTCTCTCAATGCTCCGCGACAAGATTTCCTTGACTACCAGGTCAGACGTCATAACCAAGAAGGTTGACGAGCTGATCGAGCGTCGCGTGGAGGAGCTCATCGACAGCTGGGGATTGGCCACGACCGAAGACGTTGAGAAGGTAGAGAAGCGTGTTGACGCTCTCGATCGTAAGCTGAATGAGCTCGAGCAGAGGTTTAACGAGTTCCGCAACGACATCCGTCGCAAAGTCGAACGGTTGGAAAGCAGATTACGGGAACTCTCCTCTGAATAAACGTCCTCAGGGGTTCATGCGCGTGGAAAGGGAGATCACTTCCATTATTCTTAGGGAAGGTTATGAGTTTATTAACGATTGTTCCGAAAGTGACGTCATCGTAGTAGGAGCAGGACCGGCCGGGTTGACCTGTGCCTACGAGCTCGCGAAGAACGACGTTGACGTTACAGTAGTGGAGCGGAAACTGTACGTGGGGGGCGGTATGACCGGTGGAGGGATGCTGTTCCCAGCGGGTGTCATCATGGAGGAAACTGCCGAAGTACTGGAAGAAGTCGGAGTAGAACTCCGTCCCGCTGAGGCGGGTCTCCTAGTGTTCAACCCCGTCGAAGCCGCCGTTAAGCTAGCGAATGCGGCCCTTGAGGCTGGAGCGAGGATTCTAGTGGGTGTAGAGGTCGAGGACGTCATCGAGCGCCGCGGAAGAGTATGTGGCGTAGTGGTGAACTGGACGGCGGTGAACGCCGCTAACATGCACGTCGATCCGCTAGCTTTCGAGTCCGAGTATACCGTAGACGCAACCGGACACGAGGCTGCAGTCTGCAAGCTAGCGGGCATCGAAGTGAGTGGGGAGGGACCCATGTGGGCTGAGCGCGGGGAAGAACTCGTAGTGAAACATACCCAAGAGGTGAAGCCTGGACTGTTCGTCGCCGGCATGGCAGCGTCGGCGGTGAAGGGCGCGTATAGGATGGGGCCCATCTTTGGAGGGATGCTCGAGTCAGGAAAGAGAGCGGCGGAGGAGATCCTCGAGCGGCTAACCTAGTAATTCCAGCAACTTGCGTGTTTCCTCGACCGTCAGTTGCCCTGGTGCCGCTTTCTTCCTCACAGCGGCGTAAGTCGCGAACCCACCGATCAGAACACTCAATACCCTGGTGTACTTGGCCTCCTCTCCCATCGCGAATCCTATAGTGGGTGCTTCCGCCGTTCGTACTACTTCCAAAATCCGCAGAGCGTCTTCGTGTCCTCTGGCCATAGTGACGACTTTCGCAACGTCTCCTAATTCAGCGCATCGGTCCCTGATGCCGATCAGCTCCTCCTTAGGTGGCGTGTTTTTGAAGTTGTGGTACGACACGATCGTCTCACAAGACGGGCTTATGATCTCTTCCTCCGCTACGTCGATCTCCAAATCCACGTAGTCGGCCTCGGAGGATACCCGCTCCAGGATTTCGAGCCTCCTGTCTTCATCTCCTTTGTACAGTCCTCCCTCCTCTTCACGTCGGAGCGTCGCCACCACGCGTTCGTACTTAGTACACTCCCGTACGGCTCTGAGCGCCGTCGATAGGTCTAAGTTCTCCAAGTAATCGAGCCTGACTTCCAGAGCGTCCGCACCCTGCTCGACGGCCTCTATAGCCAGTTCTATCATGTCCTCGACGGTCCTACCTGTAAGAGTGGCGATGATCAAGCTGAAGCCCCGATTATCCCTCGCCTAACGCCTCTTTGATCCTATCGATGACTATCTTGGCGATTCTGGGATCAGCCCCGAGCGGCTCCGCGTACACTATCTCCGCATCTACGTCCACGGGCGTGTAGTCACGGTGATGATGGTGATGGTGGTGATGGTCCTCATCTTCGTCGTAGTCCCACTCCGGTTCCAGTCCCAGCATCTTCGGGATATCCCTCTTCGTATGCACACCGTGGGCCAGGAACACCGGTACGACGACTATCTTGTCGACACCGGACTCCGCCGCCCTCTTCACGGCTTCCTGAACGGTAGGTTCACACATCTCCATGAAACCTACCTCGACGGTCTCGAAGTCACCCATCTTTTCGACGTATTCAGCGATCTTTTCGACGACTTGCCGACTGTAGGGAAGCCGGCTCCCGTGCCCGACCAACACCACCGCTACCATGGTATTACACCTCCTCCAATACTGTATTAACGACTACGAGTACAGCCTGTACGGCTCTATATTCTCCTAACTCCCTTAGCTCCTCGGAGAGCTCCAGTTGAACGCCTTGAACGCGTTCTCCGTCGCAATGATACTCGAGTATGTCACCACCTTGGAATTCCTGCTCGAATCCCACGTCGAAACCGGCCTCTTCCAACCGCTTCACGATCTTGGACACGAGTTTCCCTTTCACAGATCGGCCACCTAAGGTTCCCAAGTCTACATCCGGCCGCACTGGATCGGACTCCATCCCGTGCACGTCGATTATGAACCTGACACCGTACCTTTTAATCAGCTCGTCGATACGACGTCGAAAGGGAGTGTTCCGTGCCCATTCGCGGTTGTAGTCCGCCGGGTTCCCGTCCTCCAGCTTAGCTCGCCTGCTGACGGTTGCTACTAAAGCGTACGCTCCGGTAGCTTGAGCCACCTTCCACGCGATTTCACCAGTGAATACGTCCGCGCCTGGACCCTGAGCGTGAGGTGCCGTTATTAGTACCGGCCGCGTCCCGGTGAGTTCTATATATCCGTTGATATCCATCCGAGTGCTGACCTTTCCATCTTCTAGTTCCAAATTAGGAGTCGTTCTTACTATTTTTAATACTAACTCTGAATCAATTCTTAACCTTTTTGAAATTTCATCGACAGTTATTGGCCCCTCATGTAAAACTAACTCTATAACCTTTGTACGAAGCAATCTTCACCGCAGCCCCAATATATTTGCAGCATTTTCCTCCAAGATTTTATCATGATTAACATCCGCCTCTTTTACGATCTCAAGTTGTACAGATGGACTACCATAAGGTGAATCTGACCCAAAAACTATTCGATCATCACCCACATGTTCTGCCGCTTTCTCAATTACTTTGGGGTCTTTTACCAACGATATTTCGAGATAAACATTCTCGTAATTTTCCGCCACCTCAATCGTTGCATCATACCCTAGCTCTTTACCCATATGCGCCATGATCAGCTGAACGTCAGGAACTTCCTCCGCCAACCTACCGACGCGGACGGGATCGGAGAACGGTTCACCGCGTGCGGTGTGGAGTATCACGGGTACTCCCAGGTCTGCGGCTTTTTCGACAACCCTCACGGCTTCGGGATCGTCGGGGTAGAACGATTGGCTCCTGGGGTGGAGCTTTACGCCTTTAAGCCCCAGCTCTTCCACGCATCTCTCTACCTCCTCTACGGCGCGTTCCTCGCAGTTCGGATCCACCCGACAGAAACCCACGAACTCATCGTACTCCTTGCACGCTTTCGCGATTCGCTCATTTGCTTTCGAGAAACACACTCCCGGATCAACATCATTGAACGGAAACACTACCGCGATATCTACGCCCGCTGCTTCCATCCTCGCCAGCAGCATCTGGGGTGTTTGAACTGTGCCGTCAATATCTTCTCCTAGATGGTTATGCACGTCTATGACCATTTCACAACAATCCCCTCATCGAGCGCATTAAGTACTCCAGCTCCGACATTACGTTTACTATTCTATCACTCTCGTCTAAGGGAATTTCTACACCGTTTCGCTTTATTCCGAGCGTTACAACACCCTTAACTATATCCTTAACAAAACCCTTATTATCAACTCTGTACTTATAAGATGCCATTGGAACTAACTTACCGATTACTTTAGTACCTTTCGGAATTGTGTACCTTTTCCCTTTAATTTCGACAGTTTTGTTCGACCCTAATATAACTTCTGCGTAATTTCCGATATATTTTATGACGTCCTTATGTGCATACTCTACATTTAGTTTTGGTCTCTCTTGTAACTCTACTTTCCCATTTTTAAGAGGGGACACGAAACGTAATCCTAAATGTTCTAAAAATTTATCTACTCTGCTTATAATCTTTAGTAATGCATCTTCAGCATCAATTTTTCTACCGTCAATAACGAAAGTAGCGTTAATACCTTTCTCTATAGCTTCCCTTCTATTATCAAAATGATTAGGATCGTTTGGCGGTAATTTGCCCTCTACTTCATACATATATAGCGCTTCCAAAGATAGTCCAACTATAAGCATTACCACATCATGTAAATATTTCATGGACTTTTGATTGTCGATTACTCGCACCTCGACTCTGTTCCTAGTCGGGCTGTCGTTCTCGTCTCCCGTGACGTTCGATGCGGGCCCTCTAGGGGTTATGTCCACGAGCCTTCGGCCGTCGGGGTGCGCTACGACCCGCTCTTCGAACTCAGTATCCTTCCTAAGTCTCAGTCTGTACCTTAACCTCCCATAATACTGAGTTTTCGTCAAGTATGGGCGCTTCTCCAAGCGCTTTATCGCTGCATAGTAATTCGGTTTGAGTACTCTGCTTTTGAGAAGACGACAACTAGCTGCGAAATTTTTTCCGCCACAGCAATACGGTGTGTTCGCAGTTGCTGCGATTATAATCGGTAAGTTATACCACAACCAATTGTAAACTACCAACATCTGCTTTGGGGTCATGTACGGTTGATCCTTAAGTTTCACCATCACGTTGATGTGAGTTCCGTTGATAGGTAGTGGGTCGCTCTCGAAAGGATGCATACTCTCTAACATAACTTGCAGTCCTAACTCCACGGCGGCTTTCTTTATGAGTTCTCTGCCTACCTTACAGGCCTCGATTACTTCATCGGGAGGTAAAGGTTGGGTCAGATATTCGATCTGGGCCGGATTGGGTTCGGGATCCAGCCCCAGAACTGTTCGCCAGCAATCTTCTAGGAGATTCGAGTCTGACTCCAATAACTCCGCCGCCTTCACTATCACATCGTCTGCGGCCCGGGCCAGTGATCCGTCCTGGTCGATGAGGAAAAGCTCTTCCTCTACCCCCACCATGACTTCGACTTTCTCCGCGAAGGATTCCACGCTCCGCCGCTTGAAAAACAGTCTCGTCACCCCCGGCCTATCAGCTCGTCGAGTGTGCGCTGGACGGGCTTGCGGCTTCTGAGCTCTTCGCGCTCCGATTCCTCGTCTGTGATTATCTTCCCGTACTCTCCGCCTCCGCCCGGTCGAATGTTCACAGTTCCCTCCCTGAACGATCTTAGCAGTTCGGCAACCCGCTCGTCGACTTCTGCTATCTTCTCGGTCGGTGTCTCGATTAGCACGTCTATTTCACTACCGAAGCGCCGGACTAACGAGTTCCAAACAGCCCTGACCTTCTTGGCGGTTATAGTCGATAGTCCGAGGGCTTTCGCGATTATCTCGGCTAGTGGGATAATTCTGAGGTAAGGTGGTCTATGGCTAGGATGTTCCGGCTTCTCGAGATCGGCCAGTTCCAGGACTCTGTCCCGGACACCCTTTTTAATCGTGCCTCCACATTCGGGGCACCTCCAGTTAAGGCGTTCTGCCTCATCGAGCTCGAACTGACGCTTGCATCGAGCACAGGCGGTCCGGTTGTACTTACCCAGCTCGGGGATGAGTCCCACGTTGAGTACTACGCGGCCACCCGGTTTCCTCCTGATCGCCGCTTTGAGAGCGTCGTACGACGGCTCCTCTAGCTCGAACCTCACGAACTCGCGACCCAGACGATGCGGGTAAGGGGAGTGGGCATCGGAGCACGTGAGGAACGTGTACTCGTGAAGTTCCGATATCCGATCCGCGTAATCGGAATCGGCCGAAAGTCCAAGTTCTACGAAGTCCACGCGGTCTACGGCACTACTGTAGCATTCTTTCAGTGAGTCGTACTCTTTGAAAACGCTCGTCCACGGCACGAAGGCGTGTGCAGGTCCGAAGAGGCAGTCGTGATCTTTGAGTAAATCCGCCAACTCCGCCCCAGTCATGCGCAGATGCGGTCGGCCTTCAGCATCAATGTCGTCGGAGTACTTGGAAAGTTCTCCATGCAGTTCTTCGGCGTGATCGAGTGATGGTAAGATGATTAAATGGTGCACGCGACGCTCGTCTTCGACCTCTACCGTTGGGACGAACAGTACACCGGTTTTCGGCTCCTTAATGAGTCCATATTCGTCCTCTACGAGCTCCCTCCGCACGTGGCGTCTCCATCTCGGGTGTAGTATGTCGCCCGTGCCAACGAGATCTAGACCTTTCTTAGCGGCCCCTCGTGCTATCTCTCGTATTACCATCCTAGGTGAGGTGCCTCCCGAGTACTGGGAATGTAGATGTAGGTCTGAGTCGTATTGCTCTCCCACTTCACTCACCCGGCCAAGGGATTATTTCACGGAGTCTATCTTCGGTTTCCGGCACGATGTAGAATGATACCCACGCCGCTAGTATGACGATGGCGAGTCCCACCAACTGACCGATCACATCGTGGGCTAGCCGGAACCCCACTCCCCACACCTCCATCATGTAGAACATGCCCGCCAGCCTTAGCACGTTGCCGGCCGTGAGCAGTGCTACGGACGCGACGAGAGCAGCGATTTTTCGGAGCACAGATGGACCGGGGGTGGCGACGATCAGTCCTACGAACAGCGAGATAGCGGGCCAGACGACGCATCCTTTCACGATTACCGCACTTACGGTTCCGATCTGGAATATGTAGCCGGACTTGGGAACGGTGAGCCCCATTAAATGGAGCACACTTTCTACCCACTGGGCCGTCACATACTGGAGCGGCTCGGTGTCTATGCCCGAGTAAACGAACAGTGATACCGAGATGACACTGGTTAGATACCTCAGGTCCACCACTCACCACCCCGGCATCAGCTCTAGGAGCCGCATTAAGCCCGAGACTCCAAAAGTTTGGATCACCCACGCCGATGATAGCATCATGAGCAGGTCGTCTCCCTTGTGGTGGTCCTCGACTCCGGTAACATTTGAGAGGATGTCCGCCGCGGTTACGGCGATACCCATTACTAAGGCACCCCGGGCGCTTCCGGTGATCAGCCACCCTAGCCCCGACGCCGCTAAGAACTCGAAGAACGTCCCGATCGGGCTGATTCCTTCCTCAACCTCACGGATCCGAAATCCCTTGAGCGACACCACTGGATTGATCGATCTCGGGATGAACTGCGTGATACCGCCGGCACCATCTACTCCTTTAGCGACTAGGAAGGCCAAGCAAGAGTTCTCGAGACCTACGAGTGGTGCGAGACCGTATATCATAAGCGCGGCTAGGACGATCGAATTCCACGGGTCGTACCGTTCCCGCTTCTCGTAAATCATGGGGGCGAGCGGGGGTCGGATGAAAGCCGTAAGGAGTGTGAGTCCGAAGATCAAGGCGTGAAGGGGAGTTAACGTAGCTCGGAGTACCAATGGGGCTACTGCGGCTCCTCCCACGGCAGAGTACAGCAGGGTTGAAACTGGATTTCGTGGGAGCTTCCTGCGAAGTGCAGCCCCCACGGTAAATTCTCCTATCAGGGCAGAAACCATTGCGAGTGCGGGGTGTCCGGTGATAGATGCTGCCACGATTCCTGAGGCCACGGCTGTGAGAGGTGGACCGTACTCTTCCACACATACTGAAACCAAGGCGACCCAAGGAGACAGTGCGGGAGGGATAAGGGGAGAGAGTGCCGAGGAAATAGCGCGGACGGCGTGTCGCCAGTGTGGTCCCAATGAGGCTCACCCTATGTACCTGAGGTCTTCTTCCGGTTTACCCTCTTCCGCCTCCTGCTGCACCTCCTCTAGCGCCGAAGGCATCTCCTCCATCTGTGCCACGAATTCGCGCTCGAATCGCTCGGCTTGCTTTTTCAACGAATCGGCCTCAACTTCAACCCCCAGAATCGTGGACAGTTTCTCGACGACGGCCATCGCAGCCCGTGGGTCAATAACGTGCCCTGGGGTTACACCCATCAAGCAAACTCCTTTCATGCCCATCATCTTCCCGAAGCCGAGCAGCAGACCGGAAGCTCCTACGATATTGCCGCCCTTGTCGCCGCTGCGGACTTCAATGCCGTGCTCCTTTAGCAGGTCGATAAGTTCCTTGTGCGTAGCCGCCCCGACGACCTTTGGTTCAGTCGGGACGGTTCCGGTTCCGAGGCCTCCGAGTGTGAAGATCATTTCCGTTCCGAACTCCTTAACGGTTTGCAGTATGCGGATGGTGACCTTGTACTGTCCGAGTTCACCCTGCGCCTGCGCCTCGCCGATGAGGAAGATGATGTCGGGTTCGTTACCCTCGGATTCGTACACGTAGAACTCGTTCCTCATCACTTCCACAATACCATCCTCGTTCACGGATACGTGTGGCGGGAAGTGCGGTGAGTACAGCTCCGCAAACTTTTCGGCACCTAAGTCTTCGATCATCGCCTCGGCGGCTAGCTTACCCACGTGCCCGATACCGGGAAGCCCTTCCACGAGGACCGGCTTTTCCACCTCCGGCTCGAAATCGAACTTAATCACGGTGTTCCCACGAGCCAGCTCCAGCAAGTCCAAATTTTAATCCCCCTCGCCAGGAGGCGGGCCGAATTTCTCGGCCCACATCCTTTTCTTCAGCTTCCTCCGATATTTACCGTACGGATCTTCCGGGGAGAATCGGTGCGGGTGCGGCACTTCCAGATTTCCACCGCAATGCGGGCATTTGTCCCTTTGAAGCGTGTATTCCCCGCACTCCCTACACCTGCGTAGTCGTTTAGGCACGCTTTACCCCTCCTCGATCTCCCGGTGGAACTCTCCCTCGCCTCCGTGCTCTTCCACGTGGTCGATCGCGGCCTGAGCTGCCTTCCTGACCATTTTCTCAGCCGTTCGGTAATCTGGGGCGTCCACGGTGATTCGGTATCGTGGAGCTCCTACGTACTGTACTTCCATTTTAACGTCACCTTGCTGGAACTCCTCGATCTTCTCGAGCGCCTCTCGGATTATCTCTACACCGTTCGGAGCCGGGCATGTGAGATCGACGTACGCCTCGATCTTCACGCGACCCGGCTCGATGTTCTCAATCGCCAGTTCCGCGAGCTTTTCTGCCCACTCTTCCGGTATTCCGGCCTTGAGGAGTGGTTCCGGTCCTTCCTCGGCGGCCGCCCTTTCCAGTGCATCGTAAAGGGACCCGTATTCCTCGATCAGCTTGTACCCGGCCTCCTCGTAAGCTTCGTCCAGGTCCTTGCCGAGCTCTTCTGCGACCATCTCGAGGAGCTTTTCGGCCCTCTGCTCACGCTTCCACTCCTTCAGTTTCTCCTTGCGCTGGTGGTCGGTGACCTTCCTGAGTGAGAGATTGGCGTACTTACGCTTCGGGTTCACGCGGATAACCTTGGCGACTACTTTCTGACCCTCCTTGACGTAGTCACCGATGTTCTTGACCCAACCGCTTGCCACCTCAGAGATATGGATGTATCCGTCCACTCCAGGGTACTCGTCCAGCGTGACGAAAGCTCCGTGGTCCTCAACACGCTCTACCGTGGCCATCACTATCTCGCCTTCTTCGGGAATATCACGCAACTTTCTGGGCATTACTCGAGCACCTCCTTGATCTTGGTGAGGATCTTGGCCTTACCGCCGGTCGGCTTGGCTAGAGTACGGCCGCAGATGTGGCACTTCACCTCGGTGCTCACGTTTCCGAATATGATCTGCTCGTTACCACAATCCACGCACTCCACGCGGAGGAATCTGCTACGAGGCTGCGGTACGAGGTCGGACTCGGTGAACCTCTTCAGGAATCGCTCCTCATCCAAAACGATCTCACCCCCTACTCCTCGGTAATCTCAAGGGTACCGGCCCGCCAACCCTTCCGAGTGTGGGCTTTACCACATTCGGTACATCGGTAGCGCAGATCCACTTTCTTCGTGGGTTTCTCTCCCGACGGCTTGGGACGTGGGAATCCACCGTATCCCTTCAGAACACGCTCGAACTGACGTTGTCCCCACGACATCTTTCTCGCTGGGTTCTTCTTGGCACGCTCTACCTCGTGGATGGTGTGTTTCCTGCAGTATGGGCAGTACGTTCGGATTTTCTTCGGGATCTTGGCCAACGACTCACCCCCTCCACCTTCGGATGTGTTCCGCGAAGGGACCGCCCCATCGACGCCCCCGTTCCGAGAGGATCCGCGCGGCCGTCTCCCCAACCATTAATAAATCTCCCTCCTTTGAGGGTGGCACCCCCGCGCCCGTATCCGGATCCACGAAAGCGGGTAGCTTCCCGCGAACGACGCACACCTCGAGCTTGGGTTCTGGTTCTAAACGGTCATCTTCTTCCTCGGTTCCTGCCCCGACATCATTCCCGATGACCTGGATCGCATCCTTCACCACTTCACGTAGGTCTTCCACGTCCGGCGTTACGGGGTAAATGAGTTGAGCCTCTTCTGCGAACAGGTCCATTTTGCGGAGCATCCCCACGAGCTCGGCGACGTCCGCTGTCCCGGCGTTCAGGCTCCAGTACAGTCGGACTAATAATCGCTGGAGCGTGTACGTCCTGCAGAACATGTACCTGAGGAGGGCTCGACGTACGTACAAAACGTCCTCTTCTCGATCGGTGGAGCACTCGATCTCTTGGAGCAGCTCGTCCAGCTCTCGGTAACTTCTGATATCCTCCTTGGCGATCTCGCATGCCTCCCGGAGCACTTCGGCTCCCAGGTTCTCGAAGTACTCCCTCACCATCTCACGAAGCCATCCTCTGGGAGTTCGACGCTCCATGATCTGCGGGTTGATCCTGGAGAAGGCTTTGTTCACGCGTTCAGCGAACTCCTTCAGGTCTTCCAGCAAGCGCTCGGCGGATCTGACGTCCACTGCTTCCAAGCCCCGACGATTCTTTTTCTCCTCCAGATCAACTTGCGTCCGAACTCAAAAACCTCGCCGCACGCTCAAACTTTATACGGTCGGACCCGTCCCGCCGGAGCCGAGAAAACGGTGGAGGATTGGGGGAAACGGCCGATGGGACGCGGTGGACGCAGGAATCCAGGTAGGCCAAGACGCGGTTCTCTGGCCTTCAGTCCGAGGAAGCGTGCCTCACGGCCCGTTCCTAGGATCCGAAGTTGGCCGGACGAGGAGAGAGTGCGCGTGCAAGGATTCGCAGGTTACAAGGCCGGAATGACCCACGTCATCATGATCGATGACTGGCCTAACAGTCCGACCGAAGGTGAAGAAATCTCGGTGCCCGTAACGATCCTCGATGCCCCTCCGATGTACGTCGCCGCCATCCGCGCTTACGCGCCCACGCCGGACGGTTACAAGTGCGTGACCGAGGCGTGGGTGGAGATTCCCGAGGAGCTGGAGATGGACCGGGTGTTCACGGTACCCAAGGATGGCGAGGCTGGAGATCTGGACAAGATCGAGGAGCTCGTCGACGAGGGTATCGTGGAGGAGATCAGGGTTATCGTGGCCACACAGCCGAAGAAGGCTGGAGTTCCGAAGAAGAAGCCCGACGTCATGGAGCACAGGATCGGCGGTAAGGACGTACGGGAGCGTTTCGAGTACGCTGTAGAGATACTCGGCGAGGAGATCAGAGCCAAGGACGTCTTCGACGAGGGCGAGATCGTGGACGTTTCCGCAATTACGAAGGGTAAGGGCTTCCAGGGCGTGGTGAAGCGCTGGGGTGTTACGATCCAGGACCGTAAGGCTCAGCGGAAGCAGAAAGGGCGGCACATCGGATCGATAGGTCCGATCACACCCTCCAGGGTGAGGTGGACCGTCCCAATGGCGGGTCAAGTGGGTTATCACCAGCGCACCGAGCACAATAAGCGCATCCTCAAGATCGGAGAGGACGGTGAGGAAGTCACTCCGCGCGGAGGTTTCGTTAACTATGGAGTCGTCAGCGGTGATTACATCATGATTCACGGCACGGTTCCTGGACCGAAGAAGAGGTTGATCCGGGTAAGACCTGCCGTGCGACCGCCGAAGAACGCGCCCGAAGGAGCGCCCGAGATCCTGTACATCAGCCGAACATCGCAGCAGGGTGTTCGGCCGAAGGCTTCCGAGGATGAGATCGTGGAGCAGCTCGGAGGCCCCACGAGCGCTTAAGGGGGTAGTGAATGGTGGAAGCTCCCGTCTTCAACCTCGAGGGTGAAGATGTCGACACAATCGACCTACCGTCTTTCTTCAAGGAGCCGGTCCGTAAGGACCTCATCCGGCGCGCGGTGCTTGCGGCTCAGGCTAACCGCCGCCAACCCTACGGTACCGATCCGCGCGCCGGTTTCAGGACTAGCGCCGAGTCCTGGGGCGCCGGTCACGGCGTGGCGATGGTTCCGAGGGTGAAGGGACGAAGACATCCGGCGGCCGGCAGGGCCGCCAGGGTCGCCCAGGCGGTCGGAGGGCAGAAGGCCCACGCACCGACGCCAGAAAAGGACTGGGCTCAGCGAGTTAACAGGAAGGAGCGACGTGTGGCGCTCAGATCCGCTCTGGCGGCGACTGCCAAGCCCGAGTTCGTGAAGGAGCGCGGCCATGTAATCGATGACGTTCCACACCTCCCAGTGGTGGTCGTGGACGAGCTAAGGAGCGTGAACAAGGCCAGGGAGGTCCGGGAATTCTTCAAGAACGTCGGGTTGTGGGCCGACGTAGAGCGGGCCAAGCGCAAGCGACGTATTCGCGCGGGTAAAGGAAAGCGGCGCGGTCGGCGGTACGTGAAGCCGAAGAGCGTGCTCATCGTGGTGGATGAGGACGATGGTATCAAGTTAGGTGCCAGGAACCACCCGGGCGTCGACGTCGTCGAGGCGATGCACTTGGGCGTTGAACACCTGGCTCCCGGTGCGCATCCCGGGCGACTGACCGTGTTCACACCCGGAGCTCTGGAGGTCCTGGAAGAGCGCTTGGGGGAGTAAACCGTGGCCAAGAGATACGGTCCTAAGATCGAAGACCCACACGACGTCCTACTGTACCCAGTGGCCACTGAGAAGGCGATGCGGTTGATGGAGGCGGAGAACAAGCTCACTTTCATCGTACGGCGGGATGCCAACAAACCTCTCATCAAGAGGGCCGTCGAGGAGCTGTTCGATGTTGAGGTGGAAAAGGTAAACACCCTGATCACCCCGACCGGGGAGAAAAAAGCTTACGTCAAGTTAAAGCCGGAGTACCGCGCTGAGGACGTCGCAGTCGACTTAAGGATTCTGTAGGGGGCTTCCGAGATGGGCAAGCGTATCCGCCCGCAACGGCTGGGACGTGGCGGGCCTACGTACCGCGCTCCATCTCACCGTTACCGCGGTCGTATAGAGCATAGGCCTTATGATGAACAGGAAAAGAAGGGCAAGGTCGCCGGTAAGGTAGTCGAGCTGCTCCATGATCCGGCGCGCAACGCTCCAGTTGCTAGAGTAAGGTTCGAGGACGGAGAGGAGCGGCTCATATTAGTGCCCGAGGGGACCAAGGTAGGCGACACCATAGAGTGCGGTGTGTCTGCGGAGATCAAACCCGGCAACACGCTTCCACTCGCGGAGATCCCGGAAGGAGTTCCCATATTCAACATCGAGGGACAGCCGGGCGACGGCGGTAAGTTCGCGCGGGCGCCCGGATGCTACGCCACCATCATCGCCCACGATGTCGGACGTACCTACGTGCAGCTCCCCTCCGGTAAGGTACGCACGTTCGACCCACGATGTCGGGCCACGATCGGTGTCATGTCCGGTGGCGGTAAGCGCGAGAAGCCGTTCGTTAAGGCGGGTAAGAAGTATCACCACATGCGCAGCAAGGGTGGTAAGTGGCCGAAAGTACGCGGTGTCGCGATGAACGCCGTCGACCACCCGTTCGGTGGAGGTAATCACCAGAGTCCGGGTAAGCCCACGACGATCGCTAGAGGTGACCCGCCGGGTAGGAAGGTCGGTCACATCGCGGCCCGGAAGACGGGTCGTGGTGGACGCCGCTAACGCCCGCTTACGTGCTTCTTACGGAACCACTCGAGTTCTTCCGCACTAATTTCTACCTTCACGACGAAGCTTCCGTGACACGGTTTCGTTATCGGTAGTACGATCCAACCATCCCCGTACGCTACTGGGATCTTTCCGCATCCTATCACCCGAAGCCCAGGCAGAACCTCCTCACCAGGCCGCAACTTGATGATGTTTCCAAACTTCGATTCAATGTATCTCGCACAGTCGCCGAACGGCCTTCTCGCCATAAGTATCTCGTATTCCCGCTCCTCAAGACAGAACGTCATCGACTCGCCCCCAACACGTCCTCGACCGCCTTAACCCACCTCTTCGGGTCGTGCTTCCACCGCCGACCAGTTACCGGTGCGGTGAGGAACCCGTAGTCCTCGAGCCGATCCTCGAACTCTTCGATGCACACAGCTCTCGCGTCGTCGGGTTCGGATACTTCCTTAAGGGTGACCGCTATCTGTAGCTCTGCATCGTTCGTCACGAACGCGAGCAGGATACCGGCGGCGTCAGGATCCTCTAGGTATTTCTCGTACGTTCGAGTTTCATCCACGTACAGCCCCTCAGGGTCGGCGTACTCGAGGAGCTTACATCCTGTCTCGGTGCTGAGTACCAACACTCTATCGTCATACCGGTGACACGCGTAAATTGCGGAGGAGATTTTCGGTGGGATCTTCGGACACCCCAGGGAGACGACGAGCAAGGGAGGTTCCCCCTTGATCGCTGTACTAGTGGACGACGGGTTTGAAGAGATCGAGTTCGGCGCAGTCGTGAGTGTACTCTCACGCGGCGGGCTCGAGTGGGATCTGGTGGGAGTCGAGGAGCGCGCTGAAGGGATGGGGGGTATGGAAGTGGACATCGACTCCACGGTGTGGGATGTCGAGGGGGGCGATTATGAGGGTGTAATCGTGCCCGGCGGATCCGCGCCCACGACGCTGATCGGTTATCGGCACTGCCTGAACCTCATCCAGTCTGTGGAATCCGACGGTGGTGTAGTAGTGGGTTTATCCTCTGGAGCGTTAGTCCTTGCGGAGGCTGGGGTTCTACGTGGAAGGAAGGCGACCACATACCCAGGATTTGAAGCGGAGCTCAAGGTGAACGGCGCGGAGCCCGTGCCTAAAGGGGTGGTGAGAGACGGGAACGTGGTGACTAGTAGGGGCCCGGCATTCGCGATCGAAGCTTGCCTAGAGGTAGTTCGAGAGCTCTGCGGTGATCACATGGCAAACTCCGTCGCAAGACAACTCATCCTGAAGTAACGACTAACGTCCCCGCCAGGAGATCGAACATCCGTTGTCGTGATTCAGTCAGCAGAACCAACGCACCGTCCACGTAGCATACTACTGGTGAGGCCTTCGAAACGTTTCGAATTGCCGCCTCCGGGAAACTCACGCCTCTCCTTCTTCGTTGACGACCTTGAGTCCGAAAACCCGTTTACCTGGGCTTTCTCCGTAGGTGCCTTCGAATATCGTCCAGTATATCCATGAAGTCAGTGACCAAGTGCTGAGGAACTTCACCGGAGTCACCAGACACGCTAAAGCCAGACATATTAACAACGATATCACGGCCGTGATCACACAGTCAATAGCGTAGGCGCCGAACCGCAGCTCGAAAGGTGCCGGATTCACCTGAACGGCCCCAGCAAATTATTGAGCCCTACGGTTTGATAAAACTGAGAGGTCTCCGGCCGGGTGGTTTCGGACGTGATCGTAGTGGGGATCGACATCGTCCGATCTAAACCCCCGGAATATGCCGTGGCGATACTGGAGGATGGTGAGGAAGTCCTCAAGAGACGTCTTTCCAAGCGCGAACTCTTCGATCTCATTCTCTCGCTGAAACCGGACGTGGTGGCCGTGGATGACGTCTATGAACTCCTGAACGGAGCTTCTGAGCTCTTAGAACTCGTGAAGTCGCATCCCGAGCTCAAGTTAGTTCAAGTCACAGGAAAGCCCGGCAACCAACGGTCACTCCAACGCTTGGCGCGTGAACACGGTCTCCCGACGCCCGATCCCAGGAACCCAGAGGAGGAAGCGCTGACGTGTGCGCGCCTGGCAGAACTCGGGGTTGGTGTGGAGGCGTTCGTGCTGGAGGACGAGACGAGGGTCCGAATAGGTCGTCTGCGAAGACCCGGTCAGGGAGGGTACAGCCAGTCACGTTACGCTAGGAACCTGCACGCCGCGGTGAAGAGAGCCACGAGAGAGCTCCAACGGCTCCTCGAAGCGGAGGGGATGGAGTACGATCTTCGGGTCAGAAAGGCCGAGGGAGGATACGCCAGCGCCGAGTTCACCGTGTATGATCGGTACGATCGCGTGAAACCCGTCGTGAACAAGGTCGACGCGCGGGAGATTAAAATCGACGTCGAGCCCGTACTTCGCGACCGGATCACGTTCCGGGATACCTCCCACCGCCGTGAGCTTCTCACCATCGGCGTGGACCCCGGGACGACTACGGCTTTGGCAGTTCTCAACGCGGATGGCGAGGTCGTACACCTCGAGAGTTCCCGTGAGCTATCCTTCAGCGAGCTCACCGAGCGGATCGAGTCGCTGGGCAGACCTGCGGTAGTCGCCACCGACGTTACTCCCGTCCCTCAGACCGTTCGACGGTTGGCCCGATCCCTGGGAGCACGGCTTTACGTGCCGGATCGCCGACTCTCGGTGGACGAGAAACGTGAACTCGTGAAAGGACATCTCGCCCGGCAGGACCAGAACGTCAGACCCAGGGACACCCACCAACGTGACGCGCTTGCTGCAGCGGTAAAGGCATACCACGCGATCGTGAAGCCAGCTCTGCGTAAGGTCGAGCACAAAGCTTCGGAAGAGATCAAACGTCGGGACATACTCCGGGCCGCCAGCTACGTGATCAAGGGACTCCCGGTTGTGGACGCTCTCCGGATAGTGGAAGAAGAGCGTCAAGTGGAGCGTGAACGGAGGGAAGAGCGCGAGAAGATCCATCGATACCGTGAGCGCATCGCCTCATTGAAGAAAGAACTGCGTGCATACGAGAAAAAGGTCGAGAAGTACGAGCATGAGATAGAGCACTTAGAACGCCTCGTTGAGCGTCTCAAGCGCGAAAACGAAGAGCTCCAAAGGAAGTTGGATCGGATGCGTGATAGGATAGAGGAGCTCGTCGAAGAAAAGATAGGTCGTAAGCTCGAAGCTAAGGAGCGTGAGATCGAGCTCTTAAGACGTGAACTGATCCGCGAAAAGTCGCGTCGGGAACGCCTAGAACGGGAGTTGAGACGGGCCGAGAGACTCAATGCTATCCTTCGGTCGGGTAAGGGAATACCGGTCGTCGAGGTGGAGAAAGCGTCGCACGATGCGCTCTCGGAGTTAGAGACCCCACCAGTGTTCGTGCTTTACGTCGAAGATCCCAGTGGCATGAGTGAGTCAAACGTCAGGGAGCTCTCCGACCTGAGTCCTGAGGCCGTGATCGTACCTGAGGATGCGTCGATACCGGAACACGCTTTGGAGGAGTTTCGTCGCCTCGATTTGCCACTACTCCGCGAGGGTGAAGACGTAACTGTGAGGAGGGCAGGTACTCTGGCCCTCGTGGAGTCGGACGAGCTTCGGAGGGCCGTGAGGAGAGCTCGGAAGCGGTGGGAAGAACGCGAGCGGGAGCGGGAAAAAGAGCGCATATTGCGTTGTATCGAAGAGTACCAACGCAGGCGGAGAGGGAAGTTCATCCGGTGATCCGGGAGAGTAGTGCTCGATATCGAGGTAAATCCTCTAACTTATCCAGGTCCGTCGCCGGTACCTCCAATTCCTTGGATCCTATGTTCTTCAGGAACCCTCTAACGGTGCGGTGTTCCGGTGCGTCCTCCGCGTGTACCAGGAACGGGAACAAGGTCTCGCGGGTGTGACAAGGGGGTTCGGCGACTTCTCGAAACATCCTTGGGTCGAATACGACGTCGCATGATGTCACGCACACTATCTCGTTCGGGAACTCTCGGAACACCGCTCTCACGCCCGCCATAGGTCCTGAGCCTTTACTGTCTCGCAGCCATGGCCCATCCCAGCGCCCGTCCCTACGGGGTGAAACCGCGTAGACCTCCTCGCAACCGATCTTACGCAGCATTTTCGCCGCCCATTCTACGATCGGCCGACCGTTCACCGTCAGCCAAGGTTTGTCACCGCCGAGCCTCTGGCCTTTGCCTCCCATCAGTACGGCTCCTATCATCTTCCTCCAGCACCCGTTCGCACTCGGAGCATAACGGCACGTTCGTGCGGAGCGGTTTGCCGCAGCGCGCGCACCGTGGCGGCGAGAGGAGGATGTCCTTGATTTTCCCATCGGAGAGGTCGAACACTTGAGCCAACACCTTTATCCGTACACCCGACTCGTAGAGTTCCCTCACCTGATAATCGCGGTACCTGCGAAGTCGTTCGAAGTAAGATCTCCGGACGGGCTCGCACGTGGGAGCCCGAAGACCACACCGGCTCAGTTTGATCGTCCCGGACACGGGGATTGGCCCCCTTGACGCTGATAGCGCAGATAGCGGCCAGCTTCGGGGCCTTGCTCCTGGGTGCCTGGCTGTTCACGAACACCGTCGAGTGGATCGGTTATCGGTTCAAGTTACCGTCTGGATTCACCGGGAGCTTCATAGCCGCAGTGGCCACAGCTCTACCCGAAACCTTAGTACCTATCGTAGCGATCGTCTCGGGATACCGGGAAGGGGTAGCTATAGGTGCCATTTTAGGCGCTCCCCTGATGTTGTCGACGGTCGCTATGGGAATAGGAGGTCTTTCGGTGCTCGCGGCGTACTTAATGGGTCGCCGGCGGCGACCCGTAATAGAGACCTCCCACTTTAGCTTGGATGTCCGACATTTTCTGGTGGCGTACTCCTTAGTACTCGCGGTATCACTTGTGGATTTCAAACCTGCCCATTTCACCGTTGCAGCCGTGCTGTTCCTGCTGTATCTAGCCTACGTACGACAGCTCCTGAGGGCCGGGGACGTGGTTGAGCGGCCTTCCATCAAGTTCGAAATGGCACATCCAGTACTGGCGGGTCTGTTGGCCGCCGTGTTCCTCGTCGGTTCGGTCGCTCTGTTGGTAGTTGGGGCGCACGGATTCGCGGATGCGGTGGAACGACTAGCGGAGAGACTCGGAGCCGACCCGTTCACTGTGTCGTGTCTTCTCGCACCGGTCGCCACGGAACTCCCAGAGAAGCTGAACAGCGTGATCTGGTATCTGAAAGGCCGTGACGACCTGGCCCTGGGTAATGTGACAGGTGCGATAGTATTCCAAGCGACGTTTCCAGTCGCTGTAGGACTCCTGTTCACGAGCTGGCGCCTCGGTTCTAGGGAATTGGTAACCATCACCGTACCACTCGCGGCGATGACGCTGCTGTACTTTTACGGCCGCAGTAACGAGCTGGACTGGAAGGTGATGTCCATGGTAGCCGTCTTGTACCCCGTCCCGTTCGTCTTCACGTAATGGGTACTCTCGAATGAAAGGTTATAAATTACATAACGTTTCTAGGGTGGGCCCGCCGGGATTTGAACCCGGGACCACGGGGTTATGAGCCCCGCGCTCTAACCGGACTGAGCTGCGGGCCCGACTCCCCGCGCATGTGATGAAAGTGCGAAGTCGTAAAAAGCTTTGCGCGGAGGTGGGGATGACGAATTCAGCCTTGTGGGACCCCTGAGGGATGACCGTAGGCGGACTTTCCGACCCCTATCTACCCGTCGGAAATTTTTTGTCATTCCTTTACGTTTTCTTTGCGTCTATCCCTCGGATCGCGGGGGTTGACCGTTGACGGCTGGACACACCGAGGAGGTAATTTCAGATCTCTCAAATCGTGTTAGGGAAGAACTGGACCCCATCGAACTTTCCAACGAGGTGAAGAGGGAGCTGGAGCGTTTCGCCGTCAACTTCCGCAGTCGGTACTACAAGAGATTACGTGACGCCGGGATCGACGTCGACGAGTACCGCTGGATCGTGGAGGCAGTGTGTAAGACCGTGGAGCGGGCGCTTGAGGATGTCGACTGGAGGTTAGGGTACGTAGCCGAGCGCGGCGTTCACAAAGTTCTGGAGGAGCTTGAGAAGCACCTCAAGTTAGGGGAGGAGTGAGCGTGACCCGTCGTGTCATCGCCTCGGAGAAGGCGCGTGAGAGGATCCTCAGGCTCTGGCATGAGGTATACTTGGCGGAGAGGCTCGAGGTTAATCGAAGCTCGGTGAAAGAAACATTAAGTTCGGAGTTCTACGAACGATTTGTCCCTCCGCTATCCGACCGCGCTTACGCGCATCTAGAGAGGATGTTGCAGGACGAACTGAGACGCAAAAAGTCCGAATTGTCAGATCCGGAAAAGGCACAGAAAGTTGTCGAGCGAGCCTTGGAGATCGCGGATGAAGTACTCGAGGAGGAGGCGGAGAGAGCGCTGAGCCGGGCGGCTAAACGATTAGCTGCGAAGCTAAAAGAAGCCGCAGATAGATCACTCAGAGGATGATCTTCGACGGTACCCGTCCCGGGCACCCTCCACTAACTCTTTTGCTAGCTCTTTAACCCGCTTCTCTGCTTCCGCTATGTCCTCGGACTTGTGTATTTCCTCGATGAACGCCGATCCGACGATCGCCCCGTCAGCGCCAGCGGCTATTACCTCCTCCACGTGCCAACGCTCCGAAATCCCGAATCCCACGGCTACAGGTAGGTCGATGTGGTCACGCACCCAACGAACGAGCTCCAGAGTACCTTCGGAAAGATCCCGTCGTGCTCCGGTGACGCCGTACCTGGAGATCACGTACACGAACCCTGAGGCCCTCTCCCCTATCTTCTTCAGTCGCTCATCAGTCGTTGAAGGGGCTACTAGGTAGATCACGTCGATTCCGAGATCTCGAGCGACGGAATGGACCTCGTCGGATTCCTCGACCGGCATGTCCGCAACTATGATTCCGGAGACACCGGCCTCCGCCGCCGTCGAGAGATACCGCTCCAACCCGTTGGCGTGGAGCGTGTTATAGTAACACAGGAGCACGACGGGAACGAACTCGGACACCTCCTTTGCGACTTCCAAGCAATCCCATGGTGTAGTGCCCGCCCGCAACGCCTCGTCTACCGCCTTCTGTATCGTCGGACCGTCGGCGATGGGCTCGGAGAACGGAACCCCGAGTTCCAAGATGTCCACACCTCCATCACGGAGCGCCCTAGCCAGTAAGATGGTTTCTTCGAGTCCCGGGTATCCACAGGTTAAGTACCCGATCAACGCGCCACGTCCTTCGCTTTTAGTCTCCTCGAAGATCCTTTCTAGGACCAATATCGAACACTCCCCGGACCTGCGGCCCGTGGTCCGTAAAGCGGCTTTCCCGTGTAGTCGGGGATGATGTGTCAACCGGGTCTACGAGGATATCACCGATGAAGAGTGGGAGCGGTGGCTGACCCTAAGCCAACCGTTCTGGCGGCCATCACACCTACAGCGTACGCTACCGCGTTGGCGGTCCGCATAGGCTCGGCCGTCGTCGGTCCTAGGTGTACGAGCACGTCCGCGAGTTCCTTCGCTTCTCGACTGAGCCCTTTAGTCTCGGATCCCGTCAGGAGGCAGATCTGGTCCGCTCCTTTCACAGCCCGTAGGAGTTCCCGCTCGGCGTTCGGCGCCGTCGGATGTAAACCGACTACGACGTCGAACCCTGCCAACGCTTCTTTCAGGTCCCTTTCGATTCGAAGGTCGATAAGCGAAGAGGCCCCCACCTTTTTCTCGGCCCCCCGAACGGCGTCTCGGTTCGGCTCCACCAATATCAGGCTTCCCAGTTTCAGTGCCGCGGTTATCCGGATTAAGTCGGCGATCTCGTACCCCGTCTCCGGTCGCTCACAGCACACGTGAATGTGCTTAAAGGCGCCGGACGGAAGCCAACCCCGGTGCGGCTCCCTCAGTGTTGCTGGAGTGATTCCGATCAAGTATCCACGTCGGGACACGTGGACGTCCACGTACCGGTCCGGGCTGTCGAGATCCACGGACGCACCCGTGGCCTGCCGCACCGCTTCGCCGACTTCGATGGCCAGATCACGGGACGTGTAGGGAAGATCCTTGTCGAGTCTCCTGGCGTCGACGGCGAAGGTATGATGCGGCAATATTTCATTTTTCGCGAGTTTAGCCGCCAGCGCGGCGATCCTATCGAGATCGTTGGATCGGCCTCTATGCTTCACGATCACGATCCGAGATACCTCAGGGAATTTCTCTCTCAGCCTATTAACGACCACGTCTGGATCTTCTACGCCCTTAATCCTAAGCCTGCGAACCGGTTTCAGAGGATCGGGCTCCGCGGGTAATTTGAGCCTGTCCTGTATTTTCCGTGCCATTCTCTCGGTCTCATCCGGTCGAACGTCCGGAACGAGCGTTAGGAGCAGCTCCATAGGGGACCGCCCCACGTAACTTTTTTAATTCGAGAGGGGGGTCTCCCGCGGGCGCAGCCGGGGCAGCTTAGCCTGGTAGAGCGCGGGGCTCATAGGGCCCGATGACCTCGAGAGGTGAACCGGCCTGGGATACCCCGAGGTCCCGGGTTCAAATCCCGGCCCCGGCACCAAGTCAGGAACCGTTACGAAATTCATAACGTTTGGGGGACCGGCGGCGATGCCCCGCGCAGCGGAGCTGCGTCTCGTGAAGTGTCCTCCACCCCGTCATTTTCCCGAGATGGTGAAACTATCCAGGGCGTTATTCAGACTTCTGGTGGAGGAGCACGGTGCTGACGGGGCTCTAGAGAGGCTCGCAGATCCGAGATGGTTCCAATCCCTGGCGTGTCTGCTAGGGTATGAGCGGGATACGTCCGGTAGTACTACAGTCGTCACGGCGGCGCTCCGTGAGGCGTTGGATCCCGAAGAACACGGGATCGCCGTCGCTGGTGGGAAAGGACGACTGGCCCTTGAAACCCCGGAGCGCGTGCGGGAGCTCGCCGATCGGATGGATTTGGATCCCCGACCATTGGTGACGGCTAGCCGTCTAACGGCACGGTCGGACTCCGTGTGTCTCCAAGATGGTCACGACCTCTACCACCACGTTATCGTGTTCGACGAAAACGGTAGGTGGGTGGTGATCCAGCAGGGAATGGACGTCGATCGGAAGACCGCGCGACGTTACCACTGGCTCGACAGCGAAGTCTCGGAGTTTGTGGAGGGACATCCGGTGGTGGCGGATGAGGCGAGGAAAGTCCTGTCGCTTCAGGGGGATCGAGCCGATAAGTGTCGGGAGATCGTACTCGATCTAGTTGGGGATGGTCCGGACCGCGTGTTGCGAGAGTGGAGGGCTGTCAGGAACAGCGTCTCAGGACCGCTCGATGAATACCTGGGTATAGAGGGTGGCGTCGAAGTGCCCGACGGATGGGTGCCAAGGCGTCTCGATCGAGACGCTCTGCTGCGCCTGTATGAGGTCAATCCAACCGATTTCAAGGAGTTCCTGGCCGTGCGCGGCGTCGGACGGGGTCTAGTCCGTGCCCTGGCGTTGATCGCCGAAGTAGTGTACGGAGAAGGGCCCGATCGTCGCGATCCTGCCGAGTACACGGCAGCTTTCGGCTGCAAGTCCGGGGATCCTTACCCGGTGCATCGAGAGCTCATGAGACTTGCAGCCGAGCTGCTGGAGCGGATTAGGTCTCCCCGACTCCGCCGCTTCCTGGACCGTGTGACTGAGTCTTAAAATACCCGTACAGATCGTTCTGTTTCAGAGAACGTTCAGGGGGTGATCTCCGGATGCTCATCTGCGTAGTCGGGATGCCGGGGGCTGGCAAAGGCGAGTTCGTCAAGGTCGCCCGTGAAGAAGGTATCCCCGTCGTGGTGATGGGTGACGCCGTCCGTCGCGAAGCCGAGCGTCGGGGGATGGACGTAGGAGAGATGGCGAAGCGACTCCGTGAGGAGCGAGGAATGGACGCAGTTGCCCGGTTAGTAGTGGAAGACGTCGAACGCGAACTGAGGCGGGCTGGAATTGTAGTAATCGACGGAATCAGGAACCCGGAGGAGCTCGAGTACTTCCGGAACAGGTTCGGTGAGCGGTCGGTAATAGTCGTGGCTATCCACGCGTCCCCTCAGACTAGGTTCGAAAGATTGCGTGGACGAGGCCGTGAGGATGATCCGAACACCAAGCGAGAGTTCGAAGAGCGGGACGAACGAGAGTTAGGGTTCGGGATCGGTGACGTGATCTCTCGAGCCGACGTGATGATAGTGAACGAGAGCGTTAGCCTGCCGGAGTTCCGGGAGAAGTGCCGGATGGTAATAAAGGCGATCTTAAGGGGTGATCCGGATGATCTCCCGGGTAATTTTAACCACTTACGTATACCCGACTGAAGACGAGGAGAAAGTCCGAAAAGCCGTAGGAAATCTGTTCGATCTTGAGATGTTTGAGGAACGTGAGGAGGAAATGGGTGACTTAAAGAGACTAGAGTTCGTGTGCGAGGGTCCCCAGGCACGCTTGAGTCTGGGTCGCATTTACGAGCTGCTCAGGGAGCAGCAGATCCTAGACGCGGCCCGTAGGGTGCTGCGAGAAGGAGTCACCGCTGAAGGATCGATCCTGTTCCACCTGAATAAGCAGGTGGCGTTCGCTGGGAGCGTGAGCTTCGCCGAAGGAGGGGAATCCCCCCTGGGTCCCATAGTGGTGGAAGTTTTCCCCGAGCGACCCGAGGACGTCGAGAAGGTGATCGACTGGCTGGCACCCGAGACGATCGACGGGAAGCCGATTTACGAGGTAAAGAGGCCGAGGGTGCGGGAGGAAGAGCTCGAGTGGCGGTAGGACGCAGGTTGGACGCGTTCATTAGGGACGTCGGTCTCGCCGAAAGCCGACGTGAGGCCAAACGGCTGGTAAAGTCGGGACGTGTACGTGTGAACGGCAAGCCTGTCAGGAGGCCTTGGTGGCTGGTATTCCCTGGAGACGAAATCGAAGTTGACGGTGTTACCGTGCGGGTGGAAGACAATGGTAGCGAGAGGTGAGTTAGTCGGATCGAAGGTGATCGTTCGGGATGACCGAGATGCGAACAGATTGTACTCCTCTATGTACGGGAAACCATCACGTCGCGGCCTGCAGCTGTGGCCTGAAGAAGCGCTATTCTTATGTGAGATCGGTAGGCTCGAAGTCCGCAGTGGAAACGCACGGATTAGTTCGGAGGAGCTGATGGCTAAATTTATGGAGAAGGATCCGAGATTCCCCGTACGTTACGCAGTATATGCTGATCTCAGACGACGTGGATGGAAGCCTAAACCAGGCCGCAAATTCGGGACCGAATTCCGGGCGTTCCGCAGTGAAGACGAAAGGATAGCAGTCAAAGTACTGCAGGAGGAATTTGACAAGTTCACAGCTCAAGATGTTTTGGAGTGGTTGAAACTAGTTGAAAGTACGGAGTTTGATCTGGTAGTAGCTATAGTAGACAACGACTACGATGTGAATTACTACGTGTTTTCAGAGCTAGCTCCCTAGGGGAACTTTCACGTTGTGGAAGCGTCTCCAGACTGCTCTTGGTCTTTATCCCGGAATGGGGAATCGACCGCGTCGACTTTGGCCTAGACTACTGTATTCAGGATGCGTGGTACTCACTGAAATAGTGGATGCTATAATGGACAAATTAAAACATAACCGTGACGTCGTGCGCGTGCAAGTAGAAGGTGTTTCCTTCCTCCTCCGTGTTCATACAAATGATTCTGGTGTATCACGGGAACTCCGACTTCACAATATTCGAGAACCGAAGGCGTCTAGATACCTTGTTACTGACTTTCTTAATGACAGAGAAATAGCTTTTGACGTAGGTGCAAATATTGGTTATTATGCTATTCTTACAGCGTTAGCTTCTGAGCAATCTCGAGTGTATGCTATTGAACCCATTAGAGAAAACTTGGAATTACTTCAGGAGAATATAGCCCTTAACAATTTGGAAGATAGAGTTAAAGCCTTCGAGTATGCAGTATCTGATAAGTGTGGTAGGGTTCGCATGATTCTGGAAAATAGATCTAATTGGCATCGTATCGTTAACGTCGATAACAGTGATTATATAGAGGTTGAGTCAATAACACTTGATGAGCTGTCTGAGAAACTCGGCGAGAGTCCCACTTATGTACGTATGGATGTTGAAGGAGCCGAGTTTGAGGTAATTCGAGGTATGGTTGAGCTACTGGAATCGGATGATCCGCCGAAGCTGTTCATCGAACATCACATACATCTGCTGGGGCTCGATGTTACTCTCGACCTCATTGAAACGCTTCTGGACTATGGTTTCGAGATCGCCGCGGCTTTCGGATACCCACACGCATCGCTCCACGACCGAGAGGGTGGGTACCGGGCGCTCGTCGGCAAAGTGGTCCGGTGGCGCGGACTTGATGTGGAACTGTACGAGCCGTCGTTCGAACAACTGTATGATGTGATTGTGGAAAAGAGTTGGGACTGCTTCCACGTCTTCTATCGGCCTGTCTGACGCCACAATCTCGGACTTAGGAATACACCGACGGGTTCGCCCGCAGTCTCAGCGAGCTTCCAGGCGCCCGGTATCACGTCCAGGTCTTCCGGCCGCTCGATCGTGAAAGTGTGTAGGTTGATGTCTTCCAAGATCTTGGGCGCTGCTTTCCCCATCCCCACCTGCGCTGGGATGTCTTCGAACAAGTAGCCACGGTGACTCATCAACATCAACAGTGGGAGTCGGTAGGTTAAGGTGAGTGAGCAAAGAGCGTTGACGGAGTTACCGAGGCCCGAGTTCTGCATTATCAGTGCGGGTTTCTCGCCCGCGAGAGCGGCTCCCGCGCAGATTCCTACGCCTTCTTCCTCCCTGGATACCCTGACCGTTCGGATCTCCGGGTGTTCTTCCAATCTCTTGATGATCCCGTCCAATAGTGAACATGGTAGCCAGCAGGCGAAGGTGATTCCAGCTTCCTCCAGAGCCTCGACAATGGCATCATCGACGTTCAATCGTCATTCCCCGTCCAGCGCGACCCGGCCCATAGTCTCCGCCCTGAGACCCGCCCGCAGTGTGGCTAGCGGTATCACCTCTTCCGGCGGGACGTTCGCGATGTTGACCTCAGGACCGAACTTGACGATCAACTCGAACTGCTGCTCCTTCTCCGGAGCCTCGAACATCACGCGCTGAATTCCGACTCCCTTAACGATCTCCGATAGTACGCGCACTCGCTCCCTCTTCTCCGCTCCCATCGGACCGTGTTTACCGCTTTCTCTGGCCTCGACGATCACGTATTCGGCGCCGGCTTCCATGCACTTGTTCATGCGCCCCACGATGTCAGATGGCGAAAGCATGGAGTACTCCTCGTCCCTCTTCTTACCTTCTTCTGCGTAGACGGTGAAACCGTGCTCACACGCCAGTTCGATGAGCTCGCACTTCTTCTCGATGGACATCGGAATCATACCGTCTGAGATCTCGATAGCGTTGAATCCTAGCTCATCGAGCTCGTTCAGATACTCCCCGAAGTTGCCCTGAGCAATCGCTATCTCGGCCAGGGTGCCTCCAGGGAACACGTCCAGCCCCGCATCCACGTACATCTCGACTTTTTGCGCGACGATCTCCTTGTCAATGAGCCGTGCCGTGCCCCATCCCAGCTTGACGGCCGTCACGTACTCTCCGGCGGTTTTCAGAAACGATTCCACGAACTCGGGTGTCAGTGCCTTGTCCAGCATGACCGTCGCGCCGTCCACTTTTGGAATCTTCACGGACTTTTCGAACGCCTTCACCGAGTGCCCCCCGGCCGATTCTGGGGGAACGGCTTTAGTGTATTCTGGACCGGGTGGCGCGGGGCCGACAAGTATGAAGCGAATTGAAGCTTTAAGAGTGGTCGCCGACGTAGCCGAGCGGTACGACGCCGTAGTTACGGTCCACTTAGGTTTCCCGGCCCGGGAGCTCTACCACGTTAACGATCGGCGCCTCAACTTCTACATGTTGGGAGCGATGGGTCAGTCCTGCTCAGTCGGTCTCGGACTGGCTCTCTGTACCGATCGGGAAGTACTGGCGATTGAAGGAGACGGCGGTATTATGATGAATATGGGAATTCTCCCTACGATCGCCCAAGAGAGACCGCGTAACTACACCCTCGTACTCATCGACAACTCTACGTACGCCACTACAGGAGATCAGCCTACGCCGTCCGATCGCATCGACTGGGAGAAGGTGGCTGAGGCCCATGGGTTGACGTACTTCGAGGCTTCCGAGCCAGAGTCCGCTGAAGTAGCCTTAGAAGACGCGCTCGCGACTGAAGGTCCTCGTATGGTAAGGCTGGAGGTCGACCCTGGAAACGCCGACGTCCCCTTGATAGATTTGAATCCGGAGGAAATCAAAGTGCGGTTCGTTCAAGCGCTGCGGGAGGGATGATCATTGAAAATACCGCCTGAGGATTTGATGGACTTCGTCAGTGAAGCTCTCCACTCCGTCGGTGTACCGCGTAAAGACGCTCGGACAGCCGCCGAAGTCATCGTAGAGGGAGACCTTCGCGGATTCCACTCTCACGGCGTTCTGAGGTTGCCTGGTTACATCGAAGGAATCGAGAAAGGCGCAATCCGCCCCGAGTTGAGGATGGAGGAAATCTCCAGGAAGTCCTCTGTCGTACTCTATGATGCTTATCATTCGCTGGGACACGTCGTCGGATACAGGGCAACACTGGAGGCTGTCGAACTCGCTCGGAAGCACGGATCAGGCGTGGTGGCTGTCCGTAACGCGTCTCACTACGGGATCGCCGGGTACTACACGACGCTGGTCGCTGAACGGGGATTCATCGGATTCACAACGTGTGGAACGGAACCTGCGGTCGCCCCTTACGGCGGCTCCCAACCTGTGCTGGGAACCAATCCGGTGTCCATCGCGTTCCCCCGTAGGGACGGTCCACCTATCATCGTCGATATGGCCACGAGCGTAGTCGCGAGGGGGAAGATCCTTCAGGCATTGCGAGAGGGTAGGGAGATACCTCAAGACTGGGCCGTAGGGCCCGACGGAGAGCCTACCACGGATCCCGAGGAGGCCCTTGCAGGGGCACTACTACCGTTCGGAGGGCACAAGGGGTATGCCCTGTGCTTGGCACTCGAGGTGTTAACTGGTCCCGTCGTTGGGGCTGCCGCCGGGAAAGACGTTCAGGGGACTACGGATCCTACGGTTCCGTGCAACAAAGGTGACGTGTTCGTAGCGCTCGACCTGTCGGCCTTAGTCGACGAACATGAGTACTACGATCGACTTGAAAAGTTGGTATCGCAAGTTAAATCCGCCGGAGACGACGTTCTCCTCCCGGGAGAGCTGGAGTTCCGACGCCGAGAACGCGCACTTCGGGAGGGTATCGAGCTTCCGGAAGGATCGGTACGTGCCGTCCGAGAAGTGGCGGAAAAGTTAGGGTTGGAGGATCCGACGCGTTAGTCCCCGCGTCGACATGCCAGCCGATTCACGCCCCGAACGAACGCCTTCACGCTGGCCATCACGATGTCCTCTGCGGCACCTCGAGCAGTGGTGACGTTCCCGTTCTCGTCCTCCAACCTCACCGTAACCTCGGCGAGAGCGTCGGTGCCCCCGGTGATAGCCTCTAGGCGATACTCCTTCAGCTCCACGTCTATACCGAGCTCCTCGATCGCCTTGCGCAGTGCCCGTATCGCCGCGTCAACTGGGCCAACACCGGTCGACGCCGCTTCATGCTCCTCACCGTCTAAGTACACACGTACCGACGCTGTCGGCGTGAACTTGTTCCCAGTCATCACGGCGATCTCTTCCAGCTTGACCGCCGCCTCTGACTCGGGCACCTCGCCGACGACGTCCCGGGCTATGGCTTCGAGATCGTCTTCGGTGACGCGTTTGCCCTTATCCCCGAGCTCCTTGACGCGCCGAACTATCTCGTCGAGTTGTTCCTCCGTGACCTCGATCCTCATCTCCTCGAGCTTCTTCTTGATCGCGTGCCGACCCGCGTGCTTACCTAGTACTATACGCCGTTTATGACCGACGTCCTCAGGCCGTATGGGTTCGTACGTCTCCGCCTTCTTGATCACACCGTGGGAGTGAATCCCCGACTCGTGGGCGAAGGCGTTCTCGCCGACTATCGGGGTGTTCGGAGGCACTACGACGCCAGTCAGTCGCTCCACGAGCCGTGAGAGCTCGACGAGCATCTCGGTCCTCACGCCCAACTCGATATCGTACAACGCTTTGAGGGCCATTACGACCTGTTCCAATGATGCGTTACCGGCGCGCTCGCCGATCCCGTTTACGGTCACATGAACCTGTTCGGCCCCAGCTTCGACGGCGGCCAATGAGTTGGCCACGGCCATGCCGAAGTCGTTGTGGCAGTGAACGCTGACTGGCACGTTCACGGCGTCGACTACTTCCGCCGTCAGTCGATACATCTCTGGAGGGGTCATGACGCCAACAGTGTCCGGGACGTTGACACGATCCGCTCCGGCCTCCACGGTAGCTTTATAGACCTCGAGCAGGTAGTCCCGGTCCGTCCGTGTGGCGTCCTCCGCAGAGAACTCCACTGTGACCCCGTGGTCACTGGCGTACTCCACGCCCTCTACGGCACGCTCCAAAGCCTCTTCCCGGGACATCTCCAACTTGTATTTGAGGTGGATGTCCGACGTTGCTATGAACACGTGTACGCAGTCTACGTCTGCGTCGATCGCCGCGTCTATATCACCCTTCACGCACCTAGCTAACCCGCATATCTCCGCCTCCAGTTCCTCACTTGCTATCATCTTCACTGCCTCGAACTCACCCTCGCTGGCTACGGGGAAACCCGCTTCGATGGTATCCACGCCGAACTCGTCCAACTTCATCGCGATCTCGACCTTCTCCTCCACCGTGAGACTGACGCCCGGCGTCTGTTCTCCGTCTCTCAGCGTTGTGTCGAAGATCCGTACCCGGTCGGGCAACTTACGCTCCCAGCAGAAAGGAAGTCCCCTCGACCATTTTCGAGCCCCCGAGGGGAAACGAGCTTGAGAACCGAGGAGTTGAAACTGAAGTTGAAGGAGCTCGTCGAAAGTATCGAAGACGAGGGACTGCGAGAACTCGTTATGAAGGTTTTGGAAGAAGGGTTCGCCCACGAGGAAGTACCCGATCCCGAGCCCGTTGAGGAGGTTCCGGCCAGCCGCAGACAACATCACTCTTACCCAGGGGGGTTGCTCGAACACACAGTAGCGACGACTAAACTCGCCCTCGCGATGGCTGAGGTGTTCGAGGAAATTTACGGGGTGGAGGTGGACCGTGACCTCGTGATCGCGGCCGCGATACTTCACGACTTGGGCAAGGCAACATCCTACGAGCAGCGCGAGGAACGGTATAAGATCTCCGACTTCGGACGTCGATTGGACCACCTCACACTGATCGCGGCGGAGTTGTACGCTCGAGGTGCACCGGTGGAACTCATCCACGCGGTGGCCGCACATCACGGCCGCGGATCTCCGATACCTCCGAACACACCTGAAGCTCTCATCGTGCACCTGGCGGACCGGTCCGATGCCGAGTTCGCCACCGAAGTGATCAAAGCCGCCCGTAACGTGGTCAGGGCTCGGCTGAGGGAGCTCGGCATGGAGCCTACTGACGAGCTCGTCGAAGAGGTCCTAAGGCGCGTCGGGCCCTCCGAGATCTTCCTCACCAGGGTTCGAGAGGGGCGAGACGCCGTCAGACAGCTGGTGGCCGAGATCCTCGAGGAGATCGAGGAGGGTCCATCCTCATATGCGTCAACCCGTGGATGATCCTTCACGGTAAACTCTTAAGTCGGCGTGGGCCGGCCGCGAGGGGGTGGATGCCGTGTCGATGTACAAGTACCAGCGGGAGGCGTGGAAGCGACCCAATGACTCTTACGTTGGAGAGCTGCTGAAAGAGCGTCTCCCGAAGTGGCGTAAGGGACCGTCGGTCCAGCGTATTAAGCGTCCGACGAGAATCGAGCGAGCACGTCGTCTAGGGTACCGCGCTAAGCCCGGCTACGTGGTAGTTCGCGTACGCGTACCCAAGGGAGGTCGTCGCAAGTCGAGACCGAGGAAGGGTCGTCGCCCCAAGCGTATGGGTAAGAATAAGTTCTCGCCGGGCAAGAGCAAGCAGTGGATAGCCGAGGAGCGCGCCCAGCGTAAGTACCCGAATCTGGAAGTGCTCAACTCCTACTGGGTCGGTGAGGATGGTCAGTACAAGTACTATGAGGTGATCATGGTGGACCCGTATCACCCGCAGATCAAGAGTGACCACCGCATTAACTGGATCTGTCAGAAGTCCCAGAAAGGACGCGTGTTCCGTGGTAAGACCGGGGCGGGCAAGAAGGCTCGAGGACTGCGGAAGCGCGGTAAGGGTGCCGAGAAAGTCAGGCCGAGCCTCCGAGCCCACAGGAGGCGCGGTAAGTGATCTCCGCCGCGCCCTCATCGGGGTCGTACCTTGACTCTCCCCGTCAACAGTATCTCAGCCCGCGTGATCGCTCACGCTACTGAGGATGAGGTGAAAGTTCTCGAGGCGTTGGCGAACGTATTAGGTGGTGTTCTCGAGGAGGAAGACGTCGAGCCCGAGACGTTCTACGCGGAGGGACACCACGGGAACCCGATCACCATATTTCAAGTCAAGATCGACAGGCCGAGGTACATCGAGCGAGTCCTGGAACACTGGCGTGAGAACATACCAGCGGAGGAGCGGAGGCGCGTGTGGAGTGACATAGAGCGGCGAGTAGATGACAAGGGCAATCTCTACCTGCGCTTCGACAAGCAGAGCGCCTACAAGGGGGAGCTGCGGATATCGGACGCAGACGATGTGGTCAGGGTGAAAGTCAACCTGGAGAGCTACCCTGCGAGCCGCGAGGGGGGCATAAAGACGCTAGAGCGGCTCGGTATCTTCTCCGACGATTGAGGGTTTCCGAGAACTTCGCCCTTCGAGTTCACGTCGACGAGGTAGATCCCCTGAGGATGGCTCTGGCCGTCGAGCGTTTGGACTACGAGATCGCCGTCCTCTGTCTGGAACTGGAAGCGGAACATCTGAATATTGACGATTTGAGGTGGCTCATCGAGGAAATCCGGGACATCCGTGAACACGTTGAGAGCGTGCTCGTCCTACCTGGCTGCAAACTAGAGGCGGAGTCCGCGGAGACTCTCCGTAGAGCGATCCGCCGAACACGACCCCTCGTGTACTTGCTCGCCGTCGGCGGCGGCGATCCTAAAATCAATCGAACTGCTGTTTCCGATACTAGGGTTGATCTACTATCACATCCAGAGCGCGGTAACCCCCACGCTGGTTTAGGCAAGTATGAGATCGAGCTAGCACGGGAGAAGTGGACCTACGTGGAGATCGATCTATCGAGACTGCTCCGACGGGAGGGCGAGCGACTCGCGTGGCAGGTCTCTCGAATTCGTGACCTCTTACGCTTGCGCCGCAGGAAACGGTTTCCGACTGTCGTGGCGCTGGGTGCACGTGATCCACTGGAATTGATCAGGCCGAAGCAGGTGGAGGATGTCTTGAAACTTCTGGGGTTTGAAGATATCGAGGTGAAGGAGATGTTTGTCGAGGCTCCCAGGGAAATCCTCCGGTGGAACACGGCGTGTAAGCATGTTTTCACGGTGCCCGGCGTCGCCTCACTGGGGTGAAACACATGCGTGTGCGTCTGTCCTCCGCACTCCGCCCCAGATGGCGTTATGTAACGTTTAAGGTATGGTCGGAGCGCGTCGAAGTGCTGGATTTCGAGGGGATGAAGGACCTCGTCGTTCGAGCTCTACTTTCGGTGTTGGGGCCTACGGGAACCGGCCGGATCGGACCATGGTTAGTGCGTAGTTACCGTGATCTTAACGCGGGCATCCTGAGGGTGCGACGGGGTCAAGAGGAGGAGGCACGCGCGGCATTATCATTATACCGTCGGGATCCGGAGCTCGGTCGTGTTTTCATCGAGGTTCTCGGTACCTCCGGAACGATTAAAGGGGCGGAACGGTACCTCTCTCGAGTCCCGAAATGTGACCGTGAGCGGGTGGGGAACCGCGAGTTCGTGTTGTACGAGAACGGTGAAATCGACGTCGTGGAGGATGGTCGTGTAGTTGCGTTCGCCAGCTTCGAACGTCCACTGCCTGAAGAGAATCGGGGGTAGTAGCCGTGCAACCTGCTCAGACGGCGTATGACCGGGCTATCACCGTCTTCAGCCCGGACGGCCGACTGTTCCAGGTTGAGTACGCGCGCGAGGCCGTCAAGCGCGGTACTACGGCTTTAGGGATTAAAGTGGAAGAAGGCGTCGTCCTTGGGGTCGATAAGCGTGTCACCTCCAAGCTGATCGAGCCCGAGTCCATAGAGAAAGTCTACCAGATCGACACTCACATCGGAGCAGCTACGGCGGGACTCGTCGCGGACGCTCGCGTGTTAGTCGAGCGTGCCAGGATCGAGGCACAGACGTATCGGTACACTTACGGTGAGCCGATCGATGTAGACGTGCTCGTGAAGGCTATCTGCGACCTCAAGCAGGTGTACACGCAGCATGGAGGAGTTCGACCCTTCGGAACCGCGCTTTTGATCGCCGGTGTAGATAGGAAGGGATGTCGCCTGTTCGAAACCGATCCCAGCGGTGCTCTGACGGAGCACAAAGCCACGGCGATCGGTGAAGGTCGCCAGGAAGCGCTCGACGTGTTCGAGGAGGAATACCGGGAGGACATGACCATCCGAGAGGCCGTCAAGCTCGCGGTGCGGGCGCTGTACGAAGCCTCACGGGAGGAGACCACCGCCGACAACCTCGAGATCGCCGTCGTCGACGAACAAGGATTCCGGAAGCTTGAGCGGGAGAAAATCGAGGAGATGTTTGAACGTGCAGTCGGTTCGGAGAAAGACGAGGGTGAGTAACAATGGCCAGAGTCAGTCTGGAAGACGCCGTTGTAGCACGTCTGGAGAAGGGAGGCGAACGATTCGAGGTGCTCGTCGATCCCGAAGGGGCCCGTAAACTCCGGGAAGGTGAAGACGTGGACGTCGAGGAGATATTGGCCGTGGAACAAGTCTTTCGCGATGCCAGGAAAGGTGAGAGGGCCTCAGAGCAAGCGATGGAGGAACTTTTCGGCACTTCCGACCCCATTAAGGTCGCGGAAATCGTGATCAAGGAGGGAGAAATACAGCTAACCGCGGAACAACGAAGGAAAATGCAGGAAGAAGTTAAACGGAAAATCGTCCACATAATCGCCCGCCGCGCGGTGGATCCCAGAACGGGGGCTCCGCATCCTCCTGAGCGAATCGAACGTGCCATGGAGGAGACCGGTGTTCACATCGATCCTATGAAGGGTGCTGAGGAGCAGGTAAAGGACGTCATCAAGCAGTTGCGTCCGGTCCTGCCGATGAAGTTCGAGGAAGTGAAAGTGGCCATCCGTATCCCCGCGAAGTACACCGGACAGGCTATGGGTATCGTGCGCGAGTTCGGTGATATCGAGCGGGAGGAGTGGCAGTACGACGGTGCTTGGGTAGCCGTAGTACGATTACCGGCTGGGTTGCAGGACGAGTTCTTCGAGAAGCTTAACGAGATCACTAAGGGAGATTTCGAGAGCAAGATCCTGGAAAGGGAGAGTGTGGAGGGTCCCTGAATGGTAACCGTCGAAACCCTCGCGGAACACCTACGCGAGCTTATCGGCCGTGTGGCTCCGCCGGGCTGGGAGGACGAGGTCCGCGAGTACGTGGAGGATACGCTGGAGAAATACTGTGACGACGTCCATGTGGATACCCTGGGGAACGTGGTCGGTACTATCGAAGGCTCCGAGTACGAGGTGATGGTAGCCGCCCACATGGACGAAGTAGGTTTCATCGTCAAATCCATCGACAAGAACGGGTTCATACGGTTCGCGAAGCTCGGCGGTATCGATGACAGGATCCTACCGGGCTCACGCGTGATCATCGTGAACTCCGAGGGCGAGAAGGTGCCGGGGGTAGTCGGAACTAAGCCTCCGCACATCCAGGAGCCGAAGGAGCGGCGGAAGGTACCCGAGCACAAGGACTTGTTCATAGATATCGGCGCCTCAGACCGTGAGGAGGCTGAGGAACTCGTGAGCGTGGGTGATGTCGGTGTCCTAGCCGGAGAGTTCGTGGAACTGGTAGGGTCGAGAGTAAACGGTCGAGGTCTCGACGATAAGATTGGCGTCGCCGTCCTTCTCGCTCTGGCCGAGCGTCTCTCCGACCTCGACGGAGATCACCCCACGTTTTACCTGGTGGGGACAGTTCAGGAGGAGGTGGGTCTGAAGGGGGCCAAAACGTCCGCCTTTGAGGTCTATCCAGACGGTGCTGTAGTTCTGGACACCGCCGTAGCTGGTGACGTGCCGGGATTGAAGAGGACGGAGCTAAAGCTTGGGAAGGGACCGGCGATCACGGTAGTCGACGCGAGTGGTCGAGGTCTAATCACTCACCCTAAGGTGAGAAAGCTACTGATAGATACCGCGGAAGAGCTGGACATCCCATACCAGCTCGAAGTGGGCGAGGGAGGCACCACCGACGCGACGGCTATTCACCTGACCAGAGGTGGCGTCCCGACGGGTGTGGTGGGAATCCCGACCAGGTACCTACACTCACCGGCGGAGGTGCTGGATCTCGAGGATGCGAAACACGCCCTCGAGCTCGTAACTGAGGTCGTGCAAAGGTTCCCGGATTACGTACCGAGGTGATGCGAGCGTGCCCGAGTTCGAGCTGTACGTCGAGGACCGTCAGGTCGTCACTCCCGGTGAGTTGTTGGCTAGAGGACAGGTGATCGCGAGCGAGGGGACGTACACCAGAGGGGACGAAGTCTACTCTAAAGTCACCGGGCTCGTCGACATCGACGGCCGTAGGATCAGAGTGATACCGCTGGCCGGCCCATACAGGCCCTCTCCGGGCGATCTCGTCGTTGGGATCGTGGAGGAGGTGAAGTTCTCAAGCTGGCTCATCGACGTTCGTGCGCCTCTTCCGGCGATACTTCACGTGTCGAACGCTCTTGATGAAGAAGTCGATCTCATTGAAACCGACCTTTCCAGGTACTACCGTCCGGGAGATGTCATAACGGCTGTCGTTCGAGAGGTGGACCCGGTACAACGCGTGGAACTGTCTCTACTAGAAGACGATGCTCCGACGAGGCTCGGTCGACTTCAGGGTGGTCGGGTCGTAGAGATAGATCCCGTGAAGGTCCCCAGGGTTATCGGACGTAAAGGTTCCATGATCAGGGTGATCAAGCGCGTTCTCGGCTGTGACATCATCGTGGGTGCCAATGGGCGGATATACGTGCGTGCTCGGGAGGAACCGAAGAAAGAACGAGAGCTCCTCGCCGTACGAGCTATCCGCGAGATCGAGCGTCGATCGCATCTCCGTGGTCTTACCGACTGGTTGAAAGCGAATCTAAAACGACTCTCACGGTGGTGATCTGTAAAATGGAGGAGAGGCCAGAGCGGTTGATCTCGGAGGACGGCCTGAGGCTGGACGGTCGCAAACCCGATGAGATGCGTCCGCTGAAGATTCAAGCCGGAGTACTGAAGCGGGCTGATGGCTCGGCTTACTTGGAGTTAGGTGCCAACAAGATAGTAGCCGCGGTATACGGGCCCCGAGAGCTCCATCCCAGGCATAAGCAGAAACCTGACCGTGCTGTCGTCAGGTTCCGGTACAACATGGCCCCGTTTTCTGTGGACGAAAGGAAGCAGCCTGGTCCGGACAGACGATCTATCGAGATCTCCAAGCTGTCTAAGGAGGCCCTGGAGCCGGCAATCTTCACCGAATACTATCCGCGAACGGCCATCGACATATTCGTCGAGGTCCTTCAGGCAGACGCGGGGACACGGTGTGCCGGTATCAGTGCGGCTTCAGTCGCCTTAGCGGATGCTGGGATCGAGATGCGCGATCTGGTGGCGGCGTGTGCGGCTGGGAAAGTCGAAGGGAAAGTAGTGCTGGATCCCATGTACTACGAAGACGGATACGGGGAAGCTGACGTCCCGCTCGCCATGATGCCGAAAGAGGGCAAGATCACGCTGCTCCAAATGGACGGTGATATGACACCTGAAGAGTTCAAACAGGCGGTGAAGCTGGCCAAGAAAGGGTGCAAGATAGTGTACAAAGAGCAGCGCAGGGCGTTGAAGGAGAAATACGGGGGAGACTGACGTGGACCTAGACCTGCTGGCCCGTATCAAACGTCATGAGGTACTTGCCGCTATAAAGGCCGGAGAAAGGATCGACGGGCGTGATTTCGAAGAGTTTCGTCCTATCGAGGTGCGTGCTGGAGTCATCTCCAAAGCGAACGGGTCGGCCTTGGTCCGCCTCGGGAACACCCAGCTGGTCGTCGGTGTGAAGCTGGAAGTGGGTCGCCCTTACCCCGATTCACCTAACGAAGGTGCCTTGGCGGTCAACGCGGAACTCGTCCCGCTCGCCGATCCATCTTTCGAACCAGGTCCTCCAGATGAAAACGCGATCGAGCTCTCTCGTGTCGTGGATAGGGGAATCCGTGAGTCCGAGATGATAGACCTTAAGGAGCTCTGTATAAAGGAAGGTGAGCACTGCTGGGTGACTTTCGTAGACATCCACATACTGGACCACGACGGGAACTTGTTCGACGCCTCCATGATCGGTTCGGTTTCCGCACTCTCCATCACCGAGGTACCGAAAGCCAAAGTCATGGACGACGAGGTTAAAGTTATAGAGGAAAACACCGAACCGCTCGCTATCAACGACTTTCCCATCTCCGTTACTATCGCTAGAGTTGGTGAGTACTTGCTCGTCGACCCCTGTCTCGAGGAAGAGATCATCATGGACACCAGGCTAACGGTAACCGTCACTGAAAGTGGAGAAGTCTGCGCGGTTCAGAAGGGAGAGTTTGGGGATCTTCCTGAACATCTACTGGAGGACGCCATTGACTTAGCCACAAAGAAGGCGGAAGAAGTCCGACGTACCGTCAAGGCTCAACTGTAATCAACTCCCCAAACCTTATATCGGTCAAAGGGCCTGCGCGCGGGGGTGCGGAACGGTGGGTCGCACGAAGAAGGTCGGTCCAGCGGGACGTTTCGGACCCAGGTACGGAATGCGGATCCGACGTCGTGTCGCGGAGATCGAATCGGTCCAGCGACAGAAACACGAGTGTCCCGTATGTCACAAGCGGGCCGTGAAGAGGGTTGGTACCGGTATTTGGAGGTGCACTAAGTGCGGTGCGGAGTTTACAGGAGGAGCCTACTATCCCGAGACTGAAGCCCAGAGGATCGTCAGGCGCGCTATTCGGAAGGCGTTGGAGGAGAAGTGACCATGTACGAGGAAGAGAAGTACGAGTACATCTGCATGAGGTGTGGTAAGAAGGTCAGGTTGGACATCAACGAAGATCCCATTCGCTGTACCCATTGTGGCTTCAGACTGGTAATGAAACCCCGGCACCCCGTGCCCAGGAGGTACACAGCTCGTTGAGACAGGCTGCCATCACCACCTCACAGCGCCCCGCTCGCCGCACGCGCTCGCTGTGTCGTGACCTGGAGTGCGCACTACCCGATGCTACTTACATCCTGAGGGGTACGAAGAACCTCCGGGACACCGTACTGGAAGCATTAGAATCCGGCGCTGAAGTCCTTTTCTACGTGACGGAAGCCAAAGGTAACCCCGCCCAACTCCATGTGATAGACCTAGGGGAGATTCCACCCAGGTTACGACTATCGTTCTGGCTAGGTGGTGTCAAGCTACAGCGTGAGCTCTTCGGGAATAGAGTTGATCTTCCTGGCAATATGGTGATCACGACGTCGAAACGTCCAGTTTCCGGTCACATGAAGGTCGCGGAGTCGCTGTCCGAAGTTCTCGGAGTAGAATTCGTACCCCGAGTGGGTTCCTTGGAGGACGTACTCGAGGAGGCCCTAGCCGACGTGCTGTTGGTAGTCGAAGGCCATCCCCGTCACTTAGGAACCCTAACCTTTTACCGTCGCACCGAGAAGGTCGGCCCGTCCCTGTTCTATCGGGATTTCCGCACCAAGAACGAGAGGATGAAACTATAACACGAGGGTGGAACCATGCACACGCTTCGATGTAATGCCGAGCTCGAATCGGAACGAGTCGCCAGAGTAATCCACGAATCGGTGTTACCGGACGTTAAACTCATGCCGGCACGGCGATCACGGGTGGACATCGACCGCCTCGGTAACAACATACAAATAGAGATCCGAGCGGAAGACGTGTCGGCACTCCGAGCATCAGTCTCAGGAGTGTTCCGTCTCCTCGCACTCTCAGAGCGGGTCATCACGACGGTTCTGGGGGACGTGTAAATGGCTCAGAATATGGAGCAGCAGGTAGCTCAGCTCCAGCAGCTTCAGCAGCAGTTGAGTTCTATCGTCGCGCAAAAGCAGCAGCTGGAGCTGCAGCTTAGGGAGATCGAAAGGGCCCTTAAGGAACTCGACGAAATCGAAGAAGGTACCAAGATATACAAAACTGTTGGTGGCTTGCTAATAGAAGCTGACCGTGATGAGGTGAAGGGAGAGCTCGAGGACAGAAAGGAAACACTGGAGCTAAGAGTAAAAACACTGGAGAAGCAGGAAAAACGTCTCCAGCAGCAGATCGAGAACCTCCAGGAGAGGCTCCAGAAAGCCCTTCAGCAGGCTGAGGGAGGTGGCGGGGCCGGAGCGGCCTGAAGCTCGAAGACATAGAACGCATTCACGAAGTAGCCCTCCAGGAGCTCTATCGCAGGATTCCAAAGCGTGACTTGGAGGACGTTGACGTAACGGTGACGGTGGACGGCAAGTCCGTGGAAGTAGACGTTAAAGTTGAGGTACACCCGCTGAGCGAACTCCCCGATGAGGAAATTAAAGAGGCAGTTGAGCGCGCGGCGGAAGCCGCCATTAAGGAGGCCGACAGGATCATGCTGCGGGAACCTTGACGAGTGCTTCTTTCCTCTTCCTCTTCGCGATACTGTACGCGCCTAACGCCGATGCGGCCAGGATGCCCATGAGCATAGTAACGTTCGCGTTATTCTTTTTCTCCACAGGGTTCGGTTCGCGGAGGTTGACCACGCGGTTCTCCTTCCTCTCATCCGTCTTCTCCGACTTTGTTATCTCGGGGGTCTCAGGACCACCAGATGCTGGGGTCGTGGTTGTGACTTCATTTTCTTGTTTTGGGGTTGAGGGATGTACAGCTTCGCTGGGAGGTACGTTGCTAGTCTCGACCATTTGCCCTTCGGTTTTCACTTCCTCCTGAGCGGGTTGCTCTGAAGTACTAGAATACCCAGCGGAGGGTGTGGGTTCCGCGAGTGCTGGAGTAAGAGGGAGCGATAGTAGTAATACCAGTACGAGGATTCTCAAAGCGCGCTCACCCCCCTTAGGGGTGGGGTCAGGATGTCTGAATCTTGACAACGTCTCCATGTTCCAACTCGTGATCTTCACCAACCACCTCACGACTCCCGTCGGGCTTCACTAAGATGGCTCTATTAAAACTCTCTCCGATTTCGGTGTGGATGTTATAGGCCAATTCGCGTACCGTAGTACCCTCCGGGAGGAGCAGTGCATCCGGTAGCACCTTGCCTTCGGAGTCCGATAACCTGTTCTCGTTCTCTACCGGGTACACGACGATCATCCTAGCCACATCGAATACAGCCCGATTCAGGGCCTCCTGCACCCCGGTGGAACCCCAACGTTTCAAAACTTTCTCCCGGATGAATTCGAGCGCCTGGAGTTGTTCGTCGCTCAGCTTTTCTTCTTCCAATATCTCGAAATCTGAATCTCCCGGCAGGTAACGGATTAACCCCTGGTCGGCCGCTCGCCTGAGCGCTAGTTCCGCCTCGGCGCATGTGGGAACCACCGGGTATTCGACTTCCTCTTCTAACCTCTTCAAGTTCTCTTCGGCGCGCTCGACGTCGATCTTGTTAGCGGCGATGACCATCGGCTTGTTGACACGTCGTACTTCCCGAGCGAACCGTCGGATGTCCTTGTCCGACCATTTCGTGAGGTCGCTCGGTACCTCCGCCCTTTCCATGGCACTTTCGACGTCCGGTGCCGACACTCCGATGCCCGCCAACCGTTCCTTGAGGACTTCCGTCGTCGGGATCTTCTCCAGGCTCGCGCGCTTGACAGTTCGGCCCCAGTCTCTCCGTAGTATATCCGCTATCCATTCGTCCAGCTCGCGCTCCAGGAATTTCACGTCCTCGGTAGGTTCCCTAGTGCCTGGATCGCACGGACGACCTTCCTCGTCCGTGGACCCCGAAACGTCTACGACATGTATCAGTACAGAGGCCTGTCTGAGATCATCTAGGAACTTGTTTCCGAGTCCTCTTCCCTCGTGGGCGCCAGGAACTAGTCCCGCGACATCGATCAGCTCCACGGGTACGAACCTATTACCATCGATGCACAAGGAGTTCCGAGGCTGGCACTTCACACCGAACGCTTTACAGGGGCACTCCGTTCGGACGTGGGCGACACCTTGGTTCGGGTCGACGGTAGTGAACGGATAATCTGCGGTTTCCACGGATGACAGTGTGGCAGCCGCGAAGAACGTGCTCTTACCCACGTTCGGCTTGCCTACTATTCCTACATGCACTCCCAACCGGTAGTCCCCGGGGGAACGCCCGTGCACGTGTTAATAGCTTCAGGGGATGGTGGACATCTCACGAGGGCACTCGCCCTTGCCGAGGAGTTATCCGACCGAGGACATGACGTGACTTTCGCCGTCAATGAAGACTCTGATCAGGCAGTAGAACGGCTCAAGAAGGCAGGCTTCGAAGGGTACATAGGCCTGCCGAGACCCAGAAGGATAAACGATACCATCTGGAGGGCCGCTCTGGGCGGGCTGAAGAATTACCTAGCGGCTTCCAAAGCACTCCGTGATGTGCAGCCCGACCTGGTTCTGTCCACGGGGTCCGGTGTGGCTATCGGACCTATGCTCGCAGGGAAGTTCAAGCGATTGCCTGTGGCACACTACGAGCCGACCGACGTGGTCTCCGTCTCAGGTAAGGTAGCGAAGTTGTGCGCCGACGTCATCGGAGTCTGGGACGAGGATATGGCCGAGTACTACGGCGACCGAGCTGTTAACGTCGGTATCGTGTTGCCCCGGAGCTTCGAGGAGGCCGATCCGGAAGAGGCACGGGAGAATTACGGCCTGGGAGGGAGAGTACTCGTGTGGACTACGGGTTCGGCCGGCTACGGACCCGCCTTGAAGGGACTAGTCAAGTGTGCTGAGCATGGACTACTGAGGGACTGGGAAGTGGTTGTGAACACGGGGAACGCCATGGATCCTGAGCGCCTAAGACGAGAGCTGGATGGACTGTGCTCCGGGATTGTGGCGAGGCGTTTCTTCCACGATTTTCCGGCTCTATTGAAGGCCGCCGACCTCGTCGTGTGCTTAGGGGGAGCCACTCCCGTGGAAGCCGCCGCGTTGGGCAAGCCGGTAGTGGTTTTGCCTAGAAGAGACGTGCTCAGAGACCACCAATACGTTACCGCCAAAAAATTGGAGAAACGCGGTGTCGCGGTGGCGGCCGAAGACGCTTCTAACCCCGAAGAGGTCGTAAAAGCCGTGAGTCGAGCCCTGAGCATCGATTACGAGGACCTGAAGCGTATGGGGGAGAAAGGTAGAGAGCTCTTCGGTGGCAACGCTCGGGAACAGTTCATCGACCTCTGCGAGGAACTTGTCGAGTCGGGATGAGGAGGTCCCCGCTATCCGAACGTGTGAGGAACTCTCCCTTTGCCGACCGACCTACACCTCAGTGACAGAGAACAGCCTCTCTAACTCCTCTGTCAGCTCCCACCTCGCTTTCCCGCCTACGACCTTGATTTGGACTACGCCCACGTCGTACTTGCCCTCCACCGCAGTCCTCGTCCCTGAAAGTCGAAGTGGAAGGACTTCACGCCGTTCTCATGTGCTCGCTCGAACAAGTTCAACTTAAGGACGGTTGCAGAAGAAGTTGCAGCCTGTCTTCACCTACCTTCAAGGACGTAATCGAATCCTTCACAGCTGATCCATGCGCAAACTCTCTTACTGTACTGTTTCGAATACCTTCTTCCTTCCCCATTCCCCAAACTCGAGCCGTCTTCATACGGTACAGAGTCACCTGACGGACAGAAACATCGTTCAGCAAGCTTCCACTCGGACTCCTCCAGTACTACCAACGCTCTCCCCGATGACGAAGGAATCCCTTGGTGAGTTTGGATGATCGATGGGGCCTTAGCTGAGGGGTTTCCGTAATCTAGCGATGAAGAAAATCTCCATGCCGTGTCTGTGAGGGTATAGCCGGGCGCACGCCCGTCGCACCTTCGGCTCGACCCCCGGCACGCGTAGTCCCCTGTCCGCCCACCTTACGTCTACGGGCTCCGGCTCCAGTCCGTGTTCATCCACGGCGTATTGTACTATCAGCTCGTTTTCTTCGGGTGAGAACGTACACGTAGAGTAGACTAGCACCCCACCCGGTCTTAACACCTCTACGACCGCGTCGATCAAGCGGCGTTGTAACCTAGCACACGTGGCGATATCCTCCGGATCGCGGCTTGTCTTCCTAGAAGGATCTTTGTGAATGGTTCCCTCCCCGGTGCACGGCGCGTCGAGAAGAATCCGATCGAACTCCCAGTCGGTGCTCGGTAAGTCGAGGGCGTTCATCCGAAGGGCCACCGCGTTGGCGACACCGCATCTGGCCAGGTTGCTCTTCAACGCCCGCACACGGTTCGGATCCACGTCGATGGCTACCAACGTGCCTTCATTATCCATGAGTTGGGCCAGATGGGTGGTCTTTCCACCAGGAGCTGCACACGCGTCGAGCACTCGATCTCCAGGTTCCGGGTTCAACACGACCGGAGGCAGCATGGAAGCGGCGTCCTGGGGCACGTAGTACCCCATCATGTACTCTAAGGTAGCGCCGATGGAAATAGGCGGGTCGTTGAGGATCCAGAACCCTACATCCACGGGCTCTGGGCAGCGCTTCAGCTCGAACCCCCGCTTCTCTTCCAAGATGCGTCGGAGTCCTTCTGGGTTCACCAGAATGGTATTTGCTCGAATGGCCGGACGGATGTCTTCCATGTGTTCCAGAAGTTTCTCGGTTTCAGATCGTCCTAAGAGAGCCAGATACCTAGCTATCATGTAGGGTCGGACGCCGTAACGTTCCGCCAACTCGTGACATCTATCGTCGATTTCGGGTAGGAACACCTCAGCGTTTGAACACGATCTCGATTTCACAGGACTCGTCCGGTTCGACTTTATGCACTCCCCCATGAGAGTCCTGGAAACAGCACTCCATAAGGATCGTGCATGGCAGCACCATTAGTTCCTCGTCTTCTACTACCATCGGTAAGATTTTAGTGCACCATTTTCTGTAAGGACACTCATTTACTGTACATGATATAACATTATCGGATTTCGATCTAAATTCTATCGACATATACCCGTCAATATCGACTTTTGATTCGCCATTCTCGACGGCGATATCGACGCCTTTTCGCAGTTTTTCGATTACCTGCTCTATACGATTTTTAGCCGCTAATGTTTCCATTATCTTACTCGAGACAATGCTTAAGTGGAAATGTGTTACTGAACCGTCATTCTCTTTAATCACTCTATTAAGAGTTGACATTATTGCAATTGTATGTTCGATGCTAGCAGTGCTCATGTCCTCACCCTCTTAGCTTTAATTATGCACTCTGAACTGTTATCGAACTCAACGTGAATAGGTAATGTTTCAGATATAGCATCGATAATGATTGCTACTGGACAGATTCTTTGCCCCATTTCTTCCTGAAGTTCACAGATAGATTTCCAGCTACAGCTTTCAACTCGAATAGTAACTTTACCGTCCTCATTATCTATCTCATACCTCGTACCTCCCCGTGACTGTACGGATCCAGGAGGTAAGTGCAATGTCTCCTTGAGCTCGTCCAAGAACTCCTTGGGGATCTCCTCTACCCCGTCTTCGAGTAGACTTCTCACTACTAGTGCGATCGTGTGAGGGGTTTCACCGAGCTCTTTGAGTGCCGACAACGATGCAGCTAGTAGGACCTCGTTCACGTCTTCGATCTCGATAGCCACCACTTACCCCCCAGTGATGTACCCTCAAAGCAGCTCTTCGACGCTTCTTCCTCTGTACTCTTCTTCAAGCTCCTGAAGAATTAGCTTAACAATTCCAGTGGGGACTTCGTTGCTATCGTACAACAGTCCAACGATGAGCCCGCCCTCGACCTCTTTCAGTGCTAGGGAATGGCCGCACACGGCGATGATTTCCATTTCCTCTTCGGACTCACCAATCAATCTGTTCATTACGTTCTTGAGCCTCATAACGGCGGTCGCCGCCAGAGCTGCACTCTCCTCGGGATCTATGTCGGTGTCGTGCGCCGCGTCGACAACGAATCCGTCCTCGGTGGCAACGAACGCACAGAGAACGCCGTGTTCCTTGACGACATCGTCTAGTTCCATCACGTCCACTCCCCGTTATCCTGTTGAAAAGGCACGCTCCGGGAGACCCCGTTGATCGTCGGTAAAATAACCTTTCGGATCCTTATCATCGGCAGGTTACGTACCTTCTTCCCAGCTCTCCATGTACTCGCGCTGTTCCGGTGTCAGTTCCTCTAATTCGACCCCCATGGACTTCAACTTCAGTTCGGCGACGCGCTTGTCAACGTCTTTCGGTACCTTGTACACTCCGGGCTCCATACCCTCCCCTTCTTTCGCCAACACCTCGACGGAAAGCGCTTGGAGCGCGAAGCTGATGTCCATGATCTCGATCGGGTGTCCCTCTCCGGCCGCCAGGTTCACCAGTCTTCCCTCTGCGATCAGGTAAACCCTCTTGCCGTTTGGCATCCGATATTCGGTGACCAGGCCGCCCCTGCGGTCGATCTTTTCCTCGCAATGTTCCTCTAGATACTCCTTGTCGATCTCCACGTCGAAGTGACCTGCGTTGGCTAAAATGACGCCGTCCTTCATCTTTTCGATGTGTTCGCCACGGATCACGTCCCGGTTTCCGGTAGCGGTGATGAAGATGTCGCCCTCCTCGGCAGCTCGGTCCATCGGCATCACTCGGAATCCGTCGAAGATAGCCTCCATGGCCTTAATCGGATCTACCTCCACTACTATGACGTTGGCTCCCAAGCCCCGCGCTCGACGCGCGATGCCGCGGCCGCACCACCCGTACCCGACTACCACTACGGTCTTGCCAGCGAGGAGGATGTTGGTGGCTCGCATCAACCCGTCCAGTGCGCTCTGTCCGGTCCCGTAACGGTTGTCCATAAGGTATTTCGTCTTAGCGTTGTTCACGGCGATGACCGGGAACTTTAGGATGCCCTCCCTATGCATCACGTGCAGTCTGTTAACGCCCGTTGTTGTTTCCTCGGTGGCCCCGATCACGCGCTCCGTTAGGTCCGGGAACTCGGTGTGCACACGCGCAATACAGTCTGCACCGTCGTCGACTATGATGTCGGGCTCGTGGGAGAGCACCCGGTCGATGTTCTGATAGTACTCTTTCTCCGTCTCCCCACGCCAGGCGTATACGTGCACTCCTTCCCTCACGAGTGCCGCCGCGACCTCATCCTTCGTCGAAAGAGGGTTGCATCCGGTGATGGCTACCTCGGCGCCACCGGCCATCAACGTCTCGACCAGAACGGCCGTCTTGGCCTCGAGATGTAGGGTCATTCCCACGGTTATACCTTCGAGTGGTCGTTCTTCTTCGAACCGCTCGCGGATAGCTTCTAACACTGGCATGTGGTCTCGGGCCCACTCAATCATGTCTCGACCCTTCGGAGCTAGGGAAGGGTCTCGAATCGCGTACTCACCCTCCTTAACTACGACCAACGTCGAGCATCCCCCGAAAATGGTAATGGGCATGATCGAGTGTTTCTTACGCCGGCCCCCGGCGGGGGGAGGCGGGAGTCTCCCGGCGGTGATCCCCGTGGTCACGTTCCCGGCACATCGGTTCCCGTCACGCCCGTGAGTGGCCGTAGTGCCGTCGATGACCGGGTGGCCTGGCCGCCGGGTACACCTTTATCGTATCAGGGGGTGAAATGGTGCGTCGTGTGGTGATGGTGCTCACGATGGCTTTTACGGCACTTACTGGGGCCTGTTCGATACAATATGGTGAGCTAGTGGAGACATATCAAGTTACTTTGGGTAATAAAGTGTATGAGGTTCCGGTCGAATATTATGTTTGGAAGAATGGCGATGGCCACTTTGTGTGGGTGTCTTTGGGTGTTCATCCACTGGAATATCAAGCTCATAAATGCATGTTTGAAGCCGTGAAATGGTTTGTATATAACTCTGGTGAGTTTAAGGGAACTCTCGTAGTCTCGTGGATTAAGATTCCGACGGAGTACTATCAATCCGGAAGTGAAGAGGAGAAGTACCTAGTATCACGTGATCTCGGACAGCTTACTTTTTACAACCACGTGCTACCTTACGTGCTACATCCCGAGGAGCTTGGGAGAAAGGTCGGTGTGCCTATCACAGGGAAACCTGAACTCTTCCTTGACGTTCACGCGCATCGGCCGAGCTGGGGAGTGTCAGAGTTCATCCTAATCCCAGCCGGCCCGATCCACGGGAACGACAACCCCGAGTCCTTCCAACGGGCGCTTCAGATCTGTGAGGTACTAGCTGGAGTGATCGGTGCGAGGGTCGACACACAACAGACCGGAACGTCTCCACCATGGGTCACCGCCCCAGTCGCCAAGCACGGGATTCCGGCCGCAACTTTCGAGGACGGTTACTACTACATCGGGCGAGAGCTTCCTCCGAATTACGATAACTATCGGACCGAACTGGACAAAGCCTTCCTAGAAGCCCTGTACCTCTACGCTCTCGAAGGAGGTAAAGTCCCACCGACTCCGGAGGGATACCGTAAGCTTGCCCGATGGTACGCGATGGCTGCCGAGACCTGGGGTCGCACTGTTGAATACCTGAGCAAATCCGCAGAGACCCATCCAGAGTACCGATCGGAGCTCGAGAGGCTCGCGGAGATCGCTGCTAAAATTCGTGACCTCCTGACGGAGATGTCCGAAGAGTGCAAGCGCGTCGCGAAGCTGCTGGAGCTGGGTCAGCGGGATGAAGCGGCACGGTTGGTAGACTCGGAGTTGATACCAGAGTACGAGGAAGTAACACGCCTTTATGATGAATATATAAATGGTACGAAGCGGATTCCTGTAAGGATATCTGACGTGTTCGCGTCGGAGGAGCATGGGTCCGGGGATTACATCGAGGTCTTCGGTGTCAAGCTTCCGGTGTCACTCGCCGTGATAATAGCCGGAGCTGGCACAATCGCCGCGGTGATAACGTTCAAAGTCCCGGTGAACCCTATGGTGGGGTTGATAGCTTGCGGCGCACTGCTGTGGTTCTCGCGGCGCTGGTCCTGATGGCGATAAGCGCAACTCAGGCGCAGACACTACCACCACCACCGCCGTCTATCCCTTCCGGCGGGACCGGAGGGGGATCTTCGCCTTCCGTAGGCCAAACGCCCCCTCCGCCCGCCTCACACCCCTCGCCGGCCGGCTCCGCCGGCGTAGGGGGAGGACACGGCGGAGGGGGCGCTAAGGGAGGAGGACATGGCGAACAAGATCACGGAAGTACGACCCACGGAAGTACGACCGGTGGGCATGCCGGTGGAGGCGGGAGCGAGGAAGGGAAGAAGGTAAGCGAGAAGGGCGAAGAAGAGAAGAGAAGTGGCGAAGGAACAGTGGCTGAAAAGGTAAGAACGGCGACTGAAAAGATAAAAAAGAAGATTGGGAAACTAAGGGAAGAGATAAAGAAGAAACTTAAGAAGCTGTCGCCAAAGTCCGTCGCATGGGCGTTGGTGGCACTTTTGGTAGCAGTGCTGGCGGGAGCGGCGATTTACTTAGGAGTTAGACTCATGAGGAAGTGAGTTGCTCTGCACACTCTGTGGAGTTCTCCAGTATTTCCTGCTCGTCTGCTCTGACGAGTCTTCTATTCTTAACTACGAGTTCCCCAGCCACGAATACATGCTTCACATCTGATCCTGAGACTGAGTACACAATGTTTGAAATTTGGTTGTGATTGGGATTTAATCTGGGAGAGCTGCCGTCTAGAACTACTAGGTCTGCTGCGTAACCCTCTTCGATGTCCCCTATCTTCTCGCTCGAGAAGACCGTACCTGCCCTCACAGTCGCCATCTTCATGATCTCCAACATCTCCGTGGCCGATGGATCCATCTTGTTCACTTTATGTAACAGGGCTGCTACTTTGATTTCCTCCAACATATCGAGGTTGTTGTTGCTCGCACACCCATCTGTACCTATAGTGACGTTAACACCTCTTTCGAGCATTTCAGGTACGGGGCTGATACCGGAAGCTAACTTCATATTACTGATCGGATTGTGTGAAACAACCACTCCTCTCTTCGATAATATTTCAATTTCTTTATCATTGAGCCACACGCAGTGAGCGGCTATAACGTCGTCGTCGAGCAGTCCTATTTCATCCAGGTACTCTACAGGTCGCTTCCCGTACTCCCGTTTCACTTCTTCCACTTCGTCCTTGGTCTCGGCTACGTGAATCTGAATTTTAACTCCCCACTCATCAGCTAAGCGCCGGACCTCCTTGAGCAACTCCTCAGAGCATGTGTAGGGGGAATGCGGTCCTAGCGAGAACTCGATGATTCCTTCCATCCCGTGGCACTTGCGGTACACGCGTTCCGACTCTTTCAGCTCCTCCTCCCGCTTGTCCTCCTCGCCGAGGTCTATCATGCCATGGGAGATAACCGCGCGGATGCCGACCTCGGCGTAGGCTTCGGCTACGGTGTCCATGAAGAAATACATATCTACGAGGCAGGTAGTGCCGGACTTGAGGGCCTCCATAGCCGCGAGCGCCGCTCCCCATCGGCACTTTTCGGCGTCGAGGCGCTCTTCCAGCGGCCATATTTCCTCCCTCAACCACTTCATCAGTGGCATATCATCGGCGACACCTCGAAACAGCGTCATGGGACCGTGTGTGTGAGTGTTGATCAAACCCGGCATGATAACGTCCTTCTCTTCGAGCTCTATTTCGTCCTCCCAGTCTTCACACTCTTCGAGCTGTTCTCGTGTGCCTACGAATGAAATTCGACCGTCTTCGATCAGAATTCCTGCGTCTTCAATCACACGCTCCGGAGTTACCGCGACGCCTCCTAGTATCGCGAGCCTCAAGTCCACGGTCCCCGAGTACCGTTATATCCTGCGACTGGGACGTCGATGGAGGGCGCAAGTGATAACCGTAGCGGTACCCAACAAGGGACGCCTACATGAGCCGGCACTTAAGCTCCTCGAGCGCGCTGGAATCGGCGTAGAGGAGCCTCTGGGACGCCGTCTCAAGGCCAGAACCACGGACCCCGATATCGAGGTTATGTTCGTCAGGGCTGCGGATATCCCTCGGTTAGTGGAAGAGGGGGTGGCGCAACTCGGGATCACCGGATACGACCTCATAGTAGAGGCTGGAGTGGAGGTAAAGGAGCTGCTCGATCTACGGTTCGGTCAGGCGCGGCTGGTGCTCGCAGTACCCGAAGAGTCGGATGTGAAGTCACCGGAAGACCTCGACGGTGGTACCGTCGCCACGGAGTTCCCAAACATCGCCCGGCAGTACTTCGAGGATATCGGCGTGGACGTGGAGATCATTCAAGTGTCGGGAGCCACCGAAATCATGCCGAGAATAGGAGTCGCGGACGCGATCGTGGACTTGTGTAGCACGGGGACTACGCTCAAGGTCAACAGGCTTCGTGTTGTCGACGAACTGCTGGAGACCTCCGCACGATTGATCGCCAATCCCGACGCGACGGACGGTGAGGTGATCCAGAGAGTTTACTTATCGCTGAAGGGTGTGCTCAACGCCGATGGAAAGTGCCTCGTCATGATGAACGTGCCTCGAGAACGGTTAGAAGAGTTCCACGAGCTGTTGCCTGGCGTTACCGGTCCTACAGTGTCGGAGATATACGGGGACGAGGACATGGTCGACGTTTACGCGGTAGTGAACGAGGAGGACGTGTCGAAGGTAGTACTCAAGGCTAAGGAGTTAGGTGCGGAGGGTATTATCGTCCTTCCTATCGAGAGGATGATACCCTAGTCTTCCTCCATGAGATCGAGTAGCGCCACGGGATCGATGTCCCCATGGTACAGGGCGGTCCCGATCACTACTCCGTACGCTCCGGCTTCCTTGGCCCGCTTCACGTCCTTGATCGAACCTATTCCACCGGCGTACAACACCGGGAGATTCGTGGTGCTGGTCGACTTCTCTACGACTTTTTCGTCAATACCTATCTCCTTGCCCTCGACGTGCACCGCGGTGGTCAGGTACCCGTCAGCAACTTCGTTGAAGCGTTTTATGGCGTCCTCCAGGGTGATTCCTGCGTCCTCCTTCCACCCGCCGACTAACACCTCGTGGTTCTCGTTGACGTCCAGTGCCACGAACACCTCGATACCGTGATCATGACACACGTCGACGATCTTCAAGAAATCATCCTCATCGGTGAACGCCACGGTTCCCACTATCAGACGGTCGGCACCCAGCTCGATGAGCTCTTCCGCGCGTTCGGTGGAACGGATCCCGCCACCCACCTGAACATTGGCGTCGACCTCCTCACAGATCCGCTCGATAATATTCGAGTTATCCCCTTCACCGCGTGCCGCGTCGATGTCCACCACGTGAATCCAGGGGAAGAACTCGGACCACTGGTGCGCGGTTTCCACCGGGTCATCGGACTCGAACGTCCTACGCTCCGGATCTCCTTCGACGAGCTGCACACACTTACCTTCGACTACATCGACCGATGGGATGACGACGAAAGCCAACGCGCGTCCCCCCTCACTCGAACTCGATAGTTGCTGGCGGTTTAGGAGTTACGTCGAACAAAACCCTGGTTACCTCAGGTACCTCACTGGTGATCCGGTCCTGGATATTGCGTAGGACTTCCCACGGAACCTCTGGTACGTCCGCTATCATCGCGTCGATCGATTCGACGATCCGAACGGCGATGACCCATCCGTAGTCCCGCTCGTCACCCTTCACACCGGTGGCCTTGCAGTCCAGGAGTGCGGCGAAGGCCTGCCACGGCTTCGACATCTTCCCCTCTTCGACAGCTTTCTCGACCTCTTCTTCCACGATAGCGTTCGCTTCACGCACGATCTCGACCTTCTCAGGCGTTACCTCACCAAGCACTCGGACTGCGAGACCGGGGCCGGGGAATGGCATACGCTCCACGATTTCATCTGGTATTCCCAGGTAGCGAGCAACCTTCCTCACCTCGTCCTTGTATAGGTCCCGAAGTGGCTCCACGACGTCGAGGTTCAGCTTTTCGGGCAGTCCACCGACGTTGTGGTGAGACTTGATTCCACGCTCGGACTCGATGATATCAGGTGCGATCGTACCCTGAACGAGCACTTCGGCTTCTTCTTCCTTCGCTATCCGCTCGAATATTTCGATGAATTTCTCCCCGATGATTTTCCTCTTCTTCTCTGGATCGGTAACTCCTCGAAGTGCCTCGAAGAACTCGTCCGCGGCTTCGACGAACTTGAGGTTCAAACCCAGTTCTTCTTCCAGTAACTCGCGGATGCGTTCCGGCTCGCCCTTGCGCATGAAACCGTGATCGACGAACACGCACACCAGGTGGCTCCCGATGGCCCGATGCGTTAAAACTGCGGCGGTGGTGCTATCGACGCCGCCGGATACGGCAATGATAGCTTTCCTATCCCCTATCTCCTGGCGTAGTTCTTCGACAGCCTCTTCGACGAACTTTTCCGGGTCGAACATGATACACACCCCGAGTAGGTGGTGCGGCCGTTGGAGGGGATCCGCAACCAAGTTGAACGCGTTCTCGATCCGAGAGAGGGAGCGTGCGGTATCGCACACGCTACCCTGGAAATCCTATCGTGGTCGGGATACCGAGTGGAGTGCATCGAGGAGCGGCTGGGTGTGAGAGCTCGCCTTATCGGTCCGGACGAGTCGGTGACCGAAGGTCGCGACGTCACTTGGGCACCGGCGATACTCGAATCTCTGATAAAATCTGGGGTCTACCCGGAAGGGTGGGAGGAAAGGCTCTCTAAGGTCCTCACTCCGGAGCGTGACATGAGACGACTGGCGCGTGTATTCGGCTATGGGAGGGTGCTGACGGTCGACAAGGTTGCATCTCGAATCGTCCTCGGTGGAGGAGGTACTATACTCGTCCGACGCCACGATCTCGGCTCTGAGGTGGAGATACACTACGACGGTTCGAAATCGGAATACGTTTCCTACTGTCCAGCCTGCGCACTGGCCTTGGCGGCGGTACGGCATCCCCGAGTATACCGTGAGCTAAAGCGTGAGCTCGCCGACGTTCCCAACACGGGTAAAATGAAGGCCGATGACGGTGTCGTGAATCGTGTGAGAGTCCGCTTCGGAATAGCTTTCGCGAGCCTTAGGCTGGCGAACCGAAGTGTCACCAACCGAGGGTGCTGTGTGGCTTACGCGATCGTCCGGGCTGAGTTGAAGGCCGGATACGGGTCGGAACGCTCTAAGCGATTGCTCCGAGCCTACTGTGACGAATGTCCCTTGAAGCATTGTTGGATTGGTAAGCCCATAAGCGCACTTGGAAACGTGGTGCTCCAGCGTCTGACCGAAATAGAGGGTGGCGTCCAGCTCAGGGTGAAGGAGTATCCGGAAATAATCACTCCCTCGGGCTCGGGCAGAGGGACTCTCTGCGCGCTGAGTGCCTGCGCAAACGCCGTCCTGCGCCTCGACGCTTCCAAGGTCCTCAAACCCGACCCCTCTCAGCCCGAAGCTTGGGGTGATGACCGGTGACCAGATATAAAGTCGGACTGGCGGACACGACCTTCGCCCGAGTTGACATGGCCTCAGTCGCGGAGAAGGTCTTGAAGGAGTACCTACCCGGGGTCGAGACTCCCAGGTACACGGTACCTGGGATAAAGGATCTGCCGGTGGCTTGCAAGCGACTGATCGAGGAGGAAGATTGCGATTTGGTCATGGCCTTCGGTATGCCCGGCCCCACCGAGATCGACAAACAGTGCGCGATGGTCGCCTCTATGGGGTTAATACTGGCACAACTACTCACCAACACGCATATCATCGAAGTGTTCGTACACGAGGATGAGGCGGAGGATGAACGGGAGCTCCACGAGCTGGCGGTGAAGAGGGCGGAAGAACACGCGCTTAACGTCGTGAAGATGCTCGAAAAGCCGGAGGCGTTGACCCGGGAGGCGGGTATGGGGTGCCGTGAGGGACATCCTGACGTGGGCCCGGCTCGCCTGTGAGGTGGGTAATGTGGTCGTTTAGCTTTCCTTTCACGCTTACAGTCAGTCGGACTACCTGTTCGAGAGACGCAACCTGTAGTTCGGAGAAACCGTATCGTCTCAACTTCTGGTCCTCCGACAACACGTGAGATGGAGCCGTTGTAACACCCCATCCGCAAATCGCGACGCCGTTCGTACCTTCCTTCACCGGTCCGGGGCTACGTGTCCGAAGTTTCCAGAGCGTGACGTCACGCGGGTGGTCGGTTTGGGCTGGGCTGAACGGGTCGTTCGAGAGTGCTTAGGGCTCTCTGAGGGCGAGCGTTTCCTCGTGCTGACCGATCCCGGGATGGAGGAACTAGGTCGCGAACTGTTCGAAGCCGCTGAAGGGACAGACCGAGCGCTAGTCATCATCGATCCCAGGGAAACCCACGGCGAGGAGCCCCCAGACCACGTCGCGGCAATGATGAGGAGCTCCAACGCGGTCGCTGCCGTCACCTCTTGGTCGATATCTCACACGGAGGCCCGGCGACGGACCTGCGAAGCCGGGGCTAGGGTGGCATCGATGCCCGGCCTCACTCGTGATACCGCGGAACGTGCCATTGACGTCGATTATAAGCGGCTGAGGAGTTTGTCTCGAGGACTCGCTGAACGCCTCACTGAAGCCTCCGAAGCCCGTCTGGTGACTCCTGCGGGCGAGCTCGTGATAGACATCAGCGGACGGGAGGCACTGGCGGACGACGGGAACCTGCGGGACCCAGGGGAATTCGGTAACCTTCCGGCTGGAGAGGCTTTCGTAGCCCCGATCGAAGGGTCGGCGGAAGGGCACGTTCAAATCGACGGCAGCGTGGCGCCTGATGGAATTCTCGACGAGCCTATAAAGCTTGACTATAAAGCTTGAGATCTCGAATGGTCGGATGGTCGAAGCCTCGCATGAAGATCTCGAATTCGTTCGGCTGATCCGCCGGATCGAGAACGGAGAAATGTTGTGCGAGCTGGGAGTGGGCACCAATCCCGGGGCGAAGCTGTGTGGGGTGGTACTGGAAGACGAGAAGGTCTACGGGACCGTCCACATAGGGTTTGGGGGACAACAGCACGTTTGGCGGGCGGGTAAGCTCACGGGTGCATCTCGATGCGGTTATTAAGGAGTTCGAGCTTTACCTGGACGACGAACTCGTCGCGCGGTCCGGAGAGTTGCTGGGGGTCTCGTTATGAAGGGAAGGGAGCTTGAGCAACTCCTCGAGGTCGATACGTACCTGTCTCTGGCTTCCGAGCGTGATGACGTCGATGTTTTGGATATCCTAAGGGAAACTATGGAGTTGCTGGAAGAGTTCGCGGAACGATTAGAAGACGTTGACGCGGAGGATGAGACGTGGACAACTTCCGAGAGGACGCGTAAGTTCCGTGAAGATGACAATCCGAGGCGTGATCGTGAATTCAAGAAGAAAATACTCAAGAACGCACCCAAGTCCGACGATGGGTACGTGGTAGCGGAGCGCGCCCACTGGCTCCGCTAGACCTTCGATCGTTACCGTCATACCTACGTCGCTTCGTTACGACGATACCGGTGCAGTTCAGTTAACGTGACGCCGTTTCTATCCTCCACTATACCCTTTTACCTCCGTCATCATCTTACTTCACGGCGTGAAAAAACTACACGTGCCGTAAAGGGTTTGCTAAGCCGTTAGTGGGGCTAAGGCTGCCCGGTAACGTTAGTACAGAATATTTGGGGCTCAGTGGATGCGGGGGATCGGGTGTGCCTACCGTGGTACGTATCGACGAGTTCTGGGACATGACCGAAGGTGAACGTCGATCCGTCGATGCCGTCACTTGCGCCACTGTCGGATTGATGAGTGGAGTTTATGGGATTTTGTCTTTTCGCATCACTGAACCCGGTGAGGTGCGTCGATTCGAGGAAGCATACCTAGAGGGTATAAGAGTACCCGTGGGCCCGTGCCCTAACGAGCGCCTCGGACTCATCGAGTGTCTGGTCCCGGCTACAGCTCATGGAGACGTTTCTGGGGCGCACCTACTCCGCACGATAGCGGAGGGTAAAGAGTTCGACGTCGTCGCCGTATCGGACGACGGTCGTGAGTATGAGGTAACAGTCGGCCTAGATGAGCTTGAACGCGCGATGATCGCGTCTACCCGTGCGTGCTTCCGTAACTACTCCGCGATATTCAACGATGGCGAACGACCCGCGTCGACTATCTTCGCACCGAGACCTCTGGAACCCGGGGAGGCATCCTTCAGCGGGTGCGGAGGTTACAACCCTCTGGAACACGATCCGGACCTCCGCCTCCATCGACCCGGCCGACGTGTACTGTTCTGTGGGGCTCCCGGGGTCATCACTGGAAGAGGTACCCGCAGCACCCGGGAACGCCCTAACTTAACACTTCACGCGGATCTCACCGAGTGTGACCCTACGTTCATGGGCGAGTATAGGACATCCGCGGGACCGGAGAATATCGCGGGTGTCGCGTCAGTGATAGCGGTTACCGAGGAAACGCTTCCGCTTTTGGAGCGTGATCACTCCGACGCCGCCCTACCGATCGCTAGGCTCTCCGACAGAACACCAGTAGAGGAGGCCACGTACGCCGATACGTGGATCCAAGAGACCATCCATTGGAACCCGGATCGCTGTGAGAACTGTGACCCTTGCCGACTCGAGGAGAAGTGCCCGTATCCGTACGGTGACCTCCGGACCGGTGACTGTTTCCATTGTGGATACTGTCACGAGTTCTGCCCGGCGGTCGAGGTCGATCTAGGGGAACTCGAAGTCGAAGGGAGAAGGCTCCAGATCATCGTTCGTGAATCCTCGGCGTATCTCGCGAAGAAACTGATGGAGAGAGCGATCGAAGCCGTCGAAGAGGAGAAGATCGACATCCTCCGCCCCTGAAGCGGACGGGCTCCTTCTCTACGCTGTTGGTCCTCCGTGGCGTTCGAGCGAGATCTTCAAATCTTACGCCATCGTCGGTAGTTTAGCCGATGAAGACTCTTGCCCGAACCTGACACGTGATGATTGCGGCGCCGACGGAGGCCTTTCACGCTAACTTCCCTCAAGGGACGGGCGCTAGGTGGCCGAAGCCGATCCGATGAGCGTCCGCTACGGACCCCCGGTACAAGTCGGCGGGGCCCCCTCGACGCCGCGAGGCGCCGGGATGAGAGGGGGCCCCACGGTCCGGGGATACTTTTTCATACCGTTATGCCACTGGGTCTGGACACTTACCGAACTTTAATCTCGCGATCCTTGAGGTCGACCCAACCCCCGACCCTCGCGGCGGCCTCTACCATGGCCTTCACCTCGCGCGGTGGGATCCCCGTCTCCTCACCTATCTCACGACACTCGTCGAACTCCGCTTTCACCGTGACGACTTCTCCTTCCTCTGTCTCCGCGATCTTGACGCTGACCCTCCATTCACGCTCGCCGTATACCACCCGGACGTCCTCGAACCTGGAAGGTACGGAGTACACACCATCGGCATCGAACCTGTCGACACCCGTTGACCCAGTTAACACCATGATGTCACGGGCGACGTCCTCCGCTACCCGGTCGGGATTCTCACCACCGTCCACTAAAACCACCAGGACGTGTCCGGGCCGGTTCTTCTTCGTCACACACGGGACCGCGTGACACGCGAGTACTTCCTCGCGCTCGATCAGTTTTTGAATCGCGTCGCCCAGCACCTCGCCGTCCCGATCGTCCAATACCGTAACCAGTAACATCAAGTGTGAAGGCTCGTAGTCCAACCCCATTCAGGTTGCCCCCGGGAGGATATCGTCATGGATGAGTACCTCCGGTTCCTACAGATGCTGGTGTTATCGGCCGCGGTAGGGATGGTGGTGGGACTCGAGCGCGAGCACGCTCACATCGCGCGTCGGGTCGCGGGCTTCAGGACGTTCACTTTAATCGGTGTGCTCGGAGGACTCACCGCGTACTTCTACAGGTTAGGATGCGTCCCCATAGCCACGGTGACGTCGGTTGGGGCCGCCGCGCTGGCCGTGACGATGTACGTCATGCGGGTGTACCAGCGTCGATCGTTGGGTATAGTCACACCGTTGGCGCTGTTGGCCACGTTCGCCGCTGGTGCGTTGGTCGGAATGGGTAGGTTCAAAGAAGGAGCCACTTTAGCGATCGCGACGGCCGTAGTACTCCTCTCCCGGGCGAGGATCCACCCCGTCCTGAGGAGACTGTCCGACAGGGACGTGTTGGACGCCTTGACGGTGTTCTCGCTGGCCGCACTGGTCTATCCGCTCTGTCCACCCGGCCCCGTGGATCCCTGGGGCGTTCTGAACCTGAGGAGGGTGTTGGAGATCGTCCTGCTGGTGCTCGCTGTGACGGCACTCGGGTACCTGGGAGTTCGGACGTCCGTCAGGGGAGGGGTACTGACGACGTCTCTGGTCGGAGGTTTCGTCAGCAGTTCCGCCACCACCGCGACCGTCGTGGCGAGGTTCAAGGAACTCCCTTTGGTGCCTGCCGCCGTAGTACCCGCCGCGACTTCCGTCGCGATCCTACGCAACATGATCCTGGTCGCAGCCGTCTCGAGGGACCTAGCCGTGGTGAAGAAGGTGGCTTACGTGGCGATCCCCGCGGCCATAGCCGGGTTCGCTATCTCCGTATACGAGTCGGGTCGCGCGGAAGTCGACGAGGAAGATCTCCGACGTGTCGTTAAGGATCGGATGCGGTCTCCCCTCTCCCTGAAACCCGCGGTGAAGCTAGGTCTCCTCATTTCGGGGTTCTCGATGACACTGAAGATAGGACAGCTGTTCGCGGGGAAAGCCGGCTTGGTCGTCGGTGCCGTGGTCGGCTCGTTAGCCAGCAGCAACGCGATGAGCTTGAGCCTAGCCTATATGGTGAATTCGGGTACCCTTCCTTCCTCGACCGCGGGCGTACTGATCGCACTGTCCTCGCTGGAATCAATACTCGTGAAGTACCTATGGACGGCCGTGTTCGGTAATGCAGAGATCCTCGAGCGAACATGTCGCACACTCCTACCACCCACGATCGCGGGGATAGCGGGATTCGGGATAGCCTTCACTTGTTAAGCCACCTTCTTCAACTTGGCCACGAAGAACCCGGTAGTACCGTGGACGTGTGGCCACATCCGACCGGCTTCCAAGCTCGACGATACTCCGTCGACTCCTAAGGGCGGGTGTAAGAACTTGAACTTCGAACGTACGTCCACGGGACGCAAGCGATCCCGCTTGATAATTTCGGATACGACGAGTTCGTTTTCTTCGGGTGTGATGGTACAGGTCGAGTATACCAGTACGCCCCCAGGTTTGAGCAGTCGGGCCGCCGCGCGGATGAGCTGACGCTGCTTTAGTGCCAACTCTCGGATATCTCGCGGCCCGATCTTCCACTTGACGTCGGGATCGCTCCGGAGCGTTCCAAGACTGGAGCATGGAGGGTCCAACAGCACCCGGTCGAACTTACCCACGTACCGCGGGTTCCTACCTAGCCTGCGGACGTCCGCGCGTAGGGTCTCGATGTTCTCGAATCCCATTCGTTCCGCGAACCGTTCTAGCCTGCGGAGTCGTACCCCACTGACGTCTACGGCAAGGATTTCCGCCTCGTCTCCAGTCAGTTGTGCGATGTGTGTGGTCTTACCGCCCGGCGCGGCGCATAAGTCGGCGATCCTCTCCCCGGGTTGTGGGTTCAGTATCTCGGTTACCAGTGCCGCCGCCTCGTCCTGGGGTACGATGTGCCCTTCCCGCCAACACTCCAGCTCCTCCAGCCGCAGCGGTTGCCCCTTCTTCACCCGGATACAGTAGTCGACGTACTTCCCGCGCTCCACCTCGAAGCCGTGCTCTTCGAACTCACGGAGGACGTCCTCTACGTCGGTTACCATCGTGTTAACTCGGAACGTATAGTACTCAGGCGGTTCGTTGTGGACTTCCATGAGATCCTTGAGCTCGTCCTCGTCGATGAGGGCACCGAACTTCTCGACGAACCACCGTGGATGGTGGTACTCAAGGCACATCCTGTCGATATCGTCCTCCGGTTCCGGTCCCTCGTACTCCTCTAGGTCCGCGACGACTCCGTGGACGCGGCGGTGGTTCAATCCGAGTTCCTTGGCTGCCCGGGTCGCGGAGTCCGTCACCGGTGCCGAGTGTTTACCCTCGTAGAGGACCTCGTTCGCAGCCACCATCACGAGGGCGCGCTCCAACGGCGGAAGCTCTGACCTCGAGACGTCGTCGACGACGCGCTCTAGTGTCCCGTAGCGGCGGAGCACGTCGTACACCATGCTCCGCGTCACGGATTGTGTCTTGTCGTCGTACTCGGACAGCGTCTTCCTGAGGATATACTGCACCGGGTACGATTTCGTCCTCATAACCTCGATCAGCGATCTCGCCGCCAGCGCGTAGCACCGCGTCCAGAACTCCGTCAACTCCGTCACCCCCGGACTACGATAGCGTTTCCTCCCTTCCTCTTCGCCTCCCGAAGCGCCTCGAGGGCCCTCCGGACCGCCGGCGACTCGCCTTCGCGGAGTGGACGGCGGTTGCGTGGTGCCGGGCCGACGCCTACACCGAGGCTGATCGTGACCTCTCCTCTGAACTCTCTTTCGAAGTTCTCACGTATCCGTTCACATTCCTCCAGTATTTCGTCCAAGAACGCGTCGCCGCCCGGTATCTCGACGACGAACTCCTCGGTACCTCGCTCCCGGTCCGGTCCCTTGACGGCCACGGCACCCGGGAACCTAGCCAAGAACCGCTCGACCAGCTCCGTGAGGAGGCCCGTGGCGGGGTTGGGAGAGTATTCCGACCAACCCCTCTCCTTAATCACCTCCCTAAACCGGTCCAGGTCACCCGCCACGGCCACGCTCTTCAGCACCTGACGAGCTCCACCCGGCGGACCGGTTCGACCTCGTCGATGGCCCGCAGGCACTCCTCGGGCGGCTCCTCGTCCGTCCGTATGACCATGATCGCCTCGCCGCCACGTTCCCGGCGTCCGACTTCCATCGCTGCCACGTTCACGCGGTGCTCGCCCAGGATTATCCCGACTTCCCCGATCACCCCAGGCCTGTCCACGTGCCACACGAAGAGCGTCGGACCGCTGAGCTTGAACCTCACCTCGTACCCGTTCACCGACGTCAGGTACACCCGATCCTCGACTAGCTCGCCCCTGAGCGAGATCTCGTCCTCGTCCGAGCGGACAACCACTTCCACCTCTCCTCCCTCGAGCTCGTCCGAGACCGTGAACTCGAACTCGATCCCCCTTCGCTCGGCGACGTCTATCGCGTTGACCATGGTAACGGGATCCGTCAACACACGGTCCAGGCATCCCTTCAGAATTGCCCGTTTCAGCGCCTCCTTCTCCCGATCCTCGAACTCACCACCCACCTTAACCTGAACCGATCTCAGACGTCCCTCGAGTGCCTGGGCGGCAGCGTCGGCCAGTCGCTCGCCCACTTCCATCAGCTCTCTCACGTCGTCCGGCACGCCAGCCAGCGGTAGGTTGACCACGTTCTCTGGGATCTCACCCTTCAACACCCGCTCGATCTCACGGGCCACGATCAGACCCGCCGATCGCTGTGCCTCACCAGTCGAGCCGCCGATGTGCGGCGTCAGGACCACGTTGTCCAGCTCGTACAGAGGGTGGTCCTCGCCGGGCGGCTCCTCGGCGAACACGTCGAGGGCGGCGCCCGCGATCCAGCCCTCCTTCAGCGCCTTGATCAGCGCCTCCTCGTCCACGATCTTACCGCGCGCGCAGTTGATCAGGAACGCCGAGCTCTTCATCCTCTTCAGCTCCTCCTCGCCGATCATCCCCTCCGTCTCCTCGGTCAGGGGGACGTGGATCGAGACTATGTCGGCGCGCTCCAGCAGCTCCTCGAGCTCGTCGACGAGCTCCACCCCGAGCTCCTCCGCCACCTTCCTCGGTATGTACGGGTCGTACGCTATCACTTCCATCTCGAACGCCTTGGCACGCTTGGCCACCTGTTGACCTATTCTGCCGAGGCCGATGAGGCCCAAAGTCTTCCCAGCCAGCTCAACGCCCATGAACGTCTTCCTGTCCCACTCCCCGCGGCGTACCGATCTGTCCGCCTGCGGTATCTTCCTGGCCAACGCGAGGATGAGACCCATCGTGTGTTCCGCGACAGAGATCGAGCTCGACTCCGGCGCGTTGACGACGATGATACCGCGTTCCGTAGCGGCCTTCACGTCGATGTTGTCGACGCCCACACCCGCTCTGGCGATGACCTTGAGGCGCTCGGCCTCCTTGATCATCTCCCTCGTCACCCTCGTCCCGCTCCTCACCACCCAAGCGTCCGCGTCCCTCACGTGCTCCCGGATCTCCTCTTCGTCGGCGTCCTCTAACACGATGACCTCTCCTAGCTCCTCGAGCTTCCTCAGCGCGTCCTCGTGTATGGGATCCGTCACCAGGATCTTCGCCACGGAGGCACCCCCCGGCCGATCGGATTCCTGACGGATTACACAGCGGTGCACCACTTAGGTACACCGGGCGTACGCTATGACACTGACCCGCCACGGTCCGTCGCTCGCGAATGATACCAACCCTCGATCCCGACTCTTGACGGTATCGGAAGGTATCATCACCTACGGAAAACTCCATACAGGTAAGTATCGGACTGAAAACTCGGATCACTGCGTGAGCCAACCGCACTCCCTATTCGAACCAGCGTGCCTCGCACCAAAAAGTGGAGCGGTAATCAACCGTAAGACTAACCGTGATGGTCACCGCGTGACGTCCTTGACGGAGGAAAACAAGGGCACCGGGTAGGGTACATGGCAACGGGGAACGCGAACCTCGGAATCTCAAGAAAGTAAACGGAACGTTCTCTAGTAGGTGGATGTAAGTCCTCGTCGTAGGTATTCAGCGATCGTCTTCAACAACCTGTACGGTAACCTGATCGGTAGCAACATCACAACGATCGTACGGCTTACCACGCGGAGCAGTAAGTTCTCCGTATAGATAACTTCTTCCAGGTTGGACAGAATCCACCACAGAACCTTCTGGACCAGACGTAGCAATCGGACTCCACACAACGTCTGTCCTCTACTCTTCGGACTTAAACCTTTCGGAACATGAAAGACGGCCGTTTCATCCGTGAAGTTAGGACGCCGACAGCGGACATCTGTCGCTTAGTGGTGCCGAGGTGGACTGCGTCTTACGCATGTAAATATAGATAACCTTTACCATCATTCAGGTGTCGACAACACGATTTATAGCGGACGACGGTCTGAGGGTGGCGCGAACGAGATTTACTTGGGGGAAACACACATGGCGGAAGCCAGGCTAGAACCCGTGAAGGAGGTATCCCCACCGCTGCTGCGCGTGGTCAGGGAGGGTGCAGAGGAGAGGGAACTCGTGGTAAACACGTCGAAGTGCGCCGCCTGTGGGATCTGCGAGACGGCTTGCCCAGTGGGCGCGATCTCCGTGGCACCACCGTCCGCCGTCGTGCGCAAGGGAGAGGACCCGATCGACGTCGACGAGAGTAAGTGCGTCCTCTGTGGCATCTGCTCCTTCGTATGCCCGTACGACGTCATCCAGCTGTTCGTCAACGGGAAGCCCATGACAGAGGTTGGACTGCCTAAGCTGCCGAAGTCGGTGGAAGTGGACGAGGAGAAGTGCGTGTACTGCTCCCTATGCGCCGACACCTGCCCGCAGGAGGCTATTACAGTCGAGCGCGAGGTTCCGACACCCGGTGACCTCGTGATGGGAGAGATCGAGATCGACGAGGAGAAGTGCATCTATTGTAAGGCTTGCGAGGAAGCGTGTCCTGCCGACGCCATCACGGTCGAGCGGCCGAAGCCCAGCGCCGATAACCCTGAGCCCGAGTTCAGCATCGAAGTCGACGAGGACAAGTGCGTGTACTGCGGCGTATGCATGAGGACGTGCCCGGTGGACGCGATCAAGGTCGGCTGTATGGTGTGCTACGGTACCACCCGCGGCGAGATCCCGGAGAAGAGTGAGGTCGATGGGTCCGTCGACGTCGACCCGAGCTCCTGCGTATACTGCGGATGGTGTGGCTTCGTCTGCCCGGTCGACGCCATCGAGGTGATCAAGCCGTACGAGGGAACCCTGGAGGTCGACGACGAGGAGTGCGTCGGTTGCGGACTGTGCGTCGAGGTGTGCCCGTGCGGCGCGCTGGAGTTTGAGAAAGGCGGTAAGGCTGGTAAAACTAAGATCGTGGCACACCCGGAGACCTGCGCCTACTGCGGAGCGTGCGCCCGGGCGTGCCCGGTGAGCGCGATAACCGTCGTCCGCGAGGGCGTCACCGCGATGCCGGAGGTGCCCACCAAGGCCTGGAAGAAGGCCCTGGACAGTGTCCTGGGCCCGGTGGAGAAGGAGTAGTCCTCCTCCCCATCACACCTTACTCACCTCTATGCATAATCTTCTATTATACCTTGACCCAGTAATCTAGAGTATTCTTCTCGAGAGTGTTCTTCTTAATCCAACAGTTCAGTGTATTGCTTTCTACTATTTTTACCTCTTACTGCCTTTATTTTTCTTTTCATTCTCATCACCATCAACTTCGACACACCTATCCTTTCCCGATTGAAAAATGTTATTGTCCTACTCCTTATATGAACACTGCCTAATCAAATCAATCTTTCAACTATTTCACATATACCATCCAACACAGATTTATCCACCTTTCAAAACTAGCCACCATAACTCACTCACTATCTTTAGCCATGAATGACGAATACCTCACAATCAATGTCGATGAGCGGGTAAAATGTCGACAGTTCTGATAAGTGGTCGCTTTCGCGACGAGTGAGGGCGGGGTGTACCGAGAACTCGAAAACCGGATATCATGAAACGAAACCGTGGGGGCCGGACCGCGGGCTTACTTCCCGGGCTCTATCCCGGTGCGTTCCTTCACCGTCGACTCCACCAGCTCGCTCTTACGTACGACTCTATAGAGAGCCCGCCACCCACCGCCTTCGTTCCACCACTCCTCGAACTCGTCCCCGAGCTTCTCCGACATCCACGAGCACGCGCAAGTACCCAGAAGTTTGATCGCTCGGTCGTCGAACGCCCGTCGGAGTGCTTCGGACAACCGCTCCGCCCGATCACCTAACCTGTCTAGCATCATCTCACCCATGTCGTCCATCACTGCCAGCGTCACCAGACCTCGAACAACCGGGGTTTCCACCAAGCTTCTCACCTCCAAGTTCACCTCGCCGGTGTCTCGAACGCCCCAAGCTATCACCGTAGTCTCCGGAGTCAGTGCAGGGAAACCAACACTTCCCCGTCCCATAGTCAAAGCCCACAATCGACGGAGAAGCGGGGATTTCGGCTCGTTGTCTCCAAGCACGTTTTCGAGTACTCCCCACGGTTCCGAGATACCGCCCGTCCGGATTAGCGACGTTCTCGCCGTCGAGGCCAACCGCGCCAGTGCCCGTCCTATTGGCCATATCTCATCCGGTCGCCGGATCGCGGCGAGGCCTTCGGATTTCCTCTCCTCCATGACGTCCATAGCTCCTACTACCGTACCCTTAATCACATCTCGCGGAACGCCGAACACGCGCTGTACTGCCTCGCCGTCGAACTTGACCTCCGTGGAAGTCATTATATCACCCTCCGGCTCCATTCCAGTGTGATTCGACGTGCTATCCTACGGAAAGGTGTGGCGTAACCGTAGGAGTTGAACCTCATCCGCACGGGTACTCCGAGATCCGTCGCCACGCGGATCACCTCGGAATCGGGAACCCAAATCAAGTCGGATTCGGTATCTATCGGTAATCGGCTCAGCTCTTCCTTCACACGCTTCCTCAGGAATTCGGCCTCCTTCGTTCGCCCTTCGAACACCTTGTTCAGTACGGCGAATCGGGTCACGTAGCCCGACTCACGGAAGAACCTACTTAACTGCTTGATCGACCTGAAGTCCGCCACCGGCACCACCAGATCGCACTCTACCAGAATGTTTCGAACCCACTCCGCCCTCACGTTCATCGGTGGAGTGTCCACCAAGGCGATTGGGGGATCGCCAACCAACTCGTGTACCTCCCCTATTAATCTCCGTAACGAACTGGCGTTGATCCTTTCCAGCCCCTTTCTAGGTACGGCCAGTAGTGCGGTGCCGAACGGTACGTCCTTTCGGACGATGTCGTCAAAGCCGTTGGGATCGTACTCCACTTTCCACATTCGGAAGTCCGAGACCGATATCCTGATCGAGTGTCGCTCGAACGGTCCGTCCTCGAACAAGGAAACCAGCGTTCTCCCACCCTTCCTGGCTTGACCCTGTGGGTCAAGATCGATCATAACCACTGGGCAGGCTGGGACACCGTCGAAGCCCCTAGGACGCGCGAACTCCAAACCTGCGTTGAAAGCCACTGTAGTCTTGCCGGTCCCACCCTGGTACGCCGTAACGCCGACAAGGAACGGGATGCCCAGCCTCAACAGTCCCCCAGGTCCGGCGGGACCACCGCTCAATACTTTCCGGAAATCAAGAACATATGACTCATATAATAGTTAGGCGGAGCGAGCGTCACGATTCCCATGATGGTATGGAGAGAATTCAATCACCTCATTCTCGAGGTCCGGGGTCATGTTGTTATGATTTTCGTAACAATTAGCGGTGGTGGGCCCGCCGGGATTTGAACCCGGGACCACCGGCTCGTCAGGCCGGCGTTCTGCCGGGCTGAACTGCGGGCCCTATCCCACAATCCCATCCAACCCCTTCCAGTATTTGAGTCTTATGCCGTAGACGGTGCTCCTTCGTGGACCCTCGCCCCAGTACCGGACATGTGCGTTCGTTTCCAATACGATCCCGCGTTGGAAGTGGTGTAGAATTTCCACCCGTGATCCACATTCCGTTCCATCGTGGTCGGGCGATCACATTACTATTGTTGAGTAATCATACGAAGATGATACGTATATAGTGCGATATTAGTATGAGTGTTAGTGGATAACAGTACGTAAACACTCTCACCCATCGTATCGAGGAGCAGACGGGCCGCTGAAGCTCCAGCGGCCCCGTACTACGTTGCCAGGTTGAGTCGTGATCACCGGTTCGAGCGCGGGCGAGCTTTCCACCCAAACCCTAGAACGAAAGTATTCCACGGGGGTGTCAAGTTTCCCTGGACCTGGGAGAGTCCTCTAGCCGGACCCGTCAGTTAATGCGCAACTCCACTCTCAGTACTCTCGTATCTCCACACGAACCGGGCGAGACGGGTACTCGTTTCGGGTACTCGTTTTGCGAGTTAAGCCCGACCTCCGACGCGAGACCTCGAATACGATCGAGCTCCGGGGACCCTCTAGGAGAACTCAGACCGACTAGAAGCCTTCCTGATCAGAACCCTAGGAGGTTCCGCACACTAGCGACACGATATGGGGTGCCGGTAGGTTGGATCATCATCTCCGACCCACAGCACACGTTCACGTCTCGTGTGGTATTATCCTGACGGCAGAATACGGAAGTCGGGATTCGACTATCAGGTTCTGTGACATTTCTTAGACTTATTAATTGACGGTGGAAAAAGATAATACAGGAAGACTCCATGCGGGGCGTGAGCTGTTAGCTGTGGCGATGTTGTACCCGATATGTATCCCCGTCATCTCATCTTAGGACGCCGATATCCCTCACGAGGGTTACTCCAGCTCTTCTTCGGCGAGCTTCCGGATCGTATTCGCGGACACTGGTTCCCGCTCCTCTAGTTCTACCTCCTCCCCCCTGTCCAGGGCGCGCAATCCCTCCGCGATGAGGTCGAGGAGTTCGACCTCGCGCTGGAGTTGCGGGAACCCGGGTCTGGGACCGCCCCCTCTGGTTCTCCGGCAGACTCTGGGGTCCCCTGCGGGGTATCCCCTCACCTTGGAGAACACGGCGTATCCGAACTCCTCACGTGCCCTCTCGGCGAGCTTCCGTAGCTCGTCCTCGGGACCGTCCGCGATGGCCCCGAAGCAGGTCTCCTTGATCGTCACTTCGGGCGGTGAGTTCTCGAGGAGCCACTGGACGAGCTCCTTGGACGAAACCCCGGCGCCGGGGGCTAGAGCGAAGTAACGGCTGATGTTCAAGGGTACCACCCGATCCCAGGAAGGGCCGGCGCTAAGTATCCTTGTCGGGGTGACGCCGTTGTCGACGGTCGTACGGGCACCGGCGACGATCGCCAACGTCGGTCCAGGGTTCGACGTGTTCGGACTGGCGGTCGACGGGTTCCATGACGTCGTGAAGGCCCGCGAAGCGGACGGCGTGAGGATAGTCACCGAGGATTCGATCCCGACCGATCCCGAGCGCAACACCGCGGGACGCGTGGCCCTGAGGATGGTTGAGGAGTTCGACCTACCCGGGGTGACCTTAGAGATCGGTAAGGGCGTTCCTGTGGGGGGATTAGGTAGTAGCGCGGCCTCGGCGGTGGCTGCGGCCGTGGCTATCGACCGGGAGTTCGGGCTAGGGCTCGAGGAGTCCGAGCTGCTCAGGTTCGCGGCGGAAGGGGAGCGCGCGGCAGCCGGGGAGCCCCACTACGACAATGTGGCCCCGTGCCTGTTGGGCGGTTTCGTGATCTGGCGGTCCGAGCGGGAGTACAGGAGGCTGGAGGTACCTGGGGACCTCGGGTTCGTGACGGTGACGCCGATCGGGGTCAGGGTGACCACGGAGGAGGCCAGGAGGGTCCTCAGAGAAAGGCCGCCTTCGCTTGACGACGTTGTGAACAACCTCTCGGCGGTCGCGCTGATGGTGGCGGCGATCGCGGAGGGGGACGCGGAGACGTTCGCGAGGTTGATCGGACAGGATAGGATCTCCGAGCCCGTGCGCAGGCGGTTCGTGCCCCGATATGGTGAGCTCCGGGAAGCCGCCTACGGGGCAGGGGCGTTGGGGTTCGCGATCAGCGGCGCGGGACCCACGGTCTTCGCCGTGTGCTGGCGCGAGGATGCCGAAGACGTCAAGACGGCGCTCGAAGACGCGTTGAGCGGAAAGTGCGTGTCGGCGATACACGGGGTCTCGGAAGGTGTCGAGGTAGCTTGACCCCGTCAGCGGCCTGGAACGTCCTCACCGATCGGGCGGCCGATTAGGTCATCATCCGGGATGCTTCCACTCCGTTAAGGTCGGGATTCAGCGGCGGCCTGTGTCCTCATCCCCTCGGACGGCCGATCAGATCATCATCGTGCCCGCGAACCAGCCGCTTCCAGCCCTCCCCCTCAACGACTTCTTCGGAGTCGCCCGAGCGGAAGTATAGCGCGCACCCGCACTCGATGTCGTGATCGGAGCTCACCCGCTCCTCGACGAGCTCGCAGACGCGTTCGAACAGCTTCCGACGGACGTCTGGGTCGAGGCCTCTGAGGAACTCGGATATCAGCCCCTCGTGACGCAACGCCTTGACCGCGATGTCGGGCCGGCCGATCTCGACTAGTCGGGTCACCAGGGACTCGCGGCGTGCGTCGGCTACCTTCGAGTGCGTGTTGTACACGCCCGCCGCGAGCTTGAGCAGCTTGCCTGGCATTCCGAAGATCAGCACGGCGCCGAATCGTTTGACCTCCCCGTCCGCCGGAACACCTGTTTTCACGGCCTCGAGCGCCAGGTCGTACCTTCCATGGCAGTTGATGATGTCGCGAGAGGGTATCCCGAGTCGTCGCGCCCTGTCCATGGTCCTGTACCCGGTGACCAGACAGGGAAAGCGCCCGACGTACCGGAGGTCGCTCCGGATCGACCCCTCGATGGCCTCCTCTGAGTTCGGGTCCACCAAACCCTTCGTTCCCAGGATCGAGATGCCTCCTTCTACCCCGTGACGGTGTGCCAGGGTCTTGCGGGCGATCTCCTCGCCGTCCGGCACCTCGATCGTGACCCTTAGACCGATCCCGTAGGAGTCAGCGAGGTAGCGCAGGTTGTCGATTATCTGTTCCCGCGCAGCCTCGGATATCGCTGGTTCTCCGGATGGTGTCTCACCAACCCCCCTACCCGCGCGTATCTCTATACCCTGGGAGCCGGTCTCCTCGACCCTGGCGGCGATGGTAACACCCGCGGTGACGTCCACGCGGTCGTCGTTCCCGGGTTTCTTCACTCTGGCTTCGGGTGGGTACCCATCGACGCGCGAAACCCGAACGCCCACTACCGTCCCTATCGGCAGGCGAACGCGGACGATCCGTACCGTTCTGCCCTCCAGGAGTCGGATAGCCGCGGCCTTGGCGGCCGCGGTGGCGCAAGTCCCGGTGGTGGGCCCGCGTCGGAGCACCCGGGCTCCGTCGGTCGTGATCAGACCGGTCCGTACCAAGTACCGGGCCGTGGGAAGATCGACGTTGAGTTCCCTTCTCACTAGCTCGAGATCCACGGGGATCCCGCGTATCGGGTCGAGGATGCTACTCATACCAGGTCGGCCACCTCCTGGGGCTCGACGACACCCTTCTCGGTGATGATGGCGTCGATGAGTTCCGGCGGTGTGACGTCGAACGCCGGGTTGAGGGCCGTCACGTCCTCTGGGGCCACCCGGACGCCACGGACGTTTTTCACCTCCTCCTCGGACCTGTGTTCGATCGGGATGTCTTCGCCGGTCTCGGTGTTTGGGTCGATGGTGCTCGTAGGGGCCGCCACGTAGAACGGCACGTCGTGGCGATCCGCCAACACGGCGATCTGGTAGGTGCCGATCTTGTTGGCGACGGATCCGTCCAGGGCGATGCGATCTGCACCTACGATGATCGCGTCGACCTTACCCTTCGACATCACGTATCCTACGGCCGTGTCGGCTATCAGCTTCACCGGTATGCCGTCCTTTGAGAGCTCCCAACAGGTTAGGCGCGCCCCCTGCTGCACGGGACGCGTCTCGGTCGCGATGACTTCGACCTCCTTGTTCATGTCGAATACCGCGGACCGGACGACACCGAGTGCTGTCCCCCAGTCCACGCAGGCTAGTGCCCCGGCGTTGCAGTGGGTGAGAACCGTGCACTCGTCTGGCAGTAGTTCGGCCCCATGGTCGCCGAGCTTTCGGTTCACCTCCACATCCTCTCGTAGGATCCGCTCGACTTCCTTTCGTGGGTTTTGAGCGTCCTCCATCCTCTCGAGCGCCCAGAAGAGGTTGCGTGCTGTCGGCCGTGTGTTACGGAGTCGTTCGATGGCCTCTCCGTAGTCCTCGTCCCGCTCGTACGCCACCCACGCGCCCAAGGCGGCGACGGCTCCTATGAGAGGTGCTCCTCGGACGCGCATGTTCTCGATGGCTTCCGCGGCATCCTTGTAGGAAGTGCATTCACGCCAAACCTCTCGGTCCGGTAGCTCCGTTTGGTCCAGGACCTCGAACCGTGCTTCGTCCCAGTACACCCGCAACGTCAACGTTTTAAACGCGGACACAGGCTTCACCCCACCCGATGACCGGGGCGGAATGTCTGATAAGATGACTGAGATGACGATCGGGTTATGAGGGGAGGGCGCCGGGAGTCACGGCGTGATCGGGGTGTTACCGTTGTTCATACTGGTCACCTCAAACTTCCTGTCTTTCAACCGGTACACGGTCACGCGGGAAGAGCTGTTCGAGACCGGCTATAACCTCGTGACCAAGCTGTTGAAAGATCCACCCAGGCCGTACCACACCGTCAAAATCAGGGTGAACGGGAAGAGGGGGAAGGTACTGACGCACGCCGGGGAACCCGTGCTCTTTGTCTTTGCCGGATACCCGGGCGTTTCTGAAGATGCTAAAGTGTTCATTGAGATGAACAGTAAGGAGGAGGCCATCAAACCAGGATCCACGGTAGATCTGGACTGGGAAGATCCGAACGAGATACTCTCGAACGTTACCGGGTTCTTCGCCGGAAGCAGGTACCACTACGAGCAGAGTGTGGTCCTAGCTGGAGCTAGCCTTGCCTTATCCACGGTACTGCCGGAAGACCTCATTGAAAGGTTGAAGGAACTGGGACCTCCGAAGAAGTTGCCCGAAAGAGCGGGAGGGGAAGAGTTGAAAATCCGGAGGATGACCTCCTCTGAGGGTATCTTGGGTCCCATCAGACGACTACTCTCGAGGTTCCGGCGTTAGTAACGGCGGGCATCTTCTAGCGAGGAATACTCCACTAAAGTGCGCGTGGGATACGTTCGAGTCGAGATACCGCGTTCTTCGAGGAGGGCTACCGGGACCAGCCCACCGTACGCCACGATACCCAAGCTTCTGGGTGGGAGTGGGATTCCCAAGATTTCCCCTTCGACTTTGGGGACGTCTACGATCCCACGGATGTCGGCTTTCTCGAGCTCGCGTTCGACACGTTCGACGTCCTCCAGCGCCGCCCACGGTACGTACCTGACGTTGGCGGGGACCAACCCGGTACCGGTTTCTAGGACGCGTTCGACCTGAGTCATCCCTTTAGCGACGAACACGTGGAGAGGATCCACTGTAGACCCCTCGTATTCTATGTACTCCTGCATACCCAGAGGTTCGCCCTCCTCTAGGTAAAGCAGGCCTCCGCAGACGGGTGTTACCGGGATACCCCGGTTGATCAGAACACCGTCGATGGTGACGGAACACACCGTGAGTACTGCGACTTCGTCCTCTCCTACCTCGACGTCGTGATCCGACAGATCCTCTTTAATCGCCACCAGCGGGCTGGGCGAGATGCCGGCACGGTACGTCTCAACGACTGCGTCGAGGAAGTCGTCGAGGTGTTCCCTCTTCACTACGGAGACGTTGCAAACTACTCTCCCTTTCATGACATCGGGATCGAAGGAGCAACGGTAAGCCATCTCTTCGATCACTGAGAGGTACATGCCCACGCGTTCGGAAGATGTCTCGATCTTCAGCGCCGTGAGGCCCCATTCGGTGATCTCGGCACCGACTACCCTGTCGTTCCTCCGTACCCTCCGAATTAGTCCCTTATCCTCCATCTTCTGGAGGCGGTACCGGATGGAGCGCGTGCTGTACTTCTCACCGAACCGTTCCTCGATGAGCTCGGCGATGCGACCGGAGCCCATGGGTCGATCTGCCTCGGCGAGTATCTTGAGGATCATCACGTCCAGCTGGTTCATTTCGTTTCAACCCCTGTAACAATACTATAGGTGGTGGGGAAGAAGGTTCCGGGCTTAGTAGACAATGAACTTCTTGATCTCCCACTTGGTGACGCGCTCCCGGTACTCGCCCCACTCCTCCCACTTCAGCTCCAGCCACTGCTCCACGATGTGGTCCGTGAACGCGCTCTGCACGACCTCATCCTCCTCGAACGCCTCCAGGGCGTCGCGGAGGTTCTCTGGTAGGTGCTCGATGCCTAATTCCTTCCGCTCCTCCTCGCTCATTTCGTAAAGGTTCTCGTTCACCGGGTCGCCCGGGTCGATCTTGTTCTCGATGCCGTCGACACCCGCGACGGCCATCGCGGCGAAGGCCAGGTACGGGTTGCACGCCGGGTCTGGCGAGCGGTACTCGATTCGCGTGGCCTTACCACGCGCGGCCGGTACACGGATGAACGCGCTCCTGTTCTTCGGGCTCCACGCGATGTACACCGGAGCCTCGTAGCCCGGCACTAGTCGCTTGTACGAGTTTACGAGCGGGTTGCAGACGGCACACAGCGCATGGGCGTGCTCCATGATACCACCGATGTAGTACAAGGCGGTGTCTGACAGGTAGTACTGGTCCTCAGCGTCCGGGTCGTAGAACAGGTTCTCCTTACCCTCGGGATCCCACAGTGACTGGTGCGTGTGCATTCCGTTACCGTTCTCGCCGTAGATCGGCTTCGGCATGAAAGTCGCGATCAGTCCGTGTCTCCTGGCGATGGCCTTCACGATCTGCTTGAACGAGATGACGTTGTCGGCCGTGGTCACTGCGTCCGCGAACTTGAAGTCGATCTCGTGCTGACCGGGACCGACCTCGTGGTGGCTCATCTCGACCTCAAGACCGAACTCCTCCATCGCGAAGATGATCTCACGCCGGATGTCCTCGGCGCGGTCCAGTGGGTAGAAGTCGAAGTAGCTACCCTCGTCGTGTGCCTCCACCTCTCCCGTCTCCGGGTCCTGTTTGAGCAGGTAGAACTCACACTCGGGACCGCAGTACATCATGTAACCCTTCTCGGCGAGCTCGTTCATCACGCGCTTCAGGTTGAGTCTCGGGCAGCCCTCGAACGGCTTGCCTTCCGGCCAGTAAACATCGCAGATTATCCTCGCAACTTTACCCTCCTTCGGTCTCCATGGCAGTACGGCGAAGGTGTCCGGGTCGGGCATCGCGATCATGTCCGACTCCTCGATGCCGACGAAGCCCTCGATGGACGAACCGTCGAAGAGGACACCCTCGACCAGCGCATCCTCGAGGCGCTCCGCGGGGATCGCGAAGTTCTTAACGAACCCGTGGATGTCGACGAACTGGAGTCTGACGAACTTGACGTCCTTACTCTCGACTTGTTCCATCACCTTCTCGACTTTCTCCTCGTTCTCCTCCTGACGCTTCTTGAAGTCGACCGTGTATACCTCGTCGGCCAAAGTCGACACCCCGGAACGGGTTTTCCGGCAATCCAGAGCTGGTGGTGTGCCCGCCCAGGGACTTTATAGACGTTTTGCAACCTCCGAGGCATTCGAGGGGGGTGGACATGCTCACTAGAGTTTTGATGACTTCGATCTCTACCATTCTACTCGCTACACCCGCCTGCGCTACCGATGTCGGGGTGTTCGCTTGGGGAAGCACGATAAGGTCCGAAGGCGTCCAAAAGTTCACGGACGATATCCTCAGCACGGGCTACACAGAGGTGGCCGTCTTAATCCGCGGGGTCAGCACCCCGACGCGCGTCGACACGCTCTCGGCCGTATACTCCCACATCAAGGCGAGGGACCCGAACGTCAAGGTATACGCCTGGATCGTGGGGTTCGAACGTAAGGACGGCTGGGACAAGCCGTGGGACCCAGAAGCGCGTAGGGAAATCCTCGACGCAGTACGGTCGGCGTTACCGTACTGTGATGGGGTAATATTGGACGATTCCTTCCGGTACCCGACGAGTGACCCCGTCAAGCGCGCGAAAGCTATGCAGGCTATCACCGACCTCGTACGTGAGATCTCGGAACTCGTGCACTCCCACGGTAAGGTGGTGTACTTCTGCTTACTGCCTGAGAAGCCGGAGCCGTACTCCATCGACCGAGACGCGATCGCGACTTACGTGGACAAGTTCATCGTCGAGGCCTACACCGAGGAGTACGGGAGGGACGACGAGTGGCCCGTCAGAGTGTACAAGCTGTACGAGCGGCTCTACCCAGGCAAGGTGGCAATAGCGCTCCACGAGCTAAACGAAAGTCGTCTAGCGCATCAGCTAACGCTGCTGAAGGAGGCTGGCTGTCCGGACGTATGGCTCTTCAGGTACGGAGAGGTCAAGAGGATGGAGCTCGTACGTGACGTCATAAGGTCCATCACGGAGTCCGCGAGTGGTACCTCACAGTGGGGTCCGGTAGGAGGCGGACAGTTCGACCTATCGGGCCTGCTGCTGACGGGACTAGTGCTCGGGACGTTCGGAGGATTGGCACTGTCCATCGTCAATCCGGAGTTGTTGAGCTCGCTGGGACAGGCGGCGATCGGAATCGCAGAGATCACCTTGGAGTTGCTCCAGGGGGCGTTCGAAGCCGTCTCCGGGGCACTTTCGGGGATGGGGATACTGGAAAAAGTATCGGGAGCGTCGGCGGAGGGTGACTTGAGCCCAGTCATCGGAATACTCGCGCGGGCGGCGCTGGTGTTCGTATGGGGATTGTTGCTGGCGACACTACTCAGCATCGGCTGAAACGTGCCTAGCAGACGATATGCGTGCGCCAAACCGCGAAACATGAGCACTTGAGACCCTCGAGCTTGCCGGTATCCTGCGTACGGGTGAACTCCCGAAGGGCCCGGGCGACACGCCGGGAACATCTCGGACAGTTGGACGGACCTCGTGGAGTTCCGGCACCGCTCGTATCTACCAGCAGATCGACCCTATCACCTAAGTCCCCTTTCACCTTCCTAGCTACCTCCACGCAGGTCCACAACCAGGGCGGTCTGTAAAGCCCGGCGCGCCAAGCTTTCTCCAGCACGGTCTCCCTATGGACTGTGACAGGGCATATCGAAATCCTAGTGCAGCCGGCCAAGTGGGCGTCAACGCATGACATGTACGCGTCCCTGAGTGCCTCTGATTCGGAGAGGAATGGGAGCTTCAGCATTACATACGCCTTAGGGATTCCTCCATACTCCCTCACCTTCTTCACGGCCTTGGCGAATTCACGGAAGGAAAAGCCCTTGTTCATAGACGCGCGCAGCTCGTCATCACTGGTTTCCAACCCGATGCCTACCTCGAAGGACTTCCCGTCCAAAACGTCCGTGATCAACTCCAACCGCTCGTCCGTGATTAACTCGGGGCGAGATTCGAAGGATACCTCCGTCACCAGATCGTTTTCGGCCAGCCGACCTAGTATCTCCCGAACGGCTTCGTCTGGCACTTCCTCAGGGTCTAAGAAGCTACCCGACGTGAACAGTTTGACTCCGTGTGGTGAGTCCAGTCGGTGTCGGGAATAAGCTCGCTCGAACTGGCGTATTAGGAGCTCCGTCGGCACCCTCGTACCCGCGCCCTCGAGCGGGTAGGAGCAGAACACACATCCTCCGGTCTCGTGGAACCATCGGCAGCCCCGGGTGGACAGCACTATCACTACACTACGATCCGCTCCCGTGACTCGGTCGGGTTGCTTCCACGCCGCCACGTACCGGTCGGGCCGTCCTCGGAACCGCACGGTGAACACCCAGGCCGAGTCAGTGCCGGGCTCAATCTTCATCCGCAGGATCCGCGACGCAGGCCTTTCATCACGCCCATGTAGTCCGAACGATCCATCCTAGTTGAATGTTGTGCGCCGGGAACTGGGGGTGAGAAATTGCCACATGCTAAGGTCTTCGAAGGTGGTAGCTTAGTCTCTAAGGATTACGAGGACTTGAAGCGTCGGTACTTCGGAACAGAGCACGGTAACGTGCTCTTCCTTGACCCTTTCGAAACCGTGTACCTGGCGGAGAAAGGTGAGATCAACCCGGAGACGCCGGAAGGCGAATCCATGAATGTGGAAGAACTGCTTTCCTTCTTCGAACGTAGGAGACCTGGGTTTTTGGCAGGATACGTCGTTTATCGGGATCTCACCGAGCGGGGATACGTGGTGAAGTCCGGGTTTAAGTACGGAGGAAGGTTCCGGGTGTACGAGGAGGACCCCGACCGGGAACACTCTAAATACGTGGTGAGGGTGGTCGAGCCGGACACGGAACTGTCTACCCGTGACGTATTGCGGGCCACACGTTTGGCACATTCCGTCCGGAAGGATTTCGTCCTAGCCGTCGTTGAGGACGTCGAAGAACCACGCATCGAGTATGTGATGTGGCGGTGGAAGAGACTGTAAGGGGGACACTCCCATGGCCGATCAGAAGCCGTACTACGGAGCCTGGCCGTGTCACCCACGAGATCTCGTCGAGGAGGGAGTGACCACCAGCGCCCGGCGGGCGAGAATAATCCTCAGAAAGTACGTCTTGGGACAGAGTGAGGAAGAAATAGCCGAGGAAGAGGGCATCTCACTTAAGTCCGTGAAGTACCACCTAAAGAAGGCCGAGGAAGAAGGCCTCATCGATTACGTGAAGGAAAAGTTCGTGGAGAGCGAATGAGCGGGTGTGAACTCCCATACCCGAGACTTTGATCGATCCCTGGGACGTAGAAGAAGTTGACTACGAACGTCTTACCGAGGAGTTCGGCATTCGACCGATCGACGAGGAAGTCCGAGAGTTACTACCACGGCGATTCCCGCTGCTGGACCGTGGTATAGTCTTCGGGCACCGCGACTACGACGCCTTCCTCAAGGATTACAACGACGGCAAACTCGTCAGCGTCCTCAGCGGAATGATGCCTAGCGGCCGAATGCACCTCGGCCACAAGACGGTCGTCGATCAACTGGTGTTCTACCAACAGGAGATGGACGTCAAGGTGTACATCCCAATTGCCGACTTGGAGGCATACAACGCCCGGAACATGGACCTGGATCGGGCACACAGGATCGCCATCGAAGAGTACGTCCTCAACTACGCCGCGTTGGGTCTCGACCTGGACCCGGATCGATGTGAGATCTACCTCCAATCCGAGAGAAAGACAGTCCAGCGGATGGCACTGTTGCTAGCTGGCCGACTCACGTGGAACGCCGTGAAGAACACGTACGGGTTCACCGGCGAGACCAGCATGGGGCACGCTTTCGCACCGATCGTTCAAGCCGCCGACATACTACACCCACAGGAGATCGAAAGACCACACCGGGTCCTCGTACCCGTGGGTGTCGACCAGGACCCCCACCTCCGGCTGACTCGGGATATAGCGGAGAAGGAGGACTTGATCAAGCCGGCCAGCACGTACCACAGGTTCATGACCGGGCTGACTGGTGGTAAGATGTCAAGCAGTAAACCCAACACCGCGATATTCCTCACCGACGATCCCGAGGCGGCGAAAGAGAAGGTGTGGAACGCGAAGACAGGTGGAGGGGCGACGCTCGAGGAACACCGCGAGCACGGTGGCGACCCTGACAAGTGCGTGGTGTACGAACTCATGGTGTACCATCTAGCAGACCGCATCGGAGGGGATGAAAAGCTACGGGAGATCCGGAAGAAGTGCCGAGAAGGGGACATCATCTGCGGTGAGTGCAAACGGATGGTAGGAGAAGCACTAGCGGAGGTACTGGAAGAACTAGAACGTCGTCGCGAGGACGTTCGAGACGAGCTTCCGGACATACTATCACAGCACCCGGACGCGCCCGAAGTGCCGGAGGACTGGTAGGATGATTCCACCGTTCCAAGCTCTAGTGACATGCCCCGCCGGGTTCGAGTTCCGCTGTGTCGAAGAGCTCGAGGGTATACTGAAAGAAGAGGACCCGTACACGGAGGCGGAGCCCACGTACTTCAAAGGCGTCGTAGTGGTACGATCGGATCTAGAACCGGAAGAGATCGTCGAGATAGTGAAAGATGCGGACACGGATTGGGTGGCTAAGATCGTCCCCATCCACCGAACCGTGCGCGCCGACCTGGACGTGATGAAACGCACGGCCACGATCCTGGCGCGACGTAAGCTGGGCGAAAACACGTCGTTTGCAGTACGGTGCCGAAAGCGGGGCAAACCACCGTTCGGACAGCGAGAGGTCGAGGTGAAGGTAGGTGCGGCGGTACAGGAGGCGACCGGCGCCCCGGTGGATTTGGAGGACCCCGACTACTACGTCTGGATCGAGGTGCTACAGGATACCGCCGGGATCTCGGTAGCCCCTCCGGACCTGATCGTCAGCAAAGAGGTTAAACGGGTACGCAAGTGGAGTCCCGGGATGAGACCTATCTCCAGGGCTCAGCTCAAACTCAGGGAGTTGCTGAAGCGCCATCCGTACATCGTACGGGAAGGTTCCGACGTGATCGATCTCGGGGCCGCACCGGGTGGTTGGAGTTACGAACTGGCGAGGAGGGTAGAGTCAGGGACGGTATACGCCGTAGATCCAGGGGACTTGCACCCGAAGGTTCTCGAGCTAGACAACGTCGTACACCTCAAGAAAAGGGCCGAAGAGCTGACCGAAGACGACATCGAAGGCCGTGTCAGGTTAGTCACGAGCGATCTCAATAGGATCCACACTGAAGCCACCGAAATCACCCTCAGCGTCGCGGACGAATTCCTCGAGCCCGGCGGGTTCATAGTGCAGACGGTGAAGTTGGCCGTCGACCCGTCAACCGGAAAATACGCCGCATCGGACGTGGAGACGGCTGTCTCAGAAACCGAACTCGAATACGAGCGCCGCGGGTACGAGATACTGGCTATCGAGCGCCTGAAACGGAATACACCTAACGAGCGGACTTTAGTGGCTCGGAAGGTGTGATCAGCGTTCCGGCCGACGTTTCGGAAGGTTCAGCGAATGATCTCACTGCGTGGTAGCCACGTAGCGACAGTCTCGGGAAGTTGGGCCCGCGAGGTCTGACTCCCGCTCGACCCGAGAGTCGCCCTATACTCCTCAGCTCCCTAACCTACCTCTGACTTCCTAGTTATCGATTTCCTAGTTTTCGATCGGCGTCGTGAGCGTGGGGTGATAACCCCGCTCGAAGTCGCAGGTGACACGGGGGGTCATGCGCCTGCTGAAAGCCGGTGACAGGATCCACGGACTTGGGTGGGAAGGAAAGGTCACGGCGGTGTTGGACGTGAACGGATGTCGAGTAGTGATCACGAGCTCTAACCCCGAGAACGTGCCGAAGCGCGTCCGAGGTGGGGGAACCGTCTGTGAGCTCGCGTTCCATGACCCAGTCGGTGGGTTCGCGGCATATTGGGTGGAGCCGGGTCACTCGGAGGTAACCGACGTAGGATTACCGGAAGAAGGAACGTGTGCCGTTCACATCGGGAACAGGTGGATACTAGCCGAGGTGTTGGAGGTAGGTCGACGAGAGTTGAGTATCAGAATTCCAAACGTGGCAATCCCAGGACCTGGCGACGCAGGCGCCCCGGTGGCGCAGAACGAGCGGGTAGTGGGCATGCTCTACATGTACTTCCTGGAGGACGATTGCGTGGGTCGCGCCGTCCGGATGGACGTGATCGAAGAGCGAACCGAGCGAGTTCTGAAGCACCTGAGGGGGCGTCAACGTGCCCGTAGTGTTCGACCTTGAAGGCCCGCTGTCCCCGATGGACCACGCTTACGAGGTCATGGCGCGTTGCGTTCCCAACGGTCGGGAGATCTTTGAGGTCATCAGTTTCTACGACGATGTGGTGTACTTCGAGGAGCAGCGGGAGGGATACGAACCGGGAACCACACTGGCACTCATCGTTCCGTTCCTAGTTGTTCACGGCGTCACTGAAGACGATCTTCGAAGGGTTTCGGAAGATGCTACACTCACTCCCGGTGCTCGAAGGACGGTGAGAGAACTCGATGCTACTCCGTTCATAGCTTCCACGAGTTACGAGCAGCATGCCATGCGTATCGCCGGCCTCGTCGGCATTCCACTCGAACACGTGTACTGCACGGAGATGCCGCTAGATGACGCTCCGGAACCCTCAGAAGATGAGCGGCGGCTCGTGCTCGAAATGGAAATGGAAATACTGAGGAAGTTCTACCCGCCGAGTGATGCCGACAAAAAGGAGCTCGTCGAGAGTGTCGACGACTTCTTCGGGAGACTTTCCGAGACCGAGCTCGGGGAGTTCTGCTCTAAAATAAAGGTAGTAGGCGGATCTCGGAAGGCGGAGGTCGTGGAAGAGGTCGCGGACCTAGAAGATACCGACGTTTCCGAGATCGCGTGCGTGGGTGACAGCATAACGGACGTAGACATGTTGAAGTTCGTGAGGGAACGGGGCGGACTGGCGGTAGCTTTTAACGGGAACGAGTACTGTATACCAGAAGCGGACGTAGCCGTCGCGGCACCGTCGCTATCCGCCGTATTGCCGATTCTCAAGACGTTCTTCGAAGAAGGGAAAGACGAGACCCTAGAACTTGCGAAAGAGCTCGAACCGGAAGAGGAAGCGCGAGTACTGAACGTGAACCAGGCACGGCGGCGCGAGCTTGAAGAGTTCATTAGGTACTCCGAGGCGATGAGGGAGCGTGTACGCGGTGAAGCCGGCAAGCTCGGGTGATTTTTTCAGTCACTTTCAGGGCTTTCGGCGTTCGAGCGATACCTTCGGGCCCGCTCCAAGTAATACCGGGCCAACCGTGCGCGGAACTCCCTCAAGTTCAACGGCTTAGGCCGATGATCCTCCATTACGATCGCTCTGTCGGCGGCGGCGGTGAAGTCGTCGAGAACGCCTGTAGCCGCGACGATTGTGACGCCTCGGGATGTGATCTCGTCACGTACCTCCACGAGAGTGCGGATACCTTCAAGTTCCTTGGTAAGAACTCCCGGCACTAGTAGGTTCACGGCGGCCTTGTCCTCGTCGATGAAGAGTATTTTGGCTCCTTCCTCCAGGGTCCGCTGGATCTCCGCGGCCATTTTCATCGAACCGCTGGCGAGGCCACGGACGTTTTCAGGAGTCCCCTCGTATCCGGGCGGTAATTCCCGGAAGAACAGACTCACATCCTCACCGTTCATCCTCTTGACACCCGCCTCGGCCTTGGCGGTGCGCCGGACTGTAATCACGTACTCACGACCGTCCCCGGGCGCATGATCGTCTTGACCCGCTTCCACGGCGTTAATCAGGGTAGTCTTGCCCTGCGCGTTGGCTCCGGCGATGGCGAACAGTTCTCCCTCGTAAATCGGTAGGAAGCGCTTTCGCTCGCCGGTTCGGGGGAGCTCAATTTCCAGCGGAACTAGGTCCGCATCGTGGTCCTCAGGAACCTCGAACGGGATGTGAGGGTCGGGCTTGGGGCCGGCTATGCGGTGGTGTCGACGGACGTCCGTCAACCTGCGAGCGGGTCGTGCCCCATCCCCTATCAAGGATACTACCCGCTTCCCTCGGTGTTCGATCTCACCTCTCTCCAACTGCTCCCGAAGCTCTCGCTGATCGAGAACCACATCACAAGTTCGAAGGATTTCCTTCCGTGGGATCTCCAGTACGACCTCTCGAAGCGCGTCCAAGGCTGCGTATACACCGTCCAGAACGCGTTCCTCAGACCAATCGGGCGGGAACAACATCCGCACCGTTAACAGGACTTCGCGTGACCGGCGCAGGACACGGTTGGACTTTCCCGGCATCCAAATGGGAGGAGTGCGAAAGCCGTGGAGTCGTACGACCGTACAGGGCTCGGTGAGTTTCCGGACCTTTTTATGGTCCAAGAGCTTCCCGGACAACGGGTAGAGGTCCGGTTCCTCGCGCGACCGTCGTTTAATCTCCTCGATGATTGGGTGAGCCGCCGCGTCTTCGGCACCTTTCGGCACTTTCTTGAAATCACGTCGAGACACCCTAACGGGTAGTACTACGCGTACGGCGTCCGATCCGCGAACAGCGTACCACCGGCGTCCCCTGGACCTGTTGGTCATCCGCCTAGGACACCATCGCACACCCGTAGGCAACTGCAACGTCCGGATTTTCTCTTCGAGTCCTCTCATAAACGAGTCATCCCATGAACAACAGCGTCTTACTTTCCAGCTCCGCTTTCCCTCGGCTGAACATCTTCATGCCCTCGCGCATCAGGCGATAAGCCAAATTAACGCGGTGGAACGCCTCTCCGACATCCCCTTCGTCGGCCGCCTGGACGCCCAGCTTGAACTCCTTTAAAGCCATCTTGTAGTGACTCACGCCCTCGTGCATCAGCTTCAGTGACTCCCTTATCTCGGGATCGGCCGTCGCTCCGATCACATCAAGGGCTCTGTCGAGATGATCGACGGCCGCTTCTATCGCATCGACGGCTCTGGCGTAATGGACGTACGCTTCGCGAAGGTCTTCCAGTATTCTTGGGGCGTTAACGGAGAGGGCTAAGAGTCCGGCACCCCTAGCCGCGTTGACGGTGGCGGATACCTCCTCCATCAGTTCGTCACCTTTCTTCTTCTCCTCGAGGGCTTTGTGTGCTAGCTCCGTAGCCGCGTTCAGCTCCCTCCATGCCTCCGGTAAATCCGCAAGTACGTCCCACTGGACCGAAGCCGCGAGCAATGCCAGGCATAATACGGACGCCGCCGCGTAGATCCTCACGTTCACATTGGATCCCCCTCTAAATCGAGACCAGGAGGGCTCCGATCAACCCTCCTATCACCGTCGCCCACTGCGCCGCCGGTCCGGAATGAATCCATCCGCACACGATCTCCGCGACGAGAACACTCAAAGATCCCAAAATGAACCCTGCCACGAGCACCGACGCGGCATCACCGAGTGCTGACCGAGTAACCTTCAGGAGCGCCGGTTCGTGGGTACTTTCCCCACCGCGCGGTTCCTTGAACCTCAGCTTGAAAACCACGTAGTCGAGGACGTCGGACTCCTTGGTCGGATCCCGAAGCACGGCCACGAGATAGTACTCATCGCCTATGCTCAGTGGGTTAGGTCCTTCACCGACCCTAACTCGGAGATCGGCACGAATGGTACTATTAGGTTCGGGATGATCGATCTCGACCCCTTTCTCAGGCTTTAGTTCGTACTTAGGCGGCACCACCAACCACGACGGGAAGTAAAGCTCCACGGCGAGTCGCTCAGGGGGACGCGGACCAGTGTCGAACTCCACCGTCACGGTGAACTCACCTTTCGTCTGGACTTCTGGAACGTGCTTCAGGCCCGAGGTCTCGATCTGTTTCGTGTCGATACCTTGGCCGAAGCAGGTGGCATCGTGCCCCTCGATGTAAACGTTGAGAATGTGCGGCCGGCTCTCGTCGACTGGGTCTAGGCGTTCTGCAGCTGCGATGGTCATTAGGGTCGTGGAAATTATGAGCAGCGTTAACGTTCGATACATGCTGGCTCCCCCGGGGAGTGGGCGATGTGTCGCGCAAAACGGAACTTGAAGAAATTTTTAGCCGCATGTTGCACGATCCGGACGACGACCCCTCGGAGTACGTGATCTACGTCATCGATCGTGGATCCTCGAGTGGGCTCCGTCGGATCTGGGGAGATGAGATTCAAGACGTTAAAAGGGGTTTTTTAGTGCTGTGGAACGCGGAGATTCCAGTACATCGGGTAATTCGGGTGGAGCGCGGTGGTAGGGTTATTTGGGAACGCGGGCGGCGAGCCCGTGGTCGTCGATGAAGGGCAGAGCTGCCACGGCTCCTATCCGCCCGCGCTCTCCGTCCCCGATCGAGACGACCTCGATCTCACATATCTCTACCACTTCATCGACCTCCTCCCGGCTAACGATCCGACGCTTGGCGGCGTCCCCTAGATCTCTCAGTTCCTTCGGGAACTCTAACCTGTCCCAGAACGCCGCACATGTGTGATCGGAAAAGGACACTTCCTTCAGCATCTTCAGGAACTTCCTCTTGACCTTCTCTACGCGTTTCGGCGGCACCCCGAGCTCTACAACTACCGCCGCACAGTTTCGAGTTCGGTGGGGTGTCTTAGGGTACAACTGCACTATGACGTGTCGGGAATAGAAAACCCCTGCCTCGTCCTCCAAGCGGTGACAGATCACGTCAACCGCCGACCAAGTAGCGCCTTCCTCCTCGGTGTCCGTATCATCGACCCCGATCACTAGGCGTCGTAGCTCCGGCGTTACCACCGTCGCCCGACCCAGTCGGGATCCTCCTCCTTCCTCATGAATCTCGACCCGAGAAACACCCTCGGCGCATCCCCGGGATAGAGCGGCACCGACACCGGCCCCGGCGAGCCCCGCATGAGTCACCCGGACCTCGCCGTCCCGCACCTCTACGCTCTCCACACCCGCGGCCCGTACACCCGATTCAAGGTTCAGCGAGGTCTCCCCGACCCTCAGCAAGAAAAAGTGGCGCTTACCCTCCCTCCAAGCTTTCTCTACCAGCGGGCTGGTGGCTTCGTAGTTCCTTATCACCCACTCGGCGCCGACAGGTGTTGGATGGTCCTCGACCAAGAGTACGCGTCCCCTGTCCTCGTCGGTGAGCGTGGCGATCCTCTCGTACATGGTCACCCAACCTTTCTCCGAACACTTACGATGGACCTCCTCTGGACTTAGCGACACCAATGTGATCACCCACCGAGGGGATCGTGAGTTGGCTATCGTACGGAAGTTCGACCCGAACAAGTGGGTGTTAGTGCCCACCAGGCACGCCTTAGAACGACTCAGGAAGAGGGAACTGTCGCCGTCAGCCGACGTCCCCGAAGCCGTCCACGCACTCAGGAGGTTAGCTTCGGCCGCTAAAGTGCTAATAAAGAACGACGTATGGATTGCGGTGGGAACCGAAAGGGTACTAGTGCTCTCCGAGATGAGAACCGTGCCGCTAGAGAAGTACCAGGACGAGCTGAAGCGTCATTTGGACAGATTACATCCCGCTTACACCGTGTATGTGATCACTGCGGAGGGATGTCGCCCAACCTCGGCAGGTCGTCTGGATGTCGATGATCTAGCGACAGAGTTCGAGTACGCCCGATTCTCGGGAGAAGCGCGCACATTGGTGCTCGTCCGAGAGGATGAAAGGGCGTTAGCGGTCGTTACGGTACGTCCACCGCGAAAGAGGGAAAGAAAGCTCATCGAATGACCCGCTCAAGTAGCTTGGCCACGAGCTTACCTTCTCGCTCGTCCCGGGCGGTGGTCACCACGAAAATCTCCTGGGTGGCCGCCCCTTCGGAGAGGAGTAGTTTCACGTTACCACTGCCACTGACCCGCGACACCTTCAGTCGAACTCCCCCACCTCCACGCGATCCTTTAGCTCCTATACGACCCGGGATCACTTTCTTGACGTAGGGTACGGAAGCTACCTTGAGTACGAGTTCCCTCCCACGCCGACCACCGATGATCGTCGAGTGACTACCACCTAGCTTACGCTCCGGTGGTTCTTCGACGCGGTCCAGCCGCCGGTCGGCTCGAAGCTCGGCCTGCAGAGACCTTACAACATCGTCGAAATCGTCCCTCACCGTGCGAACGGTTACTCCGGATATCCGCTCCACGATTTCGACTATCCACGGTGGGGTGCAGACAGCCGTCGCGGCGTGTGGTGCCGCTGAGTGGAGAAGCTCTCCTAGTCTCTCTGCAAGGTTTCGAAGCATGATCCCGTCCGGATCTCCTTGAAACGACTGGCGGATTGTGTGAACGTCGCTCTCGTTGACGAACGCTACGACGTACCTGACATCCTTCGGGTATACTTGAAACGCGGCGACTTCGAAGGACGGTTCCCCGCAACGGAGACATTTAAGAGGTAATTCGACGGGGTATCCGCAGCGCCGACACCTCGTCACGTTACCCACCCTCGCATCGGGGGCTGTTCTAGGCCATGATCATGGAGATACTTAACAAGCACAAGGAAAAGTTGGTGAAACTCAGGGTGTTCAGCCACGGTGACCGCATGATACTCTCAGCTCGGTTCTCGGCGGACGACTTCGACGAGGCGTACGAGATGCTTCAGGAGATTATGGAAGAGGAACCCGAGGTAGTCTCCCTAGACTCGGACAGGGAGTTCGGCTACGCGGTGACGTTGATGGAGGACGTTACTGAGGAGTACCAAGAGATCCGGGAGCGCGTCCACGAACTCATGCGTGAGCTCGTAGAGGGAGGGGAAGGGAAGGAGGAGTTCCCACTCCCGATTTTCGAAGCTTAACGACCTAAGAGCCTGTGCGCTTTACCCAGATGTCCTGCCGCCAGTGCAGCTACGAGTGACAGCTCACCCGCTAAGACCGCGGCGGCGACCACTTCGGCGAACTCTTTAGCGTTGACACCGGGCGGGTCTCCCCCACCAGCCACACCGAGGATTTCCAGACACTCGCGCTGCGTCTCCACTCCGGTACCCCCTCCAACCGTCCCTACGTTCAAGCTGGGAATCGTCACACTGGCGTACAGATCACCGTCCTCCGTGACCTCCATCGTGGTGTACCCAGTTGACCCATCGACAGCGTGCGCCTCATCCTGGCCTGTAGCGATGAAGATAGCGGCCACAACGTTCGCGTGATGCGCGTTGAACCCGATGTTACCGGCGGCCGCGGAACCCACCAGGTTCTTCCTGTAATTGACCTCGGCCATAGCTTCCGGAGTGGTCTTAAGCTTCTCCTCGACTATATCGCGCGGGACTTCGACTTCGGCCACCACCGTTCGACCTCGGCCCAGTACGTTGTTGAGCCACGAGGGTTTCTTGTCCACACAAACGTTCCCGCTTATCGAAACGCACTTCGCGTCCTGATACTTCTCCTCGATCCAGTTCACAGCTTCCTCGGTGGCGATAGTGACCATGTTCATACCCATCGCGTCCTTCGTATCGAACTCGAACCGGAGGAATACGTGCCTACCAACCACGAATTCCTGAATATCGAGCAGCTCACCGTGACGTGTGGTACTCTCGGCCACCTCTTTGATCTCGTCGAAGTGCTTACATACCCACTCGCAGAACTCCAACGCCTCACGAGCGGACGGCAGTTTGAACACCGGAGCACGCGTCATTCTGTCTCTCACTATCCTCACGTGGGCACCGCCTGAATCGGTGATAGTCGAACAACCTCGGTTGACGGAGGCCACTAACGCCCCCTCAGTCGTCGCGAGCGGTACGTAGTACTCCCCCTCTGCGTACTCCCCGTGCACTAACAGCGGACCTGCGACACCGACCGGTACCTGAACGGCTCCGATCATGTTCTCGATGTTCTTGTCCATCGCACGGTTCGCGTCGATAGTGTACTCGCCGAGGTGCTTGAGCTCCGCGCCGGTCAACCGCTCCAGCGCACGACGTCGAACTTCTGTGGCTACCTCACTATCACCGTCGGTATACTTCTCCACTTCGTGGAACTTGATCTCACCTTCCACTACCTTGCTCACGAGCTCCTCGATCTTCTTCTCATCCACGAAGAACAGCCCCCGACGGACACTCTGGGACGGAGCCTAAAAGTAGCTCGAAGCGTATCCGGGTCCGACACCGGTCCCTACGCCATTTGCCACGATAGTCTCGGCGATCTCCGCTAGTTGGTCACGTAACTACAATATCACGTAACAGTGTCGCCACCCGTCGGTGGAGTAGTCCGGCACGTACACTCGGCGGGAACTGAGTGAAGGCCCTGATGATAGGGCGAATAATTCGCAGCCGCTTCAGGAGCGAGACGGTGATGGAGTCCTCGCGCAGGCAGCTCATTCGCCGACAGTCGACTTGAGCCCGCCGCGTGTCCCCCGACCACGTCTCGCGTCCCATGGAGCGAACCTACGTCGAGGGTGGGAAACTGAACGCCGATGTAGCCGTGGCCTCGTAAGTAGACGTTCCCTTACACCTTCAGATCGAGGCAGAGACCCGGTTGAATCCGTTGGCACCACGATCCCGGTCTTATCATCCCTTGCTACCGAATCCAGTTAAAACATCCGAGGAGGGCTCCACGGAAATCATCTCACTATCTAAACCACATCCACACCCGAATCCGTAATTAGCTTGAGAAACTCCGAAGCTCCAACAACAACTTTAACACTACATCGGAAATAATAACCCTGGCTTTGATGGTTGACTCACAAACGTATGCCTTAAAATTGTCGTCTATTAAGTCCTCTCTAGCCTCGTCGATCAGCGGAAGGGATTCCGGATATCGGGTTCTTTCGATCTCTCGCTCAACGAGCGCCGCGGCGTCGTCCACGAAGCCAAAAATTATGGTATTCGAACTTGCCACCAACGCCACTCCCGATATTGGTAACTCCGCATGCGCACGCTCCGGATTGGACGCCGGCACTTTGTGCTATCATAGCCGAATCCGTCTCGTCGGTCGACGGTGATGGCTCGGCACACGTCCCGACGGTACCGTAGGTCAAGGTACCACCAGTCGAGATAGAGGGTCGGAACGTATGCGATTCGCGGTTCAACCCGGGGGAGAGCCTTTGACGGTGCTTTCGGACCGGGACATCAAGCGGGCTCTGAAAGAGGGCGATATCGTCGTGAAACCACTCGAGGAGGAGTATCTCGAGGAAGCCCTTGGACCGGCCAGTCTGGATCTGCGCTTAGGCAACGAGTTTGTGGTGTTCAAGACGCTCCATAAGCCCTGCATAGACCCAACTGTCGACGCCGGTGAGAACACGGAGCGGGTAGTGATCGATGAAGACGAAGAGTTCGTGATCAATCCAGGCGAGCTCGTGTTGGCCGTCACGCACGAGTGGATCGAGATCAACGCACCGGACATAACCGGAGTCCTTCACGGACGCTCGTCGTTGGGCAGGCTCGGAATACAAGCCCACGTCGAGGCCGGGTACGTGGACCCTGGGTGGCGTGGGCGGCTGACGCTAGAACTGGTTAACTTCAACCCCATGCCAGTCAAGCTGCGTCCCGGCATGAGGGTGGTACAAATAGTGTTCCACAGGCTCTCCAGCCCCGCGGAGCGTACCTATGCGGAGTCCAGTGGTAAATACCACGGGGACGAGAAACCGTCACCCTCTAAGATGCACTTGGACTTCTGTCGCGGATAACAATCGATCTTCGGGCCGTTAATACCAGAGGGCGCGGCCGGTAGATCAGGGGATACCGTTGGCCTTCAGACAGTACCTATTTCCCGACTTCCTCGACGTTATTTACCGACCCGCCCGGCGCGGTGAATGCCGACACGACAGGAACTGGCACTTCGGGAGCATGACGGTCACACCGCTCGATCCCGAAGAACTTCACAGTATCTCCGTCGATGTGATGCTCGCGAGCCCCGATGTTCATCATTCATGCCTATCAGCGCGATTGAGATGTGCTACCATTCTATCCGCCGCCGTTCACCACAATCATCCCACTCCCCACCGGATCACTACTCGGATACCCTGGCCGTCGGGGCTCCCCGTGCCCTCCATCATATGGGTGCCTCCTGGGGCTATCTCCCACCAGCGTCGGTACAACGTGTCCATGCCCTACCCACCCGACCCGGGCCCGTTCTCCCGAAAGTCAATATTTGCCTCGGCGCTCGCCCTAACCTTGCGAGGCCGGGGGATCGTAATTGAATGCGACACTTCGGATCCGGAACAGACCCGTCGCTGAATCGACCTACACTTCGATGAGGGGAGCGGAAGCCGAGGTCGTCCGAGTTAATCGAGAGGAGCGTGAAATACACCCTAAACCACCTTTCGAGACCGGAACCATGCTTCAGGCAGCTACCCGACGACTTCGACTGTCGTCCGAGCGCGTCATGCAGCTGGCTCAGGACCTATTTGAGGGGGGCTTCATCACATACCACCGGACCGACTCTACCAGAGTCTCGGAGGAGGGCAAGCGCGTGGCTCGGGATTACATTCGGGCTAACTTCGACCCCGAGGACTACAATCCGAGGACCTGGGAACCCGAGGCCGAGCACGTCGAAGGCGCCCACGAGTGTATAAGACCAACCAAACCTGCCGACGTCGAGGAGATACGAACTATGGTTCGTGAGGGAGCGATTCGAACCACCGTCACGTTGACTTCCCACCATTTACGCCTTTATGATCTCGTCTTTCGACGTTTCGTAGCTAGCCAGATGAAGTCCGCGAAGGTCCTCTACCAGGAGGCCGTACTGGAGGTCGAAGTCGAAGGGGTGCCCGTCGCGGAGCTCGAGCTCAGCGGGGTTTTAGAGATCGTCGATCCGGGCTTCACTAAGGTCCTAACGGAATACGACCTGCCGGCGTACGGCATCCGGGAGACCCCAGAACTGGAAGAGGGAGACCGGCTCAAAATAGGAGACGTAGAGGTGTTGGAACGACATGAAGAGTACCCGTACGATCAGTCGGAGTTGGTTGAAGACATGCGAGAGCGGGGGCTTGGCCGTCCTAGCACCTACGCGCAGATAGTTGAGAAGCTGTTTCGACGCGGATACGTGTACGAGGTACCGCAACGGAGGTGGATATTCCCGACAACCCGTGGTGAAGCAATCTACGAATATCTCAGTGCTAATTACGAGCGGTTCGTATCGGAGGAGACGACGAGAGATCTTGAGGAACGCATGGACGCCGTAGCACTCGGTAAGGCCGAGTATCAGGAGGAAATGGAAGAACTCTACCTAGAGCTCGAAAGGGTCGTCGAGATGCCTGACCCGGAACCGTGATAACCGAATCACGTGTGGAGGTGAGATCCCATAAGACGCAAAGTGTATTTCTTTTCGGAGACGGGGAACACTCGAGTAATCGCCCAAGTGATCGCTTCGACCACGGGAGCCTCGCTCGTCGAGATCCTCAGCGGCAACGAACGCTTGGATGCCGAGCTCGCCTTCCTCGGCACCCCAGTCCACGCGTTCCGACCGGCGGAGCCGGTTCGTCACTTCGTGCGCAACAACGACTGGAGCGACGTTAAAGTCGCACTATTCTGCACGTACTCCTTACACTGGGGTAAAACCATCAAATGGATGCGTGAAAGGATCGAACGAGCCGGCGGGGAGGTGATCGGGGAACTAACCATAAAGGGAGAGCACCCTTTCTTACCTTTGATCGCCAGAGGGCACCCAGACGAACAAGATGTTCAAAAAGCCCGTAAGTTCGCGAAAGAGGTGCTCCGGAAGGCTCGGGGGTGAACCTAGTTGCCCTCAGAAGAGGAAGTGTTAAAGGAGCTCAAGAGTGTGAAAGACCCACACACGGGACTCGACATAGTCTCGATGAAGCTCATCGAGGAGGTGAACGCAGACGATGAGAACATCGAAGTCATCATCCGGCCCACTAACCCGTTCTGTCCCTCCGCACTGATGATCGTGGAACAAGTCAAGGCTGCCCTCCAGTCCGCCTTCGAGGGCGTGAACGTCGACGTGAAGCTGGTCGGACACGTGTTGACGGAGGAAGAAGAATGACCTGCGAACTCTGCGGGGCTCCCGCATCCTCGTTTTTACGCGTGTGTAGGGAATGTATCTTGAACCGTTGGGATAAAGCCCGAGAGATCCTCCGAGAGGCGCACGCTGAAGCGAGGAGGGAGCTTGGACTCCCACCGGAGCCGCCGTCGGGAGGGCTCGAGTGCGGCGCCTGCGTGAACCGGTGTAGGATACCCGAGGGGAAGGTAGGGTACTGCGGTGTCGTTCGAAACGAATGCGGTGAGATAGTCCGCGAGCACATTGGCCGCGCATATCTGGATCCCCATCCTACCAACTGCGTGGGAGCGTGGGTCTGCCCTGGTGCCACCTCTCGCGGGTACCCGAAGTACACGGAAACACTGGGGCCCGAGCGCGATCGATACAACCTAGCCGTATTCTACGGTGGATGTACCCATCACTGCTTCTTCTGCCAGAATTACGAACATTGGATGGAACGTGAGCGGCTGAGTTCCGAAGATTTGAAACGTCGTGCCTCCGATCCGGACGTGACGTGCGTATGTTTTTTCGGTGGTGATCCAACCCCCCATTACGACCAGGTTATAGAGATCGGATGTGAGTGGGAGGAGCTCCGCGTTCGCGTGTGCTTGGAAACGAACGGAAGCTTAAGACCAAAACTCATGCGTAGAATCGCCGAGATCTGCTACGAGTCCGGTGGAGGTTTTAACATGGACGTCAAGGCGTTCGATCCACGGATATACTACGCCTTATCCTTCTCCGACCCCGAGTACACGTTTAAGAATCTCGAGATCATCGGTCGGGAATTCGCGCGAGAAGATCCACCGATCCTCCGTCCGAGTACCTTAGTAGTGCCAGGGTATATTACGCCCGAGGATGTAGAGAAAATTGCGGAGTTTCTGGCTTCCATCGACGAAGGCATACCTTACCGGATTCTCCAGCACGTGCCTCAATACCACTCGGCGGATCTCGGTTACACGCCGGTCCGTGTTATGCGAGAGTGCAGACGCGCCGCCGAGCGTCATCTGGAAAACGTCGACGTTTGTATATACCGATACGTTTGAAGTTAACTTGAAATAATTTCCATCTAACTCTAACTAGCTCGGGGAGAGGACGCGTTGACCCTGGTACTGGCTTACGCCGGGACGGACGGTGCTCTCGTGGCCGGGGACCATCGCATCCTAGTCGCTCGTATGGATGAAGAAAAGATGCGGGAAGTGGAGGAAAAACTGTACTCCGGTGAAATAAGAACGGAAGAAGAATTGGAATCGTTCCTGAAAGATCTCGAGGTCGAGGGTGGTTACTTCGAGTTCCATGACGATAGGAAGAAGGTTTGGAAAGTGAACGACGAGGTGGTGGCCGGAGAGGTCGGTGTAAGATCTGCCAAAGGCGTCCGGAGACGCCGTGTTTATGCTACTCCCGGAGCCCACGCCATCGTCGAACTCGAAGGAGAAAAAGTTCTATCCAAAAATTTCGGCGGCCCCGCCCTGATCGTGGAAGGTCCTAAGGTCGTCAAGGAACTGGTGATCGAGTTCGTGGACTCCGAGCTCGGAGGGAAGCCAGACCTAGAATCCCTACGAAACGCACTGGATGATATTTTCGAGTACGTGTCTTCCAACACCGTTCTCGTGAGCTCCGAGTACGACGCGTTCGAGGTAAAGGGCAGGGTGGACCACTTGGCTCGGATTCACCTCCAAAAGGCCATCGACGAGGACATCGAACGACTCCGCGAGTATAGACGACGACTCGCTGAGGAGATGCTCAAGCATATCCGGGAAGGTTACGATATCTTGAAGGAAGGGGTGGTCGGCGAAGTTGTCGAGGTCGGCACCGAGGAGGAGGGTGAGGGTGTGGAGGACGTTCCTCCCGAGCGGCGGATCGTCGTCAGGCTCGTGGAGGACGTCGACGCCAGGCACATGGGAGACGTGGTCGCCGGTCCCGGTGAAGAGATCGTCATGGCCGTCGAAGGTGATCCCGAGAAGGTAGAGCCGGGCGATACGGTGGTGGTGAAAGACGGGATAATGAAGATAGATGGAAAGGACCTGCCCGTAGTAACGGGGTACTCAATCTGCCGAACGAGACGTTGAACCGGTGGACGGACAACACTACAATGTTCTTCGCTGGTACAGGCGGCGGGCGCTTCGCTATGATCACTCAGAAACGCAGAACCGGAGGTTTCCGTCTTGAGTTCCCGGACTTCCATCTCCACGTGGATCCAGGGCCTGGATGTCTTCTGAGTACCAGACTCTCCCGACGACCCACCACGGCCGTCGACGCCGTGTTCGTCTCCCATTCACATCCCGATCACTACGCCGAAGCCGAGGTACTCGTCGAGGCTATGACGCGCGGCGGGACTAAACGTCGTGGCATCTTCGTAGGCTCCGTTTCCGCAGTGGAAGGGTGTTCCGATGACTCCGGTGACTACGGTCCCGTCCTCAGCGCTTACCACCGAAGCCTACCGGAAGAAGTGGTGGTGCTCGAACCCGGCGATGAGGTAGACCTACCGGTCGGGACCCTCGAAGCGGTACCGACCGCCCATGGGGACCCTACCGGTATCGGGTTCCGTCTCGAAACAGAGGACGACTCCATCTACTACACCGGAGACACGGAGCTTCGTGAAGATCTCTTCGAGGTGATAGAAGACGTGACCGTTGCTATAGTCAACGTCGTAAGGCCGGGATCGGATAGGATCAGAGGACATCTTTGCACCCGCGACGTGATAGAGTTAGTCTCGGAAGCACCCGAACTCCGGAAGGTTTTCATAACACATTTCGGAATGAAGATGCTTAGGGTAGGTCCCGGGCGCGAAGCGAGGCGTATTGAGCACGAGACTGGCGTTGAAACCGTCGCTGCCCGGGATGGACGCGCCTATGATCTGTGAATTACCGTGAGTGGCGGCCAACGTATCGCGGACGTGCGAAGAGCCGCAGCCACGCGCCCAGAATACGTCTCCGAAGCTTCGATAACGCCTTAATGCCCCTAGATGAGCTCCGTTAGGCGTTGAATCAGCGGGGAGGGATACCTACGGCCTTCTCCTCGATCACCGTGAAGTCGTTCGGATCCTCACCGTAGCGCCGTAGGAGATCTCGGAACGAGCCACCCTTCCAGATGAAAGATACGCCACCGATTAACACGTGGACGTCCTCGAACTTCTCTTTCGCCCACTCCATCAGATCGATGGTCATAGCCTCGAGGTTCCTAGGGTTCACGAGGGTCCTATCGGCACTGCTGTCTTCGGACTCCTCGAGCCCGATGAAGACCACGTATACCTCCTCTCCTTCCTCGACGAGCCTCGCGACGGGTTCTGGGTCTTCTTCGGTACCCTCACGCACGGCCACGTAGACCCTGTCCACTACCTTCGAGTCGACCCGGGGTGCCACTTCCGATGCGATCCTTTTTGCCACTTCCTCCTTCATTCTTCCCACTCCCTCACCGGCTCGAACTCGGCTACATCGACCTTCTCTGGGAGTCCGTCATACATCTCCTTGAGCCCCTCTAGACATTCCTCGGGGCTCTCGAATCCGGCCTCCTGATAGAACCTCTCGGCAGCTTCCTTAGGGTCCAGGTCCTTCTCGACGTTCCTGACTACCGTTTCGATACAGCGCATGGTTCCGGCCTTGAAGTTCTTGAATATGAGCGTATCGCCCGGCTCCAGATACCTGAACGATCGGTGATCGGACGGCCGTATCTCTGCGGTTTTCAGACCCTCGGTGATCAGATCGAAGAATTCCTCCCTAGTCATGATCTCGATCACGCGGCGAGGCGGCCTCTCTCCGAGCCTCACTCGGAGCCGTTCCACCTCGAATTCCGGGATCCACACACGAGCTACTCTGTTCTTAAGATCTAGATCCTCGAGTTTGACGATCAGCTCTTCCCCGGGTATGAATAGTAGCTCCAAATCCACCGGTTCGGGCCAGTCTAAAGCCGCCCGGATCGCTCCGGCCGGTAGGAACACGCCGAACGGTAGGCCGAGCTCCAGCTGAATACCCTGATCTCCCTTTATCTGCACCACCACAGCTTCGACGTACTCTCCTACGGCCCGGTGTGGATTCTGAGCGACCTCGGAGCGGCTCAGTACGCGATCAGGGACTTTAACCATGGTCTTCACCTCCCGGGTCGGGTATCGGGGTCCTCGATCATCCCGGTCTCCTCCTGCCGGTCTCCTCATCCCCGGGGTCGTACATATCCTCTAGAGTGGGTCAAGATTCGGGTTCCTGGAATCCCTCTTCCCCTACGAGTGGTACGAACGCACATCCACCGTGCCGACGACGCCTGACTTCTCCGTCCTCGGTCTTCTCCACCAACCACAACTCCTGCATGTGTCGATCTCCTACCGGAATGACCATTTTCCCTCCTGGCTTCAGCTGCTCCAGCAGGCTTTCCGGGACGTCCGGAGCGCCTGCCGTCACCAGAATACGGTCGTACGGAGCCTCGGGCTGGTAGCCCTTGGTTCCGTCCCCCACCAACACCTTCACGAAACGGTCGTATCCGGTTTTCTTCAGGTTATTCCGAGCGAAGTCCGCTAGTTCCGGGATCCTCTCGACCGTGATCACACGACCATTTGGTTTTACCAGTTCGGCTACCACGGCGGCGTGGTACCCCGAACCAGCCCCTACCTCGAGCACCTTATGCCCAATCCGTGGATCGAGCAATTCGGTCATCAACGCCACCATGTGCGGGGCCGAGATGGTTTGTCCCTTGCCGATGGGCAAGGGCGAGTCGACGTAAGCCCGATCTCGGAGGTCCTCCGGGACGAACTCATGGCGCGGCACCTTGAGCATAGCTTCGGCCACGCGATCCGATCTAATATAACCCAGGGACTTCAACCGCTCCACCAGACGCTCACGGGCGCGCCGAAAGACCTCATCGTCTTCAGCCAACGCCGTCCCCCCACCGACTGATGACCGTAGGGGTTTTGGACGTGTCGGAGCGCGGAGCCGTCGGGGTGTGTCAGATGTCCACGGTGCGGTTAGGTCTCGTCGTAACGGAATTCAACCGGGAGATAACCTACGCGATGGAGGAACTTGCGGTCCAACACGCCAAGGATCTCGGGGCAGAGGTCGTTGAACGCGTCCTCGTTCCTGGGTCCTTCGAGGTACCATTGGCGGTCAGGAAGCTCCTCGAGCGTGACGACATCGACGCCGTCGTAACCCTCGGTGCGATCATCAAGGGTGACACCGACCACGACCAGGCTATCGCGCAACAGGCGTTCAGAAAGATACAGGATCTTATGGTCGAGTACGGTAAGCCCGTGGCGCTAGGTATCTCCGGCCCGGGCATGACCAGGATGGAAGCCCTGGAGCGCGTCCACTACGCTAAGCGCGCCGTAGAAGCCGCCGTCAAGATGGTCCGACGGTTGCAGGAGTTGGAGGGCGAATAGCGACCCGCCCGGTCGGCAGAAAGGTGATGCGCTGCCCCCCGTCCTATCCCGACGCGAAGCGGAACGAGTATCGCTTCTACCTCCTAACATCTCCGTCCCAGTAAGGCACACCGACGGTACGACTGGTGCTGGAGAACTGGTCGAGGTACCGAGTGACCGGGTCTGTCGGCAGCGTAACATATAAGTATGCTGACGATCGTGGTCCGGGTGAATGCGCCGCGGCAGCTTAGCCTGGTTAGAGCGCGGGACTTGTAATCCCGTGGTCCCGGGTTCAAATCCCGGCCGCGGCTCCAGCCTAAATCGTTATGGGATTCGAAACGAACGACGTCCCACGGGACTCCCTAATAGACCATAGTAGGCAGCGAGGCACTCATTAGGTACCTGCTCCCATGTCCCGTCGGGGCTCAGCTTGGGTTACGAGGACGAGTTCCCCAAGTCTCTCGAACTCTTCAAGCGTGCCGAGCAAGTGATGCCGGGCGGCGTGAGCAGCCCGGTCCGCCGGTTCGACCCGTACCCGTTCTACGTTGAGAGGGCCGAGGGCTCGCGCCTGTACACCGTAGACGGTCACATCCTGATAGATTACTGCCTGGCCTTCGGTCCATTGATACTTGGACACTCACATCCCGAGGTCGTAGAGGCCGTGATCGAGCGAGTGCGGGAGGGTTTCCACTACGGTACACCGGCGCTTCCCGAGCTGGAGCTCGCGGAGAAGGTCGTCGAGCTGGTCCCGAACGTGGAGAAGGTGAGATTGGTGAACACCGGCACCGAGGCGACGATGAGCGCGATACGGCTCGCCCGCGCGTACACGGGCCGCGAGAAGGTGGTGAAATTCGAGGGATGCTACCACGGAGCTCACGACGCTGTGCTCGTCCGAGCGGGATCCGGGGCTTCCGAGCTCGGAGCGCCCGACTCACCGGGCATTCCGGAGTCGGTGGCGGAGAACACCCTTGTCTGCCCGTTCAACGACGTCGAAGCCTTCGTGGAGACCGTGGAGAGGTTCGACGAGGAGATCGGCGCGGTGATCGTGGAACCAGTACTGGGTAATGCCGGCTGCGTACCACCAGATGAGGAGTTCCTGAAAGTACTTCGCGAGTACTGCGACGGGACCGAGCGGCTGCTCATCTTCGATGAAGTGATCACCGGATTCCGACTGGGGTTGGGTGGTGCTCAGGAGTACTACGGTATCGACGCGGACCTCGTCTGCCTGGGTAAGATCCTTGGAGGAGGTCTACCGATAGGGGCCTTCGGAGGCCCGGAGGAATACATGTCGCGCGTCGCACCGGAGGGTAAAGTATACCAGGCCGGCACGTTCAACGGCAACCCGGTGTCGGCCACGGCGGGCCTGGTTACACTCGAGATACTCGAACGCGAACGACCTTACGGCGAACTATCATCTAAAGCGAAACGACTGGCTTCCGCCCTAGAAGACGACCTCGAGGACCGCGGCATCGAAGGGGTCGTGAACCGAGTTGAATCCATGTTCCAGGTGTACTTCGGGATCGAAGAAGTCCGGGATTACGCCGGCGTCAACTCGGCCGATCACGATGCGTTCAAGCGATTCCACATGGAGTTGTTGGAGCGCGGCGTATGGATCGCGGCCTCGAATTACGAGGCTTGGTTCCTATCCATCGCACACACCGAGGAGGACCTGGAACGCACCGAGGAAGCCGTAGGAGAATCACTCGACCGACTCACGGGATGAGGAAGCCGTACCGTGGGAATCCACGATGACCTGACCTGGGCTTCCCCGACCGTCCCATCCCCAACGAATAACGAATCCGAGGGATGAGGATGGAGGTTTCGTCGGAGCTACGCGATGACGAACAGGGGCCTTATCCGACCCCATCCTCCACTGACTGTCAGACTAAGTCACCGGTAACGTGCATGTTTGCGACCAGATCCCTCAACGACCCGTGGAACACCAGCCTATTACCGATCCACCTCGCACCGGAGATCGTTATCTTTATCGTCCTCATATTGCGGCCATAAATGTTGACCAGAAAACCACCATTAGTGCGGTAAGAATCGATAAATAGAGTACGTTCAGGGGCCGAGAGTATCACCGCGCCTTTTCGCAATTTCCCTGTGATGATCACGGTTATGCCTACCCAACTGTGATTTACTACAAGAACGCGCACTGTAATCTTGTGGCCGTACCGTTCCACCCCTATCAGGACATTACGTCGAAGTGACCCGGCGCGATCGTCGGCTACCCAGACACGTCCCGTGGGCGACAACTCCCTTACGACGTACTCCCCACTAACCCGAACCGGTGGTACGTAAAGCATTATTTCGCTACCTTTCCTTGCCGTTAACAGTAGTCGCGTGTTGGAATCTGGAAACGTTCGAACAACTTCAGCGACTTCTCGCGGTTTCCAAGAGCACGTAAACGGTAGGGATCCCTCAGGCACTGTAGCTACGACTTTTTTGCTACAAAACGACCTATAGAACAGCTTCCAATGCTCTTTCAGGACATAAGTCGGTTGTACACCGACGAATTCACATCCATACATTGCGTCCGTTAACCACCGATTGATAGTTAGTATGCAATATCCGTACAATGCTACCGACGCAGACAGATACCCATCCGCTGCCAGTAGGGATAGGCTTATGGTAGTTAGCAATGGCGTTACGACTAGAAGACGCGCTCCAACGATACTTCCAGAAATTGCGGTCAATGTCAAGATCATGATAGTACATTTTATCCATGCTATTTTGAGAGCCGTAGGTAGAGACCTACAGGCCCTAATTATAATTGTAGCTATGACGATCCCGAATGGTAGTACATAAGGTAAATCATTGATTGTTGGTAGGGCTAGAACTGGATAAGCAATGAATGCAGTTGAAAGGAACGATAATAAACATAATATTAAACCATGTATACAGTCTGGTGGTAAATGATTAGGATGAGCTGGATAACATGGGAAATACGTCATTATGCTCCAATGTACATAAGGATACTGCACTACAGTCCCTATTATAGAACCCAATAGTACTGGATTTGCAATTGTGACTTCCCTCTTGACCCATAACAAAGTTAAAGTCAGAATAATTACGACTATAATACCATAAAAGTGGATCGTTATTGCGCCTAACGCAAGTAGACCAGGCAGCAACCGTGAGTTAAGCATAAGTGCTATTATTGAGGCAGCAAGCACTGCTAGTGATTGAAAGAATGGTACGACCTTCATATAATTTGGAATACATGCTAAGTACGTCGTGATCGTTAGAGGTAGCACTACGAAGATAGGTAACCTTCCGCGTGCTATCAGCAGTAAGTCGACTATTGAGGAAGCTATCATCGCTGAGCTTATATGGTATTCAATCAACTCAACTAGCACCGATCCGAATTGAACCGGCCAGCTCGCGGCATCCTTCACATCCTTCGGATGGTACAAGCACGATAAAATCGACTCCGTGATCGCGATGTGACCGAGACCTGACGGATAATGGACCGGGCGGTACTCTCGTCTCAATGTGTCGTAGAAGACCGGGGGTTGCCCGGTGGTCAACAACGTCAACGCGTGGGAGGCGTGTCTAGACGGATCACTCATAGTGCCGCCGAGACTGCCCCTCGTTATATATAAAGTCAAGTCCGTTAACAGGCATGCCGCCAGCAACATTGCCGCTACGATCATTCTGTAACGTAGGTGTTGTCTGGGGTATTTTCGGGCTGTTCGTAGTCCTAGGACGAACCCGGGGATAGCAAGCAACCCGAACACGGGTACTATCCTCGGATCCACGAGATTGTACTCGAGTGCTACTCCACCGGCTACCGCCACGGGAGCTAAAGTCGAGGCCAAAACCACGGAACCCGCGGGCAGAGAAGCCACTCCCAACAACACGAGCAATATCAACACTAGGAGCCCTGGATCACCGTACAACCGTAAGTCCCCGCCGTCTCAACTCCCTGCGGACGTGGTCGTAGACTCTAATCGGCTCCACCTCGAGTGATGAGGGTGGGACTCCTATGTTCGAAAGCATTCCGGCCAGCTTGTCGATCTCTTCCGTTCGGAACAGACCGGGGATCGCTGGGTGGAAGGATATCCCTTCTTTAAAAAGATATTTGAGGCACCGGAGCTGTACATCGAACCCACTCGGGTCCGCGTTGGTGATTCGCGCGAACGATTGAGGGTCGTACCCCTTCAGACACACGCGCACATGGATGTGTTCGTGATTCCCTAGCTCCCTCACAAACGAACGGTCGTTCCCAAGGATCGTGCCGTTCGTCTCCAAGATGAACTTCCGGTCGGGGAGCTCCCGCCCGCATAGCTCGATGAGCTCGAGGATGTGCATCTTACACAACGTCGGTTCGCAGCCGGAAACGCGCACGACATCGCCTTTCATGTTCTTCAGACACTTCACGACGTCTACGGGTCGGTAGAACTTCCAACGCCGGTCCCAGGGATGCCTCCGCGGGTAATTAACGTAACAGTAAGCGCAGTTGAGGTTACACCCCACTGCGTCTGCGGTGGCGCATCCACCGTAGAAGCGAGTCTCCCGGAATCGGTAGTATTTACGCCGACTTCCTTCACACACCCACTCACGCACGCGCTCCGCCGTCTCTAAAGGGTCATAACCCGGCATGGGGCGCCACTCTTGCATCACCTCTCACCCCGCGGGGGCAGCACCCGTGACGCACGTCGTGCTGGTCGTCGGCCTCTTAGAAACCGACTCCGGCAAAACGACTGCCGCGTTGCCTCTGGTCTCTGCGCTCGACCTCGTACCGTTTAAGCCCAGGTCAGGTCACAACATATGGTTGCATTATGACCATACGTGCAGATGTGTAGGTCTCGGGCTACCTGTCAGTCGTGACGTGCTCAAGCTGGCGAAGGTTGCCGAGGTCGATTTACCGTTGGTTACACTCAATCCGGTCCATCGTGTGTGGACGTCTCCGGACGTCGGGGTCGCGGTGAACTCCAACGTATCACTGAGGTACCTCTCTGCCCAGATCGACGCGTACGTCCTGATGGATCGGCTGGACGAAACCGTATTCCTGTATACGGAGGGGACCGAACTCAGGTACGTGCCCGATGAGACGATGGAGATGATCCGCGAGTGCGAGGTGAAGGAGGTCCGTGAGGAACCCGCCCCCGAAGAACTGTGTCGGACGATCGACAAGGCCTGGAGTCGAGTCCGTAAGGAGGGTCCCGTACTGGTGGAAAGCCTGAACAACCTGGCCGTTCCCTGGCCCGGCGTCCTCAAGTACGACGGCGTGGCCGTCGCCGTCGGCCCCGGTACGGCCTTGGTGTACGATCTCAGGGACTACGCCAGAGCCGCCGAGACGCTCGCCGGCCCGGAGGCGGTGACGCTGAGCCTGCTCGAGGTTCTGGAGCCTTTAGAGGTGGTCAGGCTCCCACCGCTCGATAAGACTCGAAGGTCTGATCCGCGAAAGCTTGAAGAAGAGTATCGGGAACTCATCGGTGCCGTCCAGGAGAGGCTGTAGGGGCGTGCCTAACGTGGGGGATCGCTTTATCCGCCGTTAGGGAACTGTTGAGAGAGGCTAACGTGGACGTGGATCCACCGGATGAGGTGAGGATATTCGACACCACTCTGAGGGACGGAGAGCAGACGCCTGGAGTCGCTCTGACTCCAGAGGAGAAGCTCCGGATCGCCCGAAAGCTCGACGAGATCGGCGTGGATACGATCGAAGCAGGTTTCGCGGCGGCGAGCGAGGGAGAACTCAAGGCGATTCGACGCATCGTCCGGGAGGAGCTCGACGCTGAAGTGTGTAGTATGGCGCGTATGGTGAAGGGTGATGTAGACGCGGCCATCGAGGCTGAGGCCGACGCAGTCCACATCGTCGTACCTACTTCCGAGGTCCACGTGAAGAAGAAGCTCCGGATGGACCGTGAAGAGGTCCTGGAGCGCGCAAGCGGGATCGTGGAGTATGCGCACGATCATGGGTTGACGGTGGAGATTTCCACGGAAGACGGTACCAGGACGGAGCTCGAGTACCTGTACGAGGTGTTCGACGCCTGCTTGGAAGCGGGCGCCGAACGTCTCGGCTACAACGACACCGTCGGAGTGATGGCACCTGAGGGTATGTTCCTGGCGGTAAAGAAGCTCCGGGAGCGCGTCGGTGAGGACGTCGTCCTCAGTGTGCACTGCCACGACGACTTCGGTATGGCGACGGCTAACACAGTCGCCGCCGTCAGAGCGGGGGCGCGCCAGGTCCACGTGACCGTGAACGGGATCGGCGAGCGCGCCGGCAACGCGGCGTTGGAGGAGGTTGTGGTAGTGCTGGAAGAGCTGTACGGCGTGGACACCGGCATTCGGACCGAGCGGCTGACGGAGCTCTCCAAGCTCGTGGAAAGACTGACCGGCGTTAGGGTACCACCGAACAAGGCCGTGGTGGGTGAGAACGCGTTCACCCACGAGTCGGGGATCCACGCCGACGGTATCCTCAAGGACGAGAGTACTTACGAGCCAATTCCGCCGGAGAAGGTCGGACACGAGCGCCGGTTCGTTCTAGGTAAACATGTTGGAACTAGCGTGATCCGAAAGAAGCTGAAACAGATGGGTATTGAAGTCGACGATGAGCAGCTCTTGGAGATACTTCGACGTCTTAAGCGGTTGGGGGACCGTGGGAAGCGGACCACAGAGGCTGATCTCCGTGCGATCGCTGAGGACGTACTTGGGAGACCGGCCGAGCGTGACATCGAGGTAGAGGACTTCACGACGGTCACCGGGAAGAAGACCATACCGACGGCCTCGATCGTCGTGAAGATCGACGGGACTAGGAAGGAGGCAGCGTCCACCGGCGTGGGGCCCGTGGATGCTACCATCAAGGCGTTGGAACGAGCCCTCAGGGATCAAGGGATCGACTTCGAGCTCGTCGAGTACCGTGCTGAGGCTCTGACCGGCGGTACTGACGCGATCACCCACGTGGATGTCAAGCTGCGAGATCCGGAAACAGGTGAGATAGTGCATTCCGGTTCCTCACGGGAAGACATCGTCGTGGCGAGCCTGGAGGCGTTCATCGACGGTATCAACGCGCTTATTGCCCGCAAGCGTAGCTGATCAGGACAGACCCAACTGCCTGATTATTTCCTCCGTTCCACGTTTATTCTCCCAGAACCTGCGCAGACCTTGAAGGTAACCTCTCCACGCCGGGTCGTAGTCGTCCGGTGTGAGGACGAATTTACGCCCAGCTGTGATCGTGATGTACCGGCTCAAGCGCGTCACTCGCGTGAGGTACCCTTCAAAGTCCTTTACCAGCGTAGCGTACAGGTCGGAGACCTCCCCGAGTTCACGGGGTGGGGGCTCACCGGAGGGCGAATCCAAGTGCGCGCTCAAGTATTCCGATCGTATCCCCAACGATCGAACACGATGCGCTACCGCCTGTGCGAGCAACGTGGATACCAGCGCCCGTTCAGCGATCGGGTACAGCGTCGCTCGGAGTTCTGCCGCGGTGTCCGGAGGAGGTTGCACCTCGACTCCCGTGACCCTCGCCAGTAGTCTTGCGATCGCGCGGGCCAACCTTCGTGCGTCGCGCCATAGCGGAGTGTCGAGGGCGATGACGGGAGTACACGCTTTAACGGCGATCGCGAAGTCTGGCTTGATCATACACCTGAACACTTCCCTGATGTATGCCCGGACGGCGTCCCCTAAATCCGGGCTCCTGTCCTCCAACGACTCCAGCCGACACCTCAGTCGACACCAGGTATCACCGTCTATTTCGAGGTAATGTGGTAGCTCGAGCGGGTGGGTCGTCTTCGGGAACTCAACGTCGGCGGGTCCTCCCATCATTACGCCTGCAATCATCGAGACTCGCGTGTGGAAGCCCTGAGCGGGCCTTACCGGCCTACCCATCCACGCCTCCTCGGGCGGAGGTTTCACCTCGGGGGACTCCGACCGGCGTGTGATCACCAGATGGGCGGCGATGACAGGCGAGTCGCCCTCCCTCCATCGGCGTATTTAATTTCAGAAAAACATTACGATTTCGGGGGGAGACTATGAACGTCTTCAGGCGGTATGGTTAAGATTCGGCGAGTTCAGTGGGGTCTCGGGCTAAGAGGGTCCGTGTGCAAGGGATGACCCAGCGGACCGAAGCCCGGCCTCCCCGCCCGCGGATGACGCGGTTCCATCCCGGGGATGATCCGCCGGGTCGGCTACCGCCGGGCACAGCCGATGAAGGGCCCGGGGGGACGGCGACGGGACACTGGTAAGAGGGTCGGCGGTTCCGCCGCCGATGAGCCCGTCGCTTCGACCCGGGCCCACACCGAGTACCACTGCAGTCCTAGGGTGTTGCCGCCTTGCGTACGCTCACCTGCTTCCCGTGACGCTTAACGCAATCCCAGCCGTTCCTCCACCTCATCAACGGAGATGTCCCGTGCGAGCACTAACTTCTCCCTGGACTTCTCTCCCGAGACCAACTCACAGGTCGTGTTGAGCTTCCTCCCGAGGAACTCAAGCAACTCGCGGTTCGCCCTATTCTTCACCGGTGGCGCGGCTACGTCAATTTCTATGGCCCCACGCCAATCATCGACCCCCTTCAAATCGGTGGTGTCCGCGTCCGGGTTCACCCGCACCCGGATCAGCGTTCCTTCCCGGTGCTCTTTCACCGGCGGCTCCAATTACGATCCCCCCGTGGAAACATGGCCGTGAAGACGATGGTAAAAGGAGATGGGAAGCGTGCACGGGCCTCAGCCCGAGTGCCGGTCTTCACAGATCCGACGATGCGTACCGGGGTCTCATCATCTCTTGGGGGGTCTGAGCGACGTGTTCTCGGGAGTTCGGGAGGGTGCAGTGCAAGTCCCTAAGTGGATCTTGGACGTGCTAACTGGGAAAAAGCTGAGGGTTCATGAGCTACGGGCTCCCGTGTGGGTGGGTCACCGTGAGCTGATGTTATTGTCTATGGACGTGCGGGACGACGAGAACCCTCTATCACTTACTGCGGGGGTCCTTGGGCTTTTCTCGGCGGCTCTGGCGGACGTGTTCACATGGTCACGCGGTTCGGAACTCTCGTACCCGCTGACATCCGCGAACGGTGACGCGTGGAGGGTGTGCGTTGATGCGGCCGTCTTGGCTGTAATCGACACCTTTTCGTCCGAGCTCGAGGTGTCGGTGGAGTCGTTCGTCTCCGAGGCGGGTATCCCGTGGTTGACGACCCTCGCGAACAACGGGTTCAGGCCCGAGTCTGTGATTCGTGGTACCGACGAGGTGTTTGTGGCGACTCTTCTTAACTTGCTGAAGTACGAGGTCAAGCACAGGTGTGGGGATCGCTGGAAGGACGTGTGGAGACGACTGGACCGCTGATCAGCGCCGTGCTCTGGTGGTAGGCATCTCCAAGAGCGTCTTAAGATCGCTCATGTACAGGTCCCTTATGTCGTCTATTCCCAACTTCAGCATCGCCAGTCGTTCGACGCCCAAGCCCCACGCTAAACACACCACGTCGGGATCGAACCCTAGGGGTTGAATCACTTCAGGTCGGAAAATGCCCGCACCGCCCAGCTCTACCCAGTCTCCTTTCTCCTCGAAGTACACCTCGGGCTCTACGGAGAGGACTGTATACGGGAAGTAGGCAGGTCTGAACCTGATCTCTTCGAACCCCATCCGTCGGTAGAACTCCTCGAGTATCCCGAGCAAGTCCCGGAACGAGACGTCTCTGGCCAGGACTATCCCCTCACACTGATGGAACTCCGGCAAGTGCTTATAGTCGACCGTCTCACGCCGGTATACCCGGCCGATCGAGAACGCTTTGAGTGGAGGCCCCTCTACCTCGTACAGTTTCCGAACCGACACCGCCGTCGTGTGAGTACGTAGGACCGTCTTCCGGGCCACACCCTCGTCCCACTCGTACCCCCAACCCCTGGATCCCGTGTCACCACCGTCCTCGTGCACGGCTCGAACCTTCTCGACGATCTCACCGTCCGGCAATTCGGCCTCGGCGGGTTCTTCCAGGTAGAAGGTATCTTGCATTTCCCTGGCGGCGTGATCTTGCGGCTGGAACAGGGCGTCGAAGTTCCAGAAGCTGGACTCGACTAGTGGTCCGGATACTTCCACGAAACCCATCTCGAGGAAGACTCTGCGTATCTCATCGATAACCTCCTTCAACGGATGACGCTTACCTGGGAACGTGGGGCGCGTGGGTGCCTTCACGTCGTACGGCTTGAACTCCTTCTCTTTCCAGGTCCCCTCCCTCAAATGCTCGGGTTTCAGCTCCGTAATCCAGTCACGTTCCAGCACTTCTGGGGCGTGCTCCGCAACTTCCTCACCACGTTCGGTTAGCCTGACTTTCTTAACCGTCTCCTCCCGTGCTCTCAGGACGTCACCGCGCTCGCTCAACCTCTTCAGGACTTTCTCCATTTCCTCTTCGTCCATCTCCAGCCTTCTCGCTACCTCCTCGACTGACATAGGGCCCTCGGCGGCCAACGCCTCGAGCACAGATTGATCCACATCCTCGGGTTCCTCCTCCAGGAGAACGAGTGACGTCTCTCCGCCCTCCCTTTTGATTTCCGCCAGTCCTTTTCTCCTCAACCATCCTAGGATGGGTCCGGCCAGCTTCCGTGGCACTCCGGCACGATCTAGGACTTCTTCCAACCGTCCTTCGCCGCCCATCCCTCTCAAGACCTCGACCACGCGGAGCTCCGGCAGTCCCTCCTCGGCATACTCCTTTCCTTCATCACCTAATTCGTACACCTCGTATGTTTCTTCCTCGGACTCTATCAATCCACGCTCCTCGAGCCAATAGAGTGATCTCATGACGGGACCCAAGTCGACACCCAGCGACTCGGCGAGCTCCTCGGGTGTTGCCTCTTCGTTTTCCGCCAAATGAATGAGGATCCTTAAGTCGCGCTCGGTCAACCGCTCAGCTAGTTCCCGCGGGTCCACGCGGCGGACCCCCGGTCAGTTCGGCCGCTGCGACCCTGCATGGCGGATTGGGGGCGGGGTAAACCCACCCGGGATCACGGTCGCCCCCCGTTCGGGGGACCTCACCCGGGCGATGTAGCCCGGCCGGCTGGTGTCGGCCGGTCATCGCTGGTTGCTACCACCTCCCGGACCGCCGGCCGGGCCCGGGCCGGACATCAACAATGATATCGGCGTAATGAGGTTTTCCGGTGCGGGGGAGGCCGAGTGATCCTGAAGTTCGACCACTGGTCCGGTCCGCTGTACCTGCACTGCTCGATCCGTAGGGGTGACCCTCGCAGGGTGATCGAACGCTCCTCGGAGGAAGTTATCATACAGGCGATTTCCACCGAGTACGCTGATTACCGCGTGATCGCTTCGGCCGCCTGTCGCGCCATTCGAGCGTTTGAGAGCGACCACAACCTGGCACGGTCCCTGGACTTGGAGTTCTTGGTGAGGTTGACGGGGACCCGTCAAATCCGCGAGGCGATCGATCGAGCGGAGCCGGGTGATGAGTTCGTGCTCGTCGTGGCTTCCAGGGATCGGAAAAAAGTGAAGGAGGTGTTGAAGGAACTGTTGGGGGAGGCCGAGGAGCTCGAGGAGTTCCCGGAACGCGATGGCTACAAGGAACTACTTAGAACGGCGGCGTCCGTGGACGCCGAGGAGTAGTAGGGTGGCAATCACCGCTGGTGTGGCCATCCCGACGCCGCGGGATGACATCCTCAGCTTACCGCTGAACTCGGGTGTATAAGTGGCCGTGATCGACCCCAGTAGTGGCCCCAGTATCCATCCGAACAGGGAAACTAACGGCGGTACCTGGACTCCGAGGGCTCTGGCGACCTGTAATATACCAACTCGAGAAGTGGCATCCAGCGTGTTATCCGGTACGGCCGGCCCGTAGATCACCACCAGGCCACCTGGTGCGGATCCCTTGACGACCAACGTCTTGCCTTCGGTTCCCACTTGAAGGTCGGCGTTTCCTAGAGTCACAATCAGCGGGTTCTTGCCAATAAGCTCCGCGATCTTGGACGCGACGGTGGAGTTGATAGGGTTGCTCCCGATCGCGTAGACGACTATCGCGGCCCCTTCGTTGACCACGAGGGGCAATCCGTCGATCTCGATCCTACCTCCTGATGGATGGCAGTCTACCTTCAGATCGGTACTCTCGAGCAGTTTCTGTAAGTCCTCCGAGGATTCAACACTGAGGTCCGTCAACTCTTCGATCTCTCGAAGTCCGCCTTGGAACGTGAGTTCGGCCACTATCAGATTGTAGGTCTTATCTGTCGTTTCTATCGTGAACTTGCGATGCTCAGTATCCACTGAAACCTTCACACCGGAGCCATCGTTTGGATAATCGTACGAGAACACCGCGCGTATGGGTAGGTCCAGCGCTCGATCGAGGAGCTCCACACTCCCAACGACGTACACATGTGCTTCAGGGTACGGTATCTTGTACGTGAGATGAAGTTCTTTCTCGGTCCGCAGTTGTTGGAGGACCTGAGGTAGGTCCGACGGCGGTGTTTTCCCCGACATACCATAGATCCACTTTGACTTCACAAGCTGCGAGCCTCAATCCTTGCGTTTCCTCCTTCAACTTCTCCAGGTTCAAGGTTTCGTCGAACCTTTTCAGTGCGTCGAGCAAATCCTTGATAGGTTCGTTTCGACCGGTCAACGGATCTAGGTCTTCACACAGTTTCTTCATCCCGTTGATGAGCTCATTCGCCTCGGCAGGCCCAACTTCCTCCGGTCCCTTATACGATATCTTGATGCGACCCGTCATCACGTACGAACTCGATGCGTACAGCGTGATCTCCTTCGCTCCCTGGAAATCGGGATTCTGTATCAGACTCTCGACTCTCGATTCGAATTCCTCGTTTACGCATGTCGCCGCGATGGGAAGTGCGAGACACGCTAAGGAACCTATCAAGACATTCGAAAGAACGTCACGATACGGCCCCCCACCCCGCCTCTCCGCGAGTTTAAAAGCCCCACCAATTCCCGGAGCAATTTTCGATCACGTACGAGAACTGTTGTCCTGATACTTTCAATGGATATCGATATCACTTATGATTACGCGAATCGATCGATGGGAAGTAACTTAAGGGGTTTAAGTCCGAGGAATAGTGCTGAAATTCGCTGAATAGTAAGCTTTTTCTTATGTGGACAAAGGAGCCCCGGAGGGTGTCTGTGGGAGAGTGGGAACCAAAAATCATAGCTTTCTGTTGCAACTGGTGCTCGTATGGAGGAGCGGACACCGCTGGCGTTGGTAGGATGCAATATCCCCCAAGTGCTCGAATCATTCGAGTAATGTGTTCGGGACGAATAGAACCGTCTCTTGTTTTGAAAGCGTTTAGAGAAGGTGCCGATGGGGGTGTTCGTAGGAGGATGTCACTTGGGAGATTGTCACTATCAATCAGGTAATTATAAGTGGTGGAGAAGGGCCGAGTTATTGAAGAAATTCTTAGCTGAAATAGGTATTGAACCTGAGCGTTTTAGATACGAATGGATTTCAGCCTCAGAAGGAGAGAAGTTCGCTGAGGTTATGACAGAGTTTCACCAAACGTTGTTAGAACTAGGGCCGTTGGAGCTCCATGAGAAGTTGGAGAGACTGTGAAGGAGGTGGTGCGTTTGGTAAAGATCGCCACGACGTGGTTGTGCTGTTGCTCCGGTTGCCATATCTCGATGTTGGACCTCCACGAGCGGTTTCTGGACCTCCTGGGCAACGCCGAGCTGGTTCACTGCCCCGTGCTCATGGATACCAAGGAGATCCCCGAGGATATAGACGTGGTTCTGATCGAGGGTGGGATCAGGAACGAGGAGAACGTGGAGGTGGTGGAGGAGTTCAGGGAGCGTGCGGAAATCGTCGTGGCGGTAGGTACCTGCGCATGTTACGGCGGCGTCCCGGGACTGGCCAATATGTACTCTAACGAGGAACTCCTGAGGACGGTCTACGTGGAAACAGCCAGCACGGAGAACGAGGACGGTGTAATACCGTCCGAAGACATCCCCGAGTTAACGTGGCGCGTTCACCCGCTCTCCGATGTCATCGACGTCGATTACGAGTTACCAGGCTGTCCCCCCGGAACCCGACCTGATCGCGGACGCGGTCACAGCGATCCTCGACGGACGCGAACCCGAGCTCCCGACGACGAACCTCTGCGAGGAGTGCCCTCGGAAGAAGGAAGAGATCGTGATCCACGAGATCCTCCGCCCGGTTGAAGGTGAGCCCGATCCGGACCGGTGCCTGCTGGAACAGGGCTACCCGTGCATGGGGCCCGCCACACGTGCGGGATGCGGGGCACGCTGTCCCGAAGCCGGGGTACCGTGTGCGGGTTGTGCGGGACCGACTGAGGAAATCCACGACCAAGGTGCGGAGATGATGTCCGCGATCGCCTCGATCTTCCGAGCCGATGTGGACGACGGTCCTTCTGAGCTCGTGGAGTCCGTCCCCGACGTGGTAGGCTGGTTCTACCGGTTCACGCTCGCCAGCTCGTTGGTGCCGTTTAAGGTGAACAGGGAGTGAGGGGGGAGGTCGATACGTTGTCGGAGATTGTGGACATCGAGCCGGTCACCAGAGTGGAGGGTCACGGCAAGATCGTGGTCGAGTTCGACGAGGACGGGAAACTGAAGGACGCCAGGTTCCACGTGGTCGAGGTCCGCGGCTTCGAGAAGTTCCTCGAAGGAAGACCGATCGAGGACGCCCCGATCCTGACACCGAGGATTTGCGGGATATGTCAGGTGGCCCACCACCTCGCCAGCGCCAAAGCTGCCGACGAGGTTTTCGGTGTAGATCCCCCGGAACCGGCTCAGAAGCTACGGGGGCTGATGCATCACGCCGCGACGGTGCATAGTCACGCGCTCCACTTCTACTTCCTCGCGGCGCCGGACCTGGTCAAGCCCGAAGAGGAGGATCCGATGAAGCGCCACGTTCTAGCACTGGCCAGAGAGAACCCGGAGGTCGTGAAGTATGCCATCGAGCTGAGGAAGATAGGACAGACGATAGTGGAGGCAGTCGGTGGCAAGCCCATACACCCTATCACTGCCGTTCCAGGCGGTGTATCTAAGCCCCTGGAAGAGGACCGACGGGAGGAGCTACTCGAACTCGCGAGGAGCGCGATTAAGCTGGCGGAGCGCACCGTCGACATGGCCGAGGAACTGACTCGGCGCCTCGAGGAAGAGGGGCTGCTCGAGCTCGGATATCTGGAGTCTCACCACATGGGGATGGTCAGCGACGGTGTGCACGAGCTGTACGACGGTGTGATCCGCGTCGTGGATCCCCAGGGCAATGTCGACCGGGAGTTCGATCCGTCGGAATATCTCGACCATATCGCTGAGGCCGTGCGACCGTATTCATACCTTAAGTTTCCGTACCTACGCGACAAGGGCGAAGAGGACGGACTTTACAGGGTCAACACGCTCTCCCGCCTCAACGTATGCGACAAGATGGCCACGCCCAGGGCCCAGGAACGCTACGAGGAGTTCATCGACGAATATGGGAAACCGTGCCACCACCCGATGCTGTACCATTACGCGAGGACGATCGAGCTGCTGTCGTCGGCAGAACGCTGCGTCGAGCTGCTAGAGGACGACGAGATCACGGGCGATGACGTCCGGGAGGAGGTGGATCCGGACGACGTTGTGGGTGAGGGCGTCGGCTGCGTGGAGGCGCCTCGTGGGACGCTGATCCACCACTTCAAGACGGACGAGGAAGGCATCATCACTGAGGTCAACCTGATAGTCGCCACGGTCCAGAACAACCCAGCCATGGACCTCGGCGTCAAGAGGGTCGCGGAGGAGTACCTGAGAAGTCCCGAGGACGCCTCCCCCAAGGTTCTCAACCGTATGGAGATGGTGATCCGGGCTTACGATCCTTGCCTATCTTGTGCGACCCACATACTCGGCGAGCGTCCCAGGCTCACGCTCGAGGTTCACCGCGCCGGTAAGCTAGTTCGGGTTGTGGAGGGGTGATGTCGGTTGGCGGAGGAGGAAGAGCCGCGCATCGGCGTTTACGTGTGCCACTGTGGTGTGAACATCGCCGGCGTCGTCGATGTCAAGGAAGTAGCCGAGTTCGCCAAAACGCTGAGGAACGTGGTCGTGGCGCGCGATTACAAGTACGTGTGCTCCGATCCGGGTCAGGAGATCATCCAGCGCGACATCGAGGAGTACGATCTGAACCGCGTCGTCGTGGCGGCCTGTTCGCCCAGGTTACACGAGCCCACGTTCCGACGGTGTGTCGAGGAGGCCGGGTTGAACCCTTACTGCTTCGATATGGCGAACATCAGGGAACATTGCTCGTGGGTTCACATGGACGACCCTGCCAAGGCTACCGAAGGACCTCGTCCGCATGGCGGTAGCCAAGACTCGGCTGCTCGAGCCCCTCGAGACCATCAAGGTGGATGTGACCGACCGTGCCCTGGTCATCGGAGGCGGAGTCTCTGGGATCCAGGCGGCCCTGGACCTCGCGGACATGGGTTTCGAAGTCATCCTGGTCGAGAAAGAACCATCCATCGGAGGTAGGATGGCTCAGCTTGACAAGACGTTCCCCACGAACGACTGCTCCATCTGCATCCTGGCACCGAAAATGGTGGACGTTTCCAAGCATCCCAACATCAAGATGTACACTTATGCCGAGGTCGTCGAAGTGGACGGGTACGTGGGCAACTTCACAGTGAAGATCGAGAAGAAACCGCGGTACGTGGATGAGGACGCGTGCACGGGCTGCGGCGCGTGCGCGGAGGTCTGTCCGATCGAAGTGCCCAACGAGTTCGACGAGGGCCTAGGGATGAGGAAGGCCATCTACAAGCCGTTCCCGCAGGCAGTCCCGTCGGTGTTCACGATCGACGAGGAGCACTGCATCCGATGCGGTCTCTGCGAGGAAGTGTGCGACGCCGACGCGATAGACTTCGATCAAGAGCCCGAGATCGTCGAGGAAGAGGTCGGTGCTATCATCTGCGCCATCGGATACGATACATGTGATCCGACCGAGCGCGAAGAGTACGGGTACGGCGTCTATGACAACGTGATCACGTCGATAGAGCTGGAGAGGCTCATCAACGCCTCGGGGCCTACCGGCGGCAAGGTGGTGAGGCCAAGTGACGGGAAGAAACCGAAACGTATCGCGTTCATCCAGTGCGTGGGCTCACGGGACCCCCACAAGACCAACCCGTACTGCTCCAACGTCTGCTGCATGTACGCGATGAAGCTGGCGCAACTCGTCCGGGAGAAATACCCGGAAACTGAGATCGATATCTACTACATGGACGTGCGGGCGTTCAGTAAGGGTTACGAGGAGTACTACGAACGCTCGCAGAAGCAGTACGGCATTCGGTTCATCCGCGGCCGACCCGCGGAGATCGTTGAGGATCCGGAGACCAAGAACCTCATCGTCCGTGCCGAGGACACGCTTCTCGGCGAGGTGGTCGAGCGCGAGTACGAGCTGGTGGTGCTGTCCGTGGGTATGGTGCCACGGGACTCAGCCGACGCTATCCAGGAGGTCCTCAGCATCTCACGTTCGCCGGACGGTTTCTTCATGGAGGCACACCCGAAGCTGCGGCCAGTGGATACGGCGATCGATGGTATCTTCCTGGCCGGAGCATGCCAGGGCCCGAAGGACATACCCTCCTCTGTCGCTCAGAGTTCGGCCGCCGCGGCCCGTGCCGCCACGGCGTTAGCGGCCGGGGAGGTGGCAGTGGAGCCCATCGTATCTGAGGTGGACAGAGAGACCTGCGGTGGTTGTGGTGTCTGTATGGAGCTCTGTCCATACGGCGCCATAGAACTCGTCGAGAGGGACGGTAAGCTTGTGGCTGAGGTCACGGCCGCTTTGTGTAAGGGGTGTGGGACCTGCGCGGCGGCGTGCCCGAGTGGCGCCATGGAGCAGAACCATTTCAAGACCGAGCAGTTGCACAAGCAGATCGAGGGAGCTTTCAGGGACCCCTCCTCTTAATCCTTCAGTTCTTCACGCAACGCTTCCGGTATCGCTTCGATGAGCTCGTGTATCCTGGTCGCAGGAGTCGCTTTCACGATTTCACCGACCCTACGGTTCACCCTGCAGCCGATTACGCACGCCTCCTCGGTCTCGAACCCCGCGGCGATGAGTCCGGTGACGATCCCTGTGAGTGTATCACCCGTGCCTCCGATGCACTCCATAGCCTCGATTAGGGGCTCATCGACGATCTCCACTACTTCACCACTACGGACGACGTAGTCACGCCTCCCCTTGACCACCAAGTGATCCGGAACTTGATTCCCCTCGTATGCACGCCTCACCAGACTTGGAACCTCCTCCTCGTCGACTTCAGCGATGAACCTTCGAACGTAGGCCGGATGATAGGCTTTCTCGTCAGCGAGGAACGCGAGCTCCCCGGGGTCTGGCAGGAACAGGTGAAACTCTGGTCCGATACCCGCGGCCTTAGCGGCGTACATCCCTCCGGCGTCCGCGACGACTTTGCCCGACGTATCGATGCGCCGGATCTCGTCTATCTTCGGCTTGATGTAGTGGATCACGAGTACTTCATCATCGACTTCCCTCAGGCGACGGTAGATATCGAGGCTACCACCACCTTCCCCAAGATCCCCAGCGGTTATAAGCTGCGGTTTACGTTCGTCCAAGAACCCCAAGGTCTGAGCCGCCGCGGCGGCCAGCGCGGTGGTTCCCATTGAGACGGGTATTTCACGATCAGCGACGCGTATCCGATTACCCAGCGACTCCACCTCGCCCTCGACGAGATCGAGGCTTTCGATAGGGACCGTGCCCGCGATAATCAACTCTCTTCCCCTACGAGCATTTCTTTAGCCTTCCTCACGGCTTTGTCGAGTGTGTACGCGCAGAGTGTGTACCCTAGGCTCGCCGGCATCGAGTCCTCCGACAGCTCGAGGACGTTCTTACCTACGAGTTCGTGTGCTAGGTAAGGGACGTCGGGACAACCGCCTCCCGACACGTTCACTATCGTTCCATCTCGATCCACGGTCACCTTCATGTTGCCGCACCGGACCATGATGTATCCGTCTATCTCCTTAACGCGAACCAGTTCGATGGGTTTGAGGGAATGATCCTCGAGCGATACTAACTTCAGCGGCTCCACACCTATCTCCTCGAGCGTTCGACGCACGCCAACCTCGTCGACGAGGTCGTACTCGATCGCTAGGTCGCATCCCTCGCGGATTTCCGGCGGCGGGGCTACCGCTCGGACGTCGTATCCAGCCTCCTTGAGAGCCCTCTCAGCCCTCATAGTGTCCCTGGCGCTCTCGAAGACGATTAGACCCCTACCTCCGCACCCGTTTGAGTGCCTATCCTCCCGGGAAAATGCGGAGCGGAGGCGAGAAAGAAACCCCATTTCCATCCCCTCACTTAGGTGGCCCGAAAATCGGTATGATACAGGCGTGGTAGAACACCGCACCGACGAACATTCCTAGCAGATACGCCATCGCCGTCACATTGCCCTCGGCCGCCATAACGTAGTTCCTGAACGGGCAGCCACCCTGGACCACCGATAGGAAACCAACGCCGAGACCTCCCACCACCGTCACCGCCGCGTGAGCGACGAACCCCGGCTTCTTGCCTAGGACGTCACCCGGGATGGCGGACGCTCCCTTGTACAGGAACCATGGGAACTTCTTGATCATGCCCGCGGCTCCGAACACCGACAACCCGAAGAAGGCACCGATGAGGAACCCGATTAGACCCTGCACGAGCCACGTATCGCGTAGTAGGTACACGTCCCGGATTCCACCTATGAAGCACATCGCGGACCGCTGGCCCAAGTAGCCGATCAGCACGCCGAACGCAAGCGTTCCGATGGCGTGCAGGTACTCCGCCAACGATCGTCCCCCCTCACGTCTTTCTCTTGAGGTAGAACTCCGCACCCAATACTACGCCGACGGCTATGGAGATCAATCCGAGAAGTGCCACGACGTCCCCGTACATCGTCCTCAGACTCGTTCGGATCGGGCATCCGCCCATGAAGAGTGCGAAGTTGATGATCAGAAAACCCAGTACGAATCCCACAACCGGGTGGTGAGTCTTCCGAATTCGGAACTCTCCGCGGGCGAACGACGCAATCAGCGCCCCGATGAAGATCCCTACGACGGTCAGCACCGGGAAGGGTTTGGAGACCGGCGCCATCCCGAGCGTGGTTCCCGCGGCGTGGTTCATTATCCAGTTCACCAGGTCCCTGGTGTGACACGCTATACAGATGCTGTACGCCGGTGGTGGGCTGACCTTGAAGACTGCCTGAAGTATCGCGGCGGAGACGCCGGCTACCAACCCCGTAACCAACGGTGATATCCTGGTCATGCTTCAACTCCCCCGGCGCGGCGGGCAGATGTTGTATCCCGTTATAATTAGTACTCTTTCCGGTATCAAAACGATATTAGAGAACTTAATGAAGAGTCCTGTGGTGGTATGAAACTCGGTAATAGCTATCGAACGAACCGCCCAACGACATCAAGGAGGTGCACGTGACGGATCGACCGGGGACAGACCATGCGGGTTCTCGGCGTGGATGCTGGATCCTCCAACCTGAAGTGTGCGATCGTAGAAGACGATTCGCTCGAGGACTACACCGTGGTAGAGTCCACCGGTCCCGTGAAAGAGGTGCTGCGACGTGCCATGGACGAGCTAAGTGCGGACATCGACGAGTTCGACGTCACGGCCGTCACAGGATACGGTAGAGAGGCTCTGAGCGACGAGTTTGACGAGACCGTGCCCGAGCTCCCAGCGGTCGCTCTAGGCGCCTCCAGACTGGTCGAAGGCGCCAGGACGGTGATAGACGTGGGCGGCCAGGATACCAAGGTGATGAAGGTGAAAGACGGCAAGGTCGTGGACTTCCAGGTGAACGACAAGTGCGCTGCCGGTACCGGGAGGTTCGTCGAGAACGTGTGCCGACGGCTCGGGATCGAAATGTCGGAGGTCGACGAACACGTGAACTGCGCGGATGATCCCGTGAAGATCAACTCGATGTGCGCGGTCTTCGCGGAGACTGAGGTGATCTCGCTGGTGAACCGCGGGATCGACGTCGAAAGAATTCTGCTGGGCATCCTCGACTCTGTGGCAGAGCGCGTCGCCACCATGGCTGACAAGGTGTCACCGGAGCCCGAGGTAGTGCTAGTCGGTGGTATGACGCGCTGTCGAGTCTTCACCGAGCTCCTCTCAGACAGGCTGAAGATGAGGATAAATGTGCCGGATGAAGCCCACATAGCTGGAGCATTAGGAGCTGCTTTATGGGTATTAGAGAAATGAATACTAGGTTCATAATCCATTTATAACACGAATGACCATTGAACTCTAAGATTAATAACTTTCAAAAGCTGAAATGATCGCATTGTCTAGGGGGGCTATATGAGTCGTAAGGTGATCAGGGACGTGGTTTGTCCGTTCTGTGGTACGTTGTGTGATGATTTGGAGGTGGTCGTGGAGGACGGTGAGATCGTGGAGGTTCGGCATGCTTGTAGGATTGGTGCTGCGAAGTTCTTGAGTGCGCAGGAGGAGCATCGTCATACGGAACCGATGATCAGGGAGAATGGAGAGTGGAAGAAGATTGACTACGAGGATGCTGCGGAAGAAGCGGCTAGGATACTCGTTGAGGCTAAGTTACCGATCCTGTACGGTTGGTCCGCGACGTTGGTAGAGGCACAGGAGAAGGGTGTTGAACTAGCAGAACTAGTCGGTGGCGTCATCGACAACACGGCCTCAGTGTGACACGGTCCTTCGGTGTTGGGGTTGCAGGATGTTGGTGTTCCGGGGTGTACGTTGGGTGAGGTGAAGAACAGGGCTGATACGGTGATTTACTGGGGTTGTAATCCGATGCATGCTCATCCGCGGCATATGAGTCGGTATCCAGTGTTTGCTAGGGGTTATTTCAGGCCGAAGGGTCGTGGGGATCGTACTGTGATCGTCGTTGACCCGCGGAGGACTGCCACGTCTAGACTGGCTGACGTTTACATACAAGTCAAGCCGAACGAGGATTACGAGTTAATCAGCGCGCTTCGAATGGCTGTTCATGGGCTTGAAATCGAGCGTGAGAAAGTGGCTGGAGTACCGGTAGAACTAGTCTACGAGGTCGCTGACTTGCTCAAGGAGGCTAGCTTTGGTACACTATTCTGGGGAATGGGTTTGACAATGTCTCGCGGTAGGCATCGGAACATTGATAATGCAATCTGCCTAATCAGGGATTTGAACGAGTACTCGAAGTGGACTCTAATCATGATGCGAGGTCATTACAATGTGACTGGGTTCAATGAAGTACTAGCATGGACGACGGGATACCCGTACGCTGTAGACTTCACTAGAGGATACCCGCGGTATAACCCGGGTGAAACGAGTACTGTAGACTTACTAATCAGAGGAGAAGCCGACGCGATGATGGTCATCGCAAGCGACCCAGGCGCACACTTCCCACAAAAAGCAGTAGAACACATGGCTAGAATACCACTCGTATGCATCGACCCACACTGGACGCCAACAGCAGAACTCTCAGACTTATACATACCAGTAGCCATCGCGGGCATAGAATGGGAAGGAACCGCCTACAGAATGGACGCAGTACCAATCAGAATGAAGAAAATAACCGAACCACCAGAACAAATACCCAACGACAAACAAATCCTACAAATGATAATAGAGAAAATAGAGGAGATGGCGTGAGCGGGCCTAAGCGATCGACTCTAGGAACGTCTCGATTCTCGTTTTCAGTTGCCCTACGTCCTCCTCGCTGTAGTCTGATTCAAGTCTCAACGTGGGGATTCCTTCTTCTTTTAGCATACTTTCGATCTTCGAGTGTTCCACAGCGTACGGTTGACAGAATTTAAGGTTATACAGTATCACTCCATCACAGTTCCACTCCTCGTATTTCTTAATAATATCTTCGATCCTCTCGTCATTCGGTGTGAAAATTGCACATTTCGTTTCCATGTACGCTTCTGCGATATTCTTAATCAGATCTTCGACATCGTCTCCTTCCGTGCTGACCTCCCGTTCGAAGTACCTGGTGCCCGTACACGATTCCTCGCAGACTACCACCGCGCCGCAAGACTCCACGATGTGAAGTAGCTTCCAGTGTGGGATCGGCATCGGCGTGCTGGCTACTAGGATTCTCGGTGCTTCCTCGGCGATACCTTCGCCTTCCTCCACACGTTTTTCGAGCTCTTCGTTGAGTTCGTTCACCTTCTTAGTGAATCGATCAACATCATCGTAAAACGCTATTTGAGCTATCAGGTTCGCATCACGTCCACTTATAGGTGCCGGATCGTGCTTCCTAAGCTCGTACAACTTCTTAAGAGCTGCCCGCTTAGCGTTCACACGCTCTATAGCGTCTAATAAAGACTCGTAGGTAATTTCGTTCCCAGATAGTTCCTCTACGAACTCCTTGAATTTGATTAATTGCTCGTACCAGTACTCGAGACCTTCTTCATTTTTCACCTGAGGCATTTCCATCACGTAGACGTCCTTGTGCTCGGACATTATCTCATACATCTTCTTCTTGCCGTCGCAAGTGTTCTCGCCGACGATCACCGTCGCGACTTGGCAGTATGGGCACAGTCTGGATACTAGGAAGCCGAAGGACGACTTGATCAGTGGGCACAGGTCGCGTGGGAGGTACTTCTCGGCGTCCGGGATCGGGAATTCCGATCCACCACATAACCCCATGCAAACACCGCCAGCGGCGAGGACGATCTCCTCCGGCACGTAGACGCAGAACGTCCCCAGGATCGGTTTACCTTCCTCTCTCATCTCGTACAGCTCCTGGACCCGTGTTCCGTGGATATCGGCGACTACCTCATCGAAGTAGGACATACGCTCTGGGCGGTTTTCCTGACTCAGGAAGATCTGCTCGTACGTCTCCGGCAGGGCTTCGAGCAACTTATCATGCCGCTCTAGGTCGATTCCGAGTTCTTTCCAAATATCTCTAATATCCAATAGGATCCCTTCAACTTGGTACTTTCTCACTCATTATTAAATCGAATTCCTGCATTATACTAATGGAGTTCGCAATTAAATATGACCATTAGCTAACCTCATACCTATTGAAGATCGTAGGGAACAAATCCGAATACCTATCACGTGGAGTCAGATTGGGGGCGATCCGGATGGTCGAGTACGACGAGGAGTTGGACGTCCGGGGTAAGATCTGTCCTATGCCCGTGCTCGAAACCAGGAAGAAGCTGGATGATATGAGCGAAGGGGAAGTCCTGAAGGTCGTCGGCGATTACCCTCCCGCGAAGGACAATATCAGGAGGTTCGCCGAGGAGAACGGGCACGAGATCTTAGACGTGGAAGAAGAGGAGGATCACTTCGTGATCTACATCAGGAAGAAGGGCTAGCCCGCCATTGATATAGCATCCTTTTCGGGCCAATCCCTAGGGGGTACCGATTGGCGGAGAAGAACGAGGAGCGGGAAGTCGGTGTAGAGAGGGCTTCCTCGGAGGAGCTGAAGGAAACAGGTGGTAAGACGAGGGAGGAACTCATCAAGGAGGCCGCAGAGGAAGTCGAGATGACCGAGGCAGGTCGTATAGAACGTGCCGACTACGCCGTATGTTCCGCGTGCGGTGGACCGATCGCTCCCGGCGAACGTGCGGTTTCCCACCCGTGCCCGAAGTGCGGTGAGGTCGTGATCACCAGGTGTCAGAAGTGCAGGAGGTTGGGCAACCGGTACCAGTGTCCCAACTGCGGTTTCATAGGTCCTTAAGGGGGTGATAGCGGTGTCGAAGGTACTCGTGGACCTGAAAGTCCTTCCTGAGAGTGCCGATGTGGACTACGAGGAGTTCAAGGAGGCCATCCGCGAGAAGCTCGAGTCCATAGACGTGGTGGACTCCATCGAGGGTATGGAGGAAGAACCCATAGCCTTCGGGCTGAAAGCGATCAGAGTGAAGGTGGTAGTGCCGGACGCCGAGGGAGGTACCGACGCGCTCGAAGACGCTCTCAAGGAGGTCGACGAGGTCAATCAGGTCGAGGTGGTGAGTGCCAGTCGCACCCTCTGAGCGCCCTGCGGGAGAACGTTATTAGAGTCGAAACATTTGCGCTTCTTGCACGCTCCTGGAGAAAGTAGTTTCCGACCTTCCCGAACGCGTCCTTCGGCGACTATGTCGTCTGAACGACGCGGACATCTTGATGATACGAGGCTTGAGTACTCGTTCGAATGTGACTTAATTGTACTGGTGACTGTCGTGGAAGTTCAGAGTCGATGGTAAAATCGCCCTCGAATCGTGATTACTACACGACATCGGTTACGGAATCTCGAGATGCCCGCTCTGTAAGCTCGACCCGGGCGGCCACTGTAATCACCGGGAGCGAGCTCTTGGAAGAGACGAACATCGACCCCGAGGTTGTTCGGGCTGTCAGGGCGTCGTATGCTCCCCTTACGGCCCTACGCCTGGAACTGGGATGGCGCATGTGCTTCGGACAAGTTTGGGGTGTCGTCCTTCCTAGGCGAATCCGGTACTCAAGCGCGTCGTGAGCGCGATTTACACGCTCTCGTGACCGCATCGTGGATCCCTTGGGCCAGTATAGGCTCCTCGAGTGAGAGCAAGTAGTCGCCCTCGACACCGAACTTACCCAAGAAAAACTCGCGGCGGTCCGCTGAGAGCACTATTAAGGTGTCTCGGGGTTCAATATCGACTGTTACTTTCACGTCGGGTTCCAGTTCGTCCGCGACCTCGGACCCCTCCTTAGCCCTGAGGACCATCGAGCCTTTCATCCGCCGAAGCGACTCCAGGAGCCAGCGTGGCAGATTGCGGCCTAGGTGGACGATGCATACTATATCTTCCGACGATCTCAGCACTTCTGCGAGCGTCTCCCTGGCGGATTTACCGTGATACGTGCGGGCCACGGTCTCCCGTTCCGCTCTGTACATCTCGGAAAGTTTCCTCACGGCGACCTTGGCATGCTCCTCCAGCTCACGTTGGATCCTGTTCAGCTCCCGCTCCAGGGCTCGCCTCACCGCGACGTCCGGGGACACCGGTCGATAGGTAGTAGGTCTGATGCTTCGATCGGCTTCCACCCATCCCTTGTCCTCCAGCGATCGAAGGACGGAGTAAACCTTTGAGTACGGAATTCCGACCCCCTCACTCACCTCCCGTGCGTTGGCCTCACCAGCGCGAACCAGGTACAGGTATACCCGTGCCTCTCGCTCGGACAATCCTAGTTCGGAAAGATGTTTCAGGAGGGACACGGGCGTTAGAGCTCCCTCACCTTATCCAGCAGTATCTTCCGCTCTACCCGGGCTACGATCCGCCGGATCTGGGACACCGCGTCGATGTTCGCAGAAATGCTGTCGATGCCCGCTTTCACTAGTATTTCGGCCATCTTCGGGTCGCTACCCGCCTGACCGCAGATGCTAGTCTTCACTCCGGCCTCCTTACACTCGTTGATGACGTGTTTGATCAGCCGAAGTACTGCCGGGTGCTTTTCGTCGTAGAGATATGCCACCTTGTCGTTGTTCCTGTCGACCGCCAACGTGTACTGGGTGAGGTCGTTGGTGCCAAGGCTCACGAAGTCTAGACCTACTTCAATGAATTCGTCGATCAGTACCGCGGCGGCCGGCGTCTCCACCATCATTCCGAACTCGACCTTGCGATGCGGTTTGAGCCCCACTTCCTTAGCAATCCGCTTGGCGCGGCGCAGTTCTTCAGGATGCTGTACTAGCGGGATCATCACGCCGATGTTATCGTAACCTTCCTGGTGGAGACGACGGATAGCCTCGAACTGACACTCGAGGGTCTCTCGCTCCTCGAGATCGCGACGAATGCCTCTCCAACCGAGCATCGGATTGGCCTCTTCTGGCTCCCGCTCACCGCCCTCGAGCTCGCGGAATTCATCGGTCGGAGCGTCCAGGGTTCTAACCCACACGGGCTTCGGGTAGAAGGCGTCCGCGACCTTGCGGATTCCATCCATCAGCACTTGAACCAGTTTTTCGCGCTCACCCTCCTCAATGAGATTGCGCGGGTGTACTCCCACGCCCAGGATCATGTGCTCGATACGGAGCAGTCCGACACCGTCGGCTCCCGTCTTGGCGGCACGCTTCGCGGCTTCGGGCATGCTGACGTTAACCTTGATCTCCGTAGCGGTTACGGGCTCAGCAGCCGGGCGCTCCACCACGATCTCCTTCTCTTCCCGCTCCTCTTCTTCCTCCTCGGCACGGAGGACCTTGCGCACGTCACCCTCGTACACCACTCCACGCTCTCCGTCGACCGTTACCACCTGTCCTTCCTCGAGGACCTCCGTGGCGTTGCCCGTACCGACCACACACGGGATTCCCAGCTCTCGCGACACGATCGCTGCGTGGCACGTGATACCTCCTTCGTCCGTGACTATGGCCGACGCCTTCCGCATTGCCGGGACCATGTCCGGTGTGGTCATCTTGGTGACCAAGACGTCTCCTTCCTCCATCCTGTCAATATCGTCCACGTCCATCACGATCTTGACTTCGCCCGTACCGATCCCCGGGCTAGCCCCTAAGCCGCGGACGAGGATCTTGCCCTCTAACTCCTCCGTCTCTACCTTTTTCTCTTCCCTCTCCTCCTCTGGTATCGTGGTGACCGGACGCGACTGCAGCACGTACACCTCGCCTCCCTCAATGGCCCACTCGATATCCTGCGGGAACCCGTAGTGCTCCTCCACGGCTACTCCGATCTCTGCCAGTTCCTTGATCTCTTCGTCCGTCAGCTTCCTAGCGTCGCGTTTATCCTCGGGTACTTCGGCCTTGACAGTCTCCCCGGTCTCTGGGTCCTTTGTGTACATCCACTCCTGCTCGGATATCTGCTCCTCGATGACTTCGAACGTGTTCTTGTCGACGATGTAAGTGTCGGGAGTGACTTCCCCACTGACTACGGCTTCACCAAGACCCCACACGACTTCGATCACCATCTTGTCCCGATCGCCGGTGTAAGGGTGGACCGTGAACATCACTCCCGACTTTTTCGAGTCCACCATCTTCTGGACGACGACGGCGATCGAAACGTCTAGATGCTCGAACCCTTGCTCCTCCCGATAAGCTACGGCTCGAGGGGTGAACAGGGACGCCCAACACTTTTGCACGTACTTCACTACGTCCTCCTCGCCTCGGACGTTCAAGAACGTCTCCTGCTGGCCCGCGAAAGACGCTTCCGGTAAGTCCTCAGCCGTCGCTGACGAGCGAACTGCCACGAACTCCTCCTCTTTGCCGACCTTCTCGCAGAGCTCTCGGTAGGCTTTCACGATCTCTTCACGGATCTCCTCCGGCATCTCGGCCTCAACGATCAACCTCTGAATCTCCTTCGTGGCCTCCTGAAGTTCGTCGTTGTCGGACAGATCGTGGGAGGAAAGTATTTCTTTTATCTTCTCCTCCAGACCAGTGCGCTCGAGGAACTCGTTGTAGGCCGTGGACAGTACCACGAAGCCGGGCGGGACCGGGAGTCCCGCCTGCGTCATCTCGCCCAGGTTCGCACCCTTACCTCCGGCGACGTCGACGTCATCCTTTGATATTTCCTCGAACCACCGGACGTACTTCACGGTGGGCACCCCTCAGCACGACCGGTATCGCATCAGTCCCGAACTAGTTCTTCACCCTTGTCGACCACGATGGTGAACGGGAACGGGAACTTCATGCCCGCGCGGCGCAGGGCTTCCTTGGCATGCTCGAAGTTCTCCGAGTCGATCCTGACAGTCACCACGCGCTGACCTTCACGCACCCTGGCTGCCGTACCGATCGGCTTCCCGAAGGCCAGTCGCATTCCCTCCTGAACTCTGTCCGCTCCGGCCCCCGTTGCCAGTGGGTTCTCGCGCAGAACATGGTGTGGGTACACTCGGATCTTCAGGTGGTAGTTCTGCCTACCCACGGTCTTGGTCAGGTAACGGTTCGCGGCGACACGGGCCGCCTCGAGCGCGTTGTGCGTGACCTGAGCGCGTTCCCTGGCCACCAGTGACACCTCTACGTCGAAGTCACCCGACGGATTCCCCATGTCGAACTGCCTTATTTTCGGGTCCGGTACTCCCTTGATGTATTCCCTTCGCGTGTACGCCGGACCCTTCCACTCCCGGTAGATCCGGGCTGGACGGTTCACCATCGCTACCTACCCCCCGCCACCCGCTTCGTAGAGGTTTTAAAACGGTAACGTGCCTGCTACGCTTGGGGATGATCGTATGCGTGTTAGCGCCATCACGACCCTTCTAGTAGCAATGGTAGTGACTCCAATCGCCTCGGCTGCGGAACTCCAGGTATCGGTGGATACTGGGACCACATTTACGACGACCGTCGATCCGTCCGCGGGCGCGGGTGTCGACACCGGCGCATCCGATACGACGTCGACGTCCGCGAACGTCACGACGACAGTGCCTCCGGAGTACTACAGTCTCGCCAGCAACCTGACGCAGTCGCTATGTGATGCGTTGTACAACTGCACCGCAGCTGTGATCGATTACCTCCGCGGTCAAGCGTACCACGAGCCAGTACGACCCGAGGACCTAGTAGCCGCCGTAGTACTGTCCTCGTTCAAGGCGGTGCTGAACCAGAAACTGCACGGGGAATCCTTCCAAAAGCCGCTGAACGAGTTTCACCTGGCTCTGGTCCGGTTTATCGGCCCGAACTCGACTGTGATGCAGTTCCTCAGTACGGTGACGGCTGAGCTCCAGGAGAACCTGAAACTGATGATCCGATCGTTCGATCCGATAGCGAGGTTCTACGACGCCATCGACACCGCATCGAAATGTGCTAATAACGACAAAGAGGAAAAGGCCTACAGCAACGCCAGGAACGAGTTGGACAACATGGTAACTAACCTGGCCAAATACGTCGCCGACATATTCTGCATGTTCTTATCTAAGGCCTTTCCCTTCGGGCTCCTGTCCTAGAGTCCAGCTTTCCCTCCAATCTCCCCGATTTCGGCCTCCAATATCCCAACGCTTATAACCCGAACATCGTGTGACCGGGCGTGGCCACAACGGCATAGGGGGTGAAAACGTGGAGGACAGTGAGGGCGTCAGGATAGGCGTGTTCGTGTGCCACTGCGGTGTGAACATCAAGGCGTCCGTCGACGTCGAAGAGGTAGTCGAGTACGCCAAGAAGCTGCCCGGCGTCGTGTACGCGACTGACTACCCGTTCTTCTGCGCCGATCCGGGTCAGGAGATCATCCAGGAAGCCATCAAGGAACACGACCTCGATCGAGTAGTCGTGGCTGCCTGTACCCCGAAGATCCACGAGAACACGTTCAGGAACTGTGTCAAGGAGGCCGGGTTGTCACCGTACTACATGGAGATGGTCAACATCCGGGAGCACTGCTCGTTCGTACACATGCAGGAGCCGGAGGAGGCCACGGAGAAGGCCAAGGACTTGATTCGGGCGGCGGTGGAGCGCGCTAAGCGGCTAGAGGACGTACCGACGAAGGAGGTGGAGGTCGAGAACAGCGTCCTCATCATCGGTGGTGGTATTGCCGGGATCCAGGCGGCCCTGGACCTCGCGGATCAGGGCTTCAAGGTGTATCTGGTGGAGAAGGAGCCGACGATCGGAGGTAACATGGCGCGGCTGGCGAAGACGTTCCCGACCGACGACTGCGCCATGTGAATCCTGGCTCCGAAGATGGTGCAGGTGGGTAACCATCCGAACATCGAGCTGATCACCTACGCCGAGATCAAGGACGTGGACGGCTACATCGGCAACTTCGAGGTAACGATCGAGAAGAAACCGCGGTACGTGGACGAGGACGCGTGCACGGGATGCGGAGTCTGTGCGGAGGTATGTCCGATCGAGGTGCCCAACGAGTTCGACCTAGGGCTCGGTACCAGGAAGGCGATTTACGTGCCGTTCCCGCAGGCGATGCCGCTGGTGTACACGATCGACGAGGAGCACTGTATCAAGTGCGGCCTCTGCGAAGAGGCGTGCCCGCAGGACCCGCCGGCGATAGACTTCGACCAAAAGCCTGAGGAGATAAGGCTGAAGGTCGGCACGATCATCGTCGCGACCGGTTACGAGGAGTTCGACGCGAGCAAGCTCGAGGAGTACGGCTACGGCAAGTACGACAACGTGATCACTACGCTGGAGCTGGAGCGGATGATCAACCCGGCCGGTCCGACAGAGGGTCACGTGATCCGACCGAGCGACGGCAAGGAGCCGCACAGGATCGTGTTCATCCACTGCGTCGGATCGCGGTGCCCGGGCAAGGAGGAGAAGGGCGAAGCGTACTGCAGCAGGATCTGCTGTATGTTCATCCTCAAGAACGCGCAGCTGATCAAGCAGCACGAGCCGGATGCCGAGGTCTACTGCTGCTACATGGACGTGCGGGCGTTCGGTAAGGGTTACGAGGAGTACTACGAGCGCGCCCAGAAGCAGTTCGGTGTGCGGTTCATCCGAGGTAGGCCGGCCGAGATAGTCGAGGATCCTGAGACCAAGAACCTCATCGTGCGTGTCGAGGACACGCTCACCGGCGAGCCGATGGAGATCGAGGCTGACCTCGTGGTGCTGGGCTGCGGCCTAGTAGCGCCGGAGGAGACGTACTCCAAGCTCGCCGACATCCTGGGCATCGACAGGTCGCCGGACGGGTTCTTCAAGGAGCTACACCCGAAGCTGGAGCCGGTCAGCACGAAGGTTCGCGGCGTCCAGATCGCCGGTGTGGCGCAAGGTCCGAAGGACATCCCGGACACTGTAGCCCAAGCGAAGGGCGCCGCCAGCGAGGCCAGTATCCCGATGTCCCAGGGCAAGGTCGAGATCGAGCTGATCACAGCGACCGTGGACGAGGACGTCTGCGGCGGCTGCGGAGCGTGCGCACAGGTGTGTCCGTTCGATGCCATCGAAATGGTGGAGAAGGACGGTAAGAGAGTTGCCGAGGTGCAGGACGTGGCCTGTCAGGGCTGTGGACAGTGCGCCGCCGCGTGCCCGAGCGGTGCCATGCAGCTACGCTACTACCGGGATGAGCAGTTGACGCCGCAGATCGAGGCGCTGCTGTCGGAAGCACTCGAGGAGGAAGAAGAGGAGTAACGGAAGGCCTCAAGATCACGAGTCCCCCGATGACCCCGCCCCCGAAGGGCGAAAGCCCAGGGGGCGGGGGATGGGGTCTCACGCCCGGCGCGAATCGTTATGATATTCGTAACAATTTACGGTGTGGGACCGCCGGGTTTTAACGCTTCCTCAGGATCGACACGCCGACACTCCGACAGGGGGTGTCGCCATTGACCGTGCGTGCCGGTGTGATCGGTGTCGGCATGATGGGGTCGCACCATGCCCGGGTGTACCATGAGCTCGAAGAGACGGAGTTAGTGGCGGTTTGTGACGTCAACGAGCGCAGGGTCAAGGAGGTCGCCAAGAAGTACGACGTTAACTGGTACACCGACCATCGGAAGATGTTCCGAGAGGAGAACTTGGACGGCGTCAGTGTCTGCGTCCCGACGAAGTATCACGCGGAGATAGCCGTTGACGCGCTGGAAGCGGGCGTGCACGTTCTCGTCGAGAAACCGATCGCCGATACGATCGAGAACGCCAGGCGCATCATAGACGCCGCTGAGGACCACGGGTTGAAGCTCGCGGTCGGCCATATCGAGCGGTTCAATCCGAGCGTGATGAAAGCTAAGGAGGTAGTCTCGAGGGGTGACTTGGGTGATATCGTAGTTATGTCGGCTAAGCGGGTCGGTCCGTATCCACCCAGGATCCGGGACGTAGGTGTCATCGTGGACCTTGCCGTGCACGACATCGACGTGATGCGCTACTTAGCTGAGACAGATGTGGAAGAGGTGTACGCCACGGCCGGCTCTGCCATCACACGAACTCGGGAAGATTATGCCGAGGTCATGCTCCGGTTCGATGGAGATCCTACTGGACTGATAGAAGTGAACTGGCTCACCCCGTATAAGGAACGGAGGCTAGAGGTGACAGGTCGGGAGGCTATCCTGGAGATTCAGTACATAGAACAGGAGCTCCGGTTGATGGATCGGGAGGGTGTTAAACGGTTCAATATACGGAAGGAAGAACCCCTGAAACTGGAGCTTCGGGACTTTGCCGAGTCTATATTAGAAAATCGAGATCCCCTCGTCGACGGCGAGGCTGGACTTCAAGCTCTCCGCACGGCCGTGGCGGCCCTCAAGTCTGTGAAGGAGGATCGACCCGTCTCGCTAGAAGAAGTCGAATGACCGAGCTTTCCCCATAACCGACAATATTATAAAACGGGGATCGGCCGGGTCGTCGCGAAACGAAACCGGGGGAGGTTCCCGTGGCGAAGGAGAAGGAGCACATTAACCTCGCGTTCATCGGCCACGTAGACCACGGTAAGTCCACCCTGGTCGGTCGATTGTTGTACGACACCGGTGTGATCGAAGACAAGGATCTGGGTGAAGGAGAAGACAAGTTCAGAGTTATCATGGACACGCTCGAGGAGGAGCGGGAGCGAGGTGTAACGATCGACTTAGCTCACACCAAGTTCGAGACCGACAACTACGAGTTCACCATCGTGGACTGCCCAGGACATCGAGACTTCGTTAAGAACATGATCACCGGTGCGAGCCAAGCCGACGCTGCAATCCTGGTAGTGGCCACGGACGACGGTGTGATGCCTCAGACCAAGGAGCACGCGTTCCTGGCCAAGACGCTAGGTATCGACCAGCTCATCGTGGCAATCAACAAGATGGACCTCGTGGACTACGATGAGGACAGGTACGAGGAGGTCAAGCAGGAGGTCGCCGAGCTCCTAAAGACTATCGGTTACAACGTCGACGAGATCCCGTTCATCCCGATCAGCGCCTTCGAAGGCGACAACGTGGTCGAGAAGAGCGACAACACACCGTGGTACGACGGTCCGACTCTGCTGGAGGCGCTAGACGACCTGGAACCGCCCAAGAAGCCGATTGACAAGCCGCTGCGGATCCCGATCCAGGACGTGTACTCGATCACCGGTGTCGGTACCGTGCCGGTGGGTCGGGTTGAGACAGGAGTACTCGAGGTGGGCGACACCGTCCGGTTTGAGCCGGCCTACACGGCCACCGGAGGACGGAAGGGAGAGGGTGAGGTCAGGAGCATCGAGATGCACCACGAGGAGATCGAGCGCGCCGAGCCGGGCGACAACATCGGTTTCAACGTGAAGGGCGTGGGTAAGAACGACATCAGCCGCGGTGACGTAGCCTGTCACCCCGACGAGCCGGCTACCGTGGTTACGCCGGACGACACCTTCATCGCGCAGATCGTGGTCCTACAGCACCCGAGCGCGATCACCGCAGGTTACACACCGGTATTCCACTGTCACACCGCCCAGGTGGCCTGCAAGTTCGAGGAACTCATCGAGAAGATCGATCCGGCTACCGGTGAGGTAATCGAAGAGAACCCGGACTTCCTGAAGACCGGAGAGGCCGCGAAGGTGCGCATCCGGCCGACGAAGCCGATGGTCATCGAGGAGGTCAGCTTCATCCCACAGCTTGGCCGGTTCGCCATCAGAGACATGGGTCAGACGGTGGCCGCCGGAATGTGCGTGAAGATCGAGAAGGAAGAGTGAGCTTTCTTCCCCTCGAGATAATTCTCTTCCGGGAGGTGTCGTGATGGCCCAGGAAGTACGCCTGCGCCTGTCGAGTACCGATCACCACAAACTCGAGGAGGTCTGTGAGCGGATCAAGAAGGTCGTTGAGGAAACCGGTGCTCAGATGTCTGGTCCCATCCCACTGCCGACTAAACGACTTCTGGTTCCGACACGGAAGTCTCCGGACGGTGAAGGTAAGGCTACTTGGGACAAGTGGGAGATGCGCATTCACAAGCGGTTGATCGATATTAAAGGCGATGAGCGTACGATCCGACGGCTAATGCGTATACACGTCCCCGAAGAGGTGCACGTGGAGATCATCATGAAGTGAACCGATACCCCCGGACGCAATCGTTAAAGTAACCGTAACGTTGTCCCCGCGTGCGCACCGTCGGGCCCGTGGGAGACCGCGCTTGCGCTTGAGAGTTGGCGATGAAGCCCGCAGTCAGGATTATCGGCTGAGCTCCACGAGCGTTCTCTCCCACGCCGTGAATGAGGGACACACGGAGCAGCCCAACCTGTAGAACCCGATCTCGTACAGTTCGCTCACGGGTAGACCCAATCGGAACAACGTCCCGAGCACCTCGGCTCCTCCCCACCCTTTCACGGGGTTAACTTCGGGCACGTCGAGCAGACGGTTCCTATGGACCGGCGGCCTCAATCTCCTCCTACGGCTCTCCGCATCTCGATCCCCCACGACCAACAGGACATCTCCCTCCAAATCCTTCAGCACTTTCTTGATCCCGGAAAGCTTCACACCGGTGCACCATCGGTTCTCATGGGTAGGCTTCCGCTCCCTCAACCCACGCTCAAACGCATCGGAAACGTCTACGTGCTTAATGTCGACTCCCAACGCTGCTCCGACGTCTTCGACGACGTCTCTTCCCAGGTCGTATCCGGTATCCACGTACACGGCTTCGACGTCTATTCCTAATCGGTCCGCCGTTTCGACGGCTATCGCTAAGCAGCACGTGCTGTCCTTCCCCCCGCTGACCGGCACGAGTAGGACATCGAACTCTCCCGCTACTCCACCTAGGGAATCCACTGCGTCCTCGAACAGGTTTTCCAGCGTCTCGCAGTTCTCACGGACGAACGCCTTAAGATCGAAGGGTTCCCCGTTCCCGAGCACGCTTACGCTCGGTTTACCCTCGTCCGGCATGAGGATCCTGAGGATCGGCCTACCGGAGGCGTCGTAGAGTACTTCTTCCGGTGGGTTCCCCGGCTTTCGGAGCGAGAAGTACGCACCGTTATGTAACTCCTCCTCCGTTAGCTCAGCGATCGTTTCGGTGAATTTGCCCCACCGAAGCATGGTATCCGCGTCCTGATTCTCGGTCAGTAACCTCCCCCGTCGGAGCTCCGGTACCCGTCTGAAAGCCACGCTCAGGCGCGGGGCGGCACGCCCTAACTCGATACTGTCCACGATCTCGGTCAGCCTGGCGTTCCGGACCTCCGCCTTGCCCACGTTTACCGCCGACCATCCCTCCATCCAAACCACACGCCCACGGCCGGAGTAACTACGCCGGCCCAGAAGGAGTACCTTCCACATCGCGTCGGAATCTTCGAACCGTTCACGCGCTAAACCGACAATCCACGACGGATTGCGTTCACCTCCGAGCGTTTCCACTCTCCACTCCCAGTCCGGGTAATATCGCTCCAATGCCGATTCCACAGCCGACGCATCCTTCCGTGCCCTCACCAGTACGTGCAGGTGCACTCTACCTTCCAACTTTTAACCCCCGGGAGACGTCCCTTCCGACCGGTTATGGGTGTGAGATCGATGGGAGTTCGGTGGGAGCTCGAATGGGAGGGTGAAAAACCGGAAGGTGCCGGAATTCCGCTCTCGAGGTTCTCGAAACGGCTCCCGGACGTAGAGGCCTACAGACATCAGGTTGAGACCGTAGAGGCGTTCGAGAACGGCCACGTTCTACTGACCGCGGGAATGGGTGCTGGAAAAACCGAGGCGGCTCTCGCGGCGATAGAGCACGAACATACCTTTCCTGCAGTTTTCGTGTATCCGACTAAGGCTCTCGCCCGTGATCAGGCCGAACGGATGATCCAGTACGGCTACGACGTGGTTATCGCCGACGGTGACCACCCGGGATGGCGCGCCAAGGTTCAGGAAGCCGAGATCGTCGTTACAAACCCACAGATGATCTGGATTCACGCCCGTCGAGGGCTTCAGTTCTGGGAGTTCCTGACCGACGTCGCGCGGTGCCTCGTGTGGGACGAAGTCCACTTCTACGGTCCCAAACAGGTGAACCTGTTGCTCGGGATCGTTCGCGCGCTCCGGGATCGCCGGCACCTGTTCATGTCCGGAACCGTGGGACACCCGGATTACTTCTGCGGCGAGGTCGAGCGAGCCACCGGTGAGACCTGCACGCACGTCCGCGGTAGGGGGAAGATGGCACCCCGTAAGTTCGTGGTTCGAAATACCGCCAAAATGGCCGATCTCCTGGAAGATATCATCAGATACGCCCTGGAGGACCCGAAGACGTTGGTATTCTTCAGAACCCGGACACAGGCGGAACACGCTTACCAGGTACTATGCCGACGGTACGGACTAGAAGAATACGTCACACTACATCACGGGGCGCTCCCCCGGGACGAGCGCCGACGTGCCGAGCGGGAGTTCAAGCGAGGTCGTGCCTCCGTGATGATTACAGTGAAGACGCTCGAGGTCGGCATCGACGTGGGGTCCGTAATTCGAGTCGTGCACTACGGGATCCCTGACCGCGTCTCCGACTTCTGGCAGCGGGAAGGACGTGCCGGCAGGCGCGGTCAGGAGGCGGAGTCCGTGATCTACCCGGCCGACCCTTGGACTTCGTTCGTGACCAAGACTCCGAGGAGATTCCGCGAGGCCTACCTGGAGGGCAAAGTCGAACGCATACTGGCTTACGCCCAGTCGCACTTGGCCGCACCACCTTGGAGTAATCCGACCGAGTCGTTCTACGGGGAAAAGGGATCGTACCGGGTGGTCCGCGAGGACGACTCACGGGCCGTTCTCAGGGACCAAGTCGATCCCGAAGACGTGCCAAGGGCTTGGGCCCCGGGATGCGCGTTCAGGGCCGCCGGCGAGATCTGGGTCGTCAGCGAACCACCCGACCGGAAGACCCTCACGATCCCGGCCGTCCCCGTGGAGGAGTACGATCCCACCGTAGCACAGCTTATCGAGGAAGGTTGGTGGACTTATCCCAGAATCGAGGTCCACGTCGAGGGAGAGGGGAAGTGCGGAATAGGGTACGTCGAGCTCCGGTGGACGGACACGGTACTCTCGCCTCCCCCGGACGAACCCGAGCGGCCTATCCCGCTGGAGCGTGGTGACATCACGATACGCGTGAAGGCGTACTACATTCGCCTGGAAGACTCGGATTTGAGGAGGAGGGTCGGGACCGATTCGGCCGAACACGCGGTTCACGCCCTCAACTATGCCCTGAAGTTGAAACATGGGGTGCCACTCTCACTCTTGAACCATTACGTCCATTGTCCCGAGGAATCCGACAAAGAGGCCTTCCTGCTGATTTACGAGTCACCGCCGGCAGTGATGCCCATGCTGGAGTGGAAGTCTGCGGTCGAAGAGGCCATCGAGCTGGCCAGGAAGGAAGACCCGCGAAACCTGCGGTTACCTCGTTGTCCCTGGCCCGAGGAGGACGTGGTAACGTTCGAGAGTTCGGTCGAGCGGTACTTGCTCGGAATACTGCGGCTAGTTGAAAAGTTACGGAAAAGGGAAGGGCTACCCGGCGGTGTCGGAGGACAGCCGAAGTATAGGGAGTAGTACCGGCACGGAGCGTCCCAGACCGTTCCTATAACCAACTGATGGGACGTGGCGCGACGTAGCGTTTGGGTTCTCCGTCGGCCGCGCAGTATCAGGTTGTCCACTCCCCGAGTGCGGAGTTGCGGCGTAGACACCTCGACCGTCCCTATCTCAGCTGCGATCCCGGGGCGACTTCGGAGTGATATGCGCCACGAATAGTGGGTCGAAAGGGTCCCATCAGACGGTCTCATCCGATGGGTGGCATCTCGGTGGGGGGAATGTGGGATCGTTCAGGTGAGTACGGAGTGGGTGACTCGACACCTGGATTACGACGGGGAGAAGACCTGGCTGATCGAGTCTCACGGTCCTCCGAGTGATCCCACACCGCCATGCTCGCCGACCTGTCGGCATTGTTATGCCACCCAACTCCCACCGGATGCCCGACGCCGTCTCGTCATCGACGAGTTATCCATGTACCCATCCGATCTGGTGAACCATCCGAAGCTGGAAGACGTGGTTCGCCGGGCGCGCGAGCTTGTGGAAAGCCGAGAGAACCTACCGCTCAAGGTGATAACTTCCGGAAAATTCCTGACGGAGCGAAAGCTCCGGACTCTCCTACGGTACGTCGATCAACTAGACTTCCACCTCCTTTCCACCGATCCATCGGAACGCGCCAAGCTGACCCGGGAGAGCGTCCGCGAAGCCGCACGTGTGTTGGAGCTGGTCCGAAAGGCTGCACGTGAGGTCGATACCGTCGCTAACGTCGTGGCCGTACCCGACTACAACTTGAACTCCCTACCCATGATCCTACGGGATCTCGACGACTGGGACCTCCGTAAGTGCGTGGTGATTCCGGTCGGGGTCACTAGGTACAACCGGGAAGGTATTCGGCCCCCCACGTCCGATGAAATTCGGTTCCTGTGGGAGACGTGCCGACGGATGGATCGCGAGTTGGACCTCGACGTGGTCCCCTGCGACAGTCTGGTCCCGTTAGAGGAATATTTGAAGAGTCTAAACGATCTGGCGTCACAATGCGCCGAAGCCCTCGGCGGCGTCGACTCTAAGATAGGACTGATCACCGGCGAGATGTTCGGACTTGTCATCGAGGAATTATGTCGGACTACGAACGAGAAGCTGGGGCGTGAAGTCTTAGAACCTGTAACAGTGGAAAATCGGTACTTCGGCGGTAACATCGGGTGCGCCGGACTACTCACGGGTGAGGACATCCTCCGAGAACTTGAGCGTAGGGATCTAGACGTGGCCATCGTGCCGCGGATATCCGTGGAACTCGGGTCGTTCATCGACGGTGTCACGATCTTCGAGGTGTCACTACACGCCGGGTGTGAGATCGTGGTCGGACCGGAACGATTGGAGGATCTGCCCGACGTGCTCGCCGAGATTCCTCACCAGTGACCGTATGACGTCGGATCATCGCTACTATCGGGGGTGTGAACGAAAGGGCCGCTAACAACCCCATCGGTACGCTCACGGGTCCGAACGTCCCGGTCAATGTGTGGAGGACTACGAGGAACGAGGAGGCGTAAAGGGCGCGGTACACGAGAAGCAGACGTAATCTACGGATTCCTATCAGGTGCGCCCGGAGTGCGATGTGGGAGGGAAGCATGAGCGTGGGGAGTGAGAACCATCGGACGATCGGCACCGCCGGCCCGTACTCGGTCGAGAGAACTACCGGTGCGAGGCTGGCGCACGTGAAGATCGCTATGGCTGCCGCGATACCCGCCGGGACTAGGTATCCGCGCAATCCTCTGAACGCCAGTTCCTCCTCACCCGCCCCGACTTCGAGTGTTATCGGCTGCACGAACGCTTCCAACGTCAGGGCCGCGAACTTGTAGGCCGCCAACCCTAAACCGACGAACGCCGAGGTCTTCGACCCGTACAGGACGTACGTTAGGACGATCGCGTACGCGTACGACCCCAACTCAACGAGACGGTCCACAACGATTACCGTACCGCGCTTGAGGTATCCGATCGAGAAATTCCATCCCCGAGGCTTCCCGACGAGCGGTAGGACCGCTAAACCGGCCAAGAACGGGCAGAGACCGGCACATATCGCCGCTCCGACCCACGAAGTCCTCAGTAACGTTGGGACCATCACCTTAGCGGCGTGACCTAGTGCTATGGTCATCACAAACAAGTTCCGTCCGGCGGCGAGGAGGAACGGTTCCATGACCCTCGTCACAGGAGACGTACACAATGCCAACAGGCCTAAGGCGGCCCACGGATCCGACACAGTACGGAGCCTCTCCGGTACGGGTAGTATGGTGATGACCGTCAGCATCGCAGAAGCGGCCGCGAGGGATAGCGTCAATGAGACTATCACAGCCGAAACGCACAAGGAGGCGCGCTCCCTGTCCCCAAGACTCAACAGCTCGGTAGAACACGCGAGGGCGACCGCCTGATGGATTGGGTCGGCTAGGAATCCCGCCAAGTTGATCAGAAGCACGAGCCTCCCGAACTGCTGAGGACCCATGATCTTAGGTAGCACGATCCAGAAGAGGACCTGGATCGTACTGATCAGGGCGTACTCAGTGAACATCGCCGCCAAGTTGCGCTCGAATCTCCCCATCGTGAGTATCCCCATGAGTCGAATGTGGGGGCCAGTCCGTGCACGACACGTTGGTGGCGCTCGTAGCGTCAGCACCCGCGACCCTCGCCGCGTGCGCCGTCTTCAGGTTCCTGGACGGGCCGCTCTACGAGCCCGTTCGGGGAGGTACACCGAGGGGCGTCGGCGTCGTCCCCGCCCTAATATACGCGTATCTGGCACCCCTAACCTACGGCGTCCCGGTCGTGACCCATGCCGTACTGGGGTTCGTGGACGACGCGCTCGGTAGGACCCACACGAGGTTCGGTGTCGAGGTGGGTCATCTTGCCAGAGGTACCGCTATGTTGTTAGCTTTCGGGTGGTGTTGGTGGAGGTTCCATCCAATCACGGGGCTCGTGACGGGGTTCCTCCCGCAACCCGCCAACATCGTCGACATGCAACCGCGCGCGTTCACCTTCGCCGCACTTACCGCTACCGTCGCGACCATCCCGTGGTGGAACCACACCTTAGTCTCCGTCGCCTGGGCTGCGCTCGTACCCTATGTCCTGCTGGACTTGAAGGGTCGCACGATGCTCGGGGACGCGGGGAACGCCTCGGTAGCGACTGCACTTCTGCTCGCGTGCACTCGAGGGGACCCGATAGGTGCTGTCGCTTTCCTTACCTCCTTCACCCTGGCTGGGGCGTTCTACCGGTTCAAGGTGGAACCCAGACTCCGTGAGTATATGGAGGATCGACTCGGGATCGAGGACCCAACGTTCATGGACGCCGTATGGGACGTACTTACGGGAGGGGCGTTGATGGACCTCATCAAGGTGAAGACCTTCGGCCGTACCGAAGTGCCGGAGTGCAGTCGCTTGGCGCGGCTTCTCGGCTACCGCCGGCTCGTCCTCATCGGGCGCTCTACCGTCGGAGAACGAGTGTGGCGGTGACCCGGCACGGTTCACCTCATCCCCAGGTTGAACCGCCTTCACGAGCCCATCCTCGTCCGGGCGCTGTCGGCGGTCCCCAGATCGTTTAGGGCTCATCGGTACCATCGGTGAGCACACGGGGGAACCGGTTTTAATGACCTCGAACAACTCATCAGGTGCACCTAACCGGGGTGAATGCCTTGTCCGGAAACGAATCGCATGAAGAGGGTCATCCGCACCACCCGTCTCGAAGGGAGCTAGAGAAGCGCCTCAAGAAGGAACGCGAAGCCATCGAGAAGAACCTGGAGAGCGTTGAGCACGTCCTGGTCATCATGAGCGGCAAAGGTGGCGTGGGTAAGACCACCGTCTCGGTGAACCTCGCGCTCGCGCTGGCCGAGGACGACGACGTGGGTATCCTCGACTTGGACATCCACGGACCGAACGTGCCGGAGCAGCTCGGGGTCACGGAACCCCCGAAGGGAACACCCGCAGGACTGTTCCCGCTCTCAGGCTACCGTGACGTGAAAGTCATGTCCATCGGCACCATGCTGGAACGTGAGGACCTCCCCGTCTTATGGCGTGGGCCGCGCAAGTCGGGCTTCATCCGAGAGATTCTCGTCAAGACGCGTTGGGGCGACCTGGACTACCTCATCGTCGATATGCCCCCCGGGACAGGTGACGAGGTCATGACGGCGCTGCAGATGCTTCCCGAGGACGCCCGTAACGTACTCCTGGTCGCAAGTCCAGAGTCCCTGGCGTTCTCCGACGTCGTGAAGGCCGGTGAAGCCGTCGATAAGCTGAAGGGCGAGTTGGTCGGGATCGTCAGTAACATGCACGGGATCGTCTGCCCCGAGTGCGGGAGCACGATCGAGTACTTCTCCGACGATTACTCGGAGAAGCTCGCGGAGAGGTTCGACACCGAGGTCCTCGCTCGGATACCACTCGACCCAGAGGCGAAGCGGAAGGCTGAGGAGGAAGGTAAACCGTTCGTCATCGCCGCCCCCGACTCGCGAGTCTCCGAGGCGTTCTCCGAGCTCGCCGAGACCGTTCGTGACCGCATCTGAGGATGCGTCCGAGTACCCTTCCACCCTCCGGTAGAATATCTTCCGATCGACGTGCGAGCCATCAGTGGGGGTCCGTACCTCCTCGTCGCGGAGCGCGTGCTCGGCCCCGAGTGCCCTCATCACTGCGTCAGAAGCGGCTATACCTCCTCATCGCACTCCACGCGTTCCACCGTTTCGACCAGTCGGCAGAGCCTTCGGTTCCGGACCACGATCACCCTCGGACGAAAACGCGAGTAGTAAGCTTCCCACAGCGCTAGTGCCAACCTCGGCTGCGCCCCACCACCTACGTCGATGAATACCGCGTCCACGCGCTCCGTTCGTTTGAGTACTTCTCCCAGCTCGAACCCGTCCTCGCACAGGACGATGACGTTATCCAACCCACGTACGCACTCCTTCAGCCGTTCGAACATCTCCTCCGACTTCTCGAAGGCTATCACCAGCCGGGCGTTGCGGGCCAATCTGACTGTGGTATCACCAGCGGCGGCGCCGACTTCTACCACCACGTCTTCCGGCCTTACGAGTTCCTCGGCCAGCTCTCGGTATCTCCTCACGTCGAACACAATGTAGGAGCTGGTCACGTCGGCCCCTGACGTCCTCCGTCATACCGGTTAAGCTTCTGTCGCCCGGTTAGCCTCTCATGATCTGTTGAACGGGCACGAAGTCAGGACTCCCCCGGTATTTCCGAGAGATCCACGAGTACGTTCCCACCACCATACGGGCTTCTTAACCCTCAAAAGATAGTAGTCAACAGTCTGAAGGATTCTCCGAGCATACCATTCGGCGGTAAGGGACCTACGACGATATTATCGGATTCTCTCCAACAACAGAGGCACAAATAGCGTCGTACCGGCCGAGTAGCGCTCGGACTCGTGATAAAGTCGCACAAATTCGGACGCCGGTCATGACGCACCACGAGGTATGAGCACTGCTAGCATTCTATACGTAAATTGTGCATAAACCGTATGTCGTGCATGCATAGGTAACACGACGACTGTCGAATTGTAGTCCGCAAGATACCACACCGCTTTTCAACGATCATGAGTATCATGCACAAAATATACGTAATATACGTGAAAAATCCAACTGCCCCTCCGACAGGTCGATGCTGAGGGGGAGTCGAGTCTAGAGTCATGGCTCGAAGGAGGCGGCCCTCTCGAGGGCCGCCATGACGTTCAGGGCGGTTAGATCTTCCCACGGTCGCGCGATCACCTGAACACCGCACGGCACCCGGTCGCCATCTACGTTAATCGTGTCGAACGGCACGCTTCCGGCCGGACACCCTGCCAGGTTAGGGATCACGGTCAGCACGTCGTACCCGTACATCTCACGGACGTTCAACTCCTCTCCGATACGGTGTGGAGGCTTCGGTACCGTCGGCCCTAGCAACGCGTCGTATCCCTCTAACGCCTCCAACAGTCTGCGTCGGATCCACGTCCTGGCCCTCATCGCCCGCTCGTAGTATTGACCTCGAACCTCTTGCCGGCTGATCGCAGCTCCAGCCACGATTCTCCTGAGAACTTCTTCCCCGCATACATGCTCGATCCTACGGCCGTACCTCCGTCCGTCGAACCGACGCGTCGCCGAGAAGAACTCCACGTAGTTGATCACATAATACGTGGGCAGCGCCACGTCGACGAGCTTTCGACCTAAGCTCACCTCCTCGACGGTGGCCCCGGCCCGCTCCAGGGCACGGGCCGCTTCCTCGGCGACCTCCGCTATCTCCGGCTCTGAGACCTCGAGGAACTCCCTCACGAGACCAATGCGTATTCTTTCCACTTCTTCCGGGTCCAACAGCTCCGAGAACCTGGGGACCTCAGTATTCCTCACGGTTCCCTCGACGTCCTCATCCGGGCCCGCTATCACCTCCAGCAGCAGCGCGGCGTCCTCAACGGTTCTAGTGATGGGCCCGATTTGATCGAAGCTCATGGCTAAATCGATAAGACCCTGCCTCGGGACCAGACCGTAAGTGGGCTTGAACCCGACCACACCGCAGTGTGATGCTGGATTCCGAATCGACCCACCCGTGTCCGAACCTAAGGCAGCGTCGCAGAGTCCCGCCGCCACGGCCGCGGCGCTCCCGGAGCTCGACCCGCCCGGAATGCGCCCCGGGCACCTCGGGTTATCGGTCGGTCCGTGACACGAGGTCTCGCCCGAGGAACCGGCCGCGAACTCGTCCATGTTCGCAATGCCGATAACCGCGGCACCGGCTTCCTTGATCCTTCGCACTACTGTCGCGTCGAACGGAGCCCGGTACCCCTCCAGTGTCTTGGACGCGCAGTCGCATGGCATCCCCTCCACGTTGATGTTGGCCTTGACGGCTATGACTACACCAGCGAGCGGGCCCTCAGACTTGACATTCCGGGGCGCTCCCTCGTTAACGTAGGTCAATGCATTTATATCCGGGTTCACCTTGTCGATTTCTTCGAGATACCCATAGATCCGCTCCGACGGGTCGACGCGGCCCGATTCGACGTCCTTTGCGACTTCCCTCAGCATCGTTCCTCCCCGCGGGGTGAGCGGTTGAACGGTAAGTGGGTCCTACCGCTCGCACTCCTAATCACCCTTATAGGTTCCACCTCCGCTGCGCCCACGGTGATCTTAGACGAATCACATCTCGTCGTGTTCAAAGTACCAAAACCGAGAGATCAGATTACCGAAAAAGACAAGTTCCCAGCCTGCGTATACTGGGTGCCGTGCTTCTCACTTCTGTCCTACACGGACTCCGAAGGTAGGATCCACGTGTTCCCGGCAGTTACTCGTGGTTCACCTCTCGATGTTATGGGGATCGCCGACAACGTGTTCCGTGCCCTCCCGTCTTCGGCTAGGATCGATGTAGACTTGTCCCATAGTTATGATCCACTGGACTTATCCCGATCGTTAGGCTACGATCACCTAATTACGATAGTATCGGAATACGACCCCATGGCCATATCATCCGCACTGGCGCTCAAATGGGACGCGGTTCGAGAACTACTGAAGCGATCGCACGACGTCGATCCTAGTAAGGTCGGCGTGGTCGTGGTCTTCATGGCGAGGGCGACCGTTACTTCTCCTGAGGCGGTCAAAGACGTGTTGATACCCCTAGTCCCGGGAGCGAACGTGATCAATCCAGCAGGTCCGTGGCAGGACATTCCGGACCCGCAACACGATCCATTCTATCGGCTCTACGCGAACTCCGACCTCGTCATAGTCGTCTATAAGACCGAAGCGTTCAGGAATCTAGCTGTAATGGTCTTCGGTGATGACGCCGTCTACGTCCGTGCCTCTTCGAGAATAATGTCCGGGGCCCCGGCAGTGATCTTCAACGTCCCTCGAAGAGAGAATTGGAGACAAGCACGAATGTTCGAGCTGTGGCCCAGTTCGCTATACTTGGGTGCTCTCTACGGACTCCCTATAGCGTGGGCGGCGGAGGACTTACGCCTTGAAGGTTGCAAATGGGAAGGTGTGATCATCGTGGGTCCACCCGGAGAGGGTACTATGTTGTACTATGATATTACATACGAGTTCACCTCAGCATTGCCGGAAATCTTAGGTGCCGATCAACACGTTTTCCTATCGTACATGACGCTGACCGACCAATGGAACAACTCGATCCAAGTTGGAACACCAAACTTCTACGCCGCGCTTCCATGCTGTGGTTTTTACCCATGGGACCTCTCAGGGATAGACCTCACCACCAGCACCTTACTGTTCAACTCCGGCTACCTGCTGTCCACTTACAATAATCTCATTTTGTCCGGCGACCATTGGTTTGGGTGGGGGCTGGTCGGACCGTACACAGTGTTGTTTGAAGTTACCAAGGGCGATCCTCTAGCCTACACTTGGTACGCGTTAGCGTCCGGGTTCTGTGAGTGGGCTTGGGATTGGTACTCGAGTTTCGGCAGGATCCCGGACCAACTGTACGACGTCGAAGTTGTGGTCGTCGGTCTCGAGGGTATTTTCGCGCTAGCTGGAGGACTCATCCTAGGCTGTGTGGAAAACGCTCTCCACTACGAGGAATACAGGTTCGTGGTGTTCTTCGGGTACCCGGTCTCGTCTCGGAAGACAGCAGACGTGATACAGTTCGAGGTGAACGCTCCGAACAGGCACTATACCGTGATTATGGGTAGGGGTAACGGTAGAGTGCCTACGGTCCCGTTCATGCTGGCGCAATCCGGTGATGTTTACGCTATCCTAACCCTTCAACCGTTACCATCGAATCCGAGTCCAATCAATAACGACGGTATCAACAGGGTGGTGCCGATATGGATATTCGTACCGTTGCTACGATCACATCGATTATCCTCGGACTGACGGTCCCGGCCAGCGCTCACGTTTACGTCGTGGTGAACGTACCCGACCAAGTGATGACCAAAGACAGCTGGATTAGGGTGTTCGTCACCGCGGCGTCGATGGACAGGGAGTGGGCAGGTGGTAACGTGCCTTCCGTCATCCCGATCGCCGTTCAGGGTAAGCTCGATCGACTCACGCTGGACTTGATGTCGAGGGTCGGGCCGTCCAGCCACGTCCTCACGTACAGGTTCCCAGCGACCCATCCAGGTTGGTCAGAGTTGCCGGACGATCTTGAGGCGGCTTGCGTACGACTCGTGGACGTGGCGATAAAATCCGGGGTCCCGTTGAAGTTCCTACTGTGTTTGGATCCAGACTCAGACTTCGTTCCCGGGCTTGAACTGGCACCTATCGTTGCAAAACAGTTAGGTGCCATTGTATGGGGTAATCCGCTGACGTACGCGTCCAGCTTCAACGTCCCTGTACTCACGTTGGACGAGTACCTCCGCAACCCGGAATACGACTTCAGTGACCTATCTATCAGGGCTATTGTGGTCGTCCAACCGCTCGTGAAACCGAGCGGTCCGTACAAATCTCAACCGTTCGATCCGATCACCTTGGCCGCCGTACAGTTCGCCTGTATGAGACCGGCGTTGGTGGCGTTCGTCCAACCCAGTGAGAAGACGGACATCGATACCATTGTACGTAGGGTACGTGAGAGGTTCTTGTCCGCGTACGGGAAGGAGCTCAAGGGACTCAAAGACGTGGAGTATGTGGTCTCGTTCGGATCGTTGTTACTGGGAGATCCTAGGTTGAGAGTCGGTGTTGCGTGTTTCCCGTTCCACGGTATCCCGGGGTTCCTTGCGGCTAATAAGATGATCGTTTCCACGCATCTCCACGGTAGGGCGTCACCGCTCGCCGTCTTCGACCCAACAGGATCGCTGTCAGTCTACAAGGGTGACCTGAACAACTCACTCGGTTCCGCCAACGTGAAGTGGCTATCCGTTCCGGACGTTCCATCCCTGAACTGCGAGCTCAGGGGATCAGCGTGCGCAATAGTGAACGTCGCAGGCTCTGGAAGCGTGTTGGGGACAGAGTTCCTGAGGGCCCTGGATTCACAGTGTAGGAGCGTCCTGTTCGTGTGTGCCGATCCTAACTCGATTGCCAAGGTTGTGGACGTGTACGCGACCCCGAACGGTTTCCCGAAGTTCCGGGCGGTCGTTGCCTTCCGGGATCCCGCGGGAGCCATCATGGCGTATCTCTTCGCGGCTTCCGGCGTCGAATTGGGTCGGGCCGTGGTGTGGGCTACATGGGAACTCGAGCTACTGCGGGGCTACGTCGACGTCAGCCCGGGCTACCTACTCGTCGGGGACCCGTTCTACCGGTTCGAAAGGACACTCGACTACCAGCCACCACGCGTGCCGGAAGGGAAGGATTTGAGCATCAAACTTCCCAAAGCGTTCATGGTGCCGGTGGACGGGTACAGGCTAGTTCCGTTGGTGTTACCGGCGTTCGTCACTGGGATAACGAGGATACCGAGAGATCCCTACTCCACGGTGCTCGCGGACGGAACCGACTTCGAGATCGAGAACTTAGGCCCGAACCGTTACTCCGTCACCGGTATCCTGATACATCCAGCTGGGATCCGGGACGTGTACGTGCTACCGTTGAACGAATCCGATAAGTACCATGTCAGCGTCACGCTGGAGTTCGTCACGCATTCTCCGACGCCTCACCCTCAGAACTGGGGGAAACCAGCTTGCGGGATCGCGGTCACGTTAGCGTCGTTGCTGGTGGTCAGTGGGGCGACGAGGGTAAGGGTAAAATCGTTGCGTACTTAGCCGTTCAGGACGAGCCTAAGGTTATAGCGCGTGCGGGCGTCGGTCCCAACGCCGGTCACACCGTTCGTGTGGACGGTGAGGATTACGGTCTACGACAGATCCCGTGCGGCTTCCCGCATGAGGAGGCCGATCTTGCCGTAGGACCCGGGGTCCTCGTTAACCCGGATGTGCTCTTGGATGAAGTCGAGCGACTGTCCCGTTTCAAAGTCGATGATAGGCTGGTCGTGGACGAGAAGTGTGCGATAATCGAGCCTAAGCACATCGAGTCCGAGCGCGCTTCCAAGCATCTCTCTGACGAGATCGATACGACCGGCACCGGCTGCGGGCCGGCGAACGCGGACAGGGCACTACGGAAGGCGAAGCTGGCCCGGGACGTTGACGATCTCTCGGAGTTCCTCGGCGACGTCCCGGGGTTGGTGAACGATGCGATAGACGAGGGCGAGGACGTGCTGATCGAAGGTACTCAGGGGTTCGGTCTATCCCTCTACCATGGGGTAGATTACCCCTACGTCACCAGCAAGGATACCACCGCGAGCGCCTTCGCTTCCGACGTCGGCGTCGGTCCGACGAGGATCGATGATGTGTACGTGGTGTTCAAGGCGTACGCGACCAGGGTCGGAGAGGGACCGTTCCCTACGGAGTTATCCCGAGAGGAGGTGACTGAGAAGTTCGGCGAAGAGATCTTGGAAGTCGAGCGCGGTACAGTCACGGGTCGGCCACGACGTATAGGTGAGTTCGATTTCGAGATGGCCAAGCGTGCGTGCGTTATCAACGGTGCTACTCAGGTCGCGATCACGTGCATCGACAGGAGGTTCCCCGACGCTGCGGAGGCCGAGACTTGGCACGAGCTTCCCACCGAAGCGAAGAAGTTCATCGAGAAGGTGGAGGAGGCCGTCGGAGTACCGGTGACGATAGTCTCCACGGGACCGGAACTGGAGCACACGGTGGATCTAAGGTAGTTCGTCCAGGATCCGTCGGACCCTATCGCTAACGGGCACCTCGACTACCTCGAACAGTTCCCTTTCCTCCACCGGAGCCGTCGCGTCGAACACAGCTTTCGCCATGATACCTTCTTCTGCCGACGGGTCGAGGGTGGACCCGAGACCCCTCACCACATGCAGGTCGCGATCCGCTTGAAACCTCGTCGCGAGTGCGTACTCGACTTGTTCCGGGTCGTCCGGGTCCACGTCTTCGTCCACGACCACCACGTGCTTCAGGCTCGGATGGGCCGCCAGCGCGGCGAGGCCCGCGTTCGTAGCCTCACCTTCAGTGCGTTTCCGTATCGATACCACCGCGTGGAGCCACCTTCCCCCGCCCGGAGTCAGTCTGACCTTGACTACTTCCGATACCCGAGAGACGTGAGCGAGGATCGTGGCCTCGGCGGGACCGCCCATCATGATCCTGTGTTCCTCTCCGCCTGGAAGGATGATCGGGTGGTACGGGTCCTCTCGAGTGTACACTTTCTCGACCTCGAAGACGGGTTCGTGACGCCGCTCGTCCAGAGTGCGCGTCACGTCCACGAAGGGTCCTTCTGGGGCGCGCTCTGGTGTCAATCTGCCTACCATAACGATCTCGCTCTCCGCTGGTATCGGGATATCGTAGTCGACCTCGTACACCCGGAGATCCTCCCAGAACGCCGCCGCGACGTCCAGCTCGCTAACCTCGTACGGTACGCGGGCGCAGCACGCGAACATCGTCCGCGGGTCCACACCCAGGCATACCGCTACCGGTAGGTCGTTGTCGGCTTTCTCGTAGTACCGATGAAGGTGTCGTGGGACGATTCGTACCGCGAACTTGCCGTCACCGAGGTACATCATCCTGTGTACGGACGCGTTGGGGATTCCTTCCTCGGGCTCGACCGCGACGATCAGGGACGCCGTGAGGTAGGGACCACCGTCGGTCCGGTAGAACCGGCACATCGGGAACTCTTCCAGGAACTCTGGTCCACGCTCGACCTCGAGAAACGACGGGGAGCGTTCTCTCCTCGGCTCCTTCGGGGAGTCCATGGCTTCCGCGAGTTTCCAAAGAACATCGTCCCAAGACTCCGCTCCCATCGCCCTTACCAAGTACTCCCGACGACAACATAGGTTACCTACCAGCGGGATGTCGTAGCCTTCAACGCCCTCGAACACTATCGGTCTATCGAGTTCCTGGAGAACCGCCGGTACCTCGTACTCCGGTGATAACCACTCCTCGATTACTACTAGGTCATCTTCCACGTATCTCAGGAAATCCCTCAACGCGGCGCCCCCGGGGGGATGAAGACAAAGTCCCGAACTGATGGGGTGAAGATCGGGACGCGGGCTGACCCCTATAGGTTGGTGAACCTGATCCCGACGTTCTCCTTGCCGTACCTCATGTTGATGCTGATCAGCAGTGCCGTAATAGACTCCACGATCCTGGCATTCTCCAACGGCCCGCCGTCTATCGCTCGGACTCCCGGTATCTCCTCCGCTAGCTCCATGACGACGTTCTTTGCGTCCTTATGGTCTGAACACACTACCACGTCGCACTCGACTTTTTTCTCCAGGTCCCGAAGTGATTCCGCGGAGACGTTTTCGAACGCGGACACCACTGGGTTGTCGACGAGGGACTGCACGGTTTCAGCCGCAGATCCGGACCATGGTCGGATCAGCCGGGTGGGATTGCCCCCTATAGCCGTCTCCAACGGTACCGTGACGTTCACGACGATCGCGTCCTCGTCGAGCGAGTCCCGGATCGTCTTCACCGTGTCGATGACGGCGAAGAACGGGACCGTCAGGAATACCACATCCGCTTCGGCTGCTGCGTCGGAGTTCTCGCGACCTTCAACGGTGACGTCCTCGTACCCGTGCTCCGACAGGATCCTCTCGGCTTTCTCCGCGGCTTTAACGGCGCGTTCCTCCTCCCTCGATCCTATGATCACCTGGTGTCCCGCCGCCGCCAGTCTCAGTGCGAGCCCGAGCCCTTGGTGGCCGGTTCCTCCGATGAACGCCAGCCGCACGTTCATACCCCGGGTGGGCGAGGGAGGGCGGGGTTAAGAGGGTGCCGGTTAGAAGTTAGAAGAGCTGTAGGGCGTTGTCCCGCACCACCGCCTCGGTAGCGTCGAACCCCCTCTTTTCCAGCTCGAACGCCACTTCGGCCACCGCCAAGACGTTACTCGGAGCCCTCGACGCGTCGCTGTTGATGAGGATGCGGTCCGCATGTTCGGCCCGGTTGGTCACTATCTCGACGGCCTCTTCGACGGTCGCCTTACCGGGCTGTACGGTGATCCCGGCGTTGAAACCCTCCGCGAGGACCGCGTCGACGTACTGCTCGTTGAGGTGGTCGATCACGATCAAATCGTGGTCCAGATCCGAATCACTAGCGACTTCGATGATCTTCGAAATGACGTTCGGGTCACGGCTCCGTGGGGTGTGAACGATCACGGGCACATCTTCGGTCGCGGCGAGGTCCAGCTGCTTCCGGAGCACCTCCACCTCCTCGTCCGTGGCTTCCTCTAGTCCGACCTCTCCTACCGCGTCTAGATCACTCAACTTCGATTCAAGGCGTTCGAGGGTGAGTTCGATACCCTCGTCCGGGATGGCCCTCGGATGTATCCCCAGTCCCACCTTCACGTCGATCAGGTATTCGACCGCCGTCTCCGCGATCGACTCGACCGCCTCCCAGTGTCCTAAGAGGGCCTCCGCGGTGCGGAACGGCATGGGGTCGTGGGCGAGCGTCAGGACGTAGCGTATTCCGGCGAGGCTCATCGTCTTCATATCGTCCTCACATCTCACGTCCAGGTGTACGTGCGAGTCGAACTTGACGAACAAGGCTCCACCGCCCCTTGAGGTTCTGTTTCTTAGAGTTTAAATAGCCGGATCCCCCGTTGCATCAAGGGTACATCAGATATGGCAGAAAGCGTGAAGGAGGTAATTGACCTCACGGAGATCCCGTTCCAGCCCATGGATCGGCAGGAGATTCACCAGCTAGAGACCGTACTACTGGTAGCTACACTCTTCCGCCCGAAGGTGCTGGAGATGATTCACGAGCAGAAGTTTCTGACCTGGGTCGACTCTTTAGCGGTGGCCGCGTCGGCCCTCGCGAGACAGAAGGCCGGGTATACGGTATCGGAGATAGCAGAAGAACTGGGACGTACCGAGGCTACGATCAGGAAGCATCTGCAGGGAGAGACGAAGGCCGGGGAGCTCGTTCTGGAGACCTATGAGATGCTTAAGAGTGGGAAACTCCGGATAGTCACCGGCGTCGAGGATATCAAGGAGAGACTCAAGGCTGAGGAGGAGAAGCTGGAGCGATTGGAGTCCGAGATGGAGGATGTGTCCACCACCATCTCTCGCGTCGTGGAGGGTCTGAAGAAGTGTTATACGAGGATGGAGGACGCCCTTGAAGAGCTGGAAAGTCTCTCGGAGAGGCTAGAGGAGCTCAAGGAGTAGAGCGTAACCCCAAGAGTCTCTTCCTAAGTCCTTCCAGGTAACGTTCGACCTTTTTCTCACTCACCGGCTTCTTCCAAGAGCCTGCCAGCATACATTTAGGCTCCGATCCCCTCACCGATACCCCTCGTCGGGCTAATTCCTCGTAGACGTCTCTTTTTTTCCAATCCCAGAGCGGTGTGAAGTACTCACAGTTATATTCGTCGCACATTTCCTCCCAGAATGCCTTAGCTTCCGGCGTCTGTTCCGGGTACTTCCTGGATTCCCTGTCTCCAGTTACGATCACGTCAGGGTCCAACTTCTCCAGCGCGTGGAAGAGCATGCAGAATTTACAGTCTAGGCACACGGGGTTCCAACCGAGCCGCAGAATCCTACGTTCAAGACCTCGGAGTCCCCATCGGTGGAAGGGCCTGTGGATATCGAAAATTCTCCACTCTACCCCGATGTCCGTGGCACGTTTCACCTGGGAGTAATTGATGCCGGCTTTTTCAACATCGATCAGCACGCCGTTATCATATGTCGCTAGGATGACTTCCTCCGGGTTGTACTCATCGCAGGCCATTAGTGTCGCCAGTAGGGAATCCGGACCACCGGAGAATAACACTACCATCCGCACGAAGGCTCCCCCACCAATAGTTATGATATTCGTAACAATTACGTGCGATCGGGAACGGCGACTCGACGCCTTACGACTTCGCTCCGCGTACGGTCACGTTCCTGCTCGCTGGCGCTCCCGTCCCTCGATACTCCCGGCGGAGGTGGCTCCCGTCGGTGAAGCTGCTCAGGAGACTTCTAAACCATGCTCCTCCGCGATCTCGTGGAACGCTCGCACGACGTGCTCCACCTGCTCGTCCGTCAGACCGTACACGCTGGCTTTAATGGTCTCGGTCTGTCCTGGTTGGATGCCGATGATACCACGCTTTTTCAGCTCCTTATACAGGAAGTAGCCGCGCTTGGGGTGATTATTTGCCACCTCCTGGAAGCCCGGGGTCTCGAACTTCACCAGATCGTGCCGCTTCGGTCGCTCACCGAGCTGTCGTACGCCCTCTATCCGTTCCATCTCTTTCACGAACCACCGCGTCTTCTCCACCTCTTCCTCCCATCGTCTCACTCGCTCCACGACGTGTGGGAAGCTGGCCATCATAGTGACTATCGGTGCTCCCATCACGGTACATCCGAGCATCTCGACCTCCTTATGTGGCCACTCCCGACCGGAGACGTCTCCACGCAGTGAGGATCCTCTGAGCACTACCTCTTCCCATTCCTCCCGCATCGCGAGTACGCCGCACGGTGCACACGCGGCCATGCCCTTATGACCGCTACCGACCATGAAGTCGGGCTTCGGGCTCAAGTTTGACAGATCCATGCGTCCCATGGTATAAGCGCAGTTGAGTAGCGCAGGAACACCTTTCTTGCGGCATATCTTCACGAACCTCTCCGCATCCGCGAGGTTCCCGTACTCACTGTCGACGTGCGTAAGTAACGCCAACGCGGGTGGGTCTCCCCGTTCTTCCTCCACCTCATCGATAACCCGAGCGTACTCGTCGACTTTCACTCTGTACTCCGGGTGACCGGTGTTCGGGACCTCCCGAACCATAGCTCCTGCCTTCTCCGCTGCGACGAACGTGGTATAGTGCGCGAGCGAGTCTGCGACGATTACGTCTCCCTCCTCGCACAACGCGCTCATGACAGCCTCCTTCGCGTACCTCGCACCGGCGGTGATCCGTACCAAGTCCATCCCGAGAAACTCGGCCAAGTCCTCGTGGAATTGTCGGATGGGGGGTTTCTCGATCTCGTGGAGCAACCCTTCGCAGAAGTCGCATACACTGTACCCATCTCCAAATTCCAGTAGGGCTTTCCTAGCTTCCGGTGTCAGCACACCCCCTCGTTGGATTGGGTTCACGTTAATGTACTTCCGCTCCGTCTCACGGACGAAGTCCCTGTAACGGTCCAGGTTCAAATACCGACCTACCCCCTCACAAGTCAACCACGTACTCGGCCACCCACCGCCTGTCCTCGCGCTCGACCTTCATATTGTGGTAGGTCACGGCCTTAACCTCGGTGTGGAACGGATGTCGGTCCGGATCGTAGGGCTCGCCTAGAGCCACGCCACGCACCTTCCATCCGTCTTCGTCTTTCTTCAATTCTCTCACTCTGAAGTCGGAGAACAGCATCCCGTCAACCTCGTGTCGGAAGTGTATCTCCTCGAGCCAGTCGTGGAGCAACTCCACGAAGTCCTCTCCTTCCGCCTCGATTTCAACCTCCTCTTCGGGTTTCACCTCGTCCAGGTCCGTGATCAGATCGAACAGCGCCTTGGCAGCTTCAACCAGGAGGTCTTCGGGCGTGTTGGCCCACACTCGAAACGCGGCGTCCGCCGTGTGTTCGATCTCTTCCCACGGCACTAGGGCACTCCCCCTGGCTTTCGGGAGAAAATACGAAAGAAGTTCTTCGGTCCAACCCAGCGGGGTGGACGACGTGTGCTTGGCGATCCCCGGGAGAGTTGTGGAGCTCGATGGCAACCGTGCTGTGGTGGACTTCGGAGGTGTACGACAGGAAGTCGATGTAAGTTTACTGGAGGACGTGGAGGAGGGCGATTGGGTCATTGTCCACACAGGTTTCGCGATTCAGAAGCTAGATGAGGAGGAAGCACGGGCATCCCTTGAGATCTGGGAAGAAGTCCTGAAGCACATCGAGGAGGAGCTTGAAAATGACGCGTCGGGAGTTCGTGAGAAGGCTCGTCCGTCGAATCCGTAGGGAAGCCGAGATCCTCGATCGTGACGTGACCATCATGCACGTGTGTGGGTCCCACGAACGGACCATAGTCGAACACGGTCTTAGATCGTTACTCCCCGAGAACGTCCGTTTAGTTTGCGGTCCAGGGTGTCCCGTGTGCGTGACTACCGCGGGAGAGCTTGCCGCGACCATAAAAGCCGCGGAGGATGGCATGGTAGTGTGTGCTTTCGGGGACGTGTACAGGGTCCCTACCCCGGTCGGATCCCTATCCTCGTGTGATGGGGACGTCAGAGTGGTCCAGAGCGTTAGGAAGGCCGAGGAGATCGCCGAGTCCGAGGATCGTGATGTCCTCTACTTGGCGGTAGGATTCGAGACTACTGCACCAACTACCGCTGCTGTGCTCCTCGATGACCCGCCCTCCAACTTCTACGTGCTGTCGGCTCATCGGTTGATACCCCCCGTGATGGAGTGGTTGCTGGAGTCGGGCGAGTGTCGTCTCGACGCGTTCATATGTCCTGGCCACGTGTCCACGATCATCGGGACGGAGCCATACGAGTCCGTAGCCCGGGAGCTCCCGTGCGTGGTCGCCGGCTTCGAGCCCGAGGATGTCCTGATCGCGGTACTGGCATGTCTTAAAATGCTCAGAAGGAGGCGTGTAGGGGTTGCCAACGAGTATCTCAGGGTCGTCGAGGATAGTGGGAACCAGGTCGCGAAGGAACTGATAGAGAGGGCGTTCGAGCCTGAAGACAGGCCGTGGCGGGGTTTCCCAACGATCCCAGAGTCGGCGTTGAGGCTGCGTGAGGATCTCGCAGACCACGACGCGATGGAGATCGGAATACACCCGGATTACACACTGGGACACGACGAATCCTGCATATGTGATAGGATACTGCGAGGATTGGCTGAGCCCCGGGACTGCCCGCTGTTCGGCACGAAATGTACTCCGACGGATCCGGTAGGTCCGTGTATGGTGTCGGAGGAGGGCCCGTGCTTCATAGAGTACAGGTTCGGCGGAGGATGATGCATGTCCACCGACGAGTGGCTTCGAGAACTGGAGCGGTCCCTGAAGCGCGCGGAAGATACTGACATGATCCTGAACCCCGCACTCGGGATCGTCGTCGTAGTTCTAGGCCCACTAGCCTCAGCCTCGGTGTCCGTGATCACTACTGTGAGCGTGGCGACAGCCAGTGGTACTTCCATAGTATCTGCCGGAGGAACAGCCCTCACCGTGGGAACGGTGGTGTTCTTCGCGACCTTCTTCGCAGTCAATGCGGCGTTATTCTATACCCTCATTCGGAGGAGAAACAAGCACTTCGAGCGGTCTTCGGAATTGTTCCGTACGGTTTCTGAGATATTGCACCGCACAGGATGCATCTCCAAGTCCTGCTACTTAGCCGTATTCAAGAAAGTAAAAAATATCGAAGAGATGGGTCATTTAGATGAAATCTTGTGGATATTTTTGGGTACGATCACCTTTGGAGTAGCATATCTGTACGTTGCATACAGGCTTATGCGAGATTTCTATCTGCATGAAGCGAGGGAAAGTGCTATCGCATCATTGCTAGCCGATGAGCTGAATATATGCATATCTTTCTCCAGAAAAATACCTTACAGGAACTTTGGAATTTACATACTCATGGTTGTCATCTTCCCGATTCTGTATCCTTACTTAGTCTATATATTAATAAGAGACCCTAATAATCACTTCCTGGAGCACCGTAGGTTTGAGCGTACTCTAATAGAAAGGTTGTTTAGTTAAAGTTCATCCACCCATCGTTCGTAAACTCGCTCGCACTCCCTCAAAACGTCTTCCGGCGTGATTTTTCCCTCTGTTTTCAACGCAGCTGCTACCTGAGCTCCACCGGCACCGACACCCTCCTTCACGTACCCATCCTCGTACAACCTGAACCCACGGAACTTGGACTCCGAGAACCCAGGATCCGCTGAGAACAGCACGTAGTCGCCTACTTGCCGGAACAGACCCTCGATATCGGAATCCTCGTCTTCGACCACATATTTGGTAGTTCCGACGAAGACCCGTTCCGGGTCCGTCCTATCTTCCTCCGCCAGGTACGCTAATATGGGGGCCATCTGCGTACCACCTGCCAAAAGCACCGGTGTTCTGGCTCCGTGAATAATGCCTATCACCGCAGGCATCATAGGGTCGCCGAACCTCCTGATCGCCTCATGGGCGTCCAAGTCACCCGGTTCCACTCCTTGCGCCTCCAAGCCCTCTTTCACCACTCGCTCCTTGATATCGTGCGGGGAGTCGTGGGAGCTGCTCGCGAACTTTTCACTAGTATTGTAGCCCAATGCCGTCATCACAGCCATCGCCGTAGTAGTCCCGCCCGGCACGCTCTCCCCCACGGTCAGGAAATCCACATCGCGAGTGAGCTCCTTACCGAGCGTTCTACCTAACTCTAGCAGCCTGTCGTAGGTTTCCTCCGATAGTGCCGGTCCTTCGCGGAAATCCCTCGCGACCTCACCTCCGAGGTCGATGTAAGGGCAAGCGGGTTTCACGGCTGCCCCGGCGTCCACCGTCAGGAATGGAATGGATGCCAAGTTCACGACGGCTTTCGTTATCACGGCGGGTGAGGGAGCACCCACCGGATTCTGTGGAACCTCTTCGGCGTTGATGACCCTGTCGTGGTAAATCAACTCGACATCACCTGCGGGTGTGTGAAAGGTTGACTCTGGCGTTTTACCCGCGGCTGAGATACCGGGAACGCGGCTGATCTCGGTACTGCCGATCACACACACCATCACCGTGCTTCCACCGGAGCACCTCCTAACAACCTTCTCCGCGGCTCCGAGATTTCCCAGCACTCGGATACCCGGTAAGACTTCTTTCAACGCTCCCACACCCGCGGAAGCTTGGTTAGAGTTCGGCATTTTCGCTTCCCGACGACCACCATTTCTTCGACGCGGATCCCGAACTCGTCCGAGTAGAGCCCTGGCTCTACGGTGATCACGGCACCTTCCGGCAATCGACCCCTGAGACGACCCTCGTGGACTGTGACTCCTACATGGTGGCCGATACTGTGTGGGAACTTGAATCCGGGCGCTTCGTCTTCCATCCACTCCCTCAGCTCTTTCTCGAGCTCCTTCGGGTCAACACCCGCTTGAAGTTCTCGGAGTGCCTCCTCGAGGGCGTTCACGACGACTTCGAGGATATCTCCTGCCCTGCCCTCGGACACTACGGTCCTAGTGATGTCCGTGCAGTATACCATCTTGATCCCGTAATCCACCAACGCACATTTCGTCCAGGTCTTCTCTTCGGGACTCGGTCGGTGATGAGGCACACCGGCACCCTCGTCATATGCTACTATAGGGTCGAATGCCGTTTGAAAGCCGCGAATCATGGTCTTCTTTATGATGTCGGATGCTACCTCGGCCTCCGAGCCTTCGGGTGGGAGGACTTCTGTAAGTATCCGCTCGGTAGCTTCCACTAGCTCCTCAATGAACATCAGCTCACTCTTCGATTTGGAGAGACGTACTCTCGTAACGTCCTTGTTAACGTTCTTCACCCTATAACAAGGCACCCTGCGGACAGCCGACTCGTCATCGACGGCCCGGGCGGGAGTTAGGCGATCGGCCTCATCGTGTGTTACGACTTCGACGGCCTCTGGAATCGGCCATTCTCGAACGGCCCTCGAATCCATACGGTGAACAACCAGTGTGTACTCTTCGGACTCGAAGTCGGCGTGGAACGCTAGACCGGGAAAGTGGGTTATCCACTCGACATTTTGGCGCCTGACAAGAGTGCATGGTTCGCCTTCTGCGATTTCTTCTAGCTTCTCCACCTTCTCTAGAAAGAAATCGTCAGACTTCAGGATCTCCTGGAGTTGTTTCGTTTTCCTCTTCCCCCTCGCCATCAACCACTTTTCGGGCGAGCTTGTAGATCTTTAGTACTCTGACCGCGTCCTCCCTAGATGGTGCTGCAACTCGGATAGGGCCTACCACTATCGGAATTTCGAGCTCTTCTCCGAGCTCTTCTAGGATCTCCGGCTCTACGTCCTCCGTGCTCAGCCCCGCCTCTTCGCACACGGACTCGAGGTCCATGATCTGCAGACGATCTTCGGATTTCAACTTCTCCTCAAGCTCTTCGAGGCGGTCTCTGAGCTGCTCGACTTCATCCAGTAGTTTGTCCCGTTCCTCCTCAAGGAGCGCCTTTTCCTTTTCGACCTCCTTTAGTCTCTTGCGCAGCTCTTCCAACTCCAATTCTTTCTCCTCGAGTTCCTCGATGAGCTCCTCCTTCTTTGTGATTTCCTCTTGAAGTTCCCTGATCTCCTCGCGCAGCTCCTTAATGTCCCTGAGACTTTTGAGGCCGGCGCGGACTAAGGCGCTTCGGAGCTCCTTCTCCACTATTTCCAGGTCCACGTGTTCCACGTCGTGTCCGATGGGCATCTTCACGCGTTCCACTCGACCTACGACGCCTCGCAGCTCTTCCTGAAACTTCTTGGCCAGTTTACGACCTGGCTTATCCGCGTCTGTGGCAATGAGCACTAAGTCCGCACCTTCGGCGGTCCGTCGCGCGATATGGGCGTGGGTGGTAGGGATGATGGATGTCACTGTGATGTTGTACTCTCCTCCGAGCGCCATCCGCTGGATCACTTTAGATATCGTTTCGGCGTCGGCGGCTCCTTCCACGATTATCCTGACGTCGACGGGTGACTTCCGTCGTCCGTCTCGTGCCATTACCTGGGCTCCCTTAGCGGCGTCGCTTGCGGTTCACCTTCTTGTTCTGCCAGCTGTACCGACGGATGCGCCGTGAGCGACCGAACCCACAGGCTGCGCAATACCCTTTCCGCACATGGTACGCACGGCGGCCGCATCTCCTACACCTGACGTGCGTCTTCGTCTTGTTACGTTTACCGAAGGAGGGGGTTCCCTTCGCCAAACCTCATTCCCCCTGGCAGCTCACCCGACTTCAGCGGGTGATATCAAGGTGACGCTGTCTCCTCGGACCAATACACGTCCGAGCCTAACTTCGGAATCTTCATCTATCTCAACGCAGTCATCCAGCACCAAGTTTAGGTGTCCGTCGAAAGACACTAACCTACCTCGCAACGTCTTGCCCGTCTTCAACTCCACTATCACAATGTCGTCCAAGAAGTCCCTAAGACAGTCGTGCGGTCTCAAACTGTCCGACCCCCGTGCGGCTGGGGGAGCCGGCGGATGAAGGTTTCCCGTCGACATCCGATCTCGGAGAAGGACCTTCAGGAAGTTTTGGAGGAGTTACGCGTATCGTCTGGGGTGAGTCTCCGCGAAGTACTCACTGGTCTCGTGGAGGTCGCGTATGTCAAGGACGATGATATTGAGCGCTTGCTGATTAAGGACGACAAGGTAATGGCCTTCGAGCGGCACGAGGGTTGGCTTCCCACGATCCATGCCCTCCTCCAACTCGATGAGGAAAATTACGACCATGTAGTGATAGTGGATATGGGTGCCGTCAGGCCGGTGGCCTCCGGGGCAGATATCATGGTGCCTGGTATCGTGGAAGTGCGGGGTGAGTTCGAGGAGGGTGATGGTGTTGTCGTCATCGACGAGCGCAACCGACGGCCTCTCGCCGTGGGAATAGCCTTGATGGGTGCGAGGGAAATCGAAGGGTCTGAGAGGGGTCGAGCAGTCCGCAACGTTCACCACGTCGGGGACAGGTTATGGGAAGCCCGCTTCTAACGCCGTCCGAATAGGCCCTTAATGACCTTGGACAACACTCCCTCCTTGTCTGGAACGGGCACCTCGTACTCGATACCCACTAGCTCCGCGGCCAGTTTCTTGAAAGCCTGTGCGGCCGCGGACTTGGGACTGCGGACCACCACCGGCTCTCCAAATGCGGCGGCCCTTCGAACTTCCGGATCTTCGGGTACTTCGACCATTACTGGGGTTTCCAGAATTTTTTCGACTTCTTCCTTCGTCAGTTCGGTCTTATCTTTCGTGACACGGTTGACGACGGCTCCCGTGATTTGGGTATCTACCCGCTCGGCTACCGCTTTGACCTTAAGAGCGTCTGTGATCGACGCTATCTCGGGGTTAACCACTAAGAGGCTCTCCGTCGACGCGGAGAGTGCCGTGATGGCGTCCCTACCTAACCCTGCCGGCGCGTCGATCAGCAGGAAGTCCGTTTCGTCTATTATGTACTCGACTACGTCCCTCAGCCTGTCGGGATTGGCCTTTCGAATGCCCTCCAATGATATACCCGCAGGGATCACCTTAACACCGTGAGGTCCCTCGTAAATGGCCTCCTCGATGTCGGCTTCTCCCGCCAGTACATCATGCAGTGTTACTGGGGCGTCTTCCATTCGGAGGATCAGTCCCAAGTTGGCCATAGCGATATCCGCATCCAAGATGTAAGTTTCAGCACCGAGCTCAGCTAATGCGGTGCCTAAGTTGGCGGTTACGGTGGTTTTGCCCGTACCTCCCTTACCTGACGCCATACATACCACACGGCATGCTTCTGACTCAGGAAGTTCCGTCTCAGCCAAGTCAGGTTAACCCCTCGCCCTTTTCGGCTGGAGGGCTCGGAGATCCGGCTACGGCGCGCTCGACCTTTTCGATAAGAGTTTTAACGGTTTCCTCGCACGCGTCGTCCGCGTCCTCTACATCTGACTCCACCACGAAAGCTATGAGGAAATCGTTATGAGGCTTTACAGCTAGGGTCTTGTTCTCACCGGTGGTCATCTTGATCCACTCGATCGAGCCCTCCACGTGATCTTTGATGAACCTGTACATCTGCGAGACCAATGCTCCAACTTCTTCACATCGATCTACATTCGACAGGATCACCAAACCATGCTCGTCGATAACCACGAACGGTATCTCAGACTTCACTTGCTGTCCCGAGACTGCGGCATCTATAACTTTTCCAAGATCATTTTTAAGCATGAAGATATCAGCATCGGACAAAGTCATTTTAGATTCACACACTACTACGTACTCGTCTAGACACAGCGCCAGGTAGTTAGTCGAGTCTTCTGAGGTTACCAAAATAGTATCAACTTCACCTAGTGATTCACGTATCGTGTAAATTGCGTTTACTAGCCCACTCTCCATTCGGCCGTCTCCTACTATCCCAATCGGCTTCCCAGAATCGTCTAATACAACCAGCTTCTCTAAACCAAAGTACTCGGTAACCCGGTTCAGGGCCGACGTCAGATCTTTGCGGGCTTCCTCGACGAGCTTCTCCACATCGAGCTGCTCTCCGATGACGTCGAACGCTCGTCGGATCACTTCATCTCTGACTTTCGTGGTCCCATCCTCCTTCGAACTTTCAGCTCTTCCTCTGGCCCCCTCTTCCAGCTCCCTTCCCTTACCATCCCGTCTGCTTAAAATATCTTTAAGAATTCTTAGGATGTCTCTGATCACGGTCGAGGCTCCCTAGCGATGATTCGGGAAACCATTAAAGCTGTTTAGCGATCTCCTCAGCGGCCTCCTGAGCGCGGAGGCGGATAAGTCCTAAGTTGGCGTCGGGCTCGACGACGAGGACTAGCGTCGCGTCCTCCCCTACGTCTACGATCATCACCTTCCCGTGTGTGGCTTCGATGAGCATCTGTTCGAGATCTCCTAGATCCATCTCGTCGACGACTCGCTCGCCAGAACCGTATACGGTCGTCGCAATCGCACCCACAATCTCGGAGTCGATATCCGGAGGCACGGCGTCCGCGATGATCAATCCGTCGCTCGAGACAACCAACGATCCATGCACTCCCTCAACCCGGTTCAGATCTGCCAACACCTTCTCGATCAAGTGACGTCGGCCCCCAAAGACGGGTTCTCCGGCACGGCGGGTGAGTCGGAATTTAAATACGTTTGCGCATGAACTTCGCCGGGGGATGGCACGTGGGTGCGGCATTCGTGACAGCCGCGGCCCTCACGACAGTGTTACTCGCACTCTTGACTTACTCTATCGGCGTCGTCGGGCGGTGGATCAAGGCGCCAATAGCAACCACCCTCGGAGCTGCGATCATCGGGGCCGGTGTAGGACTTTTCCTGCTCGCCCCCATGCTCTCGGACATCCCAAAGGTCGTGGCTGGACTGGAGAAGAATGGGTACCTGACGGTCGAGTTGAGCACGGCACCTCCGGATTTACCCAAAGCTTTGGAGGTAGTTAAGAAGTACCGCGGGAAACCCATCGGACGATACTTAGAGCTGGAAGTTGCCCTGAGCGAGCCCGTACCATCAGACCGTCGGAAGTGGTTCGAGTCTAAAGTGCCCAAAATCCTCCCCGGCGTCAAAGACGTCAGGTTCTCATCGTCCACCAAGATGATCGTCCGTATAGATTTCAAGTCCGTTCCACCTTCGAAAATCTCTCAACTGGCCGACGAGCTTTCGGGGTGGATTACGTACACCAGCGGATTCGTAGTGGTTGGCGTCACAGCCACGATCGACGTCGAGATTCCGCCTTCGGAGTATACGGGTCTAAAGAGGGAGATCCGCGAAATCGCCGACCTCAGGGTGATTTACGACCCAACCAAAGCAGCTCAGCAGAGGATCGCGCGAATGCTCCCATCACCACGTACGACTATAATCGCCAGCATATTAGTCTTCACTGGGATCGCAGCGATGGGCTGGTACGGTATTAGCCGTATCATCGACCTTCTAATCTCGCCGCTGAGGAGATCTACGGAGGGAAGATGGCTTGTCCGGCGTGAAAAGGGTAGAGTTCGACGCGAGACTTCTGAACTCCCTCCTCGAGGCAAGCGATAAAAACCACCCTGATGAGTTTTTCGCAATGCTAGGAGGTTCTATGAGCGCGGAAACTATCACGATAGATTCACTGATCGTAGTTCCTTTCGAAGCTTCCGATTCCGGAGCGATTTTCGATCTCCTCTCCGTTCATACCCGAGACGTAATCGGAACGTTTCACTCCCACCCCTATGGTGATCCGGTGCCCTCGGAGGATGATTTGATGTTGTTCAAGAGGTTGGGTGCCGTCCACGCGATCGCAGCGTACCCGTACACTCCGGACCGTTTGGAGTTCTACGACAAGTCCGGCAGAAACATAACACCGGTCGTAGAGGTGAGATACACGGCCGATGAAGAAGCGAACAACCGCTGACCTCACTATGACGATCCTGCGACCACTCCGAGGCCGGGATGAAGAGATCGAGGTAGGCCGACGAACAAGGATGACGACCCCTGGGGTACTTGACCGTGTCGTCATCCGGACTGAAAGTCGGGAACGTTAGGATAATTCCGCTAGGGTTCGAGAGCCTCGGCGTGAGGTCGATGGCCACACTGATCGAGACGCCGGACGTGACCGTACTGGTGGATCCTGGGGTGTCAATTCCTCCGAAACGCTACAATTTACCTCCGTCAGATGAGGAGTGGGAAGCACTTGAGGAAGTGCGAGGGCGTATCCAGCGTGTTGCCGACAGAGCGGACGTGGTCACGATATCGCACTACCATTACGATCACTACACACCGTTCACCGACCGGGAGTACGAAGCTTGCGACCCTGGAACGGCTGAGGAGCTTTACCGAGATAAGCTGATTCTGATGAAGCATCCTACAGAGGACATCAACCGGAGCCAGGCTGGTAGAGCTCAGGCACTGATTGAGGGGTTGGATGAGCTAGGCGTCGATTACGAGTTCGCCGACGGTAAGAGGTTCGAGTTCGGCGAGACGGTTCTTGAGTTCTCGCCGCCACTCCCGCACGGGCCTGAAGGAACGAAATTAGGGTACGTTCTCGGGTTGAGGATAACGCACCGTGACCGCGTGATCGTTCACGCCTCAGACGTCCAGGGTCCCGTGTACGAGCCTGCGTTGGAGTGGATCCTAAAACGCGATCCGAATTTGGTGCTGATCAGCGGCCCACCGACGTATTTACTCGGTTTCCGATTCTCCTCGGACGATCTGAAGAAGGCCGTAGAAAACCTGCGGAAGTTGGCCTCGAAATCCGGTCAGATAATCCTCGATCATCATTTGCTCCGCGACAAGAACTACCGTGATCGGTTGTCCGAGGTCTACGAGGAATCGGACAACGTGTCCTCCGCCGCTGAAGTACTAGGTAAGGAGGAGCGACTGCTCGAAGCTTACCGCGACGAGCTCGGCGGGGAGGAATGACTTGGTGCTTGAGCGGATCGGGCGGTTCGTGTGGAAGTTCACCGCCGCCGTCGGCTACGTGACCGTGAACTTGCCTTGGATAATAGTGAAGCTGCTCAAAGAGGGTCCGAAACGCTCCGCCAAATTCACCTCGCAACTCATCAGGACGGCCGAAGAGTCCGCATCCAAGTTCCAGACGGTCATGGAGATGGTGAGAGAGGGTCAGGTACTGCTACCGGAGCTGCCCCAAGTACCCTTCAAAGACGTAGAGATACGCGGTAAGCGGGTCGCAGCGGCCCCTAGAATGCCGTGGGACGTGCCCGCCTTAGTGCTGCAGTTCTCCCTCCTCGCGACCGTAGTCTTCGTAATCCTGGAGGGGATAGTGGCACCGCCCGTGATGTTGTGGGAAGCCTTGGCCGTAATATCAGTGTTCGTCACGGCCTTCAGTCTTGGATGGCTCCGCCGCGTCTCACCTTCAGAGGACCTCCATTGGCGACCGTACTGGCATTCCACACTTATTATCCTAGGGTTCGTCGTACTGTCCGCGATACTGACGAACGTACCTCCGGTAGTAGCGCTCGTCCTGCCGCTTGAGGGGGTCTTACCGGGGTTCATAGTGTTCGGGTTACCGGCCCTGGGAGTGGCGGCAGCTACGGTTTGGGTGAGGAGGAAGTTTAGCCGGACTTGGACCTTCGGGGTCGTGCTCAGAGAGGTCCAGGAGGAAGGTAGCGTTGAGGTAGTGATAGGTCACGACATCGCCGCGAACACGCTTCCTGGGGAGTATATAGTCGAAGGGAGTGGCTCCGAGGGCACCCCGGTACTCGTAGAGGTAGAGCGCAGCGGCTTCTCACTCACAGGGGCGAGGCCAGTGCGCGTCCTGAAGGAGGGATGGTGGTAACCCTCAGCCAGCCATCCTCTCCCCATAATAGTGTTCGGCTAACAGCTCACTCGTCATCGGGGGATCCACGTTGACACGGGTTGAAAGGCTCGAAGAACTCCTCAGTCGCGCTGTCTCCCAGCGGTCAGAACGTATAACGGTTGTCACGGACGTCGACGAGCTTCGGCTGGACGAAGAGGTCGTCCGAAGGATCGTTCACCGAGCCGTAGAGCTGGACCACGCACTAGTCGAGTCCGCTCCGGAACACGTGCTACGCGGTGAAAGGGCTCGGGAGGTAGCCAAAGCGTTGGATGAAATTTTACGATCAGTTTTAGAGTTCGTCGGCATCGAGGAGGAGACAGAGCGTGACCTAGATGACCTGTTCAAGGATTCCGTGCTAGTAGTGGTAAGGGGGCGAGAGCGTAAAGCCCTGAGAGAGCTCGTAGACGCTCCGATCGTGCAGACCGGAGGGCCGCTGGTGCCGGAAGACTATCGGAAGGTAAACCCCAACCTGCCTGAAAAACTACCCGAGGGGCTAGTGAAATCCGTCGAGCGGGCCCGAAGGGAGCTCGAGGAATACGTCCGGAAATCTAGGGCCAAACGCCTCGTTCTAGTGCGCGAAGAGGATGACCGCGTCGGCGAAGTCCTCGAGGAGGAGTTGCCCGAAGTGGCCGAGGAACTTGGGATCGATCACGAGGTGATCGTCGTCCCGGACTTCACAGAATTATCGCCGTCCGACCTGCTGTCGGGGGGACGAAATGAGCATGAGCGATATTGAGACGATCGAGACGCCCTCGGGCGAGCGGCCACTGCTACCACCGAAAGCTCGCTTGACGTTCTCGCGTACGATGCCCGCCACGCTGCCCGAAACCGTCGAATACACCGTAAAACTGTACACCACGGAGCTAGAACACGTAAGTTCGGACGAATCCCTTCGGATAGAGGAGAAAAAAGATGGTACGAACGTGCGGGTAGTGCTCGGCCGCGTGCTCGAAAGTGAACTCGGCGAACCCGTGATAGCCCATACCAGAAGTTGGGTCCGAGTGGAGGAAGTCGAGGAGTACGTCCAATCGGTGCTCGATCCGTCGGAGCATTCCCTCACGATCGTCGAGGGCGAACTACTGCCGCTGTCCCTATTCGGAATCTCGGTGTTCGAACTGTGGAACGAGACGCTCGACTACATAGATTACCACGTCCGGCTCATGTCTAAGTACACCTTGAATCCCCGCCGCAAGCGGGTTCCGAGAGCTTGGCTCGGAAAACTCTTCGACAGGCTGTCTAAGGTCCGCCGTCACGTGAGAACGCTCTACACTATCCAACGCAGGCTGTCCGATGTCAAACTGGCCGACGACGATGAATTCCAGAGGTTACACGGAGAGATTGAACGACTCACGGCTATCGCTCATGACAAGGACTACGTGCCGGCGGACGCCGTCGAAATACTTCGAGATATTCTAAGCGTTCTGGACGATCTTGCCGCGTACGAGCCTGAGGACTCGGAGCCCGTATACTACGCATACGAACTGGATATGTATGACGGTGAAATCACTATTCAAAAACCTAAAACACGGCAATATGAGTTGCTGGCTGATATAATCGATGGTGATCGAATAAAGCCCGTTCCTAGCACTTTATGTGATCTCGGAGAGGCAGAGCAAGTGGCACGTAAACTTATGAATCGGGTTGAAGAAGAGGAGCTTGAGGGGATCGTAATCAAGCCAGAGAAGGAAGTTCCCGGCATACCTCATGCCCGAAAAGTCCGTGCGGAATGGTACCTTCGCGGAATGAAATTAGGTTCTAGACTATCCTTGAAAGGGTTCGCAAAAGCTGCTGAAAAATACGCACGTAACGAGGTACGGCGCGCCCTGGCTGCTATTGAAACTTCGTACTTGTACAGGGCATTGAAAGCGTTGGCAGATGGTGATTTGCAGCGAGCCTCTCGAATAGTCAGGGAAGCTGAAGAAGTGACGGATAGGATATCTGAGTGGGATGATCCTACCGTGTGAAGGCCCACGTTGCTTCACTCAGATTCCGCGACTACTCATACCTTAAACGGGCGTTCCCTTCGGTCCATGCGCTATGATCATTCGATACGACGCGCCTAAGTTCTTCATAAAATATTTGAACAGTGTTACTGAAACGTCCACTGATAGATCGGAACATCCGGCCTAATTCCTCCTTCCAGCACTTCACTCTTCCCTATTCCTACTCCTACTTCACGTACTCTTCAATCTCGGGACCTCGACATAGTCGTGTATAAAACGGAGCATCGGAAAACTGGACTTGAAGATTTGGTTATAGATACAAGTGTGACCCTTCCTGCGACGCGAAAATCAAAAAGTCGTCCTCGGGATCCGCGGGCGCAAGCGTATTTAGATGGCGCGATCGTACGGCGCTGGGGGGTGGCGGGTTTGGGTAAGAAGATGGAGAAGAAGAGGGCTGAGTTACCACCGGCACGTGCAGGTATCCTAAGCTTCTGGGACGAGGAAGCGCCCGGGATCAAAATAGACCCCGATCACATACTCTATGCGTGCTTCGCGGTGGCCGTGCTGCTGATAATCGCCCACACGATGGCGGCGGTGTAAGGGCGTCTTGGTGGTTCACAGCTACGTGCCGAAGGATCCGCTCGAAGAGCGGGATCTGCCCGAAATCGTGCTCGTAGGTCGCTCGAACGTTGGTAAGTCCAGCTTAATCAGGGCGATAACCAGAGGAGCCGTCGACGCCCGAGTAGGTAAGCGTCCCGGTGTTACCCGTAAACCCGTATTCCACGAGCTAGACGGCGAGCTCGTTCTAGTCGACATGCCCGGATTCGGGTTCATGAGTGGGATTCCCAGAGGGTATCAAGAGCGCGTTAAGGATCTCATCGTTCGATATCTGGAAGAGAAGGACAATATCTTGTTCGCGATCCACGTGGTGGACGCCAAGGCTCTTCCGGAGATAGCGGAACGCTGGGAGCGTAGGGGCGAAATACCCATCGACCGTGAGATGCTACAGTTCCTGAACGAGGTAGGATTGGACCCTGTGGTCGCGGCGAACAAGATAGATAAGATCAAACCGATTGAGTTCGAGGAACACATGGACGCCGTCGCCGAGGCGTTAGGCCTCTTTCCCCCATGGCGCCAGTGGCTCGACACCTTGTTTCCAATCTCGGCCAAGACGGGAGAAGGTCTCGTCGAGTTCTTGGAAGCTTTGCAGGAGAAGGTAAGGAGAGCCGGGTATCCAGAGTTCGCCCGGTTTTTCCGCACGAAGTAGAGCTAGATGGTCGGTTCGAGGCGTGACGGTTTAATCCGACCACCCTTCAGCGACACGATCTTGGGTGGACGACCGGAAATCCCGACGAAGTCCTCTCGAATAACGACGGCGGCCTCGATCAAGTCCCCGGTAAAGTCGTCGGCGAACTCGAGGGCGCGCTGTACCGCGGCCTCCGGATCGTCACCGGAGGTAAGGTTACAGATAGCCGTAGCGGCGGCATCTGCGAGCGAAGCTCGCTCCGCGAACACCGTGACGGCGTCCGCCTCCCCGACGCTGTAAGAGTGACCGAATTTGCCGGAGCTAGTGCAGATCCCTAGTACTCCCTCAACCTCGAACCCGATTTTGCCGGAGAGAGGATGGCTGTCCGAGACGTACAGGCCGACGACTACGGATCTCCTGGCCCTGACCTGTACATCGCCTCCGTTGTCCACGATTACCGTCGGCTCCGCGGCTCGGGCTGCTAACTCGGCGATAGCTCCCGCCACTGCCGCCATAGGACCCACTTCGAACGGTTCCGCAGCTTTTGACATCAGCTTCGCGACCTCTGGAGCATCCTCAAGCGTTCTCACCGGTACTTTAGCCGTCACGAAAGCAGGGTCTCTGGCGACGTACCTGTCGAGCTCGGAGCGGTGTAATTTCACGGCCTTTGCCGCCGATGATGCTGACTCCTTCGAGTCCGCCCGTATGGTTACGTCGGTCTCTTCAACCACCACTCGCGTGGAGTGCAAAGACCTCTCACCTCCGAGAACCGACCGTTCGAGAGTTATCCACGTGCTGGCCGAGTCATACTAGGTTTGAGGTCGATGATAACTACCATTGCCGCGATTCTAGTGTAGAGGTGCTCGTGGTCGTGGAAGAGTCATTTTCCACGGTGTACTAGTCCGGAATTATGTCACTCGAAGGATGGTGTGGCGGCGTCGAGAACCGCCGAAATTTCAAAGCACTTCGATCCCGGGAGAGAAGCGGACAGGAGGAATGGCTTCTGGCTCCCGAGCGGACCGGAGAGTACCGCGCAACCTTATTCTTTCTCGAATCTCGGAGCGTGAAGGGGCGCTCGTGAAGTTCGTCGTGATCACGGGCGGGGTAGTGTCCGGTATCGGGAAAGGTATCACTACGGCGTCTATCGGCAAGATCATGAGAGCACGAGGGTTGGAGGTCACAGCGGTCAAGATCGACCCTTACATTAACGTGGACGCGGGCACCATGAACCCGTTCCAGCATGGAGAAGTGTTCGTCACGGAGGACGGTGTTGAGACGGATTTGGACCTAGGTCATTATGAGCGATTCATGGACGTCACGCTCTCCGGAGCCCACAATATCACGACCGGCAAGATCTACCAGCGGGTAATCGAAAAAGAGCGCCGTGGAGACTACTTGGGCGAGACCGTCCAGGTGATTCCACACATAACCGACGAAATCAAGTCGTGGATCCGCGAGGTAGGTAAGGCCAGTGGCGCGGATGTCGTGCTGGTGGAGATAGGTGGTACCGTCGGCGACATTGAAGGAATGCCCTTCTATGAGGCGGTTCGGCAGCTACAGCTGGAGGAAGGTCGAGAGAACGTGATGTTCGTCCACTTGACCTACGTTCCCTACTTGGAACACGTCCACGAGCTGAAGACGAAACCCACCCAGCATAGCGTCAAAGAGCTCCGTAGCCTAGGTATCCAGCCGGACGCTATCGTCTGTCGGTGTGAGCGTCCCCTAGACGATGGTGTCAAGCGGAAGATCGCCCTGCACACGAACGTCCCGAGGGAGGCTGTAATCGACGCCCACGATGTCGACTTGGTGTACAAGGTGCCGTTGTTGCTCGAGCGCCAGGGCTTCGGCGATTACATCTGCAAGCGTTTGGGTCTCGACGCGGACGAACCTGATTACTCCGACTGGTTGGATTTCGTCACCAAGGTCGAGGAAGCCGACGACGAGGTCAGGATCGCGGTCGTGGGTAAGTATGTGGACTTACCGGACGCCTACATCAGCATTCGGGAGGCCTTAGTTCACGCTGGAGCTCATGTCAGGGTCGGCGTTGACGTAGCGTGGGTGGACTCTGAGGCGCTCGAAGCCGGTGACTCCAAGGCGTGGGAAGAAGTGAAAGACGCCGATGGTGTATTAGTTCCAGGTGGCTTCGGCAGGAGAGGTGTCGAAGGTAAGATCGAGGCGATTCGATACGCACGGGAGAACGACATCCCGTTCTTGGGTATCTGCTTGGGTTTCCAGCTCGCCGTGGTCGAATATGCTCGCAGCGTTCTCGGGCTCGAGGATGCCCATAGCACAGAATTCAATCCTGACACCGATCATCCCGTCGTGGACCTGCTTCCGGAACAGCGCGGGGTGAAGCGGAAAGGTGGTACGATGCGGCTAGGTGCTGAGCCCGTGGTGCTCGAGGAAGGATCGCTTCTCAGACGCCTATACGACGACCGTGAGATCATCTTGGAACGGCATCGACACCGTTACGAAGTGAACCCATCGTACGTTCGCGAACTAGAGGACTACGGACTGAGGTTCTCGGGACGTTCACCCGACGGGCGCATGGAGACCCTCGAACTGCCGGATCACCCTTACTTCGTTGGCACGCAGTTCCATCCGGAGTTCAAGTCCCGTCCCGGTGACCCGTCGCCACCGTTCGTAGGTCTCATCAAGGCTGCAGCTGGTCAAGGGCCCGATTGAACGCCTTTCGTGGATCACCGTCGGAGAAATGTAGCGCCGCCGCGTTGGGATGTCCACCGGCCTTGGACCCCTCCAACCATCTCGCCATCTTCACCATCAACTCGTTCACCGGGAAGCCCTGGGACCTACCACTTGCCTTGTAAAGACCGCACGGCTTTCTGGCGAGATTAACCACCACGGAGCATCTGAGGTTCAATCGATCTAGGAGGTCACGGGCGACCAATCCTTCGACGTCCACTTCGGTATGGATCTCCGCGTAACCGATCCCTTCCACGACGTGCGTCGTGCGCTCCGCTTCACCCGACCACATAGCCCGGTGCTTCCTCACCCGCTTTCGGTACCGCTGTAAGTGAGACTCCGTCACGTCGTACGGAGAATCCGCCGACATCAGCACCTTCAACGCTTTTCTGGCTCCTACATCGTATTTTACCCGACGCGCTGCGTTCACGGTGGCCGCCGCGTCCTGCAATGGGGTGAGGTTCCGGCCCCTACTCGGAATTAAGTACCCAGGATCAGTCATCGAGGCCAGCGTGTCGTACACGGCCCCTCCCTCCATACCGTCTCCGGCCGCTCCTATCAGAGGGACCCACGGCCGATTCAGTCCTCCCGTGCGGTGTGCGAGCATGCCGACAAGAGCTGACGCCGACGTGTGAGTCGGGAGGGCAGGGATCTCGTGTGGGTTGACCGTCATCGGGTAATGGCTGTCCGTAGGGTGGTGATCGATGACCACAACCCTGTCTCTAGCCTCTGGGAAGGGGGGAGGTGTAAGATCAACGGCGACGACGACGTCGTACTCTTCCAACATGTCGCGGAACTCGGCCTTAGGCACCCCGTAGAATCCTCCTGAGGGGAACCACACGTCGTCCTCCGCCACCCCGAAAGCTTCACAGAGCGTGGCTGCGCCCGACACGCCGTCCGCGTCGATATCGGCCATGACACCGATGGAATCCGCCGATGACAGCAACTTTAACACTCTACGAACTAGCGGGTACAACTTCAAGCGTCCACCTCCTCGAGGAGGTTCCGTAGGAAGGTGGCGACTCCATCACCGTCCTCTGCGTCGAGTACCACGTCCGCGATTCGCTTGACATTCTCAGTGGCGTTCGCTGGTGCCACACCCAACCCCGAAGCTTTCAACAGTGGAGCGTCGTTATCCCCGTCTCCTATGGCTACCACGTCGTTCGGGTCGATACCGAGCCGCTCACAGATGACTAAGAGCCCCTTCCCTTTGTCCACCTGCTTGGACTTCAAATGATACGCGAAGCCCGTGTCCACTACCTCGACACGGTCGGAGTACCCGAGCCCGTCCAACACGCGTTCGATTTCCTCGACGGGTACATCACGGTAGATAGCGACCTCGGTTCGGCGGAGCCCGGGTGGCTCGGTACGCCTCACACCGAGTCGCCGGCGGAGCTCTCGGTACGCTTCTTGGATTAACTCGACGTCCTCTTCCGGTACCGTGCTGATCTCCTCGTCGTCCACGGCGACTATCCCTCCGTTCTCCGCGATCAACGGACCCTCGAAGCCGAGGAGGGTTGCCGCCGATCTGGAGTAATAAAGGGTGTTACCGGTGGCGATACCAACCAGTATCCCGCGTTTCTGTAGTTCCCGCAGGTACCGGACGCACTTTAGGTGGACGGCTCTATCGTCTCCCGTGATCGTGCCGTCGATATCCGTGATGACGAGGGACACCACGGGGGTAGCCCCCGCATGCCACGTCTCTGTTTCGTGCTAGCGGAGTCGGAGCTGGAGTTCATCCCGCCCAAACTCAGAGGCCATCAACACGTGGTGAGGTGGGCGAAACGGCGTGGGAAAAAGCCGGGGGAATGCCTCCTCATAGCGAGCAAGCACCACGTAGCTATGCAGGATAAACGGCTCCCGGAGCGTGACCGCCGTGGTCGCCCCGACATAGTTCACGTGACGCTGCTTCACGTACTGGACTCCCCCGCATCTCGGGAGAACGCCTTAGACGTGTACGTACACACCAGGCATGACCTCGTCATATGGTTCCGTGGAGACGTCAGGCTACCGAGGGATCAGTATCGGTTCATCGGACTCATGGAACAGGTTCTCAAGGAGGGTCAGGCGCCTCCGGATTCCGATGAGCCGCTGATAGAGGTTCTGGATGTCAGTGTGTGGGACGTGCTTGAGGCCAACGAGGTCAACGTGTTACTTTCCGAACGAGGCGATCTGATCGAACCAGTTGGCTATATGGCCGGGCTCCTGGACGCCGGCGTGGAAAGGATAGGGGTCGTAGTAGGTGGCTTCCCGAAGGGGGACTTCTCGGAGGAGTTCTACGATCGCACGGACGACGTCGTCCGAATATACGACGAATCCCTGGACGCGTGGACAGTGGCGGCACGAATCGTCACGGCCTTCGAGCTGGCCGCCGGAATCTTGGGTTAGCCTTTCACTTCAATACCTTCGATGAGCTCCCGTGGGATCTCTATCTCGTCACCCTCCTCGATTTCTCCCTCCGACATCATGCGGGCCAGCCAGGTGTTGAGGGCGGTGCAGATGTGGATGGGTTCGACTCCGAACTCCATCGCCTTCTCCGCGATCGCCTCGGCGGCTTCCTCCTTGTTCTTTATCTTCACGTTGTAGGTTGCCTCCATGATGGAAAGGTGGGCCAGGGCTTCAGACTTCGACACGGAATTCTCCCCCCGCCACGATGGAACCGGTCGCTAATTAACATCGTGCGACCACGTTGACCGACAACCGCGAGGAGGGAGGTAGATGGAGGACCTGGTGTGCGTCGGCATCACCCACAAGGAGGCGGAAGTAGAGGAGCTGGAGAAGGCCAGGTTCGAGTCCGATGAAGCTGTGAAGGACATCGTCGAGTCCTTCGGACTCTCCGGCTGTGTCCTCCTCCAGACATGTAACCGCGTCGAGGTGTACACCTCTGGGGCGGGGGATCGTGCCGAAGATCTTCGGGATCTCGTACACGACGATGCCTGGATTAAGCGAGGTTCGGAAGCCGTGAGGCACCTATTCCGTGTAGCCTGCGGGCTGGAGTCGATGATGGTGGGGGAGCAGGAAATCCTACGTCAGGTGAAAGAGGCGTACGACCGTGCCGCACGGTTGGGTACGTTGGATGAAGTCCTCAAGATAGTCTTCCGGAGGGCGATCAACCTGGGCAAACGAGCCCGGGAGGAGACTCGGATCAGTGAAGGTGCGGTGTCTATAGGATCTGCCGCCGCCGAGCTGGCGGAGCGGGAGCTGGGTTCCCTACACGATAAGACCGTCCTCGTGGTCGGTGCCGGTGAGATGGGAAAGACCGTGGCCAAGTCCCTAGTCGATAGGGGCGTCAGAGCCGTTCTCGTAGCGAACCGCACCTACAAGCGAGCCGTTGAGCTCGCGAGGGAGCTAGGTGGAGAGGCGGTACGGTTCGACGAGCTCGTGGATCATCTCGCCCGGTCGGATGTCGTAGTTTCAGCGACGGCCGCCCCGCATCCCGTGATCCACGTCGACGACGTTAGAGAAGCCTTGCGTAAGAGGGGCCGCCAGTCCCCGATCCTGATAATCGATATCGCTAATCCTAGAGACGTCGAAAAGGGAGTGGAGAACCTCGAAGACGTCGAGGTACGTACCATCGACGATCTCCGAGTGATCGCGCTGGAGAATCTCGAGAGGCGGCGTAAGGAGATCCCAAAGGTGGAGAAGCTCATCGAGGAGGAACTCTCGGTCGTGGAAGAAGAGCTTGAAAGGATGAAGGAGCGACGCCTCGTGGCCGACGTCGCGAAGTCACTGCATGAGATTAAGGATCGAGAGCTCGAACGCGCACTGAGGAGGTTGAAGACTGGAGATCCGGAAAACGTCCTCCAAGATTTCGCAGAGGCTTACACCAAGCGACTGATTAACGTCCTGACGTCCGCGATTATGGAGCTACCGGACGAGTATCGTAGAGTGGCGTACAGGGCCCTAAGACGGGCGAGTGAGCTTAACGGCTAGGCTCTCCAGTTTCATCCTCGCCGCTGGATCCGGCGGTACGAGCTCTAACATATCGAACGGTAAGAATACCCGCTTGTCGGGAGCATCGACGTTCTCCACGAGTACGAGTCTCAGCTGTGGGACCATGAGCAAACACTCACGAAACGTCCCTGCTCTGTGCACTACATACTCTACATAACCATCGTCTCTACCGAACCCTTTCCCGAATTTTATCTCGGCTCTTAACTCGCGGAATTGCCACGATGGAATAAATACACATCCAAGTCCAGATTTTATCGAATTAGACTCACCTTCTAGCCCTAAAAACTTCCTAATAGTGCTATCCTTAAATGATTCTTCGAAGAATTTCGGCAACTTTTCTCCCTCACGTACTTCAATAGGTAATAAGGATCCGACCAGTATTTCCTCAAATCCTTCCTCCCTACCTGACAGCTCATACGCTGTTTTGTAAAACTGTAACGCGTCTCGTACGTATTTCATTGCTTCTCTTCTTTTGACCCTTCCATAGAACTGTTTTACCATAATTACCATTATGGTGGGGATAAAATATGTACGTAATTTACCAGTCAAAGTCTTCTCACCCATGTCAAGTATATTCCTGTACTCGACGGCTATTCCATAAATAAGATTCAAGAGTTTCACAATATTCCTTTCCTTAAAATTCACCCCGAATCGACTCCGAAAGAAGCTAGAATAAGCACTTAACATTTCCTCCCGGTCGAACTCCTTCAGCCGCGCCCATCCCTCCGACCACTTTATGAACGCCTCTTTGAACACGTCCACCACGCCGAATGCCGTTTCACGGGACTCCTTCCTCCCGCGTATCAATTTGAAGCACTCCCCGTGGGGAGAGACAGATTGTATCCGACTGTCCGCATGCGCAGGTATCGTAAGTCCGAGGCGATCCGTGACCTCGTCGCCGAAACGGGAGTGAGCCCAGACGATCTAATCTACCCGATCTTTGTGCGTGAGGACGGGAAGACCCACGAAATTCCCTCAATGCCCGGTCAACGGTACCACTCCGTGGAAACCGCCGTCGAAACAGTCGGAGAACTCCTGGACTTGGGTCTACGGGCGTTCATACTTTTCGGAATTCCGAGAGAGAAGGATCCTGAAGGTCGAGTTGCCGCAGATCCTGAAGGTATAGTCCAAAGGACCGTGCGAGCGCTTAAGGAAGAGTACGGTGACGACATCGTTGTGGTTACTGACGTTTGCCTTTGCCAGTACACCACCCACGGTCATTGCGGCCTCGTTGACGAGGATACAGGTAAGGTGCTGAACGACCCTACCCTGGAGGTCCTGGCGGAGGTGGCACTTTCCCACGCCGAAGCTGGGGCCGACATCGTCGCCCCATCCGACATGATGGACGGCCGGGTAAAGGTGATCAGAGAGGCGCTTGAGAGTGAGGGTTTCGGCGATGTCATGATCATGTCTTATGCGGCCAAGTATCACAGCGCGTTCTACGGCCCGTTCCGGGATGCGGCGGACTCAGCACCGGAGTTCGGAGATAGAAGCACTTACCAGATGGATCCCAGGTGCTTCCGCCAGGCGATCCGCGAGCTGGAGTTAGACGTCGAGGAGGGAGCGGACATCTTGATGATTAAGCCGGCGATGCCCTACCTGGACGTTGTGCGCGAGGCCCGGCGGAGGTTCAACCACCCCATCGCGGCCTATCAGGTTAGCGGTGAATACGCGATGATCAAGGCGGCGGCCGAGGCGGGGTACGTGGATTACCGAGCCGCTGTGCTGGAGTCCATCACGTGCATCAAGAGAGCTGGGGCGGATTTGATACTCACGTACTTCGCCCCGGAGGTGGTGCGGTGGCTGAAATCATAGTGCGGTTCGACCACCGCGTGATCGAGAAGATCCCGAAGCGACCCCACGTAGCTTTTGAGCTCATCGGTTTAATTTTCAGTGGTTGGATCTTGTTCCCCTCTTCCCTGATCTTAATGCTGTTCGACCGTCTGCTGGGTTTTCAGGTGCTCGAAGCGCTGGTGCTTTCAACAGTATCCAGCGAAATTTTGAAGGTGGTCGTCGGTAGACCCAGGCCCGAGAGAGAAGGTAGAACCCCGTGGGGGTACTCCTTCCCCAGCACCCATACCACCAGAGTGGCTTCGCTAATTCCGGTGTTCTGGAAGCTGTCCCCTAATTTGGGGATCGTAGTCGTCGTAGTGGCCATCATCGTGGCGATATCCAGAGTGCTCTCTCGAGCTCATTACCCGTCGGACGTGGTGGCTGGGTTCTTCCTCGGCTACGCAATGGGGTGGTTCGTCACTTGGTGAACGAGCCGGAGCGTATTGCCGTCAGCTTAACACTAGGAGCGCTTCTGGAGGTCTCAAGTTGGCCTAAGCCCGGAAACGTCCACAGGACCAGGGATTTCGACGACACCAGGTTCGAGCACTTCTTGGCCAGCGCCGTCGCTGCGCAGCCGGTACTCCGAAAAGTTGCGGAGATGGCAGCTAGGAGAGAGCGCGTCCCGCTCGGGCGCTACCTTTACGAGGCGGTTCGACACTCCATGTCGGCTCACACCGGTGGGAACACTAATCTAGGTATCCTGATCCTCGACGTCCTGCTCGCTTCAGCTCTCGCCCGTGCTTCCTTGGACCCCAACGACGTTCGGCGTGAGGCCTTGAAGTTGGCGAAGGAGACCGAGGAGCGAGACGCGTACTACTTGTACCGTGCTATCAAATTGGCCGGTGCCGGCGGGATGCGCAGGGTCCGAGGATCGGGAGTCCCGGACGTTTCACGCCCGGAGGACGTGCTGGAAAAAGGGATAACGATGTACGAGGCGCTGCAGGCGGCCGCACACCGTGACGCGGTAGCCGAGGATTGGGTACGCGGACTCGAGCGCAGTCTTCGAATAGGCCTTCACGTGATAGAATTGCGCGAGAAATACGACATCAACGAGGCGGTGGTTCGGACGTTCCTAGAAGAGCTTGCCACGCGGCCGGATACGCTGATTTGGAGGAAGCACGGATTCAGAGTGGCTTTACGGGTTTCAGAGGCTGCACAGGAAATCCTGCGGATCGCTGGTGATAGGCCTGTGACCGAAACTTGGGCCCTCTACGAGCTCGACCGTGAGTTACACAAGGATGGTATAAACCCAGGCTCGACGGCCGATCTTTTGGCGGCGGGGCTAGGGTACGCTTGCTATCTGGGGATGAGGCCCTAACGGTGTACCTCGCTAGGGTACTCTCCTGTCCCGAGCTGTTCCGTGTAAGTACTCCAGAGGAGGCACGGCGGATCGCCGAGAAGATCTTAAGCGAGGAGATCGAACCTCCCTTAGAGTTCTTCGGACTGCGCAGAGATGCCGTCAACGAAGTTCTCGCGGTGACCGACGGGCCTGCGGGTGAAAACGTAGCACCCGTGGGACTGCGCGTGCACGGGGATTCCATCGTCGTGAACCTGTACCCAGGCTCTCGTACCTACGAGAACTTCGTTCGGACCGAAGAGCTCACCGCGTGTGTAGTGCCTGATCCCATCCGATTTCTGAAGGCGCTGTCGAATGAGTTAGCTGTCGAGACCGTCGGGAACGGGGCTAAGGTCGCGGAGGGAACCAGGGCTTACCTCGAGCTGGAAGCTAAGGAGATACACGAAGGGAGACCGCTGACAGCGGAGTTGCGGGTTGTAGGATGGGGGCTCCTTCATCCCCGTCCCCGAGCTCTAGTCCGAGGCGAATCCGCCCTGCTGGAAGCACTCGTAGAGTTGACTCGAATCCACTTAGATGAGGACCACGTGGACGCCTGCAAAAGGGCCCTGGATGTCGTCAAGAGGACGATTTGGAGTGAGGAGTACCAGTGGGCCGTCGAGAGAGTAGAACGAGAGCTGCGGGGGAAAGAGGATGGGCCGGATCATCAGGATACCGGTCCACGGATTCGTCGAGCTGCAGGGGGTTGAGGAGCGCGTACTGGACTCACCCGAAGTCCAACGGTTGAGGAGAGTTCGGCAGTTGGGTCTCGCGGAGCTGGTGTACCCTGGTGCCACCCACACGAGGCTCGAACACAGCTTGGGCGTGAAGTACCTGTGTGACCGTGTGATGGAGATTCACTGGGAAGAGCTCAAGCGTAACGTGCCGGACGTCGGTAAGTTCTCGAGATCCTACATCGAGGAGGTGCTAGGGCTGGCCGGTCTGTTGCATGATGTGGGTCACCCTCCCTTTTCGCATGTCCCGGAACCACTGCTGGAGGAAGAGCTCGGGGTCGATCATGAGGACATCGGTCGTGCCGTAGCTAAGGTCGTGCTGGAGAGGGCCGACGCCATGGACGTCGAGGTTACCTTGGAAGTGGCATTCGGACCCGGTGATGGATGGACTAGCGTACTCCACTCCGTGATAGCCGGGAACCTCGGCGTAGACCGCCTGGACTACCTCATGCGTGATTCCCTTCACGCCAGCGTGGAGTACGGCCGAATCGAACTCGACAGGCTCCTGCACACCCTGGAGTTGGGTGATCCAGTGGTCGTGCATGAGAAGGGATTGGAAGCGGCGGAGTCCGTGCTGATATCCCGATACCACATGTACAGGGCGGTGTACTTCCACAAAACATGCCGTGCCGGCGATGCGATGTTGCTCTGGGCGATGCATGTTGCCGTCGAAGACGACGACCTGGACCTCCGTATATTCGACCCGGATCGGTTGAGTCGAAGCGAAGACGCACTGTCCACGTTTCAAAGCATGGACGACTCCACTCTACTACGCGCGTTGGAGGAAAATCCCGAGAGCCGTAAATTCGTGAAATCCTTGAAGAACCGGCGCTTGTACAAGTGTGTGGCTGAGTACCAGGCGGCCGTGGAACCGAAACATGGCGAGCTCTTCAAGGTGGCCGTGGAAACCTCCGAGGAACACCTGGGAGAACCCTTCGGAGTGCTGTTGGATTCCTCGAAGGTGGTTCCGTACGATCCCTCTTCCGACGAGGTGATCGTGAGGACGCGTAACGGTGACGTCCCGTTATCCGAGGTTTCCGACATCGTGGCAACGTTGAAGGAGCGCACGCTTTCCGAGATACCGACCGTTAGGGTGTACATGCGTCCGGAGACGAGAGACGACGAGTCTCGCGTTCGGAGGATCGTGGAACACGTGAAGTCGGCGCTACCCCCCAGCCTAGGGTAACGTTATGGATGTTATAACGAACGACCGCGGCCGCCGCGGGGAATTGAACCCCGCGCCCCGCTCGGGGCGCGCCGGATCTGAAGTCCGGCCCGGGGACCACCCCGGTGGCGGCGGCCTTTCGGTGCCGGGCTTCGGTAATGCTCACCTCGATACCGAGTTTAAGGATTTTGCCGGGAATGAGGCCAGGGAGACCTATGGACTCCAACACCGTGATGGAAATCGTAAAGCACTACGAGGATCATCCCATCATGGAAAGGCTGAAAATACGGCGTGATCCCTTTCGGGCCCTTATTCAAGCCATCATATCTCAACGGACCAGGGACGACGTGACGGATAGAGTAGCGGAGAGGTTCCTGCGGAAATTCAAGACTCCGAAGGACGTCGTAGAAGCGAATCTGAAGGATCTCGTTGAGACACTCCGCGACGCCGGACTCTACCGTCAGAAGGCCAAAATGATCAGGGAGTGTTGTGAACGTATTCTTACGGATGGACTGGATCTTGAGGAGGTCGTTCGGAAGCCTACGGAAGAAGCGCGACAGGAGTTGATGCGTCTGCCAGGGGTCGGTCCGAAGACAGCCGACGTAGTGTTGCTATTCGCGGGCGGCCATGACGTTTGTCCGGTCGATACACACGTAGCTAGGATTTCAAGGAGGCTTGGTCTGACCGACTCGAAGGAGTACTTCGAAGTTCAAGAGGCTGTGCACGAGAAGGTTCCCGAGGGCGAACGCGGTAAAGCGCACCTCGCACTCATACAATTCGGACGCGAGATATGCCGTCCTAGAAAACCCAAGTGCGAGTTGTGCTTTGTCCGTCGTTTTTGCCCGTACGGAGGGGAACAAGCTTGACCGTCAAGGAAGTGTACGAGGAACTGCGTGAGGTAGTCCTGGAGAAGCTCGGTAAAGGCGAGGACCCCCTCCCTCAGATTCTCGGGCAGAGAGATGTCAAGATGCAGGTTCTCTCCGCACTCGTCGCAGGACGACACGTGCTGATCGAGGGTCCACCCGGTATCGGCAAGACGACCCTCGCTCGCGCCGTCGCGGACCTCCTACCCCCAGCTGAGGCTGTGAAGGGGTGTCCCTTCAACTGCCATCCGAAAGAGCCAGTATGTCCCTTGTGCCGGGCTCGCGATGGAGACGAGCTCGAGACCGAGACAATTCCAGGGCGTGAGCGGTTCGTACGGATTCAGGGGAGTCCTGACCTCACTCCGGAGGATCTGCTCGGAGACATCGATCCCATCGCGGCCCTCGAGTACGGACCGACCGATCCTCGGGCATTCACTCCAGGGAAGTTACTCCGGGGTAACCGTGGCGTAGTGTTTTTCGACGAGATCAACCGATGTCCTGAGAAGCTCCAGAACGCGCTGCTCCAAGTCTTAGAGGAGCAGCGCGCTACGATCGCGGGTTATGAGGTCGACTATCCAGCCAACTTCGTCATGATCGCCACCATGAACCCGCACGAATACGCGGGAGCCGAGGAACTCTCCGAGGTCCTCCTAGATCGCTTCGACACCGTGAAGATGACGTACCCCAAGTCTAAAGAGACCGAGAAACGCATCGTCGTCGAGCGGGGAGAAGACTTCGGAGTGAAGGTCCCTGAGTACGTCCTCGAGTTCATAGTCGACCTGGTCCGGGCCACTCGAGATCGCGACGACATTGAGAGGCCCGCCAGCGTCCGCGCCACCATCGGTCTATACGAGCGGGCGCAAACTAACGCGGTATTGCAGGGGAGATCGAAGGTCGAGCTGCAGGATGTTATCGAGGTTGCTCCCTCAGTCCTCCGCAAGCGAATCAAGCTGAGTCCGAGGGTCCAACACGTTAAATCGGAGGAGGACGTCATCAAGGAGATCATCCAGGAGGTGCTCGAGGGATACGGGAAGACCGAAGTGCCGGACACGGACGGGATCCCGGGAAAGTCGAAACCCGATGAGGGGGCGTCGACTGGTGCCCCTGAGGGACGTCGAAGAAGCCGTCGACAGAAGCCGAGGCTCACTCGGGAGCGTCCGGACGAGACGAAGTTTAGAGGTGAAAAGCGAAGTCGGCTGGATTCCCGTACTGTTTCGAGAAGTGAGAGTCCAACGACCTCAGTCGCAGACTCAGCTGCGGATGGTGAGGCTCTGGGCGATGAGTACCACAGGAGGCTTCGATTCCGAGCCCTCACGAAGGATGACCAGCGCAGGTACGTCGAAGGGGAACCGGAGTACGTCTTCGCGGCCCGTGTCCTCCGCCAACTGCTCAACCGAGGCGTAGAATACATCCGACCCGATCAGCTGGCGGAGTCCCTGGTCACTAGTGCGGCATACGTCAAGGGGAAATACGGTCGGAGGTTCATCGAGGAGATTACGGGGTGGTCCTACGATGAGATCGCCTCACAGCAGCACGATTACTCGCTCATAGACGAGCTTGAAGAGGAAATCCGGAAGAGATTGGAGGTCCTCCAAGAACTAGGGTTCGTGCGCCCGTCTTACCAGGGAGGTGTGAGCCTGACACTGAAAGGTAGGGAACTCGCGGCGTTCTCCGCGCTGATCGAGGAGCTCGAAGCCTTTGAAGGTACTGAGTTCGGACATCATGCGGCTAAACGTCTGAGTGAGCGGGGGACTGGGGGTAGGGGCTACCCCCGAGAGTACCGTCGCGGGGATCCTTATACGAATCTCGATGTACGTGGGTCACTCCGGACCGCCGTTCGCCGCGGACGTCGTGAGATCCTCCCCGAAGATCTGCGCTCGTTCGATAGGGAGGAGGAGGTAGGTCTTGACATCGTGTACGTCATAGATACCTCCGGAAGCATGTCGGGGGACCGCATCGACGCTGCTAAGCGCGCCGCGATAGCTCTCGCTCACTTCAGCGTGAAGGCCGGAGACCGAGTGGGCATCGTAGGGTTCAACACCAAGGCGAAGATCATTGTGGACATCACATCGGACGTGGAGGGGATCATCACCAAGGTGATGTCGCTGAAGCCCGGTGGTGCCACGGACATCGGCGAGGCGATCCGTGTGGGCACTGAGCTTTTCAGACGCTGTGGAAGGCCAGACCGAGATTGGCATATGATCCTACTGACGGACGGGGTGCCCACCAAAGGGGAGCCCGATCCGGAGACGAAGGCGCTATCCGAAGCCACCGCAGCGAGTCGAATGGGAGTGACTATCTCTGTGATCGGAATTAAGCTGCCAGAGGAGGGTATCCGGTTGATAGAACATATCGCCGGGATATCGGGCGGCCGCTCACATCACATTACCGACCCGGAGGAGCTCACGCTGGTGACTCTCAACGAGTACCGCAGAGCCAAGGGGATAGGGCCTTGAAATTCACGATCCTGGCCTCCACTTTAGCCGATCGAGATGTACTGCGACGAGCTGAACGGCTCGCTGAGAGGTTCAACCTCGAGCCCATGGTCGTCACAGACCCCGAAGACGTCCCTAACTCACCTACCGTGGCGCTGGTAGCTACCGGCGGTACGGAGGACGCGATAGAGGCGCTCCTCGAGCGGTCTCCGGCGGTGCTCCTCCTCCACTGGCACTCCTACAACTCCCTGGCGGCCGCGCTCGAAGTCGGCGTATCGACGCTTCACGTCGGCCGTGCGGAGGAGGCGATGCGTGCCTTCAAGCGTCTCGTGGGGACCCGTATCCTGGTCGTTGGAGGGAAATGTAGCTGGATCAGAGGTCCAGATCCCTCCGACCTCCCGTACCTCCGGACGGTCGAGATAGACCTCGAGGACGTGAAATCGGTCGATCCTGACGGATCCTTCGAGGAGAACCTCCGTGCCCACGATATCGATCCGTCGGAATTGAACCACGACTTCCTGGACTTGGCAGGTAAATTGCATGCCGTACTCTCACGACACGGGGCCGACGCGATCACGGGGGACTGCTTCTCCCTCTACGAGGAGTTCGGTGCGGTTCCCTGTTTGTACTTCTCCGCGTTGGACGTGCCTTACTGTTGTGAGGGTGATCCCGCCGCTCTGGTCACGACCCTGCTAACACCCGCGCGCATACGCCCCTTCATCGGGAACGTGATCGAACTGGACCGATACGGGACGCGTCTCGCCCATTGTGCCTGTCCGTTGGAGTTGCTCAGAGAATTCGAGGTGGTAGATCACATGGAAACCGGCGCACCACACGCCGTGAAAGGTGTTCTACCGACAGGCAAGTGCATGTTAGCCCGGTACCCGTACGCCGTCGGAGCTTCCATCGTGGAGACCCGATGGCGCGACGACCAGTGTCGCGTTCAAGCTAGATTGTTAGTGGAGGAGGAGTTCGAGCCGCTAGGGAACCACCATTGCGTGGCTCTCGGTGTGAGTCCTGATCTGGTCAAGGAGATCTTCGAAGCCGTACACTTGAATCCGTCCCCGTCATCCGAGTGATCCACGCATCCGTCCCATCTCGAGTAAGAGGTCCCTCACGAACGGGTTGACTTCCTCTACACCGCCCTCCGAGACTACGTACCTGAGGTACGGTTCCAACGTGTGTACCAGATTCTGGTACTCGAAATCGGATGGGGGTTCCAGGTCGAGATACTCAACGCAGTACTCCAGGTCGGTGTTAACCATCGCCACTCCGGACGACGGTAGGACGGATCCGGCTGTCTCGAGGAATGTGTACTCCACCGCGAACTGCAAATCCTCGCGTAGCATGGGATACAATCGTGAGATCACCGCGTCCAGGGCGTCTTCACCTAGCCGCTCCTCGATCTCCGCGAGCCCTCTTCCTGTTCCGATGAGCTCCGGTGGCATCCCGACGGTGTAGCAGGCTCCCGTGAATTTGATCGCGCGTGGCAGTTCAGGCAGCTTCTCGACTCTCATTCGGCGCAGTTCGCGGTATAACTTACGACCCACATCCCCAAGGCTCTTACACTGTACCCCGACACGGTCAGGTTCGGGAATGTCCCGCGCGTACCCTACGGGTCCCTTTCGTGCTAATCGGTCCCTCGTGTTGGGGATCATATCTGCGACTATGTTCAGCGTACCTATGCAGCGGAAAAACACGCTGAGGTAGTGCTTCACGAAGATCGCGGTGGCTAAGACTAGGTACTCGATGTCGTCCCCGGAGAGTTGGAGTGGGTCGTTCGCGGCGAGCTCGTTAATCCGGCGGATAGATGCAACGGCCTTTTCCCGATCGTGATCGTATCGGAATCCGGATTGTACGGTGTACGTGGCGGTGCCCGCGTACTCCTCTACGAACTCGTCTTCCATTCCCGGTCTAATATGGCCGCGGAACGGTAGACACCCGCCTCCTAAGATAGGCGCCATCGGGACACCTAGTTCGTCCGACAGCTCGTACACTTCGAAGATAGCCAGTTTGCAAGCGAGGACCGCCGGGAGATGTCCGTAGGATAGCGCGGGGTCGGAGCGTCCGATGAACACCCTGAGGTAGCTGACGTCCATCCCGATCTCACGCATTCCTTCCACGTAGCCCGTTAGGATGTTGCGAATGTCGAGTAGTTCTGGAACCTCCTCAATAAGTGGGATGATTCGGAGGTTTCCCGCCTTAAGTGGTACGTCTAGCTCACGGGATGCGAACCTACGCGCGTAGGAGATTCTATCCACTGTTTCCACTAGCTCTTCGGGCGAGGACGTCATAGGGTGTACTACCTCGAAGATCCCGCGGGCGTCTGGGTCCTCCTTGAGCAGCTCCGAGTTGGCTTCCATTACACCTAGCAGAGCCTGAACTTGGCGCAGTACGTTCTCCTTCGTCGCGCTAGGTACCCTAACGATTACGAAACGTTCCTCTCCCACCCGAACGCCGGCGTCGTGCAGTTCCATGAGGACCTGAATGGGCTGCAGGTACGGCGTTAGCTTGCCCTCGAAGTCTACCATGTATTCCTCCGCGTCGAACTCGGCCAGACACTCTACGGCCTCTTCAGGCTCCTCCTGCACCCTCACGAACTTCGTTGCGTCAGGGTGCTGGGTGGCTAGCGTCCGTGCAATTCGAGCTTCTCGGACTTTCTCCACTTCCCTGATCACCTCGTTCAACTCGAGACACCCACCGACTGTCCGCTTCTACTCAAAATGTTACTTCCAGGGATTCCCGGACCTTCCGGGCGTGTTTTTCGCTCCAACCCGTACGGTCGAGCTCTTCCAGCATCTCCTCGATGACATCTTCGTCGTGAAGATTACCTCTCCAGATAGGTCCTACCCCGTCGACGTAGTCTAGCATATCCAGAGTTTCGTTCGCTCTGGACCGGCCCCTACGACACTCTAATCCCACTCGAATTCTAACTCCTGGTTCGACGAGGCAGTACATCGGCTCGACCCCGACGTCAACCGAAGCCGCTAAGCGCGCTAAGGCTCCTACTACAGCTCGCACCTCTAGATCTGTGTTCCGCCGAGGTAGCGGTCCTTCAAGGAGATATTTGCGGCGGGCCGCCTGGGTATACAACGATTCGAGGTCTGTGGCGGTGACGTGCACGTAACCGTCGCGTACGCATTGGAACGCGGCTTGGGCGAACGGTATAGGGGTCCCGAACACGTCCAGGTCAACGGCATCGAAGTCGAAGGTAGAAAGTGTGGCAACGGCGTCCATACACCTAACCTCCGATGGTAGTCCGAGCCTCCGGACGTTGATCATCGCGATCTGACACGCAATGGGGTTCACATCAGATAGTACGGACCACTCCATCCCAGCTTCAATGTGAAGGCGGATGGCCCTGGCGCCGACACCACAGAACACGTCTCCAAACCTCTTCACAGGACGTACGCGGTGGAACAGGACGAGTATAGATCGGTTCACGGCGGCGTTCGGTGCGAACGCTACCGGTGCATCACGGGTTGGAAGGCCATCCTGTGAGTAACGTTCCGGGTCCGGCACGTAGAACTCCGATCCTCCTTCCTTATAAAGGACGAACTCAGCGCCTGCGACCCTCTTCACCCCTCCGTCGGTCCTCACCTTCATCATCCCCGTTAGGCTCCACGAGACAGTGACAAGGGTACGACCATGACAGTTCTCCAGGTACCACCCCTAGCCACTCGTCGGCGAACGCCAGCTCCCATGGTTCTAACCACTCGACGATTTCCGCGTAGGGTCTGCTTATCCCTTTCACCACTTTACGCCCAGAGAGCTCACCGAACCTGTCTCGGAGCCGTTGACGGTAGAGCCATAGCTCGGGACGTCCCTTCGAGACTTCATCGCATACGAACACGCTACGCTTTACGGCCGGGCACCATCGTTCCAGCTCTCCTCCACGTCGCGCCAGCTCCACCATCCCCGCCCAGGCACGCGGATGTGCTCGACATACCGATTCGGCCAGCTCCCATAGCTCTCCCGACACTATAGCCTGCCTAGTGGTCTCTATCACCCTACGCAGCTCGTAGAGGTTATGCGTAGCCAACACCCGGGTACGCTCTCGCGGTTTCATCTCGCGGACGTCGTCCGGATCGTGTCGCGTACACACTGGGCAGGAACACGGGAAGGTCTCCAGCTCCTCTAACTTCAGGGTGCCTAGGATGGACATGTACCGATCCGATCTGGCGTAAATAGCGTAAGATGCGGAGTCGAACAGATCGCACCCCATCGCGACGGCTAGTGGAATCGCCAGCGGATGACCGCAACCGAAGAGATGTACAGGACGATGTGGAGGCAGCGAGGACTTCGCGGCCAGGACCACTCGTACCACGTCCACGAACCTGTACTCCTCCAGCAGCGGTACAACGCCTCCAACTGGATACACCGCCGCCGGCAGCTCCGCCAGTTTTTCCGCGCACAGTCTCCTAAGGTCTTCGTATGTGGACCCTTGGACGGTGAAGGCTAACGGAGGGCGCTCGTCGAGCTCCACCGCTTCGCGGGCCCTTTTCAGTGTGGTTTCGAGATCACGTTCGACTCGGGACCTCGGGGCGTCGGGTGGAGTCGGCACGTCGAGGATAGTGCCCACATCTGACCCGATCTTCGCTTGGAACCTCACGATCTCCTCGTTGGATACTTCGACATCGCCGTACTCCGCCAGCTGGAACGAGCCAGAATCCGTCATCACGAACCCGTCGAACCCGAGGAGTCCGTGGACGCCTTTTTCGAGCGCCTTCTCGCGTAGGTGCTCGTGCTTCCGGATAATGTAGGCGTTCGTGATCACACCGTCGAAACCTAACTTGGAGATCTCTCGTGGTTCCAAGGTGGGTTTGTTAGGGTTAACTACGGGCAGCAGGGCGGGCGTCTTCAGTCTCCTGCCATTGACCTCAAAACGCCCGAGCCGGCCTGCCACGTCTCGATCCTTAACTTCGAATGTGACGTTCAAGTCGATCACACCCGTACCACGACGTTCTCACAACTCTCTCGGAGCTTCTCGGCGAGTTCTTCGGGGTCGATCTCGACCTCCTTGTCCCCGACGTATCGCTGAACGACCACAACGTCGGGGGACGCCTTCCGGACGGCCTCCACGACCTTCGGTACGTCGTCAAGCCATGGATGCACCGTGATCCTCAGTTCCAGGTCACATCGCCGGCGTACTATCCGGGCCGCTTTCAGGAAGTCTGAAGCCGTCATGCCGCCGCCAGTCGCTTCTATGTACTCATCACCGTGCAGAGGCGCTTTCAGGTCCAGTGCCACTCTATCGAAGCTTGAGATGACTCTCCCGAGGCGATCCGGGGGGAACCCGGAGGTATCTAGGACGACATTGAGACCCAAGTCCCGAGCACCACGTGCCAGCGCTTTCAGCTCCTCGTACGGTTGCAGGAGTGGTTCCCCTCCGCTCACTATCAGTGCATCAAGGTAAACAGCGTACTTCTCCACGTCTCGTAGGATGGTCTTAACATCGGCCTTCTTTCCCCCATTCGGATCTCGGGTCTCCGGGTTGTGGCACCATGGGCATCGTAACGGACACCCTTGAGTCCAAAGGACTGCACACACCTCACCCGGTAAACCATCGGAGCAGCTCACGGGTCTCAGGCCTGCTATTCGCAGTCTCAACCCCCCTCCATGCGCTCAGAAGAAGTCCTCGAGCTTTCGCTGCTTCACTTCGCTCTCAACGCGCTTGTACGTCTCCCACGACCGCCTGAAGTACTTCAGCAACTCGCCACCCCGACGTAGTTCCCGACGAAGGCGATCCACGGTACGGGGATCCGAAGGGTACCCAGACCCGACCTCTCCGTACTCCAGCTCCAGGAGCCTTACTATCCAGTCGCGGTACGTCTTGGCTACGATCGAGGCCGCTGAAACTACTTCGTACTTCGCATCCGCACGCTCTTCGGCGATTAGGTTGATTTCTTCGGGCAAGTCGAGCTCCCTTCGTAGTCGCTCTGATGAGTAGTTCCCGGGTTTGTCCAGGATCACCTCGTCAGGCATAGCACGGCGTACTAGCTCCCCGATAGCTTCGAACTCCGCCTTCACCACGCCTTCTTCGTCTATCTCCCACGGCCATACTATCCTCAGGTCCACCCTTAATCGTTCATCCGACATCAACGCACGGATCAGTCTACGACGCGCACTCCGTGTGAGTTCCTTCGAATCTCTCGCGCCTAGGCCGAGCTCTCGCTCCGGAGCCAGTACACCGGTCACGACCATAGGACCGAACACGGGTCCACGTCCGGCCTCGTCGATACCCATTACACCGCTCATCTTTTGAACCCCTAAGCCTCGCTCCAGCGGGGGGTGGAAGAGGGTTGGAGGAAGCGTTCGACGTGCTCGCTAAGTACGCCCGGAAGGAGGAACTGGAGGAACTTCCGGACGATGTGGCGGCCGTTATCAAGCAGATGCAAGGGATCGTGCACACTGGAGGTCGGTACGAGGTCGTCACCGAGGAGGGCGAGGATGGTACGATGGAGGTCGTGGTGTACACTCTCCGAAGGTCTCGTAGGCTCGGCACGTCGAAGTATCCCGGGTGGGAACGGACGAAAAAACTCGCGGAGTTAAAGCTGGACGAAAAGGCTCAGGAACGCGTCCAAGAACTCTACGAGCAAGTATCCCAGCGGCTCGCTTAGCGCCACGCAGGAAACGTTACTTATCCGGTAACAATGCCGTGGGAGGGCGAGATATGCTGCGTAACGGGCTCTTCGAGACCCTCCCTGTCATCACCAGCCGCTCTTTGAATGTCGTCTTCGTCACCCACGTCCGTGAGGAACGTCCATGAGGATTGAGTTCCCCACATCACAGTAGCGCCCGCGGAGAACCCTACGTGGGAACGCCATCGCAGTGACGACGTCGCTTGCGTCCACCATGATCGGACCTCCACGGTCAGCTAGAACTAGGGATTGCGGGTTCGACAGTTCACGACCACAGTCCGCTTGAAGCGGCCCTGGTATCCCTTGGAACCGTCGGAACTCCTTCCACGATGACCTTTGGCGGTTCCGATTCATTTCAGTACCTTCAGCGCCTCCACATGATCCAGTGCGGTCACGGAACGTCGGTCAGTGTACAGCATCAAGCCGGCCTGCAGACGGTCGCGTGTCTTCCGGACACCATGAGCGTCTGAAGTAGTTCCGGTGATCAGCGTGGTTCCCGACGTGAAGTCGAGCCAAATCATCCGTACATTTCCCTCAGTTCCTCCACTATCTCTGCCAGCTGCTCGACGACAGTCTTGAAGATTCTCTTCCCCTTGTCCGCCGTAGCGGGGCGTGGGTCTCCCTTCGTTCCAGTTTCCGAGATCTCGTGATAGTCCGGGAACTCCCAAGGCTTCGTCGGTCTCCCGTCGACTTTACGCTCCTCCCCAACCAGCTCCGGGTACAAGTACATCATCACCGAGGTCTCCAGCTCGTCCGCATGACCTCCCCAGTCGGTTTCGAGTTCATCGGTCGGGACTAACTTCCACCAACTGATCCAATGAAACCGCTCTTCCTCTTCTGCGACGGTACCTAGCGCGGCTTCGTTTCCCCCGTGTCCGTTGACGGCTAAGGTGGCCGCGGCTCCGTGATGCAGGAACGACCTGTGTACGTCCGTGAGCAGGGCGACCATGGTCTCCGTTCTCAGTGATACCGTGCCCGGGAACCCCATGTGGTGGCGCGATACACCGTAGGGTATAACCGGATACCACGGTGCTCCGGTCCGCTTCGACACCTCTCGGCAGAGCGCCTCCGCGACGAGATGGTCGGTGCCCAAGGGTAGGTGTAGACCGTGTTGCTCGGTGCTCCCGAGAGGCAACAGGACCACTTCACCCTCCAGGTCGACCTCGGGGTGCCGTAGCTTACGGATTTCCACGGCTCTTCTCCCCCAGCATGGTCACTAGGAGCTCCTCCGCCTCGCTTATGTCGAGCGGCGGATCCTCGATCCCTAGCTTTCGGAGCAGTTCCACGTGCTCTGGTGGTTTCAGTCCGGATTCCTTTATCAGGTCGACGTCCGTGAGGAGATCTTCTGGAGACCCTTCGGCTACGGTCTTCCCCTCTCGGATCATCACGACGCGCTCCGCCAACGCCACCGCGATGTCTACATCGAATGTCGTCAGTATCATCGTGAACCCCAGCTCCTCCTTGAGCTCTTTGATGAGTCGCACGAATAGTCTGGTGGCGCGGAAGTCGAGTCCTGAGGTGGGTTCGTCGAGAATCAGGAGGTCAGGCTCCGGAGCTACGGCTCCCGCCAAAGCTACCAACCTTTTCTGTCCGCCGCTGAGGAACTGCGGCGGCCGATCCTCCAGATCTTCAATGCCTAACCGTTCCAGGATCTCACGGGCTCGCTCGAACGCTTCTTCGCGCGACATGCCGCGGTTTACTAGCCCGAAGGCTACGTCTTCTAGCACTGTCGGCATGATGAGCTGGTCGTCGACGTCCTGGAAGACCACTCCTATACGTTTTCGAACTTCCCGTACCCCGTCAGGCAGGTCGTGACCTAGGACCCGGATGTGTCCCTCGGTGGGAGTTAATAAACCGAGAATATGGTGCAGTAAAGTCGTCTTCCCGGAACCGTTCGGTCCGAGTACAACCACGGATTCACCTTCTTTCACTCGTAAACTCAACCCGCACACACCACAAGTGCCGTCGGGATACTCGTGAGTTAAGCATTTGATCTTAACGGCATATCCGATCTCAGATCACCCCCGATAGTACCACGGAGCAAAACACCATGGCTAACCATCCGAAGTCTACCCGCATGAACTCGAATTTTTTCAACGGTCGCACCCTGCCCTTCGCTCCGCGTACCTCTACGCTCACCTGCACGAGTTCTGCGCTCTGGTGGCTTCGAATCAAGAGGGTCGCGATAACGGCCCCCAGTACGTTGATAGACTTGAGCCTCCACCCTCGGATTCGGATCGCGTTCAACGTGCCTTCTAACTCTTCGAGCGCCCGGTACACCGAGCGATGGAAGATGAGACCTGTTTCCGCCAGTGTGGGTGGGAACACCACAACGAGAGCCGACCACAGCGCGTTGAATGGTGTCGTGAGTGTAGTCACAAGTATGGCTAGCAAGTCTGTTGCACCGCGAACCGCGTATAATAACACTTCACGGCCGGGAACGCCTGAGGGCAGCATTAAGAGTAGGACGGCGCCTAGGAACGCTAGCGAGGGTACCGACAGCCGCGCCAGGATACGGACGGGAATTCGGGCTAGGAGGCACCCGATCAGATAAGGCACGGAGAGGACGGCGATACCCAAGGGATCGTACAATAACATCGAGGCGAAAATCGTCGTCATTAGCCCGACCAACTTCGACCATGGGTGTATACGGTGGAGCACGGTCTCAGCCGTCAGCGACCACTCCAACGCTTCGGTGAACTTCACAAATCTCTCACCCAGTCCGGTTTCATTTGTGCGAGAGTCTTAACTACCGATGCCGTAATTACGGCTTCGATAACCGCCGTAACTATCCAAGCCGTAGTCAGTGTGAGGATGAACGGAAGTACGGGTTTATCAGTGACCCAAGCTATGACAAACGATGGAATCACCGACGATGTGGCTAGGACGGAGAACGTGGCAATCCCCGCGGCGTCACCGTAGTTCAGTCTCTTCCTGAGAAGCCTGTAAAACGCCCACACGCCGGCCGCTTCTCCCCAGTTGATTAGGGTGTTCAGCCCGACAATGGTTATTCCTCCGTGTCCCATTAGGGCACACGCTAAGTTGACAATGAAAACGGCCACGGCGGAACTCCAAGGCCCCAGCAGAATTCCGATTAGTCCAGTTAAGTTCACATGAGCGTGACCTATCGGCACTTGCATGAACACGAACGACAAACTCGCCAGCAGTCCGACTAGAATGGTTTTACGGCCCTCGGATCGAGTTCTCAGCGCCCCTAAACCTACCGGTATGGCCGCCATAGCGTAAAATACGGCGCACCACCACAACGGTATCAGCCCATCAGGTATGTGGATATGTGCTATTCCGGGACCCCCCGGTCGAAGCTGTTGGGTAGCATTCGATCCTTCAATCCCAATCCGGTATTAAATCACGCTCGGACCACCGCCGGGGGAGTGCGGGATGAGCAAGGCGACGATCGCGACGGCTCAACTCTCCTCCTGCGTCGGGTGTCACGTGTCACTGCTCGACCTCCACGAGAGGTTACTCGATCTCCTAGAGGATGCCATCGAGATCGATTACTGCTACGTACTAGTAGACCAGAAGGAGATTCCGGAGCACGTGGACGTGGCGGTGATCGAGGGAAGCATCCGGAACGAGGAGGATCTCGAGGTCGCGGAAGAACTCCGTGAGGCCGCTAACATCGTCGTCGCCGTGGGGACATGTGCCTGCTACGGTGGAGTCCACGGGTTGGCCAACCTGTACCACATAGACGACGTCCTCGAGTGGGTTTTCAAGGAGACCCCGACCACCGACGACGAAGGCGAGACTCCGGAGGAGGTCGTTCCGGAGATCTTCGACTACGTGCGTCCGCTGCCCGAGGTAATCGACGTCGACTACATGCTGCCGGGCTGCCCTCCCAAGCCGGAGAGCATTGCCGAAGTCATCACCGCCATCATCGAGGACCGGCAGCCCAAACTCCCGACGACGAACCTGTGCGAGGAATGTCCCCGCGAGAAGGAGGACATCCCGATCGAGGATATCAAGTTCCGCACCGGTCAGGGCCGACCCGACCCGGACAAGTGCCTGCTCGAACAGGGCTATCCGTGTATGGGACCGGCCACGGTCGCCGGATGTGAAGCGGCCTGTCCGTCCCGAGGACTACCGTGCCGTGGGTGTAACGGACCGACGAAGCAGGCACTGGATCAGGGTGCGGCGTCCCTCGATGCGATCGCTTCGGTGTCTTTCGAGACCGGCGTCGACGTCGAGGAGATTTTGAAGGGACTCGTCGACCTACCCGGGAAGCTCTACATGTTCTCCATGGCTGCGTCTCTACTGAAGGGTCATCGTGACGTGATCTTCGGTTCGAAGGGGGAGTAACTGGTGGCCGAGATCAAGATTCATCCCCTGACCAGGGTAGAAGGGCACGGTGAAGTTATCATCGAGGTCGAGAACGGCGAGGTGGCAGATGTTAAGTTCGCTGTCCTCGCAGTCCGAGGGTTCGAAAAGTTCGTCCAAGGCCGCCCCGCGGAGGACGTTCCCTACATCGTGTCCAGGATCTGCGGTATCTGCCAGACAGCCCACCACTTAGCGGCCTGCAAGGCCGTGGACTCATGCTTCGACGCCGAGCCACCCGAAGGAGGGCACAAGATTCGGTGGCTGATGCACATCGGGAACATGATCCACAGTCACGCGCTTCACTTCTACTTCCTGGCGGCACCAGACTACGTAGTTGGACCGGACGCGGATCCGCTCCAGCGTAACGTGGTGAAAATCGTCGAAGACAACCCGGAGGTCGGGAAAATAGCAATCGAACTGCGTCGCTACGGCCAGGATATCGTGGAGGCTACAGGAGGTAAAGCCATACACCCCGTAACAGGGATTCCGGGCGGCGTCTCCTCCCCAGTAGATCCGGAGTCACGTGATGACTTACTCAGTCGTGCCGAAGAGATGATCGAGATGGCGTACGAGGGCGCCAAGGTCGGCATCGAAGCGATCAAAGAGACGCTGGAGGAGTACCGGGAGAAGCATGACATCGATCTGCTCGAGACTCTCGGGAACATCGAGACTTATCACATGGGTCTCGTCTCAGACGGTGACAAGCACGAGTTCTACGACGGCGAAGTGAGGGTAGTGGATCCGAACGGGGAAGAAGTCACTCGCTTCGAACCGGAGGAGTACCAGGACGTGATCGCGGAGCGCACGATCGAGTACTCTTACGTCAAACACCCGTACCTAAAGGACGTCGGGTACCCCGACGGCATTTACAGGGTAGGACCGGGTGCACGACTCAACGTCTGCTCGGGGATGAAGACTGAGCGCGCCCAAGAGCTCTACGAAGAATACGTCGGCGAGTTCGGGGAGTGTGTGAACTACTCTCTCACCATCAACTGGGCCCGGCTCGTGGAACTAGTGGCAGCATGCGAGGAGGCCAAGATGCTTCTCGAAGACGATGTGATCACCGATGAGGACGAGTGTAAGGAGGACTACGAGCCTAAGGCAGGAGAAGGAGTCGGTATCGTCGAGGCGCCACGTGGTACGCTCATCCATCACTACGTGACCGACGACGAGGGTCGCGTGAAGGAGGCCAACCTGATAGTCGCTACCACTCACAACGTCCCTGCGATCGAGCTCGCATTGAAGAAGACCGCGAAAAAGTTAGAAGATGAAATCGTGGAACTAGCTTAGGGGGAACCGTCCGATGGCCGAGAAGCGGGATGTGTTGAATTACCTGGAAATGGTGATCAGGAGCTACGACATTTGACTGTCGTGCGCCGCCCACGTGCTGGATCGCGTGAAGTTCCGGATAGAGCGAAAGGGTGAGGATTGAACGCCCCGGCCGGATGATGGCCCGGGGGAACCCTAACGGGACCCCGGGCTGGACGGTCCGGGTCTTCCTATCCACCATCCCACCGCGTACACAACGCTCGCGAACGCTGTTTCCCACGGGCCATCGTACACCCCGACGCTGATCATGACGTAGTCAACGCATGCTGACCCGAGAATCCCCGTGACGATAATCGCCATGATAAGCCATGAGGAAAGTGCGTACCTAAAAGCTGCCCAGGCGAGTACAGCGAAGGCCACCACTGCCAGTGCATTCAGTATGCAAATCTCCAGCAGCGCGTCCAAAGAGTCTCCCCCTATTGTTATGGTTCTCAAAACGATTCGATATGGTAGGGCCGCCCGGATTTGAACCGGGGTCGCGGGGTCCAAAGCCCCGCAGGATAGACCGCTACCCCACGGCCCTGCTCCCACCGACTCAACCTCTGGGATCATATATAATGATTACGGTCGCCAAGTCTGGTAGTGTGCACGATATGCGCTCAATCACTCCCACCCCTCGGCCGAAATCAATAATTACCGCTGGATTGCCTACGTATGTTCATCGAGAGGATATGCCGAGAGGATAAAATGTTGGGGGTGAACTTGATTGCTCGAAGTGAGAAGAAGAAAGTCCAGACACGAGGGGGAGATTCCTAGGGACTACAGAATTTCCAGTAGGGACCCGTTCGACCATTACTTCACTCCGCTGCATCATGAGGTAGCCAGAGTTAAGAAGGCTCACTGAGCTACCCTTCGATACTCGGGCTCGACCCTAGCCCCCGAGAGCGCCATTGCCGCACCGGTAACGTAGTTCAGTAGGGTGAACTTCCCGATCCTCACCCTTACGCCCTCTAACTCCCTGATATCTTCGAGCAACCCAACCTCTACACACTCCGGCAACAGCCTCGAGAGGACAGACACCACACGGCCCGCCCAACGGTCGCGGCTCACTTCCGGACTAGGCTCTCCTATGTAAACGGCGTTCTCCCTGTGATCATCTGTCATGATATCCAGTGTCAACGCCTGAACTCCCGCGGGTACTGCCCCGGACCTGTATAAATACTTTTCAGGCTCGAACTCATGCTTGACTCCTTCGATTACGTCGAAAGCGCAGAACACCACTCTAGGTACTTCCTCGAGCTTGACCTTATACATGCGTCGGAGTTCCCTTTCGAAGAAGTTCTCGGCGTCGTCAACAGTCTCCAGAACCTCCCCGTACCAGCTTTTTACGATGGGGAGAGGAGGTTGGTCTACTTCTACAGTACCGTGCTCCTTGGCTAGCCGAATCTTGACCTTAACCAGTGACCGGAGCTTCCTGAGTCCGGCCTTCAGCGTCTTACGATCAACGTCAAACTTCGTCTGAATCTTCGTCTCCCCCTCGCACTTTATCAAGGATCTCGCGCACGGCCGGTTCTCCGGTAGCCTCTTTCAAGAAATGGAACAGTTTTCGTAGTCTCCGGAAAGACTGTGGATGTAATGAGTGCTCTATGGCGCATGCGTCACGTTCCGCTATCTTCGGATCTACACCCAAGAACCGGAAGAATGACGCTATCTCCCTGTGCCTGTCCCACACCTCCTTGCCGATCTCTCGACCTTTCTCCGTGAGTTTTACCAGACCTCGTTCGTACTCCACCAAGCCGCGATCTGCTAACTTCCTGATCATTTCCAACGCCGTCGGTTTGGACACTTCCAGGTACTCGCTGAGTTCCGATATCCTCACATGTCGGTCGGAGCCGCGTCTCGAAAGTAGGTATAGGGCTTCCAAATAGTCCTCCATGCGTTCTGAAACCTCTGTTCTCCGAACCATTCGCGGTTCCCCTAAGTCAGGTGTGGCCGCTTACTCTCATCGGATTACCCTCGATCCCGGTCCCGTGATCATCATCCTTACCCTCCCGGGACGGGGGCACGTACGAACTTGGGCTCGGACGGTCCCGGCGGGATCCATAAGGCTATACCTTCTGCGACCGCCACTTCTCTGACGGCGTCGTGATACGCGGACACACGGTCTATAATGCCGGAGTCGGACGTTACGGGCACTCCTTGGGTTCTCACCAGCTTTTCGTCCACACCTTTGACGGCTGAGGCACGTACCGGGACGTTCAACGAGTCCTTCAGGTACCGCTCGACTCGTGCGGCTAGCTCACCACTACCGCTCACGGGAGCGTCGAAGAGTATCCTCACCGAGCGCGGTTCAACGCGACGCAGGTACGTCTCCAACATTTCAAGTGCAGTATGCACTTCTTCCTCATCCAACTTGGGGGACATCCGTAAGTCACGCACCACGTCGTCGTCGCAGAGTACGGCTTCCTCGGCGTCCAGGGACACCAGCCCGACTAGTACGTTGTACCCGTCGATTATCAAGTCCTGCCCTCTAAGAAGCGGCGTCGGGACCCTTTTGCCGGCTCTGAGTAACGATTCCAACCTAGACCACACGATACGGTATAGCGCCTTCTTCTCCCTATTGGTGAGTCCCCAAGTGCGCTGTACGGTGTTCAACGCTCGATCTTTAGGTATCCCCGCGTTCACCATCTTCCGCGTCACCAAAAGGTATTTTTCGATAGAATCCAGGAGGTCCCTGACCATCATCTCGAATACCACCCCGTCGATGACGATGCTACCCCACGCCGACCCCGATGAGGAGGAACCGGGGTGTGGGCGGAGACTCCAATGGCCTTAGCTAAGCGCATCATACCCTGCCTCGACGTCAAGGACGGACGCGTCGTGAAAGGCGTACGGTTTCGTGGACTGCGCGACGCTGGCGATCCCGCTAAGTTGGCCCATCACTATTACCGTCACGGTGCCGATGAGATCGTGTTCCTGGATATCTCGGCCTCCCCTGAAGGTCGCCGGTTAATGGTGGACGTGGTGCGTCGCACCGCGGAGACGGTGTTCATTCCCATGACCGTAGGTGGCGGAATATCCGACGTCGAGGACTTCCGTAGGGCATTGACCGCCGGAGCCGATAAAGTTTCCGTGAACACCGCTGCGGTGGAGAACCCGGAGTTAATCTCGGAGGCCGCTGATATTTTCGGATCGCAGTGCGTAGTAGTGGCGATCGACGCTAAACGGGAACCTCTGAAGCCGGAGCATGAACATGTGGCGGATCACGTCTTTTCTGGTGATAACGGAGAATACTGGTTCCGAGTCTACGTCCGTGGAGGTCGCGAGCCCGTAGATCTCGATGCTATAACCTGGGCTAAGAGAGCGGAGGAGCTGGGCGCGGGCGAGATACTCTTGACAAGTATCGACGCCGACGGTACCCAGGAAGGTTACGACATCGAACTGACTAGAGAGGTGTGTAACGCAGTGAACATTCCAGTAATAGCCTCAGGGGGTTGCGGTCACCCGAAGCATATAGTAGAGGTCTTCAAGAAGACCGACGCCGACGCAGCCCTCGCGGCTTCTATCTTCCACTATGGGAAATTCACGATCGAAGGGGTGAAGGAGTACCTGGCCGAAAGTGGTGTTCGGGTCAGACAGTGCTGACGATCCTGCTCATATATCATATATCAGATCGCTCCAGTACTCCGTGATCCGAGCACGAACTCCCGTCGACTGTTAAGCCTGATTCTTCGATGATCTCTGCTAATTGTAACACTGTCCGGACCACGTACACGCATGAGCTCGCCCACGTACTGCAGTTTGTTGTATCCGATCTGTGTGTTGCCACTTCGGGCTCTGGCCCTTCCTCTCGAGGTCGGTGCGGAGGAGCTCTAGTGTTGCTGGAGCTTCCAGATGTGGCGTTCGCCGCCTCGAGATGATTCTCCTGCGTGTGACCGGGTGCCGAACCGACGACCCACTCTCGAAACTCGAAAGGTCCTATGGTTCTGGACTACTGAGATTGGCTGCGGAACGTCTGGACATTCCGCTCTACGTGCCCGAAGTGAAACCCGAACATCCCGAGGCGGCTAAGGTCAAGAAGTGGCTCCTCCGCCGCGTCCGAAAGGTAGATGGTGCCCCTTGGATGTACGGCGTTACCTCGAGGATGCCTGGGTCGATTGCGGTCATTGCAACTCTCTCGCGAGGCGCCTGAGACGTTCGACCCTCTTCTCGACCGGCGGATGAGTGCTGAACAGTCGGAGCAGACCTCCGCGGAACGGGTTCTCGATCCACAGGTGCGCCGTTGAGACTTCTGACAACGACTTGGCGGGCGTTGGGTTGGATTTGATTATCGCTTCGATTTTCTCCAAGGCTTCGGCCAGTCCCATAGGATTCTCCGAGAGTTTCGCTCCTTCCTCGTCGGCCAAGTACTCCCTCGACCGGCTTATGGCGGCCACGAGCAGCGTCGAGATCAGCGAGGCCAACGTGCCCGCTAGTACCAGGAAGGCTACATCCTCCCAATCTTCGGCGTGTATGGCATTTAGCCACGGGTCGAACGCGTACGCGATAGCGGTGCTCACGGCTGCAGCTACGGTCATTACGAGCGTGTCGCGGTTCTTCACGTGAGCGAGCTCGTGACCCAGTACCTCGTATATCTCCTCGTCATCCAGGTGCTTCAGGAGACCTTCCGTAACTCCCACTGTGGGCTTCGATTGGCGTCCAGTGGCGAAGGCGTTGGGGTACATGCCGACACCAGTCTCCTCCGGAACTACCACCAGCTCGGGTTCTGGAAGCCCAGCCTTGGACGCTAGCTTCGACACCATCTCCTGCACTCTGCGTAGCTTGTCCGCGTACTCCGGCTTGTACCGGAGGAACTCCTCGGCGTCTACGGCCCCCATCTGGATGCGTACTATACGGGAGGAGAACATGTACATCATCGTGGCAGTGATGACTCCAACAACCAGCCCAGCGATCGCGCTCCCCGTCAGAACGGCCAGTGCCAAGGACAGTATTCCGACTAACAGACCCAAGATACCTACGGTACGAAGCCACGAGAAGAACCCTCGGTTATTCAGTCTACCGACCATTAGGAGCGCGGCCGAACCTAGAAGCACGGCACCGGTGAGCAACTCACTCCCTTTCATAGACCACCCTCCCAGCCAGGACACCGACCTTCGTCACGTACACGATATCGTATCCCTTGTACGTTTTACGCAATTCTACCAGCCGTCTCGGGTTCAGTTTGACACCAAAAGACCGTATTATAGGCGGACCATCGCCTTTTTCTCCAATCTCCACTACCCTGACCACGTGATCGACCATTAAGTCCGGTGGATCTTCCGACGCCAGCACTGTCTCCTCACCTTCGACAACTGTCGGATGAACGTTGAGGTTCTCGGCGAGCTTCCACGAAAGATTCGCTTTACGGACGGCGGGATCCTGCTCGATAACGTAGCGCACCTTTTCGAGTTCCAACGCTTCCGTGGGCTTCCGTGGAAGTCCTTCAAGAACAGCTGAAGTCTCTGCTATCACGGCCGCAACTTCCTCGGTCAGGTTGGTCCAGCAGACGGAACGGACCTCTCCCCCCGCACTGAAAACTACGGTTCCCGGTCTAGGCTTCACGGCGGGCGGCACCTCGATCATGTATGGGACTTCCGAGAACTTGTCTCGCAGCTCCGTCGCGGGGGGCTCGGTATGCCTCGGGTCTTTGGCGCCGGATCTGCCCGGATCCGCGTGAACAACATCCGCATCGAGCTCGGCCTCCACAACGTCCAGCTCGATAGCTTCGACGGCGTGCCTCGCGTGGAGCCGAGCGTTGATATTCAGCGCCTCGATCCGAGATACCTCATGGTCCACGGCTGTCACGTCGTAGTGCTCCGACAAGGCCAACGTGTCTCCGCCTGGTCCCGCGCACAAGTCCAGCGCTTCGGACCCTCCGGCTCGCTTCGCTAGGAAGTCGGCTTTAGCCTTGGCCACTATCTCTCGCGTGAACTCGCGGGCTGCACGGATATCGGGGCACACGAACGGTTTCCACTCTTGCACTTTCCTCGCGATCCTGCCGTGTATCTCTGTTAACGCTAAAGAAATGGGGTCGAGACGAACTTCGAGCCTCCTGAGGAATTCTCGCGGGTTATCGCATCTGGAGTACGGTAAGGCTGCGGCGAGTTCCGGAGGATCCAATAGCTCAGAAAGCTCTTCCGGTTCCTCGGTGTCGTCCAGCGCGTCTTTGACTGCCTCCCAGTCGACGCTTAAGGTTTTCAGGATCAGACGATCCCCAACTCCTCCGGGTGTACGTCCTGCGGTTCGATACCGAGCCTTTTGGCCAGCTTCTGAAGCGGCTTGAACCGTCCCACTTCCTCAGGTGCGTGGGCGTCGCTACCGAACGTGATCGGTGCTCCCACCCTAATAGCGACTTGATACAACGTGAAGTCCCTTGGGAGATGCCGCGCGTTGAGCTCCAGTCCGACGTTGTGATCGGCGGCTACTCGAGCGATTTCTTCCGCCTCCTGTGCGGTTATGTAACATCGGAGTTGCTCTAGGATCCATACCGGATGCGCGATTATTTGCACCTCTCCGCTCTCTATGCACTTGATCGTCGCGTGTACGATCGCGCGGCGCAGTTCTTCCGCACTTCCCGGGTTCATCAATATCAGATGAGGATTGTGGATAGCGGCCAACACGATGTCGGACTCGCTGAGCATCGCCGGTGTCGCATCTATCTCTCCCGACATCGACACGATGTTCGCCTCCACACCCACGTACACCCGAACCGAGCAGAGTTTTTCTACCTCCCTGGCTTCCGCCACGAGACGTCTGAAGGACCGATCCGTGAGACCGTCGGGTGATGCGGGGCCGTGATCGGTTAATGCGACAGTCTCAAGTCCCCGCTCTTCCGCCGCTAATGCGTTCTCCATCGGAGTCCCATGACCATCTGAGTACACCGTGTGGGTATGCAGGTCTACCCGAAGACGCAACAGGAGCCTTCCCGGCCGTTTTACGGTCTGGCACTTTACTTCAGAGCCTTGAGTCTTACCTCGGGCTCCAAGGTCTTCGGCTCCGCAGCTACGATTGCGGCACCCTTCGCTACTACCGTCAGGGGATCGTCTACGAGCTCGGCCGGTACGTCGGTTTCCTCCTCGATCCTAGCTCGGAGGCCTCGCATTAGCGAAGTGCCCCCGACGAGCATGGTGTTCTCATACACACCCGGAACAAGCTCCGGTGGTAACCTGTCGAGGATCCTCTCGATAGCCCTGATGATCTCCTGTACTACGGGCTCCGCGGCTTTAGCCACCAGCTCGGAGTCGATCGTGATTTCCTTAGGCTTGTTCGTTTCGATATCCTTACCAACTACTTCAATCTCCTTGTCCTCGATGTCTTCGGTTTCAGTGAAGACTTTACCTACCTCCACCTTCGCCCGTTCGGCTTCGTGGATACCGATCCGTACTCCGAACTCCTCTTCTACAAGATCGACGACGTTCTGGTCGATGTTATCCCCACCGACCCTCATAGTCTCCTGATCGGTGATCCCACCCAGTGATATGACGGCGATATCGGTGGAACCAGCTCCGATGTCGATCACCATAGTCCCGTCCGGCTCCGCGATCGGCAGTCCGGCTCCGATGGCTGCCGCTAGGGCTTCATTGATCACGATCACGTTGTCCTCGTCTATCCCGACATCCGAGGTCGCTTCTTTAATGGCTCCTCTCTCCACCTCTGATGCATCACCCGGTACTCCTACAGCGACGCGCTCGATTTGCTCCGGACTGTTATCCGATCCAACCTCGATCGCGTACTGAACTACGAACTTAGCGTACTCCAAGGACTCGATCACACCGTGACGCATCGGACGCACGGCGATAATGTCCTCAGGAGTCCGTCCGAGCATTCGACGAGCTTCTTCACCTATAGCCAAAACCTGATTCGTACCTTTCTTTACGGCCACTACGGACGGAAATTGCTTCACTAAAAACTCCTCTTCGGCCGGTTTTGCAACCACTGTGTTCATAGTACCTAAATCTATACCTAGTGCTTCAAGCCCCTCGTCTATCTCTATTTCGGGTTCTTCACTAAGTGCTTCTTGAATAGATGTTGGTTGTTCGGAAGTTTTCTTTTCATCATTCCTCTCCTTCTCTTCTTCAATCTTTTCCTCTTTCTTTGCCTTCTCTTCCTTCTTTCTCTTCCACAATGGCAAGCGCTTATAACCCCCTTTATGTCTCCTTATCTTCTCCAATCCTTCTCCAATATACATTCGGTCCTTTATCGATGATCTTCTCAAACTCTTCAGGATTTTCAACGTTTAAGACCAAAATACTGAATATTTCCTCTTCTATACCGAGAAGCGCGTTAATTATATCTTTTAAGAATCTAGGCATCACATCAAATACCACGGTAGAAGTTTCAATGAAAGCTATACCTCTAGCACGCTTGGTCACTTTAACCTTCATTTTAGCCCTAGCATTACTCAGAATTTTTTTCAAGACAATGTCCGGTCCTGCTATTAGAAAGTTCCCATCTTTAGCCTTGAATACTACGGACATGAGGTTCGTGTCGCTCACTATTCGCTTTATTAATGAAGTGATCTCAGGCGTAGATTTTATTAGTACGATTCCGTACCTCCAGACCACTATTCCGTACCTAGTTTTCACTACACTGTTGTCGATAATTTCAAAATTAGATAGACGCATTACCTCATACACGATGTCGTCAATGCTTTCTGGATCCCCTAGTATTGCACAGTATGAATCCATTTCTTCACTAATGTTCTCGTGGGAAACTGCGGCCGCTCTAAGTATTTTAACTTTTAGTTCAGGTCTTTCCGTGGTCTTCAATTGCCTAATCCCCGTACTTTTGCTCCGGAAGCACTATAAAGAATCTACCTGATTTATATACAGTTACAACATCGTCAATGTTTTCAATGTTAATTGTGTAAACGCCATCACGTTCGACAACGATCGTTGCTGGGTTATCTTCATCATCTTCGGATATCCGCTTAAACAGTCTACACCCACATTTTAAGCAACCCCGGCGTATGAGCTCTTTCGTAACCTTACCGTACACTTCACCGCATCTTATACATACATGGGGCATAGCAAATCTCCCGTCATCCGAGTTTTAGCGTGATGAAATCCTTCCCCTTTTTCATATCCTTCAGAACGTCCGCGGGTGAGATCACGGTCATGCCCTCCTCGGACTGTCGCCCTAGCAGTCTGTCGAAAAGTCCTTTATCCGTCTTCGCCTTCGGTGGCACCACGTAGATGTCCACACCTGTGAACTCTTCTAGATCCACATTCTCCATAGTCTCACGAATAATCTGTGTTAGCGTCTCCGGGTCCAACTGTCCCTCAAGTACGATCACGGACCCACCCCTGGTTTTTTCAATGACGTAGTCTACGACTTCTTCCGTCGACATCCTCTCCAAAGCCGATTTGGCTAGTACCTCCACTTTAACCTCGCCGTCCGTCAACTCGTAAACTCCCTAACCATGGCTTCGTACAGCTCAGTCATGTTCTCCCCGGTCTTCGCGGAGACGGCGACTACGGAGTATTCCGAGAACGCTTTCCTGACGGCTTCAGGGTCGGCTTCCTTAAGATCTATCTTGTTCGCAACGACCAAGAATGGTACGCCGTTGGCCTCCAGGTTGCCTATCAGGGTTACGTTGACTTGACTCAGAGGATCCTTGGTGGAGTCGACAACGACCAGCGCCCCGTCGATGTCCTTTAGGAGCTTGATTGCTTCCACCACCCCTCGAGTTGCCTCTTTGGCCCTCTGTTTCGCCTCTTGCACGTCGAACCCATACTCCAAGAACTTACGGTAATCCACCTTCGTGGCGATGCCGGGTGTGTCCACGATGTTGAATTTAACCGTTGTTGATCCTACCTCTATCACCACCTCTCGACGCACAGATTTCCGAGTCTCGTGAGGGATCTCCGACACTTGGCCGAATTCCTCCGCCTCCCAATCCTGGGCGATGCGATTCGCCAGCGTCGTTTTACCCACGTTGGGGGCTCCGTATATCCCGATGTCCAGCTCCTTGGGTTCGGACCTCAGAGCGGCCGCCAAGCGTCTTAAGACTTCGCGAACTCCCACATCACCACCCCTGGGGGGATACCATGAGCGTATGGGCGTTCGTCAGAAAGGCGCTCCGCGAACCGCTCCGAGTAGGTGCGCCGGCTCCTACCCGCCGGGAAACCGCTGAATTCATGGTCCGAGCTGCGGGTGTTGAGGAAGGAGATTTCGTAGTGGACGCGGGTACTGGGAACGGAGTCGTCGCCATCGCGGCAGCAGAGGTGGGGTGTGAAGTGCTGGCCGTCGACGTCGATCCCGAGATGATCGACATGGCCCGGAGGAACGCGAAGGAGTACGGAGTGGAGGACTCCATCGAGTTCGTAGTCGCGGACGCACGCGAGTTACCAGAGCTCGTAGATAACGTCGACGCCGTACTGTCAACGGTCCCAGTCAAAACCGTGCCCGAGCCCCTCGATTTCCTCCGATCCTGCGCGACGATTCTTAAGACTTCAGGCAGGTTCGTGCAGCTGACGCACTGGCCTGGATACTTCACTAAATTACTCCATCACGAGGTCCCACTCCGCGTGCTGGAAAAGCACCTGAAGTGGGTGCACATCGTCCCAGGGTTCGTATTCGTCTGCGAGCGGGTGTGAGCGATTTGATGGCGCCCGGGTGGTGGAAGTTCGTAACACCACCGGCGGCCCTCGGTGCAGCACTGTTCCCATGGTCTCGTACCTTATCCCTCCTCTGCCTCGGAACCGCGGCGTTCCTAGCGTTCTTCTTCCGTAACCCACCGCGTGAACCTCCTTCTGACCCCTCCCTCGCGGTATCACCCGCGGACGGTAGACTGCTGGGTTACGTGATGGAAGCCGGAGAGGCATCCGACGACGAGTTGAGCTCGTACTTAGACGATCCGATAACGGTGTCCGTGTTCATGTCGCCGCTCGACGTGCACGTGAACCGCGCTCCGCTCGACGGAAGGGTCGCGGAGGTCGAGATTTTAAAAGGACGGTTCCGTCCGGCTTTCCGGAAAGACTCGGCCACCGAGAACAACCGTGCGGTGCTGCTGTTCGAGGGCGACCCCCCGTTCGTCGTCCGTCTAGTATCGGGGGCGGTCGCCCGCAGGATCGACCTGTACGTGCAGGAGGGAGACGATGTGAACAGGGGGGAACCGATCGGCATGATCCGATTCGGGTCAAGGGTCGACCTGGCCGTTCCCCGAAATAATGTGGAGGACTTACTCGTACGTAAGGGGGACAGTGTAAAGGCCGGCGAGACTCCCGTGATCAAAGTGAAGAGGTGAAGTAACGTGGAGCGTTGGAAGATCTCGGAGCTTATCACACCCGCGTGCGTGATATCGCTGACCAACGTGGTCTTCGGAACGCTTTCGCTCTTGGCATCGATCTCGGGGTTCCCGGGCGCGGCCGCCAGGTTCATCATCCTCTCTTTCATCGCGGACTCGTTGGACGGGTTCGTAGCCAGGAGGATTGGAGAGGAGTCCGAGTTCGGGATGAACTTGGACTCGTTGGCAGACTTGGTCTCGTTCGCGGTAGCACCGGCCGTGCTGGTCGTCACCGCCGGCCTCGTGCCGTCTCCGGTGTGTTACTTGCTCGCTGTCCTGATGGTTTGCTGCGGTGCCCTCCGACTCGCCAGGTTCAACGCGATGTGCGTCGACGGGTACGACCCTAATGAGTACTACCTCGGCCTTCCAGTCCCGTGGGTTGGAACGATTACGAGCTGCCTCTATTTCCTAACCGTCGACCTGGGTCCGTCATACCTGTGGTACATCCTCAACACCATTATACTGGGTACTTCGACTCCACTGATGATTTCGTCGGTCAAGTTCCAGAGCCTCAAGCGTCCCCATCCGGCGATCTTGGCCGTGGGGGGTCTCTCGTTCCTCGTGCTCTTGTTCTCGCCCTTGATTCCACCGGATGAAATAAAACGGGGGCTGGAAGTTGTCACCTCGGTCACGGTGACGGTGCTACTTTCGTGGTACATAATGAGGGGGTGAGAGAGTGCTTCCGCGGCCGCCGGTGAAGCCTACGAACTTCTTAGAGATTCCGGAAGAGAGACGCCACGCCGTGATCGGAGCCATCGTCATAGGATTGGTTTTCCTGGCCGCCGGTGGTGGAGCGTACTACTTTTTCGTATATAAACCATATGTAGAGCAGTTGGAAAAACTTCGTGCTCAAAAGTTGAAAGAGTTGAACACATATTTCACAGGACCACTTGCATCTTCACCAACACGGACTAAATTGCAGCAGCAGATACTTTCAGCAGAGACTCCAGAGCAGTTACAAGCAATTGATGTAGTGGGTGCTGCAACGGTAGAGTGGAGGAGATATTTAGCTAATCAGATTAAGGCTAATCAAAAGAATGGAAGGGTGGAATTAGTTACGCCTCAGGGTCCTCAATTGCTTACCGTTAAGGATGCATTGAACAAAATAAAGACGATGGGTGTCGACCAACTGATGAAAGTTCAAGTGAAACGGCCCGAAACAGTGTTAATAGCGATTTGGGCAGATCCAAATAAGACAGGCCCTATAAGGGTGGGTGATAGGGTAACTCTTTCTATCACGAACTGGGCCATTAAGAAGATCGCTAAAGTTAAAAGTAAGGAGGCGTATAAGGGACCAAACCAAATAAGTGGAGCTGTGGTAAGGTACATCATGCTAATTAAAGGTGGGTTACCGGATAATTTCAAAATCGATCTAGTATCGGCGTCCGCGTTGGAGACGTTGTACCGCACTGGCAGTTCGGATTTAGCCCTCAGAAAAGTGATATTCCCAGCGGGTCTTGTTACCGGAAGAGCGTACGCCGTAGCCGGTAGGACAAACGTTTCCTACAAGCTTAAAAATTATCCTGGGCTCGAAACAACCGTCACGTCACCACACCTGTCCCCTGTAGCTCTCGTGGACCTTCGCGACCTAGTAAAGGCCATGGCCGTGGAAAAGGCACGCCGAGGAGGAGGTTTCATCCGTCAGTTAATGAGCATCGAGAGGAGGGAGGGTATCCGGAGCTGGGAGAACTTACTTGTAATCGTTGAAATACCGAAAGATGCGGCTCAACCTAAGGTGTTAATAGCATCGAGTGTCAAAGGAGGGGTTTGGATACTGCCGGAGACATAAGCACACTGTGGGGGAGCGACCTTGAAAACACCCTCGATGATGATAATAATATCGTTAATGTTACTATTGTGCTCGTACATCACATATGCTGAGTCAGTAAGTAATTCCCTCACAGTAGCTCAGGTTGGTGGAACTCCGGAGCAACCTGCTGGCCAACCTGCTGGTCGGCAAGGACAATCGCAATCCCCGGTAGTGATCTCGAAGCTCATAATCGAAGTACAAGCGGTGGGTAAAGACGCCAAAAAACCTAGGGAATCGGACATAGGTATCCAAGGCGCCGAGGTCAAAGATGTCAAGATCTCCGGATCGAGGGCGTATACCAAGATCGTGGCGAAAAACGTTCCCCTAGAGGGAGGTTTCCCACTCATGGTGAACGCTGGTTGGCCGTTCAACATGAGTGAGTGCTCCTACGAACGGATCTCGGTCTCCATGGAGTTAAAGGCCAACGCTAACAGCGCCCCCGAGATGGAGTTCAGCGGGGTAGTCGTCCTTTCGGACGGCAGGCTGGTCGAAGTCGACCCGAGGCCCGCTAAAGTGAACGACAACGTTCCGGTCTGGAGAATCGGTGTCAAAGACGGCAAAGTGACGATCAACGGCAGGACGTACGGCCCATTCCCGGAGATCAGATACGTCATGGAGTACGGTAAGGGGGCCGGCACTGGAGCCGGAACCTCGGTAGGTTCAGGCAGTTCTGCCGCTGGTGAAACTGGCGCCGGTGGTCCCGGAGGTGCTGGTGCGAGGGAGTCCGTCACGGCGGGCCAATACAAAACCGGTGAATCCTTATTCCTGATCTCGGCGGTGGTGCTGGCGGCTGTGGTCGGGTTATACCTGGTCTACAGGGGTCTCAGCAAGTGAGGTTTCGGTACTTGATTTCGGGAATTCTCCTGCTCGCTCCATCCACGACGTACTTGGGATACCTCGCGGCTAAGGAAGTCGCTTACCTCATGTACCATGAATCCGTGTCGATACCCGAATGTGAGTTGGTCATTCCGAAGTTGGGTCTCCGTGAGCGAATCAACACCACTTCACCCGATTACGGTGTATACTACGAGATCACGACGCCCCCGCCCGGTAAAAAGGGGATCACGGTGTTCTACGGTCATCGCACCCTCTTTGGGTCTCCTTTCTTGCATCTCGACGAGTTAAGGAGAGGTGACAAGGTTGTAGTGTATTGGTTCGGATCCAAGTACGTGTACGAGGTGTACGATAAAGTGGTAGTGCCTCCGGATTATGTCATCGACCCGGATGTGTCGAGTAAGGACGAGCTGTGGTTGGTCACTTGCACACCTCTTTCCACGGCGCGCGAGCGACTCATCGTGAAATGCGTACGTGTAGGCTAAGAAGTGGCGTCCCTCAGAATCTTTTCGACCAGCGCCTTAAGGACCTTGTTTCGATGTGCTTCCACGAACGATATCGAGCCGGCTGTCTCGTGACCTCCACCCTCCACCGCGGCTTCCGGCATCTCTTCCTCCAGTTCCGATACGATATCGTTGAGGTTTATCCCTAAGTTCTCCGTGGCCCTGATCACCGCGAAGTCCGGTCCGTATGCGATTGTCACTACCTTCGCATCGTCGCCTTCCTCCTCGACCTTCAGGTCGTGGACGAGCCCGCACGTCTTGCCCGGGCCGGGGTACTCGAACTTGCGGGCGTACTTATCCACGTCCAAGGTGACCACCTTCACGCCGTCCGCCTCATACTCCTTGATCCCATTTAGCGCGGCTTCCAACTGCCGCTCGCAGGCGATTTTATGCTGCCTGTAGAGGTTCTCCACCAGCCGTCGATGCCGATGCTCGTCCCCTGTAGTGCCGAGAACATCGTTCATCAGGTGCCTCCCCGGGGTGTGACGTAGTTGGAACGCCTGGAAGTCGACGCTATCCGCGATCTTCCTCAGCCACTCCCTGTCGAAGCCGGCCTCTTCGGCGATCTCGAGGTACTGCTCAGCCTCGGGAGACTCGGCGTGATCTCCAAGACACGCTACCGCCGGGAGATGCTTGATCCTGTCCTCCACCTCCGGATTGATGAGCCGGGCGATCTCTACGGCTAGAGCACCTGCCGGGATGTTCTTGCCATCACCACCAGCCGCGTAGGGGTTCACGTGTACTTTCACGTGTTCGTCGATCGGGAACTCCTCCAGTCCGTCCTCCGGGTTCTCTCCTACGGCTTCGCCCGGGTAATGGTGGTCGATGACTAGGACGTCGACGCCGTAGGCCTTCATTTCCTCGATGGCGGGCACGTCCTCCTCTGTGCATCCGATGTCCAAGAGTACCAGGAGGGGTACCTGATGGCTGTACCTGTGGACGTCCTCCAATGCGTGGTTCAGGTCCCGTGAGGCATCCTCAAGGGTGTATATAGGTGCCTTGTTCGGGAACCGCTTGTAGAAGTGGTACTCCGCCTCCGGGTCCGGGTTGTTTTCTCTTAGGATCGGTAGTATAGCTTCCTCCAGCGCTACTCCTCCCGAAATACCGTCGGCGTCCGCGTGGTGCCGGATCAGGATGGGCCGACCTTCGAGTACGGCCCGCTTAATCTCCTTCGCCACTTCGCGCATCCGCGGCCACAGACGCTCGATGATCTCGCTGTCCACCATAGGTTTCAGATCCTCGGGCGGCTCGGCCTCCCGATCGAGCGCCTCGTCGATGGCTCGTTTGATCTCGATTCTCTCCGTCCCTACGAGTTTCTCCATGTCGAGGATCTCGACTTGGAGCTGGCCGTCGTGCGTGGTGACCTCGCCGATCACCCGGACGTAATCACCCGCCTCGATGTCCGGATAGGCCCTGATCCCCGGTCCCTCAAAGGCGGCCATCCAGATGCTACCGCTTTCGTCCCGTAACGTGAATACGGTCGGTCCGGGTGTCTGCTGTACGTGGATGATCTTACCTTTGATCAGTACGGTCTCACCGATCTTCGATTCGTCGATGTCGCGTACGAGTACGCGCTTCAGCTTTTTCTCCACGACCTCCTCTCGGTATCTGTCGGGCCGTGGGTCGATACCTTCGATCGTGAAGTCGATCTCACCGTCCTCCGGTCGCACGTCCGTGACCTTCACTACCACCTCGTCACCGATCGAGAAGTCCTGAGGCTCCTTGTCGCCCATGTCACGACGGTGTAGTAGTCCAAGGGTTCTGTCGTTTAATTCGATGAAAACTCCGTACTTCTCGACACGACTTACTTTACCTTTGTACAGCTCGCCCTCTTCGACGTCCTCGTACCCACACGCCGGCGAGAGGACCTTCACCTTCGGCATCTTCTCCCTGCGGATCTGCTTGACTTTCTTCCAGCACTCCTCGCATAGGTCCTCTTCGACGTCTGGATCCAATTCCTTCCCACACTCTCGACACTTCACGATGTAACCGGTACCACCGCACCTGTCGCATTCCTCGTAGACGGTTATCGTACCCTTACCCTGACACTTCGGGCATGGGACGTCACGTGAGCTTGTGAGATCATACCCTTCGACGGCGTGCTGAGCAGCCCCTTTGAAGTGTTCGCTGATGTCCACGTCGCCCACGAATCCGCTACCGCCACATCTGGGACATTCGGTCTCTCCGACTGGGATCTTTCCCTTCCCATCACATTTAGGACACTTCTCGCGCGGCAAGCGCGTTCCCCTCGTGTGAACCTATCGGGAAAACGCGGAAACGACTTTCTCCACAGCTTCCACAACGTCCTGACGGTCCTTCTCCGACAGACCTGGGTGTACCGGGATGGATAGTACGGTCTCGGCCGCACGCTCCGATTTCGGAAGCTCCGTGGCGTAGTAACCGCGCCTAAGGTACGCGGGTTGTCGGTGCAGCGGAGTCGGGTAATGTACGGCACAATCAACTCCCTCGGCGCGAAGCGCCTCCGCGAACTCGTCTCGCGTACAGGATAACTCCTTCACGTTAACCCTGATCGTGAACTGATGGTAAACGTGTTTCGCCCAGGACTTCTCGGTCGGTAGCTCGATAAGGGGTTCTAAATCGGCCAGCTCCTTGAGGTAGTAGCGAGCGTTCTCCCTCCTCTGCTCGTTGAACTCCTCCAGCCTCCGGAGCTGAACGGTCCCGATAGCCGCGGCGATGTCCGTCATCCGGAAATTGTACCCTATCTCCACGTGGTCGTAGCGTTCGCGCTCACCGTGTGAGCGGAGCATCCTGGCCCGCTCGGCCAGTTCCTCGTCGTCCGTGGTGATTGCCCCTCCCTCTCCCGTTGTCATGTTCTTGGTCGGATAGAAACTGAAGCAGGCGGCGTCTCCCAAGGATCCTGCCCTCTTACCTTTGTACTCGGCTCCGTGGGCCTGTGCCGCGTCTTCGATTACGATGAGATCGTGTTCCTCCGCGATCTCCAAGATCGGATCCATGTCGGCTGGGTGACCGTAGAGATGCACTGGGACCACTACTACGGTGCGGGGGCGTAGCACGCGGTCTTTCAGGAGCTTCACGACCTCCTCAAGGGAGTATGGATCCATACAGTACGTTTCCAGATCGATGTCTACGAACGCGACGTGGGCGCCCACGTGCAAGGCGGCGTTCGCAGTAGCGATAAACGTAAAAGACGGAACGATCGCGAGGTCGCCCGGACCGAGCCCGGCGGACTCCAGGGCGAGCTGCAGTGCGGTCGTGCCCGAACTCGTCGCGATGCAGTGTTCACATCCGACGAACTTGGCGAACTCACGCTCGAACTCCTCAACGCGTGGTCCTTGAGCGAGCTGGCCCGACCGAAGGACTTCCGTGACGGCACGAGCCTCCTCATCACCCAGGATAGGTTGAGCTATCGGTATAGGATCCTCCCTAACCGGTCTGCCTCCATCGATGGCGAGCTTGGACAACTGGTCTCCCCCAGGGGGTAAATAGTCGTGAGTGAGGTCAAGCGAGGTGTGATTGTGAACTACCGCGTGGGAAGGCACACGCAGGATCCCAGGCAGTGCATAATAGAGTTTGAGGGTGTCGAGAACAGATCAGAGGCGGCCCAGTTGATCGGTAGGGAAGTCATCTGGAAGCACCCTGAGACGGGTAGGGTGATTCGTGGTAAGGTGGTCGACACTCACGGCAACAACGGGGCCGTACGTGTCCGGTTTGAGCGTGGTCTCCCGGGCCAGGCCTTGGGTACCGAAGTGATACTGAAGTGAGCGCACCTTCAGGGGCAGGGCTAGGGATAGGTCGATGGAGCTCGAGACAATCACCGAAGGCCGCACGCTGCTGAAAGTCCCGAAGACCCGCGGGCAACCTTCCTCCAGAGACCCAGTGTTCTACAACCCCGCAATGCAACTGAGCCGCGATTTAACGGTATCCTCGCTGGTACAATACGACCCGAAGATCGTGTGTGATCCGCTGGCGGGAGTAGGCGCTCGCGGGATCCGCATCGCAGTCGAGTTGAACCCTGAGGTAACCGTCCTTAACGATCTCAACCCCCGTGCGGTCGAGCTGATCGAGGAGAACGTCCGGTTGAACGACGTCGAGGACGTCTGCAGGGTCGAGAACCGTGATGCGAATGCCTTGATGCACGAAGATGAGCTGTCAGGTCGTTTCGATTACGTCGATATCGATCCGTTCGGGCCCCCGGTTCCGTTCTTGGATGCTGCCGTTAGAACGGTCCGAAACCGTGGCGTGATAGGGGTCTCTGCCACCGATGTCTCGGCCCTCGCCGGGCGCTACCCGAGCTCGGCCCGTAGGAAGTATTGGGTAGAGGTCGAGCGCGTCGAGTTCTACCAGGAAGTTGCTATCCGTACGCTGATTTCGTACATCGTCCGAACGTGTGCGAAGTACGACCTCGCGTTCGAACCCCATATTGCGTTCTTCCAGCGCCACCACGTGCGCGTAATCGGAGAGATCCAAAGAGGAGCCCGCCGAGCCGATCGAGCGTTAAAACAGCTCGGTCACCTTCTGCACTGTCGTGAGTGTGGGTACACCTCAGAGCGTGAGTTCGATCGTGAGTGTCCGCGCTGCGGGTCTGGGAGCGTAGTAAGGTTGGGACCACTGTGGTTGCCCGACTTCGCGGACAGAGAGCGGGCCGAACGTGGGGCTTCGGACGCCCGCGAACTCGGGTTCGAGGAGGCTTCGGAACTCTTGGAGACTGTGGCGGAGGAGGTCGGGACGAATCCTTGGGCTTACGATATCCACCGATGGGCGTCGAGGTTGGGCTTATCCAGGGTGCCGAGCCTGACCTCGGTACTTGAAGGGCTCCGTGAGGAGGGATTCAACGCAGTACGTCCACACTATTCAAAGAGAGCCGTCGTGAAAACCGATGCGGGTCCGGAAGAGTTCGAAGCCGTCCTCACAGAGGTGGCGGGGGACAGCGGATGCTTACGCAAGTAGCGTTGGACCTTACATCTCTACCCAAGGCCATCGAAATAGCCGAGGCGAGCGTGGAGGCCGGTATTCACATACTTGAGGTCGGAACACCGCTCATCAAGGCCGAAGGATCGCGGGCGATCGAACGGTTGGCCGAGGAGTTTCCGGAACGCCCAATAGTCGCCGACACGAAAACGATGGACGTAGGGGCACTGGAGGCGGAGCTATCGATTAAACATGGGGCGAACTTGGGATGCGTACTGGGTGCGGCTCCCGAGGAGACGATCCGATCGTTCGTCACCAGAGCACACGAGCTTTGCGCGGGGGCGTTAGTGGACACTATCGGTGTCAATCCCGTAAACGTTCTGTCGAAGTTGGAGGGACTTGAGGAACTCCCGGACTACCTCCTGCTCCACGCGGCTATCGACGAGCCGATCACTGGGGAAGAGCTACTCCACAAGTTCGGGGTCGACCGGTGTCCCGCGAGAACCGCGGTCGCAGGTAGCCTCACCCCGAGGAAGATAGAAGAGCTGGATGGCGTGGACTTAGTGATCGTTGGCGGATACATCACGTCCTCCGAGGATCCCTCGAAGGCCGCGGAGGCTGTCGTAGAAGCCGCCAGTGTGGAACCTTACGATTTCAGACCCGACGAAGACCAACGTGAGGCGTTGCTTGGTATTCGTAAACACAGTACCGTTGGACTCGTCGTCAAGGATCCTGAACGCGTCTCCGAAGTCTTGAACGCGGCTATCCAGCTCGTGGAATGGGTCCGAAACGAGCCCAGCTTGCGTACCGTCGGTGACGATGACTCGGATCTCGTACCGAAGTTCGAGGATGACGGGCGCGATCTCACCCTGGTCCTGGGAGCGGAGGAGTTCGATCGGGAGGACCTCGAGAGTATCGTCAAGGAGAGTGTGAAGACGATCCTCGTAGCCGAGGAACATGTACTCAAGCTGTACGGGGTAGTGGAAGCAGTCTACGAGATATGAGGTGGGGGCACGGAATTGACCGAGGACATCTACGAACGCATCATGGAGATCGCACGCCGACGCGGGTTCATACTGCCCGCGTTCCGTATCTACGGGGGAGCCCGGGGCTTTTACGACTACGGTCCCCTGGGAGCACTTCTAAAGCGGAAAATCGAGGAGAAGTGGCGCGAGTATTACGTTCATAAGGAAGGTTTCATGGAGATCGAAGCCCCCAACCTGCTCATAAGTGAGGTGTTCGAGGCTTCCGGTCACGTCGAGCACTTCATAGATCCCATGACTCATTGCAGCGAGTGTGGTGAGTTCTTCCGCGCCGATCACTTGGTCGAGGAGGAGCTTGGAGTCGACGCCGAGGGAATGTCGCCCGAGGAGTTGGAGGACTTGATCCGTGAGCACGACCTACGATGTCCCGAGTGCGGTGGGAAGCTCGCCGAGGTCACCGAGTTCAACCTGATGTTCGATACGAACATCGGTCCCAAGGAAGGTCGAACGGGATATCTGCGTCCGGAGACCGCCCAAGCTATCTTTATCCAGTTCAAAGACCTTTACAGGTGGGCGCGACAGAAGCTTCCCTTCGGTGTCGTGCAGATAGGTCGCGCGTACCGAAACGAAATCAGCCCGCGACAGGGTGTGATCCGTCTCCGCGAGTTCACTCAGGCCGAGGCTGAAGTCTTCTTCGACCCCGAGGAGAAGGAGTACCCCGGGTTCGAACGCTACGCGGACGAAGTCCTCAAGTTCTATCCCATAGAGGAACAACGGAAAGAGGACGGTGAGATGCTGGAGATGTCCGTTCGTGAGGCCGTTGAGGAAGGCATGGTCAGTCAACCAATCGGCTACTTCCTTGGTCTCACCAAGCGTATGCTCAACGAGATGGGGATTCCGGACGAAGCCATTCGATCGCGTCAGCATCTCCCAGAAGAGCGGGCACACTACGCCAGCGACTGCTGGGACGTGGAGGTGAAGCTGGAGCGGTTCGGATGGGTTGAAGTCGTCGGGATCGCGGACAGGACGGATTATGACCTTAAGAAGCACTCGGAACACAGTGGAGAGAACCTACGGGCCTTCCGCGAGCTGGAGGAGCCCAAGGTCATCTACCGCCCGGAACCCGTGATGGAAGAGCTCGGACCGAAGTTCATGTCGGACGCTCCGAAGATCGCGGAAGCGCTACGTCGAATCACCGCGGAGAGCGAGGATGAGCTGAAGGGAGGCCTCACTGTCGAAGTCGACGGCGAGGAGGTGGAGGTGCCCCAGGAGTGCTACGAGATTATCAAGGAGAGGGTCACGGGCGAGTGGTTCTACCCGCACGTGATCGAACCTTCCTACGGTATCGATCGTATCCTGTATTGTGTCCTCGAACACAACTTCGACCCGGAGGAAGGCGTGTTCAGGTTCCCGGCCTGGTTGGCGCCGATCGAGGTGGGAGTATTCCCACTGCTGAAGCGCAGCGACATGGTCGAGTACGCCCGACGCGTGGCCAGTATGCTACGTGAGGAAGGATTTACAGTCGAGTACGACGACTCCGGTTCGATAGGCAGACGATACGCTCGTGCCGACGAGATCGGTGTTCCGTACTGCGTCACCGTGGACCACGAAACACTCGAGGATGATACGGTGACTATTAGGGACAGGGACACGACCGAGCAAGTCCGCGTAGAGGTCGGAAAGCTAGCGGACGTACTACGCGGGCTCATCGATGGTAACCTCGAGTTCGAGGAGGCCGGCGACCCTGTGTGACTCTCTCGACCCACTCAGGTACCGACACCTCCCCATCGGGCTCGTCGTAGTCAGGTAGGTATGGTTTCATATCGACTACTGGCGACCCAGTTCGGGCGTCTAGGCCGGAGACTCGAAGCTCGCCGGAGCTCAGACGGACCTCCAGTATCCGACAAAGCGTCAGGAGCACGGGATTCGGCCGGTCAGGGCTCCTACAGGCGAAAACGCCGACGAGCTCGGGGACTCTCCCGTGAACTGGTCTCACCCTCGTAACGGTCCGATCTGCTTCATGCCCCCACCACAGTATCCAGACGTGGGAGAATCCCTCCAACCCCTCGAGGCACTTCCTGTATCTCTCCCTTACTCTCACGATTCCCTCTTCGTCCGTACTCTTGACGACCAACCCTATCGGTATCAGACGCAACGGCACATCGTCCCCCGGAGGGTGTCGAGGTGACGAAGTACGAGCACGTGATGGAGTGCCTGGGGAAGACACCGGTACGGGTGATCTGGAAGGACGGGAACGTGAAGGTCCACGCCGAAGGTGACCCCTTGATCGAGCGATGTCCCCTGATGCGTCGCCGGGAGGGCTTCAGCAAGTTAACTAGGGAGACGGCCGAACGCCACGTCCTTAACAAGGTCAACGAGGTGGGTATGTTCACCCCGAAGCGTAGGATCCGATCTTGCCGTCGCTACACCCCGTTCGGGGTTTCCGAGACACTGATGACGTGTCTACAACATAGGCTCATCGACGCTGCCGTAATAGTCTCTGACTGTGCCGGTACGGTCGTCACCGACAAGCCGACGATCGTTCAGGGTCTTTGCGGCGAAATCTCTGGGATCCGGGATACGGATCCCATCCCCGAGGTCGTAGACAGGTTAGAGGAATCCGGCTGCTCGGTACTAGGGAAAATCGATCAACGTGAAGGTGTCGAGATAGCGCTGGAGGGGAGGCGAAGGTTCGTCGCCGTAACCGTCGCGGACGCCGGAGACGCTGAGACCATTCGAGAGGAGTTCGGTGACGATGTACTGATAGCCGCGGTACACACTACGGGAACCGACGAGGAGGATGCCGAACGACTGGTGCAGTATTGCGATATAATCACCGGCTGCGCCTCGAAGACCGTGCGACGTGCGGTCGGACGTAGGTACATATTAAAAGCCGGTAGCCAGATTCCAGTCTACGGGATCACTCCCGCCGGAGCCGAGGCTCTGTGGCTTAACGTCCGAGAACTTCTCGGGGACCTCAAGCTCGAAGTACGTCACCTTGGGTGAGCGACGTTGAATCCGGCGACGGCAGAACTGTGGACGTACCTTCTCGTCCTAGCGTTCTCCTACGGGACAGCGTACCTGATCGTAGCGTGCGGAAGGATGAAATACCTACTCGCTTTCGGTGTGGCCTTACTGTTCGCCAACATGCTGCTGTGGATCCGTATATTCGATGCGAAAGCTCGCAGCAGTTCTCCGCCCGTGGGTGCGGAGATCATACGCGTTAAGAGGTCTCTCAAACTTTCGTTCGCGATCCTAGGGTTGCAGTTCACGGAGATCGCGTCCATACCCGGCCTTTTAATGGCATTCACCGCCCTCCGACGTAAGGTGTTTTATTTTATGGATATCACAGAGTTCAAGGCGTTGGTCTACGGTACGCTCATAGCCTTGGTGACCCTACCTTGCGTCATCGCCCTCAGGAAGCGGCATTATCACTGGGTCCTCATGGGAATGCCCATCGATATCGTGGTGTCCGTTCGGAACACCTTCCGCCGTGTCTGTGCCATCGATGCCGTCCTACCTATCCCGATAGTAGTCGCCTACGTGCTGCTGGCAAAGGGTGGGTTAGGAGGTGAAGACATTTTCACAGCGGCTGCAGTAGCAGGGGCCTCGTCGCTTTTTAATCGGGCGAAGGTGCGATATTTCTTCGACGAAGGGTGGTGATGCAGCGCCGTGCCTATAGTACATGTTGGACTGTTCGGGCACATCGACCACGGCAAGACGGCACTCGCAGCGCAGCTGACCGAGAAGCCTTCCACGGCGGCGTTGGATAAACACCCGGAGGAGAAGGAGCGTGGTATCACGATAGACCTGGGGTTCTCCAGCTTCGAGCTCGGTGATTACACCGTCACACTGGTAGACGCCCCGGGCCACGCCGATCTCATCAGAACCGTGGTGGCCGGGGCCGAAATAATAGATGCCGCGATCCTGGTTGTAGCGGCCGATGAGGGTCCTCAGGTACAGACCGGGGAACACTTGGTGGTACTTAACCACCTGGGTATCGACCGCGGGGTCGTCGCCCTTAATAAGGTGGATTTGGTGGACGAAAAGACTGTCGAGCGTCGGATAGAGGAAATCAAACGAGTACTTCAGGGAACCGCCCTAGAAGATGCCCCAATAATACCAGTCTCCGCGAAGACAGGTGAGGGCATCGAGAACCTGAAAGACGCGTTGCTCGAGGTGCTGGAGCCTCCAGATCGTGATCTGGATTCCCCGTTTAGAATGCCGATAGACCACGCGTTCCACGTCAAAGGCGCTGGGACCGTGGTAACCGGTACCGTACTAACCGGGCGCGTCGAAGTCGGGGATGAACTGACACTGTACCCGATCGGTAAGACCGTTGAAGTAAAGTCCATCCAGAGTTTCGGGAGGGACAAGCAGGAAGCGCGTGCGGGTGATCGGGTCGGAATAGCACTACGAGGGGTCCGAGAGGAAGAGATCGAACGTGGCTTCCAACTAGCCGAGCAGGGTTCCCTGCGGGTCACTAGATACCTCGACTTGAAGGTGGAAATGGATCCTTTGTTCTCTCAATCTATCGGGCAGAAGACGATGCTGCACATACACGTCGGAATGAGGTCCGTACCGGCCCGGGTCGTGCCTCACGACGATGGGTTCCTCCTAGACTCCCTACGACCCGGCGAATCGAGTTACCTGTATGCGAAGCTCAACGAGCCCGTTGCCGTTAAAGAGGGAGACAGGACGATCCTCGTTAAGTTGGACTTACCGCCGACAACGCTCCGTATAGCGGGTTCCGGGCTCGTGGAAGGTACCTCGAAGCGCGAGACATTCAAGCGCGTCTCCAGACGACGTGGGCGCGTTACTAGGGCTGACCATATGGGGAAGGGTTTAGCTGTCGTCGATGGATTAGCTCTAAACAAGGAGCACGCCGAGCGCCTAGTGGGCGAGAAAGTCAGTACGGAAGGAGGAGTCGAAGGGAAAATCGTTGATACTCACGGTACGCGTGGGGCCGTACTCGTAGACTTCGAGGGAGAGGTTAAGACGGGAGAGCGGGTCGTTCTGGAGCGGGTTCGGAACGTCAAAATAGTTCTCTAATCTAACCTCCTTACCCTTTAAGGGTGCTCTCGAAGTATCAGCGCTGGAACGTCTCTTCATAAGGTCCGCTCCCGAGGGGTTCATCACTCGAAGTACCTCTTAGCGGTCCTTAGAGTCTCCTCCGCTTCCTCCTTCCCCGCGATTCCCACAGCCACGGCGTCCGCGTAACGCGCTGCGTACGGTAGTCCTTCCTCCGGCGGTAATGACCCCGCCGCCAATACTTTCTTCGCTATCACAGTTCGATCAGTTTCGGCCAAGAGCTCTTCGACGACTTTCTGGTCACCCATGAACGCCCCAACTGGGTTCATAGGAACCATGTACACGTCTGCCGTTTTTCTGTCTTCCCACCTAGGGAGCGTCTCATCCGGTCGGTGCGTTGCGATCCCGACCGGAACATCTAATCGGTCTCTGATTTCATTCAGCTTGGCAGACACTTCTCCGACGTCCTCACCATCGACACAGCTAGCGTGAAGGAGCACCGCACGAAGGTTCAGGTCTTCCAGCATCTCGAGCTCCTCCTCCAAGTTCCTCAGTCCCACTACCGCCACGACGTCCAGATCTGGATCCACGTCCCTCAGCGCCTCGATAATGACTGGATCCGCTAGGGCTTGGACACCCGTAACTCCGAGCTCTTCGGCGCAGTACTCTAGCAGTGTGACGATGTTTTCAGGGCAATGGTAGAAGGTGCGTCGGTATAGGAAGGCCCGATGCCCGAACTGACCAGCTCCTAGGAACGGGGAGGTCCCCACCATGATCCTTGGGATCAACCCTGGTCCCCCGAGGAAAAGCGGGTCAGTAGCGCGGACCCTCCCCATTGGACTTCGGCCCGAGGTCCGTCTTCATCCCCAGGTGGAGCGTACCGTCTCGGGCTTTAAGTCGAATCCCACCATCAAGGGGGAATAGTGCGGCAGAGGGGGCTCGGAATGCCGGACAAAGTGGAAGTGTTCTTCGACGAGGGAGTACTGGACTTCGCGGACGTCGATGAGATCGTGCTAGACGTTGGGGAGGAAGCCCTCGCCGAGGCCTTAGTCCACAGACACCGAAGGATGATCGTGTTCCAGGGTGATGAAGGGAAAGCGGAGGCTGCGGGTGTCGTGACGGCGGGAGCCGCGGACGTCCTTTTCGACGTCCGGGATAGGCCCATTTCCGTCCTGTATGTGACTGACAGCCTCAAAGAGGACACGTACGCTTATGAGCGTTACGAGAAGTTTCGCCGCGTCTTCGAGGGATTCGCCGAGGAAGCAAACTTCGAGTACGAGTTAGAGGCACTCACTTTCGGCAGCTCCAAACGGGCGCTCGGTACTACCTGGGATCTCATGGTGATTGACCTATCCTACGACCTGGATCCGGACGCTATCGGTCGTCTCGTCGAAACAGTTCGAGGAGGTGGTCTCGTAATCTTCCAGACCCCGCCCTTCGACCGCTGGAGGAACATGTGGACTGCCTTCCACAAGAGCTTAGTGACACCGCCTTACACGCTCGACCACGTCGGCAAGCGTTTCAACCGGCGGTTCATAAGGAAGCTGAAGGAGCATGACGGCATTTGGATAGTAAACACGGATGAGTGGACCGCAGATCCTGAACCGTCGGAAGATGTCGACCTCGAAGTGAAGGTCAAACGTCGAGAACGGCCATATCTCGATCCACCGGACGACGCCGTGCTCCCCGACGATCTCTACCGGATGTGTGCGACCGAGGATCAATTTCGGGCCCTGATTAGGTTCGAAGAGCTGTTGGAGTCGAACGGCAAGACCGCCCTGATCCTCACGGCGGACCGAGGGCGGGGCAAGTCGGCGCTTCTCGGAATCGCCGTGACAGGTGCGGGCGTCACGACCGACGTGTACGACGTCGTGGTTACGGCGTCCGAGCCCGAGAACGTCGCCGTACTCTTCGAGTTCTTACTCAAAGCATTGCGTGAGCTCGGTGTCGAGTACGATGTGGAACGGGACGACAAAGGGAACATCGTGTACGTAGAAACCGACGATTTCGTGGTCGAGTACGAGCAACCGTCCGAAGCCTCCGAGATCGAGTGCGACCTGATGGTAGTCGACGAAGCCGCATCGATTCACGTTCCCATCCTGGAGAGGATCCTGGACAACAACGACAAGGTGGTCTACTCTTCCACCATCCACGGCTACGAAGGTGCGGGCCGCGGATTCTCGGTGAGGTTCCTCCAGAACGTCCGCAGGAGACAGGACGTTCGCTTGATAGAGTTCAAGATGCACGAGCCGATCCGCTACGATCCGGACGACCCCATCGAACGATGGTTATTCGACACGCTCCTCCTGGACGCCGAGCCCGCGGATCTCGACGAGAGTGACCTGAAATGCGTGAAGGAAATGAAGGTCGAGCTAGAGAAGCCGGACCTGAGGTACTGGTTCGAGGATCCTGAGGGTGAAGATGAGCTACGTCAATTCATCGGAATCTATGTGATGGCACATTATCGTAACCGGCCCAGCGACGTGATGGTGCTCGCCGACGCTCCACACCACGAGGCCTACGCCCTCAAAACCGAGACCGGTAAGATCGTCACCGCGCTCCAGGTAGCCCGTGAAGGCTCCATACCCAGAGACGTGATCACCAAAATGCGTCGCGGTTACCGACCGCCGGGCAACGTGATCCCAGATTTGATGGTTCAACACCACGACGCGCTGGAGTTCCCGCGAATGAAGGGACTCAGGATCGTAAGGATAGCGACACATCCTGACGTCATGAGGCATGGCCTTGGCTCTCGAGCCATGAAGGAACTGGTAAAAATAGCGAAAAAGAAGAACTACGATTGGATAGGAACGGGGTTCGGAGCCAACGAAGAACTTACCCGATTCTGGTTGCGTAACGGTTTTGTTCCTGTGCACATCAGCCCCAACCGTAACCCCGTAAGCGGAGAATACTCCGTCGCCGTTATCCGGCCGATCTCCGAGGAAGCCGAGGAGATCATCAACCGAGCGAACTTCGAGTTCAGGATCAAACTGGCAAACTGGCTAGGCGAAACACATCGAGACCTTGAGCCTGAGGTGGCCCGACTGCTCTTCGAACCCATGTCGTCCTTGAAGTACCAGCCGACGCTAACCGAGGGTCAACTTAAACGGCTCGAAAAGTACGCAGATATGGTCCACACGTACGAGATCGCTGCCGACGCGGTACGGGAACTGGCGAAAGCGTACTTCTTGGACACCGAGGACAGGCCGGAGCTGTCCGAGGAGGAGGAATTGCTGCTCATCACCAAGTGTTTACAGCGTTGGGAGTGGGAGGATGTCGCGAACTTCCTGGGTGAGGAAGTACCCGATCTCATGCGATCTCTCAGGGACCTAGTAGGTCTCCTGTACGAGGAATACAAGGAGGACCTACGACGAAGCGCCGCGGTCGAGGGTATCCGGAAGGCTGTAGAGCGATTGGCCGACAAGGGACTCACGGGTACCGTTATCGTGGAAGTCGAAGAGGGGGAACCGAGAGAAGTCATCATACGTCGGGAGGACAGGTTGGAGTTGTGAGTGTACCCACGGCGCCGTATTCCCAAGGACAGTAAGCCTTTTAGTGATCAACGTGGTACCGCAGCACGAGGAGTCCTCTTGTCATTCTCCGCTTCGCTCCAACGAGATACTCCACCGGTTAGAGAGGATCTAACTCGTTTCGTTACCACTACCACGGTCTCTTCTTCACTATCACTAACACTATTCTGATGGTGTCAACACCCTCCTCGTGCTTTTACGTGCGCGATACACATGATCGAATCCTATTGTTAGAAAAATCAGCGTTATTAACAGTGAAGAAAGAATGTATCCCAGTTACCACTACTAAAGGGGTTATCCAAACTTTGAACCTTAATTATACTGTACGATCATTATACGATCAAAAACTTCCGTCTTTATACCTTATATTATCAAAATTCCACCATACTCCAAAACTAGTGATAGGGCATCAAGCTTCATGTCTATCGAAGATAATAAGTTAATATTTGAAATCGGTTCTCAACTTATCGAAAGTATAACGTTACACCCGAAACACACGTACACAGTATTTAAGCTCTCATCCAATATACCATTAATACCTACATCAACGGATTTCGACGTCGGCACCATTTTAGACTTAACATAGTTAAGGGAAGAAGGACCTACGCATTCGTGGATACAAGAGCTGAACCTCAGGTTCTCCCATTTACCTCCTGTCCACTTCTAATGTCTAAAGCATTAAAAGAACGTACTTCTAAATATGTCAAGATTATTTCTAAATACGCTATCGAATGGGTATTACATGTGCTGGATTTTATCTTCGGAATTAATGTTAATGGAGATTTTGCAACATTCTACGTCTACAGATTTTCGCTAGTAGTATATGGTACTAATTCCAATGAGCTAGTAACCGCATTTATCAAACTCTCTAATGTGGAAATAAATAGGTACAATCGCAAACTGTTAGAATTTTTAAATTTCATTAAGTTTATTATCTGTAGCAACTTCTTGAGCTGAAACTATTTCCAACCCTGCCGTGAAGCGTTCAAACTCGAACATATACTAGAAAAGTCAGATATAATTCACGCCAGACCAATCAAGTTATTGTTACATGCTTCCGGGAGTTAGCTAAATGGGTCATATAGATAGACTAAGCTGTGCGACTCTGGTATATGTACTAATATGCGAACTAATATGATTGCTATCTTGACTGGTTTGATCTAATGTTCGATCACTAGTAAATTTATTTGTGAGACTCTTATCAGGTGAACCTTTGTGGGGCAGGCCGGACACAGTTATTGAAGAAGTATTGGAAACAGTACATTTAAGCGTTGAAATTCCGTTAATTTAGGAATCCACGAAACGTTTGATAAGTGAGCTCTTTGAGTTGCCAAGATCGTTGTCGGGTGGATTGTACGGTTTATTGAAGGGTATGAATATCGATACGATAATTGATATAACGGTACGTCACGCCCTTTACACGATCTTACCGTTGCCCGGTGGGTGTATCCGTGCATTCGCTCGATAGTTTCGCCGACCCGAGGCGTTGGACTAACGTGGTCGGAAACGCTTTCTCGTGGCTCGGAGGGCTGGTGTTGAGCACGTTAGTAGGCGACGCGATTTGGGACTAGCGGGTGCGTGCACTGGGACTAGCGGAGAGGTGTGGGGAAACAGAAACTACCTTAAAGCCTCTAAGTGAGTAGCGACGGACCAAAAAGCACCGCTTGAGGATACTGGAACGACGTTCCTGACGGGATTCACAACGCTGCGCATTTCGTCGCCAGTCGTCGTCTCAAAGTGCTAGCGGGGTTTCTTAAGTTGTCACACGCGTTCAGCGACCCTGCACAGGTAATCGAGGACAAAATTGAGGAATGCGTTAGGAGGTCAGGTCACCCGCGTCCGGGTTCCAGAGTCCTGGTGGCTATGTCGGGTGGTAAGGACAGTTTCGCGGTGGCGTTCGGTCTGAAGAGACTCGAAGATGAGTACGGGTGGGAGGTAGAGGGAGCTCACGTGGCCCCGACGGTGGACGGTGAGAAAATCAGCGCTTGGAGTGTCGTCGAGAAGCAGGCGAACATATTGGGTATACAGGCACACCTCCTGGAGCCGAAGACGGATGTGCTCGACCTCAAGAGGGAGATGAGCGCTCGCAAGGTCTGCTACGCGTGCCGTACACTTCGGAGGATCGAGCTCGGTCGACTCGCGGAAGATGAGGGGTTCGATTATATCGCCTTGGGTCATACGCTGGACGACGCGGCGACTACCGCAATACTCTCGCTGCTCACAGGCGCCGAACGGTTGAAATTGCTGTGGTACACGGGAACGTGGCGTGAGGGACCCAGACTCGTCCGACCGTTAGCTCGCTGTCCAGAGGCCGTCACCAAGGCGCTGTCTGAGGAGTTAAAAGTCGATACCGTAAGGACGGAGGACGTGTGTCCCTACGCCGGAGGGCTTCGAGATGAGGTGAAGGGGTTTCTCGATCGGTTGGAACGCGAGTGGATCCCTCACGTTAAGGGAAACGTTGTAGGGACGGCCCTGAGGACGCTAAGAGGGCGATAACGTCATTAAGTAACGTCTCCTCCGAGCGCGCAGAGCGCGGAGGGGAAGAAGTTTCACTATGATACCGGATCCGTCAACGATGCTGTATCTCGGTATAGGCAGTCTCGTAGGGTTAATTTCCGGAATGTTCGGCGTCGGTGGGGGTTTCCTACTAGTACCACTTCTGAACTCCACCGGAATGCCCATGCATCTGGCTCTGGGCACTACGCTGTTTGCTATAAGTCTCGGCGGGTTCACCGGAGCTTACAAGCACCTTCAAGAGGGCAATGTACACGTCGGCGCGGCACCGGTCTTCGGGTTAAGCGCGATCGTCGGGGCGCAGGTAGGGAGCTACCTGGCGTGCCTAGCTTCCGAGCACGTGCTCAAAGTAGCACTGGGGGTAGCGTGCTCCGCAATGGCCCTCAGGATGGCGTTCGACGGGGAGATCGAGGAAAAGAACGAGATCCGCGATAACACCGCGATAGCGTCGCTCACGGGTTTCGGCGTGGGTGCTTTCAGCGGTTTCACCGGGTCAGGGGGCGGCGTGCTTTTCGTCCCGGTAATGGCGTCGATCTTGAACTTCCCGACCATGCTCGCCGTAGGCACGTCATCCGTGATCGTACCAATCAGCGCGCTGGCGGGAGTCGCTCAGTACTGGATGGAAGGGTACGTGAACTTCTGGGCCGCACTGGCCGTAGTTGTCGGAATGTTAATGTCGTCATACGTGGGGGCGGAGCTCTCCAACAAGATCGGCGGTGAGAAAGTCAAGCGGGCGTTCTCGGTGGTATTAGCCATCGTAGGGGCCAAGATGACGCTCAACGGTCTGCTCTTGACTTAAGGACGGGGAGCCTCATCGACGCTATCCTCGATTCTCTTCTCATGCTTCACCACCAAGACGTTGACGGGACTGTATCTGATCACGTTCTCCGCGACGCTTCCCAGGATCAATTTCTCTAGACCTGTCCGTCCGTGAGATCCCAACACGATCAAGTTGATCTCCTCGTCATCTTCCGCTTCCCTCACGATTTCACGCCACGGAACACCTACACGGACCTTCTTCTCGATCTCCACGTCGACGCCCAATTCATTCGCCATTCGCTCTGCTCTGTTCAGTATTCTCTCCCCTCTTCCCCTCAGTTCCTTAAGCACCGTCTCTTTGGGAGCGAAGCCAGTAAGCTCGTCCAAGGAACGCTCATCGACCACGTACATAATCTTGATCGGAAACCCGTGGTCGTGCGCGTCCAGAAGCGCCCACCTCAAGGCCAGCTCGGCTGGTTCGGACCCGTCGAACGGCACCAAGATCTTCCGAGGCACGACCGCGTCCCCTTGTTCAACTAATCTCGAAACATTAAAAAACTTTTGAAATTAGAGGAGAGCAGGGCGATGTGTTTGCCCGGAATATCGGCACTCACGGCACTCGAGCTACTTGGAACGGGGTTCATAGCTGGCTACTTAGGTGGCCTCATAGGTACCGGTGGATGCGTGCTGATGTTACCCATGCTCGTGTTCCTGCTGAAATATCCCATTCCGAAGGCTATCGCCACGACAGTATTCGCGGTGGTTTGGACGGCGACGTTCGGTACGATATCTCACGCGAAACTCGGGAACATCGACTACCAAACGTCATCTATCGTTCTGGCCGCCGGTGCCATAGGTGCACTGCTTGGCTCCATAATCTTCGCCTTCATAATGAGGCACATCGGAGTGCTGCAGGTGATCCTCGGAGCGGCTTTCTTGTACGCCTCGGTGAGAATGATTTACGAGTGGATCAAGAAGATCCCTGGGTCCGAGGCCGATGAGATCCCAGGTAAGCCGTCCGGCAAGGCCGCAATAGGGTTCGGCATCGGAGTCCTTACTGGGATCCTGGGACTGGGTGGAGGCTACGCCCTGGTTCCGTCATTCATTTACCTGCTGGACGCGCCGGTTCACCTCGCCGTGGGGACGTCCATGATCAGCATGGTCCTCATGGCGACGGTCTCTGCGGCGTACAAGATGGCCCAGGGCATAACGGACCTGATTGGAGGCACGCTGCTGGGCTTGGGCACCATCGCCGGGGTGAAACTAGGCGCGAAGACTACCCAGAAAATCGAGCCGTGGACGATCAAGGGTATATTCGGGGCGGTATTCCTGTACGTATCGATGAAGTTCATCTTACGGGGGTTGGGCGTTAAGCTTCTTTGAGACGCTAGATGGGGAACTCGAACTCCCTCAAGTCGACGTCGAGTTCGATTCCGAGTGCTTCGGCCAACGCGACACCGTGTAGATACGCCGCAACGTCCTTCGACTCGAACTTACCGAACCGCGGTGCGACGCAGTGATGACAGGCCGCCAGAGCGAAGGCTCTCACGGCCTCTTCGTCCGCTGACATCCCCTCCACACGCTCGGCTGCCATCCAAGTGGCACCACACGGAGCACCTCGGACGACTCGTACCTCCCGGACCCTTCCTCCGGACATCGACACCTCCAGTTTCGGTTTTCCGAACTTCTCGGCGAACCGGTCGACCTCTGGGATGCCGGTTTCAGGCAACAGGGAACACATGGTGGTCTCTGGGAAAGCGACGGCGTCGTGACTGCGCTTTATTTCCTCTCGAACCGCCGGATCAGGGGAGATGCCGTACAGTATAGGTAAGTCACAAACTTCGGCCAGTGCGAGTTGCAGATCCGGATGTTGGAGGTACGAAACGACGAGGTCGAACTCCGAGTAGGACGATGGCAAGAGAGCCCTCACATAGTCTTCATCCAAAATAACGTTCTTCGGAGGCTCCTTCACTTCTAGGAACTCGACGTCGAAGTCCGACCTCGACTCTACGTTTTCCGCGGCCCTACTCCCGTATCGGTAGCCTAGGAACAGTACTCGCATCGTGGTACCCTCCGTATCCGCTCTTTAAAGAGACTTTGAATTATTCAAAAATCTTTCAATCTTCCGGTCGACCTGCTCAGCCCGCGGTCTCCTCTTCACCCTCTCCGCTCGCCGTATCCTCATCATCATGATGCGACGCGCTCTCCAGCTCCGCTTCTCGAAGAATGTCGAGCACTCCGTAATGGGCCGCACCTATCACGAGAACGGCTTTGGTTACGTCCTCACGGCTGTGGAGGAACTCGATCGTGTTCTCCGCGATAACCCGATTGCGCTCGTCGATCAACACTTCGGCTATCCTGGGAAAAGCACTCCTGAGCCCACGAACCATCTCCCGAGCGGCTTCCTCGTCCGCGACGGATGATAGCAGGGCATCCCTGGTCTGACCCGGCCGGAGTAACGATCGTAAGACATCGATGGTCACGGAGAGCTGGAACCTCAGAAGTTCCCATCTCGAAGCTTTCATTTTTACCCTTCGGAAGACCCAGCCGATGTCCATATCCACGGGAACTATCTCAGCCTCCAGCTCCAGTGCCGCTTCGATGGCACCCTTGATGTCCTCACCTAACTCTCCTCCGACTACGCGACCTACAATGCGCTCAGCTGCGGCGATTAACCTCCCAGTGAGACCGCCGGTCCGTGATCCTGCTCGCTCACCGCGAAGTTCAGCGAGGAACGAGAGCAGCCTACCTTCACATAGCTCCACCAACACGGCTTCGGGATTTAACTCCAAAATTTTACGCCGGACCCGGTCGCCGTCCACCCCGGCGTGTGCGGTTCTAATCACATAGAGCTCTGAGCCGAACATCTCGAACCGATCCATCAGCAACTACCGGGGCACCACCATACCGTCCTCGTAGACCGGTACGACTTCGAACTCGTCCACACGAGCGCAGAACTCGACGTCTTCGAGCCTCCCGCGTTGCTCGAGCACGTGGCCAGTCCTCGAGCCTTTGAACACCTCCTCCGCCGGAAGACCGCGGGCCATTTCCATGGCCGCTCGTGTCCTACCGTCGGCAGGTTCTCCGCATACTAAGTGCGCGATGTAGCCCGCCGTGTAGGTGTCCTCGACAGCGAGCATCCCCCGATGACCCGCCTCCACGAAGCAGGTGTCACCGGAGAGTTTCGAGGCCACGGCCGAAGCGTTCAGCAGGCTACCGATCAGCACCTCCTCGTGAACCTCTGCGGCCCGTAAAATGGCATCGGTCCCATTGGTGGTTACCATGTACAATGTCTTTCCCTCAATCTCATCGGCGTGGCGCAGCAGCTCGGTCGGCGAGTTACCGTAGTCCGCGAAGTCGATCTTCTTACCATGGTGTTCCCCGATCGTGGGTCCATCCACCCGTTTGAGTTCCTCCGGGGAAGAAAGCGGCACGACCGCTTCAGCTTCCAGGGCCAGGGCCGTGACTATCGTCGAGCTAGCTCGCAGCGCGTCCACGACTACCCCTATCTCGTACCCTTCTTGAGGTTCGAGGCCGGACACTAACCGCAACTCGATCTCCCCCGGAGGGGGTGGTAGGTCGTGGTGGCTGTCGCGTTCCCGTGGAGCCTCTTTTCCGAGGAGACCGACCCGAAGATCTACACTTATCGGGTGGGGACCCTCGCGCGTGCTCTGGCTATATATCGGGTGGAGGAGGTCTATCTATACGGCGATGGTGTCGGAACCCGCAGGAACGCGGAGCGGTTACGAAAACTCTTGGAGTATCAGGAATGTCCACAATACCTTAGGAAGAGAGTATTCAGACTGGACCGTGACCTAAGGTACGCCGGAGTCATGCCGCCGCTGAGGGCTCCTCACCATAAGGTCCACCCGCCGAAGGAAGGTGAGGTACGGGAGGGTTACGTCGTTAGGAGGAGTCGGAACGGAGCGCTAGTGGACGTGGGTGCCGACCGCCTCGCACGCGCCAAACGGCGCTTTAAACCACATGAACGGGTGACCGTACGAGTAGTTTCCGAGGATCCACTGGAGGTGGAACCGGCCGAGCCCGAGGAGTACTGGGGGTACCGAGTAGAGGTTGTGACTGGGCTTAATGAGGTGTTAAGGAAATTTAAGGACGGTATTATTGTGACTTCAAGGTACGGTGAAAACGTTCGGGAAGTCGAGTTCAATACTCCGGTAAAGTGCGTGGTGTTCGGATCTGGTAAAGTGAGCGTTCTGGACGTAAATCCGGAGGTTCGAGACGAGTATCTAACGATCAACTTCGTGCCAAATCAAGGGGTGCAGGTAGTGAGGACCGAGGAGGCCGTCCACGCCACCCTTGCCGTGCTCAACTACTTGGGACTGATATAAAGACCTCCGCCGGCTCTCCATCATCACACCGGCTGTCAGCCGGGGATTACCTCGTCATCGGCCCACATGTAAGTCAGTTCGGTAACCGCACGGCGATTTATTTATTAACAGCGAATCCCGCCAGTGCAAGGAATTAGACGTGGAGGGGGGTGGTCGGAGTTGTCTGAGGTCACGAAGGAGTTCCAGAAGGATGTCGAAGAGATTAAGAGAAGGCTTCGTGAAGGTGAGCTAACGAACCTAGGAGCGGCCTTGGCGGTGGTGTTACTAGCGAGCCTTAAGGGTCAATGGATTAACGTTGATGAAATCGTTAAGGTGCTTAAAGAACTAGGATACAACGTCAAAGCCAACAGCATCAGAAGCGCACTCTACAAGGTTAGGCAGGAAGGGCTGCTGAAGTCGAAGCGTCTCGGCCGTAAGACGGCGTATTTCATCCCGGTGGACGATGACGAGACGTTAGGAGCCATCCTCCGACGCGTCACCGGAGAGGAAGTCCGGGAGAAGATAGTAGAGGAACTACTCGAGGAGATCCACGGAGACTGAACCTCCCTCTGCCCTCATCCGGAATCGTTACGAATTATAGAACGTTCAGCGCCTGGGCGGAACCTGTGGTCTTCTAGTAACATCACAATCGAAAGAAATATTAATAATGTCCCGGAATCGACGCACTAGGGGATGACTTAAGTGAGACGGTTGCTCGTGATTCTGTGCTGCGTAACGGCGATGGGACCCGCCAGTGCGGTCACGCTCGAAGACGTCGACCAATGCTTGAAGGACAGCACAGCGTGGCTGGTGGAGAACCAGTTCACCGAGCAGGACGTCGGTAAGACCTACACACTTCGGGATCCAGGTGGCACCTACAACGGTAATCAGTACGAAGTCCACTTTGCGACCGAGCAGGACGGCCAACTGCAGGACGAGGGTCCGGCGTCCAGGGACTTCACGGTAGAGGACGTCGATATCGGCACGTGGCCGACCACGTACAAGGGAGACTGTCGGATAATTTACGTCAAAAAGTATAACTACTTCTCCTCAGACCACGGGCTGGAGGCGGTTAAACTGGGAGACAAGATATTGGCTCTTATTGACAACAATAAGCGCATAGTTTACGTTAAAAAGAATGATAAGTACGGATACGTCGGGTTTGGAGGCGAGCCAGGGTACTCAATTACTAAATTTACCATTCCCATGTTAGTGCTAGCTGTAGAGGAAGGAGTGACAGATGAACAGTTCAAAAATGCTGTAAAACGGGCTATTAAGTGGGTACTAACAGTCAGTAATCCACGTGGGTACTACTACCAATACTCGCTCAAGGACATCAGAACAACGCTTGAAGAAGAAAATGGATACATCCGTACAGGATCGATCGGCGGTGTCTGCCTGTACCAACTGATTCCATTGTTAATCGGCCGTGAGTTAGGACTTGTCGACGACGATTTATGGAACTCAGTCAAAGACGACGCCTTGTACATTATTAAAAATGCGATCCTGGCTCCAGAAGTATACTGTAGCTCGAAGCAGAACAAGAAAGATGCGCTGATAGTCGACTCGAAGAACGGGATAGCTTACTGGGTCCGACAGAGGTTGAAGGACGGCATCTGGGTTGATTACAGCGCCGTCTACGACACCGCCGGCGCTGTGCTGACGCTGATACATGCCATCAAAACGGGGCTCATAAGTGAAAACGATAATGTGAGCGTTGAAGGATCGACGTACAAGGTAGCTGACATAATCAAGTACGCTGTTAACTTCTTAGTGAAGCGGTTCTACGAGGGCAACGGTAACCCGTGCTTCCTGGAGAAGCAGGCAGTGGAGCAGGGCTTGTACTCGAAATCCTACTACTACCCAGTTAAATACTCCTTCTACGCGCTGTGGGCGATCCGTGAGGCCGAGAAGGCGGGGTACCTGAGCGACAAGGCGAGGGACTTACTCCACGACGCGCTGAGACGGTACGTGTGCTGGCTCTACGGAATGCAGCTCGAAAACAAGCCAGGGTACTTCCCATACAACGAGTACATCAAGGGATCACCTGACTTCGCGAGCACGTGTGCGGCCTTACTCGGACTGTGTACGGTGGTGGATCTCGGCTACAAGGACAACCTGACGGTTCAGTTGATAAAGAACGTCGTTAATGCGATTGTCAACCAGTACAAGGAAGCTATTAAGAACGGACTCAAGTACTACTTTTACGTGCCGACACCGCAAAGCTCCTATTACCTTTACATGAGCCGGTTCTTCAAGGACCGTGAAGCCAACGAGTGCGCCTTCGCTACGGCCCACGTAGTGGCGGCGTTGAAGGCCGTGGAGAACCTACCGAAGAGTGTGAAGTACGAAATATTCGGACGTGCCAGGGCCAGGAAGAGGGTACCCACGGTACCGCTAGTGATGGCGACTCTGAGCGTGCTCGCGCTGGCATTACTGCGGCGCCGGTGATCCACTCCCTCCCACCCAAACGATCTTTTTATAAAGTCATTCCGACCGGTCGCTCGGTACTCCCATGAGGGGGTGGCCAATGAGTTTCAAGCCGGCACTCGTAATCACGCTCGCATCCTTGATCGCGGTATCGCCCGTTCACGCCGATAAGTTGGTCATCATCACCAGGTATTGGTCCACCGGTATCCCGGCCGCGAAGGCTGCTTCTGGGTTCCCTGTGACCGTGATCGTTGAGGACGCCGTTTCCAAAGGATTGATCTCAGAAGACCTCGTTAGGAAGGAGGTTGAATCCGCCGATACCTTGTTATTAATCCATACGACGAGTAACACAGTACTCGAAAACATTCTCAACGAGGTTATCTCGGAGTCAAAAAAACGTGTGTTTGAATTCGATAACGTTCTTCCGGTACCATCGGATGCGAAAGAGCTGAATCAAATAAAAGTTGATTGGCACGGGTTAAAGATACCGCTCTCCATGTACGTACAGTCACGTTCCGTTCGGAACTTTCGTTCTCTTCTCTCCTATCTCCTTAATGGACATCCCGGCCCTTACCATCTATTCGACGGATGGATCGAAGGTTATGATCCTTTTAGGGATGAAATAATTCGACCGTCCGATCCGGATCCGGAAGAAGTGGCCGATCTGATCAGGCGGTACGGTAGTAAAACTGTAACCCTCGGTCACACGCGTTATCCAGTATGGTTTGTGGAACTTCTTCGCAAACACCTACCACGCGCTGTCGCCGAAGTAATGAACAAAATGTTGGACATATCAAACATCATCTCTGGGATTACAATGGTTACCGCAAGCGTTATTGCTGAACACCTCAGTACAACTCATACGAAGAATACCAGCACACCACCTTACTCAATGATTCAAATATTACGCTTGATCCTATCACACGACGCTTCCAAAATTGAAAAGGAACGTATACCTTGTGTGCTCATAATCGTCGATACAACGAGGTTAGAAAGTGGTTGGACGGCCCCCATTCGCGAATTGTGTAGGGCGCTGATAGAGCGTGGTTTGGTACCGATAGTACTCGGTCTCCATTACGATATCCTTGACGGTTGTTTCGAGGATGTACTTTCCGCTCTCGAACACGTGATATCGAAGTTAAAGCTATTTAAAGTGGAGGCGATTGCACTTCTCCCTGGTTTCTTCAAGATGCGTTCCCCAGATTCACCGGAGGTAAATCTTCTGAAACAGCTGAATCTACCCGTGATTAAACTCGTGAGTCTACCCTGGACGATGAGCGAGTGGCAGACGTACTGGCGAACTCCGAGCGGCCTGGACTGGTCCGCCTTGTATCACATCGTGATTCCGGAAAACATCGGTGCAATCGAAGGTATCCCCATCTCGGTTCGCGAGTGGCGTAAGGACGGTCCAGAAACGCTACTGGATCGCGTAATGTGCACGGACGAACCTGTTCCCGAGATGATCCACATAGCCGCCGACAGGATCCTCGCTTGGATAAGACTCAATAACATCCCAAACCGGGAGAAGCGTGTCGTGATACTGTACTGGGCTTCGGAGCCGGGTAAGGAGGGCGTCGGAACGGCTTCATCGTTGGACGTGCCCGCATCGATCGTGAACTTCCTCGCATGGCTGATTAAGGAAGGGTACCGCGTCGAGATTCCAGAGGAACTTAAGGAGAAGCTGTTGGAGTTCGCGGACGAGATCCCGACCGACGCTCGAGGATTATCGATCAAGGAGATGCTGCTGAAGATTGCAGAGCTAGAAGAACGGGCGGAAAAGCTCGCCCAGGAGGGTAAGTGGAAGGAAGCTCTCGATCTCTACTACAAGGCCTATCTCCTCGTGAGGCCACTCGCCGATGCACTAGGACGCCTCATTGTGGAGGAGGGTTCCAACGTCGGTTCGTACATATTGAGGCGTGTGAGCGTGGAAGGTCACAAGCTCGTTCTCCGACTACTTGCCTATGAGCACGGTCGGTTCGTGGAGCGGGAGCAGGAGATCCGGTACCTGTACCTGTTGCCGCTCGACGAGTATCTGAAATGGTACCGGTCGCTGCCCGAGGAAGCCAGGTTGTGTGTGGAGAAGGGTGTCTTCGGGTACCTAGAGGCGGTGCTGCTTCAAATCCAAAAGCACGGTCCGATTACCGACCCGCTGAAGTTACGGGTTATCGTCAACGGTCTGAAGTCTCTCGTATCTTACATAGCGGGTCACCTGCAATACCTGGACGTTCCCGAAGAGACGAAAGAACAGTTCCGGCGGGACGTGGAGTCACTGGTGGACGCCGTCATCGATGCACTAACGGACCAGAAGAAAGTGGGGCGCGCCCTCGAGCTGTGTAGGTCACTTCATGCTAAGTGGAGCCGAGTCGAGGCTTTCTACGGTTGGTTCACGGGTTGGGGACCGCCAGAGCGCTCCCGGTACCTCGTCGAGATCGACGGGAAGATGTACTTCGTGATACGGGGGATCGACTTCGGAAACGTCATCGTCGCGCCCCAACCCGCCAGAGGATATTACGTCGGGATCAGCGTCGCGTACCACTCTACTGTACTTCCACCCTGCCACTACTATCTGGCCTGCTACTACTACTTCACCCGGGTGTTCCGGGCGCACGTGATCGTGAATACAGGTAAGCACGGGACGTACGAGTGGCTGCCGTACAAGCCCCTGTTCATGTCTTGGTGGGACTTCCCGCAGATATGCATCCAAAACGTGCCCCAAGTCTACCCGTACTACGTCGCGGACCCGTCGGAGGCTCTGGTGGCGAAGCGCCGCGGCTGGGCCGTGATAGTGAACTATCTACCGCAATCCCTGGCCAAAGAAGAACTCACCGGCGACATGGGTCGACTCCTAAAGTTGTTGGAAAGGTATCAGTCTTCCCACTTGAGCTCTCTGAAGCTGGCGATCCTGGAATTAGTGAAGAAGACGCGTGCCTACGAGCTGCTGAACCTGAGCTCGCTGGAGGCGTTTGAGAGGAGATTCGACGAGAACTGTGCTAAGCTGTACTTCCTACTGCACGACCTGGAAGAACACGAGGTGGTTCCGATCGGCCTCCACGTGTTCGGGATGCCGCCGATCGGAGAGGATCCCGTAAGCACTATGGCCAGCTTCGCAGCGAGGGTACTCCTGAACGAGGTGATGGGGTCACTGGACTACTCCAAGGCTCTGAACGTATGTCGCGAGGTGATCGAGCGGCCTGAGACGCGGGACGTCGACGACCTACACCGTGAAGCAGCCCGGATCGTTGAATTACTCTTCGAGAGTGCGCGGCTCGAACGTGCGAACTTCCTCAACGCGCTGAGCGGTGGCTACGTGCCGCCGGGTTTCAACTCTAGTCCTTTCAAACAGCTCGACGCGTTACCTACCGGCCGGAACGCGTGCATGTTCGACCCCAGGAAGTGGCCTGACTGGATCTCGATCAACGTAGCATACACTGTTGCGATCCCACTACGTACTGTCACTAGAAAGGTAGTGGCCTTCGACTGGGCGACGGACAACATCAACACCAGGGGACTGCCGATCGCGGTTCAGATGCTCCTGTTGGGTGTACTCCCACACCGTAACTCGGATTGGATCGTAACGGGCGTCGACCCATCCCTTTGTATGAACCCCAGCGGCGTGTTCTATACCCGACGCTTCGGTCAGATCTTAGTTGTGGGCCGCATCGTTCGGATGGAGTCGCTCGGATCGGGTGCCGTTCGCCTGGTGATCGAGCCTCTGATGGGTGGTCAACGCATCGAGGTGCGGTGCCCGGTCAGCGTGCTGCCGATACCGCTCCACTTGGACGATGAAGTCATGGTGCTAGGTACGCTGGTACCTACGGGCGGTCGTGTAGAAGTCGTTAACGCTAGGGTCCTCTCTGAGGAAGAGGTGAAGAGAATCGAGGACGAGGTACTCACGCCCACGCAACTCTTGGCCGTCGGACGGGCGTTCGGTAGACTTCCGATCCGCGGTAGGGTCGATCGGGTAGAGGGACGGTGGATCACCCTAACGGACGGGCGTACGGAAGTCCGGGTTCGGATTGACGAGGGGCGTGTGCCTGAGGAGGGAGAGGTAGTTACCGTGATCGGCACGATAACGCTCGTGGGAGACAGACCGGTGATCTCGGCCAGCCTGGTATTACGGCGGGTTCCACGTCGGCTTACCGATGTGATCATCACGGGTACTTCGTGCTTCCGAGACGTGTTCGCACACAATATCCTGACGGAACTGTTCTTGGGTAGGGTGGCGGCGATTCTGGCCGCCGAACCCTATCTGGCACGACTACTCGGTCACAGCTCACTGATCGTCGGCGACGTGGACAAAGTTCTGGAGATCTGTGGTCCCGAGGAACATCCAGTGTACTGCGTCCGTCGGTGGCTACGCGAGATCGTGGAGCGATTATCTCAGGGTGAATGGAAGAACCCTATCCACGAGACAGTGCTACACGTGTACCTGGCGGCGCTGTGGCGGGCGCTCACGACTCCGGACGAGGAGTTGGCTCGCGAGCTCGAGGAGGGGCTGAGGCGGCTCTACGACCTGATAGAGGAGTTCTGCGCGGAACACGGGTACGACTTCGAATCCGTCGTCAACACCGCGTCCTCACTCGCCGTTCTCGTGCCACCGGCCGAGAATTATCCGTTCCTGGACTGGGCCGTCGTCTACTTGGCGCTGTTGTCCTGTCGGGAGTCGAGCCGAACCTCCACTCCTGGTACCGGTCTTCGGAGACCTTCGAACGTCGGGATCATCACGGGTTGGGTCGATCAAATTCGTGGAGTTCCGGACGAAGATCTCCCGTTACTCGCCGCGTTCAACGTGTTCTGTCAAGCACCCGGCGACTACACGAACGTGATCGGCAAGACGATCGAGTCCGGAGAGTTTCTGCTGGAGGATCGGTTGAACCTCGCGATGAGTTGGATATCCGGTCTCAGCTACGTCTACGGGCCGAAGTATTGGGGAGCCAGCTTCCCGCTTCTCCTCGCGTTGAACCTCGCGGCGCCCGACCGCACGCTTCATACGATGGTTTCATCCGATGAGAAGGCCACGTTCTTCTACGACGACTGTATCTACGCTTTCGAGGGCGGTTTGAGGCTGGCCGTAAGCGCTGTCAACGGGCTGCTACCCAAGCAAGAGACGATGATCGACGCGTTAGTCCTGAACCTTAGGAACACAGCCCTTGGCTCTTACGTAGGCGGTGATTATTCGCGGATGGCGCGCCGGCTCGCGGAGGAGATCCAGCTGATGATCTCGGTGAACCCGAACCTGGCCCCTTGGTTACGTGATCTCGCACCCCAACTCGGCGCGGGGAGCTACTTGGCGGCGCTCCTGGCTTCGAACATGACCTCGTTATTCTCCACCGTGACTACCCGTACACTCGCCACGCTCACCGGGAACGAGATGGCCGCGTTTCGGTACTCCTTCCTCATGCCCTTCGACACCTACGCATGGTACGATCTGATGCGTACGGTCTTCAACCCAACTTATGTCCGTGGACTCCGATTCCACGGGTACTCGGGTGCGGTGGAACTCCTGAAACGCCTCAGTTACCTCATCCGCGGCTGGTCCACTCTCGCACCGGGGCTCCTCGGCTGGGAGGGTATCCTCCGCCGTACGGCCGCGACACTCGTGGAGAACCGGGACTGGCTGGCGCGATATTCCCCGGAGGGCCTGTTCTCGCTGGCGGTGTCTTTGCTCGTGATCGCGTATGACCGGGCTCAACATAAGCTTATCAACGAGGAAGTCCTCAAGAGCCGGGAGTTCGTAACCCTCGTCCGGGACGTGATCGTGCCCGAGCTCCTCCGAGGCGTCCTATGCTGCTGTCCGGGAGTCTGCGGGAACCCGGTAGTGCAGCGGCGCCTCTTAGAGGCCCTCTCCCAGTACGAGGGACTGGTCCCCAACCTCAGAGTGGCCATGGCGGTCTTCGCCACCAACTACATGAACAACCCGGAACTCGCCGCTCGGATCCTCCGGCAGCTCACCTCCACGTTTACGAGAGGAACCATCCCGACGACTGTCACGGCCGCTAGAACCTCCGTTGTTCATGCCGTTAGAACATCATCGTCTCAAATCACCCAAAGTCGGGCCACCGGTAGTCTAGCGGCCACGGTTTCGGCTATGATCGTGTCGGCTCTAGCTAGTCAGGCTGCGCTCAGCGGCTCCGGTCGAGGTGTCGTCCCGGTGTCGGTTACGGGCGTCCCTCTCCGTGGTACTGTCGGCGCGAAGTCGGCTGCTACCGTCGAGGTAAACGTCGGAAGTTCGGCTGATAAGGGTAAACCCTCGCAGGGGAGACCGGCGAGGGTCTCGGTACTTCGTCGAACCTCGGCGCAATCTCCAGTCACCACTTCGGTTCCTCGCTGGATACTCGTAGCCCTCATTGTCGCGTTGCTGGCGGCGGTCGTCCTGGTCGGCACGCTGTGGAGACCGAGGATCGGGACTTCGCGAGGCTGGTGAAGAGGTTATTATCGAGAGAGTCACCAGAGGCGCCGACGAACGTCGAGGGGGCCACGCATGAGCGGTGACAAGGACCGTCGGTTACCGTTCGACCGAGATCGGGAAATGGTTACGAAAGCCGAGGCGGAAACGGACCCTCGGTACGGTTGTCCTCCGGAGGAGCGCCCTATCGAGGAGTACATCATGAAGGGTGTTATCAACCTAGATAAGCCAGCCGGGCCCACATCGCACGAGGTCGTGGCTTGGGTGAAGGAGATCTTCGGTCTGTCCAAGGCGGGTCACGGTGGTACCCTGGATCCTAAGGTCACGGGAGTCCTTCCTATCGCCCTCGAGAAAGCCACGAAGATAATCCAGACGCTGCTACCGGCGGGCAAGGAATACGTGACGATTATGCATCTCCACGGCGATGTGGACGAGGAGGAGCTGGAGCGCGTCGTGAAGGAGTTCGAGGGGACGATACTCCAGCGGCCACCGTTACGCTCGGCGGTCAAGAGGAGGGTACGTCCTAAGAAAGTTTACTACATCGATATCCTCGAGATCGACGATCGCGACGTGCTGATGAGGGTCGGGTGTCAGGCTGGTACTTACATCCGGAAGCTGTGTCATGACATCGGTGAGGCCTTGGGTGTCGGTGCGCACATGGCTGAGCTTCGAAGGACGAGGACGGGGCCGTTCTCGGAGGAGAACGCCGTCACTCTCCACGACGTGAAGGACGCGTACGAGTTCTGGAAGGAGTGTCGGTGGGAGGAACCCTTACGACACATCGTACGTCCGATGGAGGAAGGCCTAGAGCACCTACCGAGGATAGAGATCAGGGATACTGCCGTCGACGCCATCTGCCACGGGGCCGACCTGGCCGCACCGGGAATCGTTAGGGTGGAGAAAGGGATCCAGCCCGGCGATCTAGTCGCCATCTTCACGTTGAAGGGGGAGGCGGTAGCGCTGGGAGTGGCCAAGGCTACTTGGAAGGAGATGCTACACGCGGATCGGGGTATTATGGTGGACACCAAGAGGGTCCTGATGGAGCCGGGCACGTACCCGAAGGCTTGGGGCTAAAGACCTCTGGAGAGCAGTACCGTCAAGTTCTCCACCCGTGCCTCGACGTCGTTGCGCTCGAGCCCTTCCCTGAGGTTGTATTCGCAGAACGGACAGACCGTGGTCAACACTTCGGCCCCGGTCTCGCGTACCATGTGAGCCTTCACGTCGGACATCAGCTCCGCGAGCTCCGGTAGACCGGATCGAACGCCCCCGCCGGCCCCGCAACACCGATCCGGTTCCTCCATCTCAACGAACTCAACGTTCTCGATCGATCGGATGAGCTTCCTGGGCTCGCCCTCGACACCTTGTCCCCGCTTCAGATGACACGGATCGTGATACGTAACCGTTGTACGCTCCTGGAGCCGGAATCCCCGCTCGTGTGCCCTTATCTCTACGAGTAGCTCCGTGACGTCTAGTACGTCCCACTCGAACCTATCACCGAGGAGTTCGGGGTAGTTGTTCTTCAGCGTGGCTCCGCAGCCGGCGCAGACGGTGACGATAACATCGGGGTCGACCCGTCGGAACGTCTCCAGGTTCTCGAAAGCTAGGCGTTCGGCACGGTCGTACTGCCCCGTCCTCAGGAGTGGTGAGCCGCAACAGACTTGCTCCCGAGGAACGATCAGTCTGACCCCTAACTCCTCGGCCAGCTTAACTAGGGCTTTCCCAGTATCGGGTAGTCGGTAATCCACTAGGCATCCAGTGAAAAACATGGCCTCGACGTCTCCCTCCCCGTACTCGCCGGAGTACTCCTCTATGAACGACCTGTTCCCCTTCTCGACGGACCTGCCCGTGCGTACGGCCCTTTCTCCTAGCTCCTTGTGCTCGGGTAGTGGACCTTTACCTTCCTCGTAGAGTCTCGCCCGTAACGTCTCGACAGCCTTCGCCGGGATCTCTATGTCCTTAGGGCACACTTCGGCGCAGGTATGGCACGTGGTGCAGGCGTACACGGTGTCGTCTATTCCTGGAGATTCGTCCCATTTTTCGACTTCCTCCGCTACCTTCCGTAGTACGATCGGGCCCGGGTTCCGCGTCGATCCCGACTTGATCACGGGACATTCGGCGACGCAGCAGAGGCACTCGATGCAAGATCTTAGCTCGTACAATTTCCGCTGCTTCTCGGGTTCCATTCGACGGAACCACTCCCGGTAGGATTTGGGGGAGAGAGGCCGGAGCCTCGACGTGACCGCCGACCAATCGATCGCCAGGTCTTTGACTACTGGTAGGTGCCTCAGGGGTTCCACGGTCACTTCCTGACCTGGTTCCAACAAGTACTCACAGGCGAGTCGAGCTTTCCCGTTCACGAGCACAGCGCAAGTGCCACATTGAGCGTTCCGACACGAGAACTCGAACTCGAGGTCCTGTATCTCGTGCTCCTTGATCCACCGTAGCGCGTCGAGTAGCGTCATCCCCTCACGATACGGGACTTTCACGCTCTCCGATCGCTCGGCGGTCTCGATGCGGATCACGACGGCTTCGTCCAAGTTCCTCACCACCTGATCTTGGTGAGGTCCAACTCCACATCCGTGATCTCGCGGACGAATTCGACGGCAACGCGTCGACCCAGGTCGAGTGGGTCTCCAAGGTAACCGAGGTCGCGTAGGGAGGAGGCTGGGACGGGAACACCCTCGGTTGTCACGTTGATCCCGAGGTGCGCGAGCGAACCGGGGCCCGCCGGCTTGAAAACCGACACGGTGAGCTTTCTGCCGTCGTGTAAGAGGTCGTCACCGTCTCGGTTCAGATTTGTCGATAGTTCCCTCTCGATGACTTCCTTCGCTACCACTACCAGCAACCTTTGAAGTAATCCCGATACCAACGGATCGGCTCGGGTGGGGTCGTCCACGAGCAAATGCAGCACGTCGTTGCCCCGGATAGGCGAGCCGACATCCTCAGCATCCGCGGTGTATTCCGTCCTTACGTCCATCGGGCCTCGAAACACCACTACGGCCCGCCCTTTAATTCCGTACCGCTCGTGAGCGAACGTCCTGCGGAGCTGCGAGCCGTCGTACTCGAGCTCCTCACGGTCGACGATCACTACCCACTGGCCTACCTCTTCGATGGTAACGCTCCCTCTAGCTCTAACAGCCTCCTCTTCCATTCCAACCCCCACCTGAACCCACCGAGCCCGTCGGTGGCTACGACGCGGTGGCATGGCACGATTATCGGGGTCCTGTTTAGGGCGAGGGAGACTCCCACCACCCGTGGATGGATGTTGGCCTTTTGGGCGATATCCCCGTAGGTGACCACTGTCCCGTACGGGATCTCGCGGACGAGCTCGAGCACCTCCCGAGGTTTTCCGGAAACGTTTATCCTCACCGGGACATCACCGAAGTTTACGGGGTGGCCCCGGAAGTACCGCTCCAGGGCACGTTTAAGGGTGCGGAGCGTGCGGGATCTCTCCGCCGCCGGCGTGCCTTCCCCCGGTAGGGTTACCTCTAGCACTACCTCGCCGTCGTGGACTACGTACCCGCGCCCATAAGGCGTTCGATAATCGAACCGGTACCGCGAGGGGGGTGACCCCCCTGCCCGAGCCCGTGCGAGAAGAGGACCTAGACTGGGAAGAGATCGGTCTCCGAGTGGGACTTGAGATCCACCGGCAGCTTGATACCTCCAGAAAGCTGTTCTGTCGCTGTACTCCAGAGCTAGGGGAAGAGGTGCCGGAGGAGCCCAAGGTCAGACGTAAGCTCCGCCCGGTCCAGAGCGAGATGGGCGAGTTCGATCCGGCGGCTTTGGAAGAATTCAAGCGCGACCGAACGTTCTACTACCTGGCGGACGGGTCCTTCTCGTGCCTAGTTGAACTGGACGAAGAGCCCCCGCACGAGCCTTGTTCTGAAGCTCTCGACGTCGCGATTAAGGTTACCCTCCTTCTGGGTGGGTCCGTCGTCGACGAGGTGCACGTGATGCGGAAGATGGTAATCGACGGTTCGAACACCACTGGATTCCAGCGTACAATGCTCGTCGGGTTCGGTGGTGAGGTCCCGACGTCCGAAGGCCCAGTCCGTATCAGTACGGTGTGTCTGGAAGAAGACGCCGCTCGCAAGGTGAAGGGACGTGATCAGGATCTCGAGGTCGATTACTGCCTTGACAGGCTCGGGATACCGCTTATCGAGGTTTCTACGGAGCCGGACATCAGGACGCCGGAACAGGCCCGTGAGGCCGCTGAGAGGATCGGTGAGGCGATCAAAGCCGTAGGCGGTGTGAAGTCAGGAATCGGCACGGTAAGGCAGGACGTGAACGTCTCGATAAAGGGTGGCGCCGTGCAGGAGATCAAGGGTGTTCAGGACTTGAACCTGATTCCTAAGGTAGTCAAGTACGAGGCGTTAAGACAGGCGAATCTACTCAGGATCCGAGACGAGCTTCGTGAACGCGATGTTAGTGAAACGGACCTAGTCAATTGTGAGCCAGTGGATGTTACTGACGTGTTCGAGGACACCGACAGCGAGGTTATCCGTCGGGAACTCGAGCGTGATGGTGTAGTGTACGCTCTGCTTCTGCCCGGGTTCGAAGGGATTTTAGGTTGGGAACTGTGTCCGGGCCGGAGGTTCGGTACCGAGCTCGCCGACTACGCGAGGAGACGAGGGGTTTCGGGGCTGTTCCACTCCGATGAGCTTCCCAAGTACGGTATCTCGGAGGAGGAAGTCGAGACTGTCAGGCAGCGTCTCGGTGTGGAAGACGGTGACGGGTTCGTCTTGATAGCGGGTCCGGAGGATCGTGTTAAGTCCGCCATGGAAGCGGTGAAGGATCGCGCTATCATGGCGCTGAAAGGCGTCCCGGCCGAGACCCGACGCGCTCGGAAGGACGGGACCACGGAGTACATGCGGCCTCGCCCGGGAGCCGCTCGAATGTACCCTGAGACGGACATCCCGCCAGTAGTTATCGACGAGGACAGGGTAAAAGAGCTGGCGGAAAAGCTCCCGGAGAAACCTTGGGAGCGTAAGGAGAGGCTCACCGAAGAGTACGGTCTCGGGGAGGAGTTAGTTGAGCAGATGTTCGAGCATGGAGTCGTGGACGAGTTCGAGAAGATCGTGGAGGAGACCGGAGCGGAACCCAAGGTAGCAGCGGCCACGCTAGTGAACACGATCCCTCGGCTTGAAAAAGACGGGTACCCAGTGGATAACCTCACCATAGACCACGTTAAGGATGTGCTGAAGCTCTACGCCGAGGGTACCATAGCTAAGTCTGGAATCGAGGAGCTGCTGGGCGCCCTTGCGGCCGATCCGGACTCCGATCCAGAGGAGCTCGCGGAAGAACTCGGCATAGTGATGGTGTCCGAGGAGGAGATCGAGGAGGTTGTCGAAGAGGCGATTCGTAGGTACAAGGATGAGATTCGGGAGCGAGGTATGGCAGTCATGGGCAAGATTATGGGTGAAGTAATGGAAGTCCTACGGGGACGGGCGGACGGTAAACGGGTAAGCGAGCTCGTCCGTGAGCGAATTCAAGAGATTTCGGGAGAGTGATTAGGTTGGACGTCAGGGAGCGCGTGGTAAAGCTCCTGTGCGACTACATCTCTATCCCCAGCGTCAGCGGCGAGGAGGAAGAGCTCTCGGAGCGGTACGCTTCGGACCTGGAGCGTGCCGGCTTAGAGGTGGAAATCGACCGTCTGGGGAACGTGATCGGGCGACGTGGAGAGCCGGAGGTGTGCTTAACGTCACATCTCGATACTGTCCCACCCGACGGGATGGAGAAACCGTTCGAGCCCCGTATCGTCGACGGTAAGCTGTACGGCCGAGGAGCTTGCGACGCGAAGGCCAATCTGGCCGTTTACGTTACCCTGGCCGAGATATGGGATGGACCACTGGAGATAATCGCGGTAGTCCGAGAAGAGACCGATTCGGCCGGCATTCGTCACGTGTTACGTCGTAGGGAAATTCAAGCGAACCACGTGATCAACGGGGAACCGACGGAACTACGTCCCGTGATCGGGCACAAGTCCCGTGTGGAAGTCAGGTTGTGTATCGAAGGGGAGTCCAAACACGCCGGCTCACACAACCCGGAGAACCCCATTTTGAAATTCTGCAGGATACTGCATGACCTCTATGAGACGCTGGAGGATTTTGAGGACGCACTCGGAGTCCCTACCGCCAATCCCACGAGCGTTCACTCCAGGGGGGTGGCGACTAACGTGACACCCCAGTGCCTGGAAGCCGTGTTGGACGTCAGGCTCAACACTCAGCTGTCTCCCGAGGACCTCGAGCGATTCTTTCACGGAGTGGAAGGGGTCTCGGCCGACATTCGGGCAGGAGCACCACCGTTCGTACTCTCAGGCGACGAACCGGTAGTGCGCGCGCTACGGGAAGCCCTAAGTGCCCGCAGGCTCCCGAACGAACCTATTACCTGGCCAGCGAGCACGGACGCCGGTTACATCCGTAAATTGGTTGGTAAGGACGTGGTGGTCTTCGGACCCGGTTCGATCGACTACGCGCACTCCCCTTCGGAGCACGTTCCGATTGAGGACCTCGTAAATGCTGTTCGCGTGCTTTACGACGTTGTGGAATACCTCTCGTAAGTAAAGGGTGTGAACCGGTTTGTGCGGGATCGTAGGGTACATCGGGGAGCGTGACGCGGCCCCCATTATAGTCGACTCGTTGGTCAGGCTCGAGTACCGCGGCTACGACTCCGCCGGAGTCGCCACGATCCACGAGGGTCGATTGTACGTCGAGAAGGATGCCGGGAAGCTGACCGAGGGCGGCGAGCCGACGAAGCTGCAGCGTAACCTCAGAAAGCTCCCCGGTAAGGTTGGAATCGGACATACCCGATGGGCGACTCATGGAGACCCTAACCGGCGTAATGCACATCCGCACACGGACTGTCGTGACGAGATCGCGGTCGTGCACAACGGGATCATCGAGAACTTCATGCAACTTAAGGAGGAACTGGAAGATAAGGGACACCGGTTCGACTCCGAGACGGACACCGAGATCGTACCCCATCTCATCGAGCAGGGGATGAAGGAAGGGAAATCGTTCTTCGAGGCGTTCGTCGAGGCCGTGCGCCGGCTAGAGGGGTCGTACGCCATCGCCGCCATTTGTACCCGCGAGCCCGACGTAATCCTGGCCGCTAGGAAGGAGAGTCCGTTGGTAGTAGGGTTGGGAGACGATGGTAACTTCTTGGCGTCCGATATACCGGCAATACTACCAGAAACGAACCGCGTGATCCCTATCGACGACGGCGAGATCGTCGTAGTGAAGCGGGACGAGATCAAGATACTGGACGTGGAGACCCTTGAGGACGTCACGGAAGAGAAGAAAGTGCAGATAGTCGAGGAGGATCCGCACACGCTGGAACGCCGTGGCTACCCGCACTTCATGCTCAAGGAGATCCACGAGCAACCCGAAGCCGTTAGGAACACGCTTCGGATCGAACGGGAAAACCTCATGGAGATGGCGGAGGAGCTTGTCGGCGGCGATTACACTAAGTTGTACATCGTCGCGTGCGGTACCTCGTACCATGCCGGACTCGGCGCGAAGTACGCCACGGAGTTGCTCGCCAAGTTCCCCGTGGACGTGGTGATAGCCTCCGAGTTCCGATATGTGACAAAGGAACTCGTCGACGAGGACACCCTCGTTCTAGCCATCTCACAGTCGGGTGAAACCGCCGATACGCTAGCGGCGGTGCGGGAGGCGAACGCCCGGGGGGCCACGACGATAGCACTGACCAACGTCGTCGGGAGCACGATCACCCGCGAGGTCGACCACGTCATGTACACCCACGCTGGCTTCGAGAAAGCCGTCGCCGCCACAAAGACCTACACAGCGCAGCTCGCGGCGATGTACACGTTGGCCGTGGAGCTAGCCCGCCACTTTGGTGAGATAACCGACAAGGAGTCGGAGGAGTACCACGATGAGCTGGACAAGGTTCCGGAGATGCTGGAGGAGGTACTCAACTGGGAGCGGGAGCGTGAGATAGCGGTGATGGGTGGTCGGTACAAGGAACGTCCCAACTGGTTCTTCATCGGCCGCGGTCCTGGATATCCTACCGCCATGGAGGGCGCACTGAAGCTCAAGGAGATCACCTACCAGCACGCGGAGGCGTACCCTGCGGGTGAGCTCAAACACGGTCCGCTGGCATTGATCGAGGAGGGTGTGCCGGTGGTCGCCGTAGCTCAGCCAGGCGGCGCCTACGAGAAGATGCTCGCGAACATCGAAGAGGTGAAAGCTCGGGGTGCCACTGTGATCACCGTGGCCGATGAGAAGGACGAAGCCGTGGAGGAGCACTCCGATCACGTCATCCAGGTGCCGAGTATCAGCGAGGTGTTCTCCCCGATAGTCTACACGGTACCGCTTCAATTGCTGGCGTACTACATGAGCGTAGCCAGAGGCATCGATCCTGACTATCCACGGAACCTGGCCAAGAGCGTAACCGTAGAGTGAGTTCAGTCCTCCTCCTCTTCGATGCCTATCACCTTGAATATCCGTTTACGCACCGCCTGCTCGACGAGATCGAGCACCATGTCGCTCTCGACGTCCTGGAAGATGCCTAACGGGATCTCGGCTGCGGCGGCCTTCGAGTGACCTCCAGCGGAACCCACGTCACCAAACGCTTCTTTCATTATCTCACCTATGTTCAGGCGGATATCGTCCGTTCGCGCTGAGATCTTGACCTTACCGTTGACCACACCGAACACTATGACCGTGTGGACACCCTCAAGGTTAAGCAGATAGTCGGCGGCTTGAGGCAACGCATCCTCATTTTTCACGAACCCCACGTTCGAGAACAGGTAGCTCCGAATAACCGTCCTGTTGCGGATAGCTTCACCGAGCACGTCGAGAGTCTCGGGAGAGATGTCCGGAGACTCGATCTTAGCCAGCGCTTCGTGATCGGCCCGCGGGTAGAGATACGCGGCCGCCTTGAGGTCCTCCGGCGACACGTTCCTCGTGAAGTTCAACGTGTCAGTCCTGATACCGTACAGTAGTGCCGTCGCTATCCTCCGGTCGACGTTCCTATCGAGGATTTTGAGGTATTGGGTGAGTATCGTAGAAGCGGCTCCGACCTCCGGTCTGTGATCTACGAAGTCCGCGAGCTCTAAAGCGCTCTTAGAAGTGCCGTTCATGTCCATCATGCCGTCCGACGAATCGTGGTGGTCGACAGCCACCAGAATACTATCCTCGATACCGTCGTACTCAGCCAGCTCCCGTGGTAGGACTGGGGTGTCCACTACGGCGATAGCGTCGTACTCATCTAAGTCTACACGTGAGATCCGCTTCATCTCGATATCCAGGAGGTTCACGAGGGCTTTATTCTCCTGATGACCGATCTCGCCTCCGTATACCACGTCGGATTGAACGTCGACGATACTGGCTATCTCCTGAAGAGCTACAGCGCTAGCGATGGAGTCGGGATCAGGGTTGTTATGTGGGATTATAGCCAAACTCTCCACGTCTTCGAGCTTTGTCAGCAGCTCGTGCACCTTTCGGCGGTTCCTCACGTTGTCGATGTTGTGAAGCAACTTCCCGACCAGCAGCTGATTCGGGGAGAGAACTTCGTCCGCTCCGAGCTCCTTAAACTCCTCAACGCGTTCCTCGTCCGTGACTCGCGCGATGATGTACGTGTCCTCGTTGATCTTACGGATCAGCCTGATAGCTTCCGCGTTAGCGTCGTCGTCGGGGGTGAGGACGTACACCATGACGGCCTTCTCTATGCCCGCTTCGAGTAATACTTCTTTCTCCGTGATGTCTCCGATAATCACTTCGAAACCTTGCTCCTTCAGGACCTCCGCACGGTCCTCGTTACAGTCGACGATTACCACCTCTTCACCACGATCCCTCAGTGCGTCCGCCACCACGTGACCTACTGATCCACCACCCAGCACGGCATGAAGGGTGATCGCGGCTTCCCCCTGTTAACTCGCGGGAGGCTGTACACTGGGCGTGCACGGAGTATGGCAACTCCTTAAAACCTGTTTATGTGAGAAAACCTGGAAGCTGGTTAGGGAAGACTCGAAACAATCAGAGCGTATTTTGGGTGTGGACGGTGCGCGGAACCCGATGGGGATCGGGGAAGAATCAGCGTTTGGGCTTTCTAATCCCCAAGAACCTGGCGCACTTAGGGCAGTAGTACACCTTGCGGCTGAAAGTGTGAACGTATCGGTCGTCCACCGCCTGACGAACCACCGGATCGGTAATCCTGAACCCTTGCGTCCAGGAGATGGCCTTGTGTCGAGGTACTTTTCCCCCGCAGCACTCACAGGTCACGAACGAGGGCTTACCACGCGATTTCGACTGCTTCCATCCATCGCGACCTTTGCGTCTGGGATTGCGCGCCATCGCGCGATCCCTCCCGGTCAGCCATCTCTGTCGAAGTATATATTCTTCCCGGTCGCGGATAGCGGAATCCCTATCACGACGTCCGCGTCGACTACGCCCAAGGAGCGTGCTGCGACGCCGATGGTGTACATCAGTCTGTTGTCGACTACTAGATCGTTGGCGACCTTCGCCGCCGATCCCAACGCGATTCCCAGATCGATCAGCTTGAACCCGCAGATCGGTCCCGCGAACTCGACGTCCGCGCTGCGCTCCTCGATGTCGTCGCACGAGGCCCCGCACATACCGCAGTTGAGGCCACAAGGCCCGCTGGACTTGACACCGATTAATACCAGACACTCCGATCTCCTGAGGCACTCCGCGTCGCGCTTGAAGGAGTCGACCCCCTTTTCCTCGGCAATTTCTTCCATCCTCTCGGCGATCTTATCCAGCGTATCCTCGTCCTCCACGATCTCGATGACGATATCGTCGATACCCCTCGTTTTCGGGGCCGTGCGGGCGGCTACCGCCATCAGACGCGCAGCTTGGCGGACGCCTTCGGACTCGGAACTCACTCCCGTTTACCCCCGCACCGTGGGTGGCTTTTCAGCCAGGAGCATGTCGAACAACGTGTCACACAGGACCGTAGCCAACTTCGCGTCCTTTTCGGCCGCGATCGTGGGCGCGATACCGTCGGGATCGTCCGTGACCGCGCAGATCATCCCGTCCTTGGTTCTACACATCATACCGGGCCGAGCCGGAACCCAACGCTTCTCGCGGGGATCGTACACACGGTCGAACCTCTTGCCGCGATACGCTTCTTCGGAGGTTATAGGCACCCTTAGGAGAGCCTTATTCACGGCTTCGGTACCCCGGCCGGGGAAGAACGCGTCCATGAGCACCTTCCCTAGAGCCGTGAACGTCCCCGTAGCGAGACACTTTTTATTCGCCGCCTCCGGTTCGGCGCGCGCGTTGGTTATCCGGACCCTAACCCGATACATGCCCGTGATCGGGGTTACTAGCGATCTGACGATGTCTTTCACTCGATCCGCTCTGGGAACGTCCACCTCCAGCTCCAAGCCGGAGCCTTGCTCTACGCTCACTTCGACGTACGTGAGCACACCCTTGGTCACTGCCTCGGCCAGCGCTCGCGCCTCGACCAAAGTCAAAACCCTCCTTCGGGGTGTTCGGGTTGGAGGACATACGCTCCGTCGTGCGGGCGGTTGAGAAGCATCATGAGTGGATGAAGAAGTGCCTCCCCATGATCGCCAGCGAGAACGTGACCAGCCCCGCGGTGCGTGAGATGCTCGTGACGGATTTCGGGCACCGATACGCCGAGGGGAGACCCGGTGAGCGGCTTTACGAGGGTTGTGGGTACATCGACGAAGTCGAGCTGGCCTGCGTACGGCTAGCCAAAGAGCTCTTCGGTGCCGAGCACGCGAACGTTCAGCCCACATCCGGAGTTGTGGCCAACCTAGCCGCCCTCTTCGCGTTGACCGATCCCGGCGACACGATTCTGGGGCTTAGGATCTCCCACGGTGGACACATCAGCCACCACGATATCAGCGCCCCGGGTGTTAGAGGGCTCAACGTTGAGTACCTACCGTTCGACGAGGATGATATGGTCATCGACGTCGACAGCATGGTCCGTAAGATCGAGGAAGTCGAGCCGTCGGTGGTCATGCTCGGGGCCAGCCTGTTCCTGTTTCCACATCCGGTGAAAGAGGCCGTAGAAGCTGTGGAGGCCGTAGGAGGTTACGTAGTGTACGACGCAGCCCACGTGCTCGGGCTAATCGCCGGCGGTCAGTTCCAAGATCCGATCCGAGAGGGCGCCCATGTGGTTACCGGAAGCACCCACAAGACGCTTCCGGGTCCCCAGGGTGGAATCGTGCTCTGTCAGCGGGATCTAGCCGACGACATCGACGAGGCCGTGTTTCCGGGGCTCGTGAGCAACCACCACCTACACCACGTGGCGGCGCTAGCCGTAGCGCTCGCGGAGTTCAAGGAGTACGGGGAGCGATACGCACGTGACACGGTTAAGAACGCTAAAGCCCTGGCCGAGTCCCTGTACGCCGAGGGACTCGCGGTACTCTGTGAGCACCGGGGTTTCACGGAGTCCCATCAAATCGCTGTTGACGTGCGGGAGCAAGGAGGGGGAGCGGTCATCGCCGAAAAACTGGAGAGCGCTAACATCCTGTGCAATAAGAACCTGCTGCCCTGGGACGACGAATCGAAATCCCACGATCCGAGCGGTATCCGGCTGGGTACCCAAGAGCTCACTCGGTTAGGTATGGGTCCTTCTGAGATGGAGTACATCGCCGAGCTGATAGCGGACGTCGTGCTCGGTCGCAGGGAGCCGTCCGAGGTCCGTAAGGACGTCGAGGAACTTCGGCGTGAGTTCCAGGAAGTCAAGTACGGGTTCGGGTCGGGAGTGGGTGCCCACGAATGGTCCAGGCTCGCCGACTGGTAGTGTTGGACTTCGATGGGACGCTGGTCGACGGGGAGACCATCGACCTAATCGCGGAGGCGGCAGGAGTCGACGACGAAGTCGAAGAGATCACGAGACGGGCGATGCGCGGCGAGCTCGAGTTCGGAGAGGCCCTCCGGGAACGGGTCCGGTTACTGGCTGGCACACCCGCCTCCGTTCTCGACGAGGTCGTGACCGAGCTGCGCCTGAACCCCGGCGTCCGGGAATTCGTAGCAGCTGTACGATCCGTAGGAGCAGCCGTAGCGGTGATCAGCGGAGGGTTCACCGAAGTGGTTTCCCGTTTCTGTAGAGAGCTAAGATTGGACGCGTATGTAGCCAACGAACTCGAGGTACGAGACGGTTTCCTTACGGGCAGAGTTTACGGTCCCGTTATGAGCTCTTCCGCGAAGGAAAGGGTCCTGATGGAGCTATGCCGCCGATTCGGCACCCGTCCTGAGGACACCGTGGCGGTAGGAGACGGCGCGAACGACGCATCAATGTTAAAGCGTGCCGGTCTGCCACTAGGGTTCCGCCCTAAAAAGCCGCTATACGAGATCATCGAGATGGCGTTCGACGACTTTCGTCGTGCCGTCCCTGTCGTACTGCGCTTTTGGGGTGTTCCCGTCGAATGATGCCCTCCGAGGACAAGCTGCAGAGAATCAAGGAACTCGAGAATCAGCTAGTTAAAACCCGTGAGGAACTCGATGACCTTGAAGAAAAGCGGCGGGAAATCCAGCGTAAGGTAAACCAGCTTCAGGATCAAATCCACGAAATCCGGAAGCGAGCGGAGAGATACCGTGCTAAGCGTGATGAGCTGAACGAACGCGTCCGAGAGCTCAGAGAGCGAGCCGATGAGCATCGCCGACGTAGGGACGAGCTGAACGAGGAGGTCCAGCAGTACAAGGCTAAGCGTGACGAGTTGAACGAGCGTGCCAGGAAGCTAGCTCAGAAGGCCCGGGAGCACGTTGAAACCGCCAAGAAACTTCGCTCTAAAGTGGAACGTCCGATCCGAGAGATCCGAGCCGAGATACGTAAGCTAGAAAGGGAGATCGAAACCAACCCGCTCAGTCCGAGAAGGGAGGAGCAAATCGCTCAGCGTCTCGAAGAGCTCCGCGAGCAGCTGAGAGCGTGGGAGAAGGCCAACGAGCACTCCAAAAAGGCCGACGAGCTGTTCTCCCAGGCGGACGAGCTCCGCGAAAAGGCCTCCGAATACCACGAAAAGGTCATGAAAACGGCCGAAGAGGCGGATGAGTACCACCAGAAGATGATCGAACATTACGAACGTGCCGACGAGTTGCGAGAGAAGGCGGACGGTTACCACCGTAAGTACGTCGAGGAGCTGGCCAAAGTGAAACCGCTGGAAGACGAGCTCCGTGAACTTCAGTCGGAGCTCCGCGATTTAGAGCAGAAAATAATGGAGAAACGCGCGGAAGAGCGCGCGCTCGAGGTTCGAATCAAAGACCTGGAGAAACAGGCGGTAGACAGAGAGCGACTGAAGGAGATCAAGGAGCGGCTCGAGCGTGGGGAGAAGGTCAGCTTGGAGGAACTCCAACTGCTACAGGAGTACGGCGAGATATGAAATGGAGGTTCATCGGATGAAGGTCCCGCTGTTGGAGGTACTCCTCTACACTGACGGGTCGGTGACGAGGATCCTCGAGCGGTTCTTCGGGGAAGTAACGATCGATCCACTCGAAACCAGGAAACTGGAAGTTGAAGGTCGAGATGCGAGACTTCTCGGTGTTCCCGATGGAGACACCGTGTACGTCCGACGAGTCGTCATCAAGGTTGACGGTCGACCCGCCATCCTAGCTACTTCACTCGCCCGTCCCGATAACCTTCCAGGGCGCCTGCGTAGATTGGTTCTTCAGTCGAGAAAACCGCTTGGAAAGATGATCGAAGAGTTAAGACTGGAGACGCGACGTGAGATACTCCGCGTTGAGGAGGCGCGGCCATCGCCAGAAGATGAGGAGATCTTGGGTGCGAGTGCGCCGAAGATACCCTGGCGTGAGTATTTAGTCTACCACCGAAAGACGCCGATGCTGCTGATTCGTGAGAGGTTCAACCCCGAGGTCTTCGGTCGGGAGGGTTAGCGTGGTTCAGATGACGCTCGATGTAACGCGCTTACCCGGTGATAGCCTACTGATATCTTCCGATGTACACGTCGGTGACGAATACCAGGGGCACGATCGGGAAATCTGGGAAGCGGCACTCGATCTGGCGTTGGATTTCGACGCGTTTCTCATCGATGGCGACCTCGCAGATCCTAGGGCCCCGGATCCCGAGTTGAGGGAGCTTTTGCGGGACTTACGGAGGTTGTCCTCCGAAGTCCAGATTTACTTCGTTCCCGGGAACCACGACACCGTAGATCTCGTGAAATCGCTGCGTGACGCCGGGGTGCACGTACTATCGCGCCGCTACGATAACCGTCGCGGACGCGGGTGCCCGCCGGGACACTCGGGACCGTCACTGGGCGGGCCTCACTTACTCCGCTTCGGGGACGTTTGGATGCTCGTCTTGCACGGTCACGAACCTTGTTCGGAGCTGGACTTGAACCCGCAGAAGCCTGTCAATCCCGTAGCCCGAGAATCTCCGATGCCGAAACGCGATCAGATCCTGGACAATTACACGTGCCGGGAGTACGAGATGCCCGAACGACTGGAGGAAATAGCTCGCTCGACACATGCCGACGTCGTGATCACAGGTCACACGCACTGTAGATACCTCGGGAACGTTGAGGGAAAACTGGTAGTGAACGTAGGTACCACCTCATGTCCCGCGATTTGCGCCACGTGTCGTGATCCGCTCAACGTAGGTAACGTCTGCATACTGAAGACTTCTGGGAGAACCCTCCGGGCGAAGCTGTTCAACCTGCACGAGGCGCGGGTGATCGACCGTGAGCGTGTCCGTATCGGTCGACGCTGAAACCAACGTCGTAGGACTCATCGGACATCCCGTCGAGCATTCCATGTCTCCAGCTATGCATAACGCTGCGTTCAAGGAGCTCGGGCTGAACTACGTATATCTAGCCTTCGACGTGCCACCGGAAAGGCTTGAAGGTGCCGTCCGAGGTGCCGCCGATCTTGGGATCGTCGGCCTTAACGTGACGATACCTCACAAAGAAGCTGTCATGGAGTTGTGCGACGAGCTAGATCGCGACGCCGAACTGACCGGGGCCGTGAACACCGTCAGGTTCTCACGTGGCAAAATCGAGGGGTTCAACACCGACGGCGAGGGGTTCCTGCGGGCACTGCAGGAAGAGACAGACTTCGATCCCAGAGGTACTAAGTCCGTGATCCTAGGTGCGGGAGGTGCAGCCCGCGCTGTCTCCTTCAAGCTCGCCACGGAAGGGGCCGACGAGATCGTCATCGCCAACCGTACGGTAAGCCGGGCAGAGAGGCTCGCGGAGGAGCTGAGGGAGAAAGTGGGAGTAAAGGCACGCGCCATAGGGCTGGACGGAGACGAAATCGAGAGGGAGCTTCAGGACGCCGATCTGTTGGTTGACGCCACGCCGGTCGGTATGTACCCGAACGAGAACGAACCACCCCTAGTTACCGCCGACCAAATGCGCGAGGACTTGATCGTGAACGATCTCGTGTACAACCCACCGAAGACGCGGCTGCTCGAGGAAGCCGAGAAGGCCGGAGCCGTCCCGGTGAGCGGTGTCGGTATGCTGGTGTATCAGGGGGCGCTGGCGTTCGAGCTATGGACGGGGGAAGAGGCACCAGTGGATGTTATGAGGGAAGCCGTCCTGGAACACCTCCAGTGAATCGTTGCTAATTTAAGGGTCAACCCGGGCGGTCCACGCGGGGTGTTCCGAGTGGAAATCAACGGCGTGGAGATCGAAGACACCTTCGCCGAGGCCTTCGAAGCGAAGATGGCACGAGTCTTGATCACCGCCGCTTCACACAAGTGGGCGATGATCGCCGCTAAGGAGGCTACAGGATTCGGTACTTCGGTAATTATGTGCCCGGCTGAGGCCGGTATCGATCGCGGCTACGTTCCGCCGGAGGAAACCCCCGACGGGAGACCCGGCGTCACTATAATGGTCGGTCACAACGACGAGGATGAGCTCAAGGAACAGCTCTTGGACCGCATCGGACAGTGCGTAATGACGGCGCCTACTGCGTCCGCGTTCGACGCGATGCCAGAAGCTGAGAAGGAGGATGAAGACAGGGTCGGATACAAGCTCAGCTTCTTCGGAGATGGGTACCAAGAGGAGGACGAGCTGGACGGCCGTAAAGTGTGGAAAATTCCGGTCGTGGAGGGAGAGTTCGTCGTAGAGGACTCGTTCGGAATCACCACCGGTGTGGCCGGCGGTAACTTCTACATCATGGCGGAAAGTCAGCCGGCGGGTCTTCAGGCGGCGGAGGCGGCAGTCGACGCCATCAAGGGAGTTGAAGGAGCCTACGCGCCGTTCCCCGGCGGAATCGTCGCGTCCGCGTCGAAGGTCGGCTCTAAGCAGTACGACTTCCTACCCGCGTCGACCAACGACGCGTACTGCCCCACGGTGGAGGACAACGAGCTGCCCGAGGGCGTGGAGTGCGTCTACGAGATCGTGATCAACGGCCTCAACGAGGATGTCGTCAAGGAGGCGATGAGGGTCGGCATCGAAGCCGCGTGTCGTCAGCCCGGCGTGGTGAAAATCAGCGCGGGTAACTTCGGTGGTAAGCTCGGACAGTACGAGATCCACCTACACGACCTGTTCTGAGCTCGTTTCGAGGTCGGCGAGGGTGACACTCGTCATCGCAGGGGCTCCGAGGGCCTCCTTTCCTCATCCCACAGGCACTCCGGGCGGTTTTTCCGGCATCTTCCCCACCCTCGCTCCATCTATCACGTACTCCGAGGCGCCGGTCACTCGCATCCTCACCACTGGAACGTTCAAGTCATCCAACGTTAAGTCCACCTCGATCACCCTACCGAGGCCGGCCTCCGCGACCCTCTCCACGAGTTCTTCCGTTAACTTCTCCAACGAACCGGTCGTGATGACGCGGTCCAAGTCATCTATCTCGACGGTCCCTCCTGGCTCGAACCAGTGCCGGTTCATCCTCTTGAGACGTTCCGGGGTCAGCTTCCCCGTGTCAGAAAACTCACCGAGCCCTTTCCTCACCGGGCTTTCGATGCCACGACGGGCCATTGAGAGTCCTTGGGCGACCTCCAGTAAAGCTCGGAGAACGGCCATCTCCGGGTCTGGACTAGCACCGAATCCCATCACCATTTCCTCGACACGCTCGGCTTCGGTGATGGCTCCTACCACGTAAACGCCTTCGACTCGGGAAGGTAGTAGTCTGAGCTCCACTCGACCGACCTCCCACTCTAACGATCGGCGAAGTTCCTCCAGCTCACCATGTACTTCCAACTCGGGTGGATGGATCCTGAAGTATTCGACGATGCTCCACGAGTCCCTCTCCACGACCTCTAACAGTCCTTGAACCACTGCCTCTTCCCGGAGACGACCGGCCGAAAGTCCGTTGGTATGACTGGGCAAAGTGTTACCTAACCAGGGGTGGAACACCTCGTTCGCCGGTACGTAGATGGGTTCGTGGGTCGTCAGATCAACGCCCTCGATCCACTCCCGCGGTTCCGTCCGGTACCATGCCGGTGTCCACTTGTCATCTTCCGGGTCCCGCTCGATGAGCTCTTCTCGGGGTTCCGCGGCGGCGCGTTCCACGCACTCCATCACGGCGGAGACGCGGGCCTGGGTTCGAGTAGTTCCCTTTCCGGCGTGATAGAACTCGCCGTGTTGGGACCTTCTGCGGCGGATCTCCACCGGGACAGGTCCGATCCGGTCCGAAAATTTCTCCACCACACCCACCTCACGCTCAAGCTCCCTGTGTCGAATCCATCGAAGTGTTTCTTCCGGGAGAAAAGCTCGGAACCCTTCCACATCGTACACTATATCCGTCATCCGGAAGGTCCCCGGGTGGTGCCGCGATGCGAGTGTATATATACGAGTACGCGGTGGCGACTGGGGATGAGGAGTTTCTAGCCGAAGGTCAGGCCATGCTCGAGTCACTCCTAAGGGCGTTCGCGAAATCAGGCTATGAAACACTGACCGTAGCGCACCACTCCGTCGGTGTGCGCTGGGCGGATGAGGTCCTTCGAGACGAGACAAAGGCGTTGGAGTGTGCCGATCTGGCGCTGGTTATAGCCCCCGAGTCCGATGGCTTGCTGGAGGGCAAGGTTTTGGAGTATTCCCGTGAGACTGAGGTGATAGGACCTACCCCTAAGGCCATCAGGGTGACAGCCGACAAGCGCAAGACAGAAGACGTTCTCAGGGATGCTCAATCCTTTCAACTTCCAGCACTGGAGGCCGATGTGATGGTATCTAAGCCCGCAGACGGCGCAGGTTCAGATGGTGTTCGAATAGGTCGAGGTGAATTCTCCCGGGAACTGGTTCCGGGCTCCCATCACAGCTTGTTGTGCGTATCGGACGGAGAGACTGTCGACGTATTAGGGATTAACGACCAGTTCGTGGCTTTCGCCGGTAGGGAGCTGGTGTACTTGGGCGGGAGAACACCTTCGGACCACCGAGAGTTAACCCACATCGCGAGGGATATCGCGGAGGAAGTCGCCGAACGCATACCTGGACTCTTAGGCCTGTTCGGTGTGGACCTCGTGATGAAAGGTGAGGAGCCGTACCTGATCGAAGTTAACCCACGTCCGACCACACCCACGGTCGCCGCGGCCTTGGAACATCCCGAGGCGGTAGTTCGATCGCTTCTCGAAGGACCGACCGGGAGGGTACTGCGGTACCGTCGTGAGTACGTATACGTGAAGCGTGGGGCTGAGGCGTTGGTGCCCGAAAGGTTCGAGGTCGTTGAGAATTTCCATGGGTTGCGAGTGTATCGGGGGTAACGTCGTGAAAGCGTTGGGGTTAGATGTGGGCGGAGCACACACCGATGCTGCTCTAGTTCGTTGTGATGAAGATGGTAAAGTGATGGTATTAGGAACTGATAGGGTATATCTTCCAATGTGGAAAAAGAAAAAACGACTAAAGAAAACTATCAAGAGGATTGTTCATAAGTTCAAGCCGGATGTCGTCGGTTTAACTATGACGGGTGAGTTGGCCGATGCTTTCAACACGAGACGGGAAGGGGTCGAGTACATCGTCAGCACCGTCACCTCGGCATGTCACGCCCCGGTTTACGTGGTGACTTCCGATGGTTCGACGGTGCCCCCGGAAGATGCCCTCAGACGTTGGCGTGAAGTCGCGTCGGCCAACTGGAGGGCGACGGCCGAGGTCTTAGCTCACGTCCGGCCCGGTTCCTATCTCCTGGTGGATCTTGGATCTACCACACTGGATCTAATCCCCATCATCCGCGGTGAGATATCGGCCGAGGGACGTACCGATTTGGAAAGGATGAAGAACGGAGAATTGGCGTACTTGGGGGCGCTGAGAACACCGATACCTTTTCTGCTCCGAGAAGTCGAGATCGGCGGCGAGCCGGTACCGACCTCGTACGAATACTTCTCGATCGTGGCGGACGCGCTACTATTACTCGGTGAAATCGACCCTGATGATTACACACCTGAGACGCCGGACGGTCGTGGAAAATCACCGGAGGAGTGTGCCCGCAGGCTCGCCAGAACGGTGTGCTCTGATCCGGAGGAACTTGGTTGGGATGGTGTGATTGATCTAGCGAAGGCCGCGGTTCGAGCGCTGCTCGGACGGCTACTGAAGCACATCGAACTCAAACTTCGAGAGCACGGGCTGGACACCGTAGTGGCGGCCGGTGCGGGTGATTTCCTGATCGAGATGGCCTGCAAGAGGATCGGTGTCGAGGTGGAACAGTTCGACGAGATATTCGGGAAAGGTTCCGAGGTCGCGCCGGCGGTCGGTGCCGCGTTCCTCGCGATTAGGCGCTAGGTAGTGGTTACTTCCGCCACTCGGGAAGCTCCTCACGGGCTAGTTCCAAGTAGCGTCTGGCGTTCTCGCGGATCTCTTCGACGCGTTTTTCATCGGTCGTTCCGATCCGCTTGGCGGGGACTCCTACCCAAACTTCGTAAGGACCCACCTCGGTACCTTCCGTCACTACAGCTCCGGCTCCAATGATCGATCCTCTCCGAATTACTGCTCCGTTCATCACTGTGGCGTTCATCCCGATGAGGCAATCTCGTTCGATCGTCGCACCGTGGACGACCGCTCCGTGACCCACGCTGACCCTGTCTCCGATCTCTACCGGATACCCTTTAGAAGTATGGATCACCGCGTTGTCCTGGACATTAGATTTACGGCCGATCCTCACGGGCTCCAAGTCACCTCGTACCACGGCGCCCGGCCACAGACTGGCGTCCCGGCCCAACTCGACTTCACCTAGGACAGTGGCTGTGGGATGGATGTAAGCGCGTCCCTCTATCTTCAACTTCCTCAACGGTCGAAAGCCCCGGTGCGAGCCGCCGACCGCCCTAATGTACACGCCGGTCCGACGAGGGTGTTCGAAGTTGAAACTACCCGAGCACGTGCGGGAGTACCTCGATAGCAAGGGGATCCGAGAGCTCTTCCCTCCTCAGCGCGAGGCCGTTGAGAAGGGTCTGTTCGACGATAAGAACCTCCTGATCGCCTCCCCAACGGCTAGCGGTAAGACACTCCTCGCGGAGATGCGCGCGTTACACGAGATCATCGAATCCCATGGGGAGGCCAGAGTAGTCTACGTCGTGCCCTTCCGGGCTCTAGCGAGGGAGAAATACGAGGAACTCAAGGATGTCATCGAGTTCTGCCGGGAGAAGGGGGTAGAATCAACCGTTGAAATCTCAACAGGTGACATTAGACGTCCCATCCGAGAGTTGCGGCCCGGAATCACGGTGACGACGGCTGAGAAACTCGACGCCAGCCTGCGCTCACGACCGAGCTTAGTGGAAGATGTGGACCTGCTGGTCCTAGACGAGGTTCACATAGTCGGGGATCGGAACCGGGGTGCCACGTACGAGGCGCTGATATCCCTCGTCAGAACCTTCCGGAAAGAGGTCTCGCTGCTCGCCCTCTCAGCCACGGTGGGTAACGCCGAGGAGCTGGCGGACTGGCTCGACGCTACTCCCGTGATCAGCGATTGGAGACCTGTCAAACTCGAGCACGTGATCGTGGAAGTCCCCTCCACGTCGGAGAAAGACGCTAAGGTTCGGGATCTAATCCGAAAGTGCCTCAGAGAAGGTGGACAAGCGTTAGTGTTTTTGTACTCCCGGAGGCGCACGATGACGGAAGCCAAGAACCTATCTCGGATGGTGTCTGGACTACTGTCAGATGATGAGAAAAAGGAACTTCGGACACTCGCGGAGCGTGTTAGTGAGCTGGGAGAGGGTGAGGAGACCGAAATCTTGACTTATTCCGTGATGCGTGGAGTCGCTTTCCACCACGCAGGACTCACCGCCGAGCAACGCGCTCTGGTGGAGGACGCGTTCCGGGAAGGTCTTCTGAAGGTCGTGGTATCGACGCCGACGCTCGCGGCGGGTGTGAACCTGCCGGCTAGGTACGTGATAATCAAAGACTTCGGGATTCGATTGGGGAACGAGATCAAGCCCACGAAGAACGAGTTCAAACAGATGGCTGGCAGGGCGGGTAGACCGGGCTACGATGATATAGGTCTCGTGTTCGTTCTCACCACCCCGAACTTGAAGGAGTTAGCTGAGGAGTACGTGCACTCCGATGCAGATCCCATCCGAAGTAGGATATGGGCGAGCGGACCTCAGTTGCGGCGTTTCCTCTTGGGTCTCGTGGCGGCGGGGTTCTGTCGTCAGATCGCGGATGTAATGCAGGTGGCGCTGAACACGTTCGCATCTTCGGTGAACATCCGCCCTGAAGACGCAGTGTTATCCTCACTGAAGATGCTGGTAGATTGGGAATTCTTGGAGGAGATGGAGGGTGAACTCACGGCGACGAGAGTGGGTCACGCCGTGTCGCAAAGCTACCTGACGCCCGACTCCGCCAAGTTCCTCCTACGATGCATGGAGGAAGTGGGAACCGAGGAGGACGTGGTGTTACCGTCCATCACGCTCTGCCCGGACTTCCAACCGGCCCCTATCTCCCCGAAATCACGCGATATGAGCACGCTGGACGAGTTCATGGGAGGGTCGCCCTCGGTGGAGGCGGACGAGGTCCTGGAACTAGCCGTCGAGGAGTTCGGCTACGATGACTGGGAACTCGAGCGTAGGTTGGCCTGGGCGGAAGCGTTAAGTGATTGGGTATCGGGGTCTCCGGACAGGAGTATTCTGCGGAAGTACGGCTTGTATCCGGGTGACCTGTATAGAGCCAAGGATGACGCCGCGTGGATCGCTTGGGGTATGTCCAGGTTGGCCAACGCCGCGGGGATCACATGGCGTTCTCCGCTCCTAAGTCGTAGGCTGGAGTACGGAGTTCCGAAAGAAGCCCTTGAACTGACCGAGGTGGAAGGCGTCGGTAGGACGCTGGCGATGAGGTTGTACCGTGCTGGTTATCACTCCGTCCGGGATCTTGCGGAAGCGACTGTCACGGAACTGATGAGGGTGAAAGGGATAGGGGAACGACTAGCCCGGAAGATCCTGAAGAACGCCAGACGACTCACAGGAACCTGAACCTACGTCCTACCTCCTTCGACACGGTCCGCTCCCATCGCATCACGTCCACGGAGCTTACCGGGAACACCAACTCACCTTCGCGTGGAATCCTACGGAGCTCATAGGCGAGCGCCCGCGAAATACGATGAACTCGTCCTTTAATCCTCACCTTGCGGCGCACTGTGTCGACGTCCGACCACCGGAGTCCCAGCACATCGAGGTAATCCGAGAGAGTCTCGAAACAGACGAGTATGAACGGCTTCGCGTATCGCCCCCGCTCGGATCGCGGGATTTCGTCGAGTGCCAGGAGGACTTCGATCAAACGCAGGTCGAGGTCCGGTTCCCCTTTACCGGTGCCTTCGATTTCGAACGGGAGCTCGATGTCTTCGTACAGGAGGTCGTTGAAACGTTCCACACGGGCCAGGAATTCTGCTTCGACTTCCACCTCCGGCAGCACGTCTTCGACTTTCTCTTCCCCTTCGAACTCGCGGACGAGGAACGAGATCAGTTCGGAACAGAGGACGTTTCTCGGATAGTCTCCAATCCGCACCAGGGATACGGATTCAACAGTCCAAAGTGGTTCTGGGGAAATAGACGAAATAGTCTCCCCGGAAAACGCTCGGGCCAGGGCTTTCATCCCGAGGAGGCAAGTGTAGATAAGCGCCGTGGTGGGTCTGCGGGTTAGCCGCTTTTTGGTGACGTGTCTAAGGTACCGCTCGACCAGCCGTCCGATCATGCTTCCTCACCGAGTTCGAACTCACTGTGAACCGCGTTAACCGCCGCCGCCTCATCTTCCTCCGCCACCACGAACGATATATTCACTTCAGACGCTCCTTGTGAGATGGTTTTGACGTTTACCCCGGCGTCTGCTACGGCTCTGAACACCCTGGAAGCGACTCCGGGAGTTCCTCGCATACCTTCTCCAACCACCGCCACCACGGCTACGTCTTCGTACGTCGTAACCCTCTCGACCACCCGCTCGCCGACGAACTCACGTTCGATGATACGGGCGGCGCGGTGAACCTCTGGGCGGTCAACGACTATCGAGATGTTCGACTCCGAGGCCGATTGGGATATCATAATGACGTTGATTCCCTCCTCCCCTAGGCTCGAGAATACCCGTCCGGCCACTCCTGGGCGCCCTATCATCGTGATACCTCGGATGTCGACCATGCCGACGTCCGAGGACGACGCGACAGCCTTCACCACCTGCTCGGAAGGTTCCGATTCGGAGGTGATCAGTGTACCTTCGCTCTCTGGGTTGAAGGTGTTCTTAACCCGGATCGGGATGTTTTCCGGCCTCACCGGAATGACGGTCTTCGGATGGAGTACCTCCGCGCCGAAACTGGCTAGTTCCATGGCTTCCTCGTACGAGAGCTTCGGAACCGTTCGGGCGTCTGGTACGAGGTTCGGGTTCGCTGTCATCACGCCGTCGACGTCGGTCCATATCTGCACCTCGTCCGCCTCCGAGATGCACCCGATGATTGCGGCAGAGTAATCGGATCCTCCGCGCCCCAGCGTCGTCACCTCGCCGTCGATAGTCCGCCCGATGAAGCCCGTAATCACGGGGATTTTACCGGATTCGATCATGGGGATCAGTGTCTTCTGCGCCTTCCGCCGACAGGCGGGCAGTATCGGCTCAGCTTCACCAAACCTATCGTCCGTAATCACTCCGGCCTCTCCTCCCTCGAGATGCTCCGCCTCGAGTCCCTGATCCCTCAATGCGCCCGCCACGATTGGTGCGGACATCCGCTCCCCGAACGAGAGTATGAGGTCCGTCGAACGAGAGGTCACCTCACCGACGTAACTGAGTCCCAACAACACTTTCTCTAGTTCCTCGAGCAATGAGTCGATGTAACCCATCACCTCTCGCAGGATTAGATCGGATGAAATCGCTTCCGAAGCGGCTTTTCCGTGCCTCCTTCGGAGCTTCCCTACGAAGTTTTTAACATCCTCCTCCGTCCAGTCCGGGGCGCTTTCGGCCGCACGTACCAGCTCGTCCGTAACCCCGGACATCGCTGAAACTACCACGATCACCTCGTGCTCTTCCGCTGCGTCCGTGACGATTTTCGCAACTTTCCTAATGGACTCCCCAGTACCTACCGAGGTACCGCCGAACTTCATAACGATCCTCAAGGTCCTCCTCCCTACCCGCGGGTTCCGGGGTGACGAACGTGACGGAGGCCGAGAGGTCGGACGCGGGCCAGGATAAGGTGTGGATCCCGGACGAGGAGGCGAAGCGTATAGGTGCCGACGTCAGCCTCCAGGTCCTCGACGCGTTATCCAAAAGGGATTACCCCGTGTACGACCTGAAGAAGTGCGCCGAACTCGACGTCCGTAGTGTGGCCAGGGAGGTGGTCAGAGAGATAGGTGGGATGGCAGGTCTCGAGTTCTCACTCAAGGGTGTTGACACCGTACTGGACAAGTTCCTCAGCAAGATCCCCGTCGTGAAAACCGTTGTCGCCGAGGAGGAGCTCGAGCCGGTGGCTGAGGAAGACCGTTACGTGTGCTTCATCGCCGTTGATCCCCGCAACTATCGGGAGTTACGGGAAAAAGCCGGAGCGATCGCCGTCACCGCCCGGGAAGAACTCGATCTCGACCATACGCCACTGGTCCTCGTTCGGAACGACTTGTGTGTGGGTCCTGAAGAGTTCGGAGTCCTCACGCTCCACTCCTCGGAGGTAGCGAAGGAACGACCCCCCTTCAAAGTGGAGGTCTTAGTGGGTGAAGATTTGAGGTCGACCATGATCCGTCTCGCCCGCTTCATAGCCAGCACCGTAGCCACCCGCGCCGCCTATCTGAAGTTCCCGTACGTGGTAGTGAAAGAAAGCCTGTTGGTCGAGAAAGGAGACTACAAGGTGCGCGTCAAAACGCCCGAAGAGGTGGAGTGAAATGATCCACCCCTCACGCCTGTTCGTGAAACTCTCGGCCTCCCCGCGGGTCGATGGAGAGATCGTCGCCTGTGGTACCAAGTACGACCCGATCACCGAAGAGGAGCTGGAGATAGTGGAGACCCTCAACTCCATGTACATGCTACTAACGCGCTTCGAGGGATACCCCCTACCTGCTCCACAGGTAATCTCCAACGAGCTCGGTGAGGTGGCGGAAGAGCTCCGACGCGAAGGATTCGGACTGACGAAGATAGAACGGTTCAAGTACGACGACCCTGAAGTGGCGCTCGTCAGCAAGATCGTGCTGGACGAGACCAGGTACGTGTACTGTACGTACAGCAACGAAGACGACCTCCAGTCGCTCGCTCACGAGTGCCAATGCACCGTGCTGGAGTACGCTGGGGGCGAAGCGACCGTGGAAGCCCCTTCCAAATTCCACGCACTGCGATTCGCAGCTCAGGTCCCACTGCGGCTGCGTGGTAGCGCCGCTATCGGCCTCACCCAGGCCGCCGCCACCGAACGGTTCGCCAAGGCCGAACGTCACGCCGACTCCGAGTTTGCCGCGTTTTCCAAGATCGGGGCAGAGTGGATCATCCACCGGGGTGGCGACCCACTCCCCCTACCACGCCGAACCAACACCGCACCCGACCGCATCCTATACCTCGATATCGTCGGGTCCTCCGAGCTCGTCCGCGAGCGCGGACGCCGGTACCTAGAAGGTATCATGAGTAGGGTGATCGACGTAATCAACGAGGAGGAAGGAGTCGTGCTCGACCACCGCAGAGGAGGGGACGACGTAATAGCCCGGTTCCCCACCAAAAGTCGGGCGCTGAGGGCCGCGATCAAGATCGTCGGCCGGCTGACGGGAGACGACGTCAAGATAAAGATCGGCATAGGGGACTCGAGGGGTCGCGCCGCCGAAAACGCTGTAACGGTCCGTGAACGCGTCGATTACGACTGCTCGTACGTAGCGTTCCGCTTTGGACCCCACCTCGTAGCGTACGTGGAGCCGCCCGACTACGCCGTCAAGATATTCGGACGCATCCCGTCCGAGTCCGCCCGTGCCGTCGGGGCGTCGGCCATAGTGGGTTCACTAACCGCCCTACATCCGTACTTAGCACTGCCGTTCTTCGTTTACTTTCCTATCGCGGCCGCCCGTAGGAACCGCGATTCGGCGCCCGTCGCCGTGGTGTGGTTCCTGATCTGGGTCCTCGTAACGTTATCGTCAGCTTGGTTCGGTCTGTACGTCCGCGAGCATTACCTACCGCGGCCGTTGGTCCTCGAAATGAACACGTTGCTCTCACAGCTCATGAAATTGGCTAAGACCATGGCAGCGCGGGCAGGGGCAGGTACGCCGTGACCCTGATGGAAGAATGTAGACGGACAGTACCCGACACGGTCCGGAAGATCGCGGAGGAGGAAGGCGTCCGGCCCGAGAAACTCGCGAGACAGGTGGCCGAAGGACGGGTAGTCGTCCCGATCCACGCGGACCGCCGTGACGAGGTCCGCCCCGTCGGTATAGGAGAAGGGCTCCGCGTGAAGGTCAACGCCAACGTCGGAACCTCCCCGGAGGTCTGCGACCCAGACCTCGAAGTGGAGAAGGCCCGCGCGGCGGTCGACCACGGTGCCGACACTGTGATGGATCTCAGCACGGGTGGAAATCCTAGGGAGATCCGACGACGGATCATGAAGGCAGTGGACGTACCCGTAGGGACCGTACCCGTGTACGAGGCGGCCGTCGAGATGACAAGACGAGGACAGGCCGTAGTGGACATGGACGAGGACGACATGCTACGAGCCATCGAGCGGCACATGAAGGACGGAGTCGACTTCATGACGGTACACTGCGCGGTCACACTGGACGCGCTCGAGGACATCCTCCGTAGGGGTAGGGCACTAGGTATCGTTTCGCGCGGCGGTGCCATCGTCGCGGCCTGGATGATCCATCACGACGCCGAGAACCCACTGTACGAGAACTTCGACTACATCCTGGAGCTCGCGCGGGAGCACGACGTGACCCTATCCCTAGGCGACGCGATGCGTCCCGGATCCGTGCTCGACGCCAACGACGCCGCCCAACACCGGGAGCTCGTGGTTCAGGGGGAGCTAGTAGACAGGTGCCGCAAGGCCGGAGTACAGGCGATGGTAGAGGGGCCCGGCCACGTGCCACTCGACCAGATACCGGCGGTGGTGAGGCTGCAGAAGCGCGTGTGTGACGGTGCTCCGTTCTACGTGCTCGGTCCCGTACCGACCGACGTGGCCCCTGGATACGATCACATCGCCGCGGCCATCGGAGGGGCCATCGCCGCGTACCACGGCGCCGACTTCCTGTGTTATGTGACACCGGCAGAGCATCTGGCGCTCCCGGACGTTAAGGACGTGATCCTCGGCGTGATAGCGACACGTATCGCGGCTCACGCCGCCGACACGGCCAGGGGTATGAAGTACGCCCGTCGAGAGAACGAGGAAATGGCCGAAGCACGGTGGAACCTGGACTGGGACCGCCAGTTCGAGCTCGCTATCGATCCGAAGAAACCACGACACTACCGGGAGGAACGCCCCCCGCAAGCCAAGGAACTGTGCTCGATGTGCGGGGAATACTGCGCCATCAAGATATTGAAGGACGCACTAGAAGACCGCCGATAACCAGGGAAACGTCGCGATGCGGGAGGAAACACCTCCGAAAATCCCAGAAGACATCCGGATCACCGCGACGCGGACCATGGCGGCCGCCCGCCCCGAGGAACCCGAACCTACACTACGCCTCCTCCGCGCTTTCTCCCGGGACCGCGAGCTAGTCATCGAGGAGAAACTGGACGGCACCAACGTCCGCGTGTACCTGGAAGGGGACCGCCTCCTCGCCCACACCAGGGGTTGGGTGAACGCCGACGAATACCTCCGGAAGCTCGGCATCGAACCCCCTTGGGAGGACCTCCGCGGCGAATTCGACCGGATCACGATCTTGGAAGGTGAACTGCTTCCCTACGACTTATTCTCCCAGGAGTCACCCAGGCTGCACGAGCTCTCAGGAAGACTCGAGACCGAGGTGCTGTTCGACGGCGAACCCTCGGACATCACGGCGGAACTCGTGTACCTGGAAGGAAAACGGTACGAGTGCCGACCCGAACCGCTGTTCTCCCGAGCCTGCGAGTTGGACCCCGATCATGAACTCATCCAGCGCTTCCTCCGTGAGAACCAGACCAAACCGGACTTCGAATCCGCCGTGGCCGAGGGGAAGCTCAAACCCAAGATCTGCTTCTACGAGCTCGATATGCTCGAGGGGAGCGTAAAGATCACGACACCTCGAACCGAACAGCTCAGGGAATGTCGCCGCCTATCCACGGAACCACCCAGATGGCGGGTCGTCGTCGATCCCGATCCTGAAGACCTGAAGAAGGACCTCAACAAGCTCGAACGGAATTGGCGCGAAGGACTCTGTGTGAAACCAATGACGGAGACCGACGACAAACTCCACTCCGTCAAACTACGGTGCCCATGGTTCCTGAAGCGGGAGTTCGACGGACGACCTCCCCGTCGAGGGTCACACAAGGTCGCCGGGAGGATCACGGCTCAACTTCTCCAAACGAAAATATTGCACGAGAACCTCAGTAAGTTGGAGGGTGAGCGGAACGTACTGGCTAGGAAATGGAGGAAGCTTTCACAACGCACTCAACACGCACTCCGGGTACAAGATCGCCTCCTTAACCTCGGTCTTGACAGCCAACGTCTGTAAGGGATCACCGGGAGCAACGGTACCGGACTCCTCCCGGACTTGTTCCGAGCCGACGACCGATGCTCCGATAGTTTAGCACTCCCTTGCCCACCACTCTCCTCCCGCTCCAATTTCGGTGGTTGCACTAGTGGCCTCTCCGAAGTTCTTACACCCTCAATGGTACTTTCAACCCCTGAAACAGTCGGTGGAACGATTTGAAGCACTTTACATTTAACATTGATTGGAACCCATGAGATGACCGACGCGTAGGAGATACTGTCGAAGAGTTTCATAACGCCCTCCGGTAGCTCCTTAGGATAGTGCCGGACAGAACCGTATGGATGGTATATAATGGTAACATGGTATGTGCCCTCCACGAGGCGCTTTAACACATTTAGTATAGAGGAGACGCCCTCAGCTAAGTCTTCGATCTTCAAACTTGTGTCCTTCTCGATACGCCTGAGTACCTCTTCAACGTACTTGACCTCACCGGGAATTCCAGCCTGGCCTTTCAGTAAATTTTCTTCTTTTAAGTCCTCTATTTCACTCAATGCTTTACTCACTCCATCCCGTATCTTTCGCATCATTCCATCCGTGATTGTCGCCTCTCTCATGGCCTCCTTTATAATTTTGGCAATTTTGGTTACAGTTCTTATAACATCAACTACCGGTGGCAAGAAGCGCACTGAAACCCTACGACCCGTTTTGTACAAACAAACATTCCGTGATCCAACGCTGTGATCGTTGCAATATGCAAATCCGGACAGCGGGGTAAGTTCATCGAATTCGTCTTCTCGACCTGGCCCGAATATCATAACTAACACCTTCGCCTTGTGCTGGATGTAGCTGAATTCATCAGTCGTGTATGACACTGTGATCTCAATAGCGCTGTATGATTCGTCGTGCGGTTTCGATAGGTCATACAACACCGGACTTGCTGTGGAAGTTGGGTAATCATGGAATCTAATTGGTCTAAACTTCAACACTAGGAGTGGTTTGATTTCGGTATCGTCATAGTTACCATCTTTGTCGTAATAGTACAGATAAATAGAATGAATCAGTCTAAGAATTTCATCTGGCCATATAGCCTTACTAATCAACAATTTAAGGAAATTCCGTACTTCTTCACTAAGCTCCTCGAGTTTGTTCTTAATGTATCGTTGGAGTTCGGAATGTGCCTCACCCATTAATACGTCCTCCATATCCTCTGACATTATATCATATACTTGTACGACGTCCTTGTACTTGTTATAGTACTTGTTATAAATACTGTTCTCGTCATAAACACTCCCAATCACTTGCCCTATCTCTTTTAAGTACGGCAAGTAGTCAGTCAGTTCACATACGAACGGCACTGTGATCATCATCGATAAGAATTCTATTTTTTCCATCTGAGCTCCTTTCAATAAACCCTTCGACTACTACCCCGTCATGTAGTGATACTGATTTTACATTAATTTGGTCTCTACATATACCTATCTTATACACTTCATCAAACTGGATTGTGTCACATAAAAACACGTGGCTTACTGGTATGATCATCTTCTCTTCAATATTTGTTGATATGTTTTGCAAGTCAGGATATTTATTACTTTGCGGCACTGGTATAGCGTCGACACCATTAGCGTTAAATATTGGATAAATTATGTACAATTTTTTTGTTGACGTTCCGACTTCAGTCGCGACAGTTCCATAATCTGGATCTACTGGTACAGGAACTGATAACACGTCGAAGCCATATGTCTCTCTACCAAGTTCAAAACAACCGTAGTGAACCCACGACAGATTTCCGGATACTGCAGTGTCCGGAATTTTAACTGAAGCGTCAACCACAAAGTACGCTCTTCCATCCTTATCCCTACTAGTATATACTGTAATTGAGTCAATTTCTCCAAAACTAATACCTCCTGCTCCTCCCATTGTTGCCAGATATACTATTGGAAAGTTCATAATCTCTACCTTTTCTGTCTCTATTTTAATATGATTGTCTTCTCCCTCAGATTCTCGATACCATCTCTCCCTAATAATCTCTGGTTCGAGTGTAGTTCCAACCCAAATATTACCATTACTCACATGAAGATCGACTTTGAGTCGTTGTCCGTATACTATCCATAATTTATTTTCTTCGTACGTGATACCTGCACCAGTGATTCTATATATCCTGTCTGCTAGGATGTCGGGGGATCTACAATCATTCCATACTACTAAGATTTTGTATGTGATTCCATCATTGTCCTCAACCTTATAGTAGCCAAAGTCTATTAATGCTCTCTCTACTTTAGGTACTTTGAAACCTTGGTCACTCACCAGTATTGGGTCTTGTAACACCTTTATTGAGCTTCCTTCAACACCTAGTATTGTCCACCATACTCCGAAGTTTTGTTGTAGCCATTTCCCCATTACGGCTAGTCCTATAAGTGATGGCGTCATGCTTTTCACATCCTTTGATATTAACTTCGCTTGAAAGGTTAGCACATCATGAAAACCTAAGTCTGCCGGTCCTATCTTCAAGTTCCCATTTTTATCCACTATTAAGTAAAGTAGATCGTAGCCGTATTCTTCTGTCTGTTTATCTTCGCGTTTAGCCGTAAAGAGCACTAGAAACTTGTCATTTAGTGCCAACACTCTAAGTTGCTTAATGTCTTTGTACTTCCACGGTGAAGATATTGAATTTATGTTGTGCACCTCTTTTAATTCCGGAACGGTTATCTCTTTCACTTCTTCTGGGACATTTTCGGCACTGCTGTTAAGGGGTTTATATCCGCTCAAGTCTATCCTTAACAGGTATAATTTGTCTCCACAGCTCCAGGCTATGAGTGTTGTAACAACACCATCCTCTTTCCTGATGTAATCTAAGTCTATCCAATCTGCACTCTCTTCTCCCTCTTTTTTTTTCCGGTAGGATGGCTGGAATCTCACAAAGCTTGAAAATTTCACCGGTTTCAGCTACGAAGGATAGTCCTATTCTGCCACGTGAAGCGTACGCTACTAGGACTCCTCTCGCCGGCACTCCAGGTAGTATGTTGTACCCGAAGTCAATAGCTTTAATGCTGTATGCGTCGACGTCGTCCGCCACCTTGATCTCGGAGTGTACCCATTGAGCATAGTGTGGCCAGTCTCTCCCGTAGTACGACATCAAGTACGCCTTAAGCGGTCCTATACCTGATATTACCTCCTTTTCCTCGCCGTTGCCTGTCTGAGGCGACTGTTGTGGGTTCCCTTGAGTTGGGGATGGAATTGAAAGTGTGGCAAGTATGGCGAGGGATAAAGCCGTTAAAGTTGGGGCCCTCGGCAAAGCAGGATAACCCCCGCCTGTTCCCGGCACCCTCAGAGTGGGATCGGTATGGAGTGATATAAAAGTGTTGGAGGTCGAGAGGTATGTGTGGTATTGCGTGCACGGTCGGCGGTGATGTCGCCGAGATGGTTGCGGCGATAAAGCATCGTGGTCCCGACGGGCGAGGTTTCGCTTCGGTATCGGACGGCGACGTCGAGTTCTCCGAGGAGTCGCCCTCTGAGGGTGATGTCGTTCTAGGCCACGTTCGACTGTGGGTGCGCGGTGAGCCTTCTGCGATCCAGCCGATCGTAGGAGAGGATCGGGCGGTCGCCGTGAACGGTGAGATCTACAACTACCGGCGGTTCGTCGAGGACGCGCCGTCGGACTCCTGGGCGGTGTTCGAGGTCGTGAGATCCGTGCGAGACGCGGCGGCGGCTCTCCGTATCCTCCGTGGAGAGTACACGTTCGTCGCCGCTTTCGTGGACGGTACGGTGGTCGCGGCGAGGGATCCAGTCGGCGTTCGTCCTCTATACTATTCCGTGTCCGCGGAAGGCGGGACCGCCGTGGCTTCAGAGCGTAAGGCCTTGTGGGCGGCTGGGTTCCGGGACGTGCGTAGGGTACCCCCGGGTGCGCTTCTCGTGCTCCGTGACGGTCGTGTCGAGCTTAGGAACGTGGTCGATGTCCCTAAGCCGAGACCGGGAAAAAGCTCCTGGAAAGACCTGTTGAAGGTTCTTCAGCGGTCCGTCCGGGAGCGCGTGATGGAGACGGAGCGCGTGGGGGTGGTATTGTCCGGTGGTGTGGACAGCTCGACTGTGGCGAGATTGGCGTCCGAGCACGTGGATGTCAGGTGCTACGTGGCTGGGTTCGAGGGTTCGGATGACGTGGAGGTCGCGGAACGGTTATGCGACGAGATGGGATGGTCGTTCGTCCCGGTATCTCTAGAGGACGGGTTCGAGCGGTACGTGGTCTCCACGGTCTACGCCGTCGAAACTTGGAACCCGATGAAGGTGGAAGTTGGAATCCCGATCTTGGCCTGCGCCGGGGCTGCGTCCGACGACGGGATCCGGGTGGTTCTCTCGGGCCAAGGGGCGGACGAGCTACTAGGGGGTTACCACCGGCATCTTCGGTATTGTGGCGATTGGGACAGGTTCTCGTGGGAACTCTGGAAGGACGTGGCGTCTATACACGCCGTGAACCTGGAGCGGGATGATAAGGCCGCGATGTACAGTTCGGTCGAGCTTCGGGTTCCGTACCTCGACTTGGACGTGGTCAGGGTGGGTTTGGATATAGACCCCAGGGAAAACGTTTCCGGGCCCGAGGACGATCTGCGCAAGCGCGCCTTGAGGCGAGTCGCGGCCGAGCTCGGACTCCCGGAGTTCGTGGTGGAGAGGCGGAAACGCGCGACCCAGTACGGGTCGTTGACTTCCAAGATGTTGGACAAGCTCGTGCGGGAGCTTGGTATTAAGCGGGCGGTGGCTAAGCGTCTCGGGTACCGTAGTCACAAGGAATTGTTCCTACGGTTGGTTGGTAAGTACCTCGGGTTCCCGTGGAAGGCGCCGTCCGTCGAGGATGTGGAGAAGGAGTGTGCGAGGTTGGGTGTAGATCCGGAGGTTTCGGACTTCTTGGAGGAACGGGTGCTCACTTTCGATAGCTGTCTAAAGGGCGGGTGACGAGACAGATGACGTCGATCCCCTCCTCGAGGGCCGTTTTCAGGTCGATAACGTACGTTCTCTCGCGTTCTTCCATCAGATCGGGTGGGAAGAGGACGGCGTTGAGCGTGAGGCCCGTCCGGACGTGTGGTGGCTTCCAGGCTATCATCGGTTCAGCACGGAACCGTTCCGCGAACTCCGTCAGGCCTTCGATCTCCTCTCTTCTTACGTATAACCTGTCGTCGCGGCGGACTTTGCACTCGATGGCCACGTGTCCCATCGCCGGCGCGTAACCTACTACGTCGACGTATCCCCCGGATCCGGCCACTCTGACGGCCTCGCCTCCGTGCTCTCGAAGGTAGCGCACCAGTTGACGCTCGAAGTCGGCGCCGCGTTGGTAACTCACCGTACGTCACCCCTCGAGGAGATCGTCCGGAATCCCGAGCGGGTCGTCCAGTCTCCGGCGTGCGTCGGCCACGATCAGTTCGGCAATCTCTTCTTTGTCCATACCTTCCGCTCCGATCCATTTGATTTCGACGTCGAACTCTTCCTCGACAAGTCGTGCCGCTTCCCGGTAGCGATTCCGTACGCGCTCTAGGAATTCCTTCTCAAACGTCGCGTCTTCCGTCAGCGGTTCTCGATCGATGACGTACACGACGTCGGGCTTGGGGACTGGACGTTGGAGTTCCAGCAGCCACCGGATGTCGGCGCCTAGTGCGGACTGGTAGGCGAGTGTACTGAGGAATGTGCGGTCGGACAGGACGACGTCGACGGCCTCGAAGTCCAGTCGTTTCAGTGTGAGCATGCGATCGAGTGTGAAGGCCAGGGCTTGGAGGTGGGGGTCGTCCCACTCCAAGGCCTCTCGTCCGATGTCGGTGGAAGGCTCCCTCACGGTGGTGACCTCAAGCCCGTGGATCTCGAGGAATTCCGCGGCTAGGTTCACCACGGATGACTTGCCGACACCGTCAACGCCCTCAACCCCCAAGTACAGCCCCATGCTCGTCCTCCCCGCTCGGGTGGTGTCGAGAGAGTTCGGAGCACGAAAAATTCATATAATCCCCCGGGTGTGGGATTGGTGGAAGGCAGCGGGGCGGGGTAGCCAGGTCCATCCCGCCGGGCTCATAACCCGGAGGTCCCGGGTTCAAATCCCGGCCCCGCTACCAACCCCATGCATCGTTATCGAATTCATAACAAAACACTGGCGAAGAGGTTATGCGGAGGCCGGAACGGGTGCCGTTCCGAACAGCCACTCGATCAGCGCCTCGATGACGTAGACCACGACTGTCGCCACCGTTGCCGTCAGTAGATCCTCAGGAGGTACTTTGAGCCCTAGCTCGTCACGGATCACGTTTGAAATGGTTTTGAATATCTCCTGGATGGACGGGTCCGACGCCTCGAACAGTTCCTCCTTGACGTCATCCGGGAGCGCGAAGGTCAGTACTGTCGACACGACGGCCGCTACCAGTGTCTTCGGGATCGTTCCCTTCGGTATCACCTGAACGACTGGCGACGGGTTAGGTTCCATCGGTACTTTGGCTCCCGCCGCCCACAGGATGGCCTTGGCCAGCAGTGCATGGGCTCCCGTTCTCGACGTCAGTTCCGGGTGCGGTCCGAAGAGTACGAACCGGCCGCGTGGTACCCACTTGTTGCCCTCCTTGACGAAGTACTGTCCGGCGACTATCGCCCAACCCTTGCACGTGTCGACGTACTCTCCCACCGGCCAGATCTTAATCATCACCTCACGGCCTTCGATGTTCGTGATCTTCACCCAGCACTTGTACGAAGTGTTGAACTCGAGACCCGGTTCCGGCCCGAATCCCGGCCCGTTCCAGTACTTGTACGTGAACACGTTACCCCACGTCCATTCCGGGGTCAGCGGGTTGCCCGGTAGTATCAGTACGCGACAGATCCTGTCGGGCCCGTTCATACCGTCGATCACCGTGACCCCATCCTGCAGTACGTCGCCGTGTCCCGGTCCGTTGGTGGAATACGCGACGTCACCCGCGTGCAGGTATGCGCCCGCGCAGATGCCGACGTATCCGATGCCCAGGTCGATCTGCGCGTGGTAGAGGGCTCGAACCCAATCGAAGTTCCAGTAACGCTCGGGGTGCCAACCTCCTGGGACGTACACCACGCTTATTCTAGCTCCGGTGAGCGGATCGTTACCCGTTTCCAAGACTGTCCTCCAACGATCCTTGTTTTTGGTGTAGTGCCAGACGATGGTGGTATCTGGACCGGTCGCCCTGTACGTGTTCCACCAATCCACTATTTTTTTGGTTTTGGCGACGCAGGTGGAGTCGGCTCCGTCACCGGCCCAAGTGAGCACGTGAACTTCCGCGTAAACCGGACCCGTCATGATGGCCAGTGAAGTTATGATCGCGACCACCGCCAGCATCGGTTCACCCCCGTCGAACCGCCTGCCACTCGTCGGCTCGAGATCAGTTTAATACCTGCACCGCACCGTGTGCCTCTCGGTGGGATGAGGATGGGATCTCCGGTGGGGATCAGGGAGACCGTTACGGTCGATGACCTGACCGGCGGGAGCCGACTCACTCCAGTACCTTGATGTTCTCGACCACCTGTGGGTACAGGGAGACCTCGAAACCGTTATCCCGGCGGATTACCAGGTTACCCCGGTTGTCGATGCGCACCGCCTTGCCCCTGATCTTACGGCGGCGGTAACCGTCCGGAGAACGGTACTTGACGACCGCCACGACCTCCTTCCCGAGTACTTCCTCGTCCCACTCCGGTACCGTCATCTCGAAGAAGTTCGGACGTTTCAGACCGAACTCTCGGTACGACGGGACACGCTTGATCTCCTTGCCGCACTCGGGACACTTGAGGAGTTCCACCCCGTCGTCCCGTAGCTCCGACCGCATCTCGGTTCCGCACTCCGGACACCTCATGATGATCTCCCCCTGGCTTCCTCGTGTTCGGAGGCCAGGTCAGCGGCGGATCCGGAAACTTCGTACCAGAGTACCACGTCGCGCCCCACTCGCTCCACTCGTTTTAATTCCAGGCCCACTCCGAGATCGACGCGCGGGAACCCCTCACCTTCTATGGGCGTCAACGCGTCGGATCCGCCCACGAGCACTGGAGCCACGGCCACACGGAACTCGTCGATCAGGCCGCGCTTCAAGAAGGACCAAGCCAGCGTGGGTCCACCTTCGAGTAGCAGGGTTCGTACTCCCATATCGTAGAGCCGCTCCAGTCCGAGCTCCACGTTGACGCCGTCCTCACAGGTACCGACCTCCTCCACCCTTACACCTCTTTTTTCGAGCTTCTCGACACGATTCGGGTCTGCTTCGGCACATAGTACGACCGTGGGGATATCCCGAGCGGTGCGAACTAGACGACAGCCGAGCGGAATTGAGCACTCGGTGTCGAACACAACTCGAATGGGGTCCTCTCCCTTCACCAACCTCACGTTCAGCATTGGGTCGTCCTTCCGCACCGTGTTGATTCCAACGGCCACCGCGTCGTGTTCGGCCCTCAACTTGTGAACCTCTCTGAGATCCTCTTCGCCCGAGATCCTCGAATCACCGGCGGTGGTCACGACTTTCCCGTCCGCCGTCATCCCAACATTGTACAGGACCTTCGGCCGAGGCACTGGCTCACCCCCGCTCGATCATATACCCCTCGATCCATAGGACGTCCGCGACACCGTGCTCGAACGCCTCGAGAGCGTCTCTCGGCGAACACACGATGGGCTCACCATGTGGATTGAAGCTGGTATTCAGAACGGCTCCTAACCCGGTCTCCTCTCGGAACGTTTCGATTACCTCACGGTAGAACGGCAGTTCGTCCTGGAGGGTCTGTGGACGTGTGGTTCCGTCGACGTGAACCACCGCGGGGGCCTCCCTGCGGAACGTGTCCGTGGCGCGAAATGCTAGGGTCATGAACGGTGACTCACAGGGCTTCCTTAGGTACTCCGGAGCGTCCTCGTACAGGATTGTCGGTGCGAAGGGCTGAAACGACTCCCGTCCCAGATCGCGGTTGAGCTTGTGCACCACGTCCCGATCCCGCGGGTCGGCGAGAATACTCCTGGCTCCGAGCGCCCTGGGGCCGTACTCCATACGACCGTGGAAAAACGCTACGGTCTTACCCTCCAGCAGCTCGCGGACGATGGCGTCGGGGTCGTTTCCCACGTACTCCGCCCTGTCCGTCATGCTCCGCTCTTCCAGGGCCTTACGCACTTCCTTCCCATCGTATTGGGGTCCGAAGTACACGTTCTCCAAACGCCGTGGTTCTGGTTTTCGTCCATGGGCGAGTTCCTCTTCCGCCCACGCCCATAGCGCCGCTCCGACTGCGAGACCGCCGTCGCCCATGTTCGGGTGCACGAAAAGGTCAAGATCGAGCCTCTCCCGTAACCTCATGTTAGCCACGACGTTCGCGGCCACACCGCCCGCGTAGGCTACACGGTTCTCTCCGTACTCGTTCACGTAGTATCCGAAGTACTCCAGTAGTAGCTCTTCCAACGCCTCCTGAGCCACGGCGGCGGCGCGTTCTCGCCCCATTCTGGCGAGCTTCGACCTTTTGAGGCGGCGCACGGCCTCTCCCGAGATCGCACCGAGGCGGTTGACAATGTTTCCCTCCTCGACGTCGATGACTTCTCGCCTGATCCACTCTACGGATTTCAGATCCGGCTCGGCGTAGGCGGCTAGGCACATGACCTTACCCTCGTCCTTCATCGGCTCGAATCCCAATAGTTCGGTCACGTTGGCGTAGAAGTCGCCCAAGGAGTCGTAGTACGGCTCCGTCGCGATCCGGTGCATCTCCCCGCGCTCGCAGACCCAGACCGTGGAGGAGAGTCCGTCACCGGCCGCGTCGACCGTGATCGTCAGGCATCGGTTAAACCCGGAGGTATAATAAGCTGAAGCCGCGTGTGCGGTGTGGTGCTCAACCAAGTATACGGGCACCTCTAGCTCCTCGGCAATGTTCCGCACTCGCTCCAAATCCTTGCGTTTTCGGTACAGTCCTGCCACCGCGAGGACGTCGACGCCATCACTTCGCTCGAGGACGAACTGGAGAGATCGCTCCGGAAACCCACGGTGGAACTTTTTACGGGAGAATCGCTCTTCATTAGCCGCCGCCACGATCTCCCCGTCTCGGATCAGGGCGGCACCTGCGTCGTGCCCGTGATGAATTCCCACGACCTCCACGGGGGATCCCCCGTGACAAACGGTGAAAGTGGCAACGAGGAGGAATACAAGAAGAGATACGTGAGGTTCCAACGGATTCTCGGAATGGAAGTTTTTACCGAAGACGGTCGTCGGGTCGGTACCGTCGAAGACGTGACTTTCGACCCTAAGACGGGCGATCTCGTCCGGTTCCTAGTGACCGTCACCAACCAACCCTCCGGCGGCGGTCTGCTACCGCTTCCCGGTGGTGGAGGTAGGCGCACGGAGACTGTCGATGCGGAGCTGGTGAAGGCCGTCGGGGACATAATCATAATCGAATCCCCGGAGAAGGCGTCTTCCGGGGAGGGAAGGGAGAGGAAGAAGCAGGAGAGCTCGCCGGCTAAACCTTCAGATCTGGAGATTTGAGGTGTCGCGTGATGCCAATGGCGATAGTGGAACACCTTGACCGGTGGTCCCCCTGGCTCGACCTCGAGTACATGGAAGCCTACCGGACTGCGAGGAAGTACGGCTGGGAGTTCACGGTTACGAACGCGGACCCTGAAGTACTGGCTAAGGCCAAATATCCGGCGCTGCCGTACTCCGCGTCCGAGCTGCCCCTCCGAGGAGATCGTGTGATAGTCCTCGACCCGGACGCCGAGGATCCTTTGACTCCCGAGGATGATCCCGACGTGGTGATCGTCGGAGGTATCCTCGGCGATTATCCACGCCGACATCGTACTCGGAAGGAGCTCACACCGAGGTTCCCAGACGCAGAAGTTCGACATTTAGGACCTTACCATTTCAGCATCGACGGTGCCCTCAAAGTGGCTCTCACAGTACTCGAGTGTGGAGTCCCTTTGGAGGAGATACAAGTGGTGGAGAGGCCCGAGATCGAGGTCGCACCGGGTCACACGGTACGATTGGATTGCGACTACCCTTCCGAGAACGGAAAGCCGGAACTTCCGGAGGGTTTGGTCGAGTACCTGAGGGAGGGTATCGTCGACTATGAGGAAGCTGAGCTTAGCGCTCGTAGGCGCTGGAGGCATCGGAACGACGGTTCTGAGGGAGATCCGTGAAGGGCGGCTCGAAGGCAAGGTGGAACCGGTTCTGGTCTGTGATCGTCACCTGGAGAAGCTCAAACGCATCAAGCGGTGGTTCCCAGACTGCGACACCTCCACCGACCTAGACGACGTCATGGGCGCCGAAGCCGACGTGCTGCTCGAAGCCGCCTCCGTGGAAGCGGCGGCTAGCCTCCTACCTGATGCGCTGAAGAGGTTCGATGTGATCGTGATGAGCGTAGGAGCGCTGGTGCTCGAGGAGGACCTGCTGAGTCGATGTCGCGAGGTCGCGGAAGTCACCGGACATCGCCTTCACGTTCCGTCCGGTGCGGTGGGAGGTCTGGACGTGCTGCGAGCGCTTCGAGGTCGGGTGAGAGAGGTCACTCTCACCACCATCAAGCACCCGAAAGCTCTGAATGAGGATGTTTCCGAACGGACGGTACTCTACGAGGGTTCCGTGCGGGATGCCGTCCGCAAGTTTCCTAAGAACATCAACGTGGCGGCCGCCGTGTCGCTAGCCGTCGGTGATCCCTCACTAGTCACCGTTCGGATCGTCTGCGACCCCGAGGTCTCAGTTAACACGCACGTTATCAAGGTCGAGTCGAGTGCAGGTACGTATCGGTTCGAACTGAAGAACGAAGCGCTCCCGAATAACCCGAAGACGAGTGCCGTCGCTGCGTACTCCGCCGTAGCTTTAATCGAACGGATGACCGAGGGGATTCGAGTGGGCACTTGAAGCCCGTGAAACCCTGCGACCTCGAGGTGTACGCGGACCTAAGGGTGCCCCCCAACACACATCTGGTTCTGAGGATCGACGGGAGGGCGTTCACCGGACTCGTCCGCCGGTTACGCCTCAAAAAGCCCTACGACCGACGATTCGCGGAAGCTATGGCCGAGACGGCGGTCCGGATGATCCGAGACGCGGGTTTGGGGGTAACACTTGTCTACACGTTCTCCGATGAGCTGAATGCGCTCATACCCCGTGGCAACGTTCCCTTCTCCGGTCGGGTCGAGAAGTTGACGTCCGTATCTGCGTCCTGCGCCTCCACGTACTTCCTCCGGGCCCTACAGCGTCGTGGAATAGATCCGGCCGACGAGACGGTGTCCTTCGACTCCAGGTGCGTGGTGCTCACGGACGATGACCTGGTATGTTACTTCAAGTGGCGTCAGGACGAGGCTTGGCGGAATCACCTGAACTCCTACGCGTACTGGGCGCTGCGTGAGCGAGGACTGAAACCCAAGGAAGCTGCCGAGCGGCTCCGTGGAATGAAGGCGCAGGATGTGCATGAGCTGCTTTACCGAGAGTTTGGGATCAACCTCGGACGGACCCCGGCTTGGCAACGTCGAGGGATACTCGCCTACCGGGTGGTTGTGAACGAGGACGGTGTCCAACGCCGCCGAGTAACGCGGGATTGGGCCCCCCCGTTCTTCGATGAAAGCGAAGGGAAGCGCCTTCTCCGTGCCTGCGCCTCTCAAGGGTACGTCCCCCTCGACCCGACCCCCGATCATGTTGAAGAGTGATTCCCGCCGATACTCGGATGGGGGGCTAGCGATGATCACGGTACTGGTGCTCGGGGACGCTCACATTCCCGAGCGTGCGCAGGAAGTCCCACATACTATCAGGCGGAAGATCGAGGAGCTCGCCCCAGTGGACGTGGTGATTTCACCCGGTGACTACACGACCGAGGACACTATGGAATGGATAGCATCACTCGGTGAAAAGGCCTTGATGGTTGTGGGGAACTGCGACTTCGGACTCCCGCTACCTCCCAGGGTGACCGAAGGTATCGGAGACGTCAAGGTGACGGTAGACCACGGCAGTGGGGTTCACCCGAGGGGTGACCCGGACCAGCTCTCGGCGATAGCCGAGGAAGAGGGATCCGACATCATTTTCACTGGTCACACCCACAGGCCGGAGTTCAGGGAGCACCGAGATGTACTGATCGTAAACCCGGGAAGTCTCACTGGTGTACCATCTGGAGGAGGGCCCAGCCCGGGCCCGTCGTTCATGTACGGCACCATCGACGGTAAAGAGGTGTGGATGAAGCTGTACATGCTCAAGCGTGATCGGTTGGAGACCGAGGAGTTCGAGACGGAGCTCTGACCACCCATAATCCTGCACTCCAAACTGTTTTTTCCGCAAGTAAATCGAGTCCTTGAGCCTTCTACTGGTGTTAGCTCGGTGTTGGGTATTATGGTCTATGCATGAAATTCGGAAAATTGTACTTAAATGGTATTACGGATCTTCGAAGATTAAACTTCGTACTTGCATGAATCGTACGATAGTACTCATGTAATTTATTCATTAGTATCGTATTATTTACGTACTGTAATTCAACTTTCATGCACAAACTATGCATAAACCGTATGAACCAAAAAATACAATTATGTTTCCAAATTTTAATATAAAGAAAGAGCTTCTTCCAGGACGTGTCGGGGCATGTTTCGGTCCGAGAATCAATGGGACTCGAGGGCGCGTTTCCATCGGCTAGTGCGGTGGAGACCCGCTAGGCGTAGAAGTACTCACCACGACGCTTCTGCTCACGGTCACGGTGACTGCCGGGCTTGTTAGCTCTCGGTCTCCGTGTCTCCTGGTCCCGTCTGAACGTCACGCCCAAGTTCGACAGGAACCTGTTCATGGCTTCTCGTTTACTCTCCGGTGGATTCGCGCGTCCGTGCTTTCCTGGCTCGCCTTCGAACACCATCATCCTGTCACTGATGTAGTCTATCAGGAGTAAATCGTGATCGACTACGACGGCGGCGGCATCCCGTGTCTCAATCACCCGTCTTATGACGCGGGCGGTGTTGATCCTCTCCTCAACATCCAAATATGCGCTAGGTTCGTCTAGAAGGTACAGATCTGCTTCCCGGGATAGGGCAGCCGCCACGGCTACGCGCTGCAGCTCACCGCCGCTCAGTTCACACAACGGTCTATCGAATAGGTACTCTAAGTCCAGTGGCTCCACGATGTTGCTCCGGTACCAGCTCGATCCCCATTCCGAGCCGGCGGTTCTCCGTAGCACCTGCTCGACGGGTTCATCCGAGTCCACCTCCAGGTACTGTGGCTTGTACGAGACTTTAATGTCGACATCCACTTTCCCTTCGGTAGGCTCGAGCACCCCGGCCAGGAGCTTAACGAAAGTCGTCTTACCGATAGCGTTGGGTCCGAGGGCTCCGATGATCTCCCCGACACGAATTTCTCCCGGTTCCACTTCTAGCCTGAAGTTGCCGTCGTATTCTTTGACGAGCTCACCGTACTCCACGAGGGTGTCCCGCTCACCCGCTTCGGCCTCAACAGGTTTCTCTGGAAGTACAACTTCATCATCCCGGAAGCGGACGTTCTCGGCCTCTAAATATCCCTTCAAGTACGCGTTGATCCCTTTACCCACACCCATCGGCTTGGACACTACACCGTACGCACCGCGCTTTCCGTAAAAGACGTGTACTACGTCGGCCACGTAGTCCAGTGTAGCTAAGTCGTGCTCGATGACGAGCATCGGAATCCCTCGATCCTCTGCGATCTCGCGAAGTAATCTGGCTAGCGAGAGTCGTTGTTCGACATCGAGGTAGCTACACGGCTCGTCGAGAACCAGGAAGTCCGCGTCTCGAGAGAGTGCCGCGGCGATGGCGACGCGCTGCAGCTCTCCACCACTGAGGTCGGAGATCCGCCGGTCGGTTACCTCGGTTAGTCCGAGGCGCTCGATGAGTTCGTCGGCGACTCCCAACTCATCTACATCCTCAAGGGCGTCCTTCACCCTGCCCTCGACGACCTTGGGCAGGATCTCGACGTACTGCGGCTTCATGATGGGTCGGAGGTCACCGTTCGCGATACGTCTGAAGTGTTCCTGAAGTTCCGTACCTGAAAATGCCCGGATCACCTCATCCCAGTCTGGGTCCGCTTCGGGATCCCCTAGGTTGGGTTTGAGCTCACCTGTGAGTATCTTGGCGGCGGTAGTTTTACCGATCGCGTTGCGTCCGATCACACCGGTGACTTTTCCGGGCTTTGGGACTGGGAGCCTGTAGAGCCGGAACCCCCCTTCCTCGTACTTGTGTACGCATTCTCCCTCCAGCTCCTCGGGGAGACGTACAACTTTGATAGCACCGAAGGGACACTTCTGAGTGCAAATACCGCATCCGGAGCACAGTTCCTCGGAGATCACGGGCTTGTTGGTGTCTTCGTCGATCGTGATGGTTTCACGCCCTGTCCTAACTCCAGGGCAGAAACGTTGGCAGACGTAGTCGCATTTGGATCCTCCCTTACACCGCTCCCTATCCACGACCGCCACTCTTCCGATCGATACCACCCCCGATTACCGGTTGATGAAGTACGTCCAAGCTAGTATCCACGCCGAGAGGTACGCCCCTAGACCGTACGCCATCCAGCCTTTGGCTCCGCCGATGCACTCCCGATCCAGCAATCGCTCCAGGACCCTGCCGAGGGCGAACGGCAAGATCAAGAGAACCATAGCGAGCACGATCGAGTATCTCGTGGCGCATAGGTACCCGGCTAGGACCCCGAGCCCTTGATGAACCGCCGCTAGCACTAACTTATACTCTGGCTCACCGCTCAAGTCACCCACCCTCATCTCGCCATTTCGACGCCGGCGCGGTTCGGTACCGATTTCTTTTTTGCCGTGGACGGGACAACCACCGTGCCGCCAAAGGTCTATGGGGGCGATCCATTGGAGGTCTTCGAGCGCCCCGTCGAAGAGATTATGACGCCTGCCGAAGAGGTTATCACCGCGGAACCTGGCGAGCCGTTGTCGAAGATATTCTCGAAGTTAGAACGCCATGGTGTGAAGGAAATACCAATTGTAGATGATGGTAAGGTTGTGGGGATGATCTCGTATTACGACGTGGTAGACGCTCACGTAGCGGACGTCTCGAACGTTAAACCAGAAACCGTGATGATGAAGCCGGAAACGATCACACCCGACACACTCATAGTCGAAGCTATCACCGCGATGCTCGATTCGGGTCTCCGCGCTTTATCCGTGGTAGAAGAAGATGGGGAATTTGTTGGTCTCGTAACGGAATACGACATCATCGACGTCGCGCGAGAGTCGGACGAGCTTGCCAAGATCGACGCGCGGGAAGTGATGAGCACTCCTGTCATCACCATCCACGAGAACGACACCATCGCTAAAGCCAGAGCTATAATGCGCGATAACGGTATCAGCAGGCTCCCGGTGGTTAACGACGCGAACAAGCTCCGAGGGATCGTCACCACAACGGATATCATCCGTGAGGTCATCAAGCCGATCACCAGGCTCGGGAAAATGGACCGCAAGGGTGAGAAGGTGCCCGCTTTCGGTCACCCGGTAAAGAATATCATGAGCTCACCGTGCGTGCGAGCCGAGCCCGACGAGACCTTGGTCGACCTATGCGAGAAGATCGTAGAGAACGGCATCCGTGGTATGCCGATAGTTAATAAATTCGAAGAGCCAATCGGAGTCGTGACGAGGCGGGACATTCTGCGCAAGATCCCCGAGTTGATGCGGAAGCGCGGCGTGTTCGTGTCGCTGAAGGGTGTAGACGACGTCGACGACTTCACCCTAGTAATCCTCCGTAAGTCGATAGCCGCGGCCGTTCAGAAGCTCGCCTCGATGCGTCCGTCGATCGAGGCTGTCGAGGTCCACATCAAACGGTACCATGAGGAAGGTAACCGTCACAAGTACTCGGTACGCATCCACGTCAAGGATGCGCGGAACGTCATATCGGTCAAGGACCACGATTGGGATCTGATTACAGCCTTCAAGAACGCCATCCGACACTTAGTCCGTGAGGTTCTCGGAGAAGAGGAGAAGGAGGAGACAGTCCGGAGAAAGGAAGCCGTTAAGGCGAAGATCAAGAGTAGGACCTCGTGATTCGGCGGTGGTTCCGCCGGGGGTTACACGGTCTGAAAGCGTGGTCCAAGGAAGCGATGACATCCTTCGACGTGCGTGCCACTGCCCGCGAACTTGATTCCCTACTCGAAGGGGCCTTGATAGATAAGGTATACCAGGTAGGTGAGCGTGAGCTGAAGGTTAAGCTCCACATCCCGGGTGTAGGCTCCCATTATCTGGTCTTGGAACCAGGGACGCGTGTACACCTAACCTGGCGCCCCAAACCAAGCCCCGATCAGCCTACCCCCGTTTCACAGGCGCTCAGAAGTACCCTTTCGGGTGACCGTATAGAGCGTATCACCCAGCTAGGTTTCGACAGGATATTACGCTTCGACCTGCGTTCGGGCCGTAGGATCTACATCGAGCTGCTCCCCAAAGGTACGCTCGCCGTAACTGACGAGAACGATTCCATCGAGAGGGCCTTTCCGACCAGACGGTTCCGTAACAGGGCTGTCGTGCCAGGCGAGACGTACAAGCCACCTGAAAGCCCGCCCGATCCCTACGAACTCGGCCGTGATACCTTCCTAGAATTACTCCTCGAGTCCGACCGTGATATCGTCCGGACACTCGCCGTGGACGTGGGCCTCGGTGGCCTTTATGCCGAAGAGGTGCTCCTGAGGGTCGGGCTGTACGAGCGTCGGGAATCACACGCATCGGAGTTCGAGGAGGAGGAGCTGGAGGAGATCTACGAAACGCTCCGGGATCTCCTAGAGCAGATATCCGAGGGAGATTTACGACCTACACTCTACAGGACGACCGAGCGAAACTACGTGGACGTCACGCCGGTGCCGCTTGAGCGTTACTCCGAGGAACTTGAGATGGAGGAGCAGGACACCTTCCAACGCGCCTTAGACGAGTATTACGTGACTAAATTCCTGGCGGAGAAGGAACGCAAAGTACGAGAGAAATGGGAATGCGAAAAGCGTCGCCTCGAGCGGACGATCGAGAGACAGCGTTCGAGCATCGAGCAGCTGTGTACAAAGGCGGAAAAACTCCGTGAGCGTGCCAACGCGCTGTACCTGAATTACAACCTCGTCGACGGGATCTTGAGCGAGCTCCGAAAAGCGGAGCGCGAGGGGTACTCGTTGGAGGAGATTAAGCGGAGGATCCAAGAGGCTAAGGGTTCCGGCATAGAGGAGGTGGAGAGGATAACCGACATCGACGTCGAGAACCGTCGCGTGATCCTCAGGTTGCCAGGTGAAAACAGCGAGGTGACCGTGCCCGTACCGATCGACTCGGACGTTCACTCCACTGCTTCCAAGCTATTTGATCGTGCGAAGGAGCTGGAACGGAAAGCCGAGCGCGCTCGAGAGGTTCTTCGAGAGCAGGAGCGCGAACTCGAGAAGTTACTCGAAGAGGGCCCACCTGAGGTGAAGCTTGAAGAGCTGACGGTCGAGCTCACCAAGCGTCGCAAGAAGGACTGGTACGAGCGGTTCCGTTGGTTCATATCATCCGACGGCTTCGTGGTTATAGGCGGCTCGGACGCCCATACAAACGAGATCATATTACGACGCTACCTGGAGGACCACGACATCCTCGTCCACGCTCACGTGCACGGGGCTCCACATGTCGTGATCAAGACCGAGGGCAAGGAGGTCCCGGAGACGACCTTACGTGAGGCGGCGATCTTCGCGGCTTCGTATTCCCGAGCGTGGCGTTGGGGTCTCAAAGCCGCCGATGTTTACTGGGTGACAGCCGACCAGGTAGACAAGTCTGCCGAGGCTCCCCACGGAGGTGCTATCATCCGCGGTAAACGTAACTGGTTCCGTCGAACGGAGCTGAAGGTGGCGATCGGTGTCCAAGAGGTGGAGAGTGGGTACAGGGTAATGGGCGGACCGGTCTCTGCCGTGAAGAGACACTGCTTGACGTACGGCGTCTTGGAACCCGGAAACGAGCGAAAATCCGACGTCGCCAGGAGGCTTTTCGAGATGTTCAAGAACGGGGTGGAGAACCTACGCCGTTATCTAACTGTGGACGACGTAATGAGGGCGATGCCACCCGGAAACGCGAGGCTGTTGGAGACAGACTGAATCACCTGGCCTCGAGGGACCAACGGCCGCCGTCGTGCCGTGCGATCACCGAGCAGACGTAGTGCTTGAAGGACGGGACAGGATCGCACTTAAGCGGGTCCTCTCGGTCCAGGGTCACGTTAGGCTCCGACGGAACTTCGGCGTATTCCCCGTACACGGACAGCAAGTACCCCTCCCCGTCCTTTGGCTTCATAGACTTGAAGCACACCTCATCCAGTGCGACCCGTCCAAGCCAGAACGTTTCGCCGTCCGTGATTAGGGAGATCCTCGGTGTGTTGTACTCGTCGTGTTCATAATCCATAGCGAAGGTGACAGACACTATCGCTTCCCTGGGTGGCACACCCGACTCCAGCTTGTCCGCGATAGGATCCGTCTGAGCTCCGTTGGAGAGTACGAGGAACTCTTCGACGATACGGGCGCAGGTATAGGTCACGTACGGGTTCTCTGTCGTGTAGCTCGGATCTTCTGGGACCACGAACGCCGCACTCTCACTGACTTCGATACGTCGATCCGAGAAGCTGCGGCTACAAACGCAGTATACTGCGATCGGTGTCCCGTCCTCCAGCTTTCCGGCAAGTAAAAACCGACCGACGTACACGGTTCACTCACCCGACAGCTCGTTACCGTGCGCGTCTACGGTGACTATCAGCGGGCCGAACTCTTCCACCTCCAGGACCCAGATCGCCTCTGGGATTCCAAGGTCCAACCAGTGTACTTCTCGGATGCCCTTTACCCGTTCGGCAAGGAGCGCGGCGCACCCTCCCGGCGCCGTGAGGTACACGGCGCGATCCTTCATCACCTCAGGAGCGTCCGGGCCCATGCCCCCCTTGCCGACGATCATCTTCACGCCAGCATCCACGATATCCTCGAGATACTTCGCTATCCTCGTGCTCGTCGTGGGGCCTATCACAACTAGCTCGTAGCCGTTATCGACACGCCTGACCACGGGACCCGCGTGAAACACGGCGGCCCCTTCGAGATCTACGGGAGGTTCATCACCTTCCTCGAAAATCCGCTGATGGGCTTTGTCGCGAGCCGTGATTATGATCCCGGTCAGGTACACTACGTCACCTACCTCCAACTCGGTGAGTCGCCCCTCCTCGAGTGGGACTTCCAGGTGGTGTTCGGTCAACAGATTATCCCCCGCGGGTACTCACGTTGGGTAACTTCGAAGAAGCCGTCCGGGTACACGATCGCGGTCGCCCTTCGGGCCGCCCAGCACTGTACGTTCACGGCCACCGGCAGCCCGGCCGTGTGGGTGTAAGCTAGCTCGACGTTGACGGCCAGTGCCGTAGTCCGGCCCCCGAGACCCATTGGGCCTATACCCAGTCGGTTTATCTCCTCTAACAGCTCCTCCTCCAAATCCGCGATCTCTGGGTCCGGGTTCCTAACGTTCAGTGGTCGGAACAGGGCAAGCTTGGCCAAGTGCGTGGCCTCGTCGATCGTCCCACCGACCCCTACGCCCAACACGATCGGTGGACACGGCATCCCGCCGGCCTCTCTCACTGTCCTGACTACGAACTCGCGGACGCCTTCCAACCCTTCCGTGGGCAACAACCGGGTCACCGCGCTGGAGTTCTCAGACCCGAAACCTTTGGGTAGGAAGTGGAGTTTCAGCTCTTTCCCCTTGGTCGGGATGAACCGAACGATGGGTACACGGTACCCGGTGTTATCACCAGTGTTCTCCCTACTTATCGGATGGACCACGTTGGGTCTAAGCGGTATCTCCTCCGTAGCCCGTCGGATACCCTCCTCGATTCCGTCCCGGATGGTTCCGGCTAGCCTCAGGGGGAACTCGCGGCCAATCTCCGCGAAAACGGTGATTAGCCCTGTATCTTGGCACATCGGTAATCCTTTCTCCTCTGCGATGCGGACGTTCTCGAGAATCGCTTCCAGCATCGTCTGGGCATGACCGTCTTCCTCGTCCAGTGCCCGTTCCAGCCTTTCCAGCACATCGTCCGGGAGCTTAGTTTCGGCCACGCGCAACGCTTCGACGGTGGCTTCGGATATGCTTTCGAGCAGCTTCCGATCCGGGTCGTCTGGCATAACCCCTACTCCCCTGCAAGTCCCGGAAGGTTCGGGTGGTTCGGAATCGTCTCCATAAAACCCGCTCATCTACGGAAGCCACATCTGCACCGGCTACCGGGCATGCTTCCACGCATGCGGGGTACTCTCGGTCTGAGCAGTTGTCGCACTTCACGGCGACGTTCCCACGGACGAATATCCCGTCCACCGGGCAGGCTTCGACACACTTCCCGCACCCGTCGCATCTGTCACGGTCTATCACGAGTGTTTCGCACACCTGAACGATCGCGTGACTGGGACAAACCCGAGCGCACATCGCTCGTTCCGGATTACAGTGCACGCACTTCCGCGGCCGGCCGTCGACTATCTCTATAGCGCCGATTGGACATACCTCCGCGCACTTACCGCACCCTACGCAGTCGGGTAAGCCGACCCAGACCTTCACCCTTCGAGCTCTTTCCACTGCTCGTCCACCATCCTTTGGATCTCCTCTATGTCGTCCTCGGTCAGGTGTTGGAACCTCTTCTGACGCTTGAGATACTCCTTCACAGGCTTTCGATCCTTCGGACGGTAAGTGATGCGGAGTTCCCCGTTCTCGATCTCGTATAATACCCACATCCCCGTCTCCACTGCTAGCTTCGCGATTTCGACGGTCTCTGACGAATCATGCCCCCAACCCGGCGGACACGGGCACAGTACGTGGACGTACGCAGGCCCTTTCACCTCCTTAGCCTTCTTGACCTTCTTGATGAGGTCTTTAGGATGGGACACACACGCCGTCGCAACGTACGGCGCCCCGTGTGCGGCGATGATCTCTGGGATGTTCTTCTTCGGTCGCATCTCTCCCTTCCAGATCTTACCCGGTGGTGTCGTGGTGGTCGCCGCGAAGTACGGTGTCGCACCGCTCCTCTGAACTCCCGTGTTCATGTAGGCTTCGTTGTCGTAACAGATATAGACGATGTCGTGGCCCCGCTCCAACATCCCTGATAGCGCCTGAAATCCTATGTCCACGGTCCCACCGTCGCCCGCGAGCACAGCCACTGTTACGTCCTCCTTCCCCAACGCCTTCAACGCGCGCTCGATGCCGGATGCGACGGCGGCGGCGTTCTCGAACGCCACGTGGATCCACGGTGTTTCCCAAGCGGTCTCAGGGTACGGCGTCGTGACGACTTCGATGCACCCAGTCGACATGACCACCACGGTGTCCTTACCTAAGGCTTTCATACAAAGGCGTGCGCAGATGGCGGATCCGCAGCCCGCACACGCTCGGTGGCCGGGGGCTATGAGTTCTTCTTCCGGAATGGGGACGCGTCTCTTGGCTTTCCCCACGGGTGATCCCCCTCACACCTTCACGTTGATCCAGACGGGTTCGTCCATACCCTTCCCTTCCTCAGCTACCTTGATTATCTCGAGCACGTCCTGCGGGCGTATGTCGCGACCGCCGAGACCCGCGATGGTCGACGACACGTCGATGTCCGGTGCGTGGGCTTTGACGTCCGTCCACAGTGGCGGCATTGCCCCGTACGAATGTGCGCGATCGATGGTCACGACACCTTCCTTATCCTGAATCACTTCCACTATCCGGTCGCCTGGGAACGGGCGGTAAGCCTTCACCCTGACCAGACCCACGTCCGGGCGCTCCTCATCTATCACGTGCTTGATAGTCCCGCAGACGGATCCCATCGCGATAACGACGTAATCTGCGTCCTCCGTGTTGTATTCTTCGATGAGCCCGTCACCGTAAGAACGCCCGAACTCGTCCGAGAACTCCCTATTGACTTCTCCTATAACTTCACATGCCTTCTCCATAGCATCGTGCTGCATCTTCTTGAACTCCATGTAGCTGTCAGGATCACCTACAGGCCCTAACGTCATTGGGTCTTCGGGATCGAGATAACAGTGGAATGGTTCATACCCACCGACGAACGATCGCACTTCTTCCTCTTCCGGCAGTTCGACGGGCTCTAACGTGTGGGATAACGTGAACCCGTCCAGGCACACCATTACGGGTAGGAGGACGTCTTCGTGTTCCGCTATCCGATATGCCTGCACTACTGTGTCGAACACCTCTTGATTTGACTCGCAGTAAAGTTGGATCCACGACGTGTCCCGTTGCGCCACGGAGTCGGAGTGATCGCACCAGATGTTTATCGGAGCTGAGAGAGCGCGGTTTGTGACAGCCATTACGATCGGTAACCTCAACCCTGAAGCTATGAACAGGATCTCGTGCATAAGGGCGAGACCTTGAGAAGCCGTCGCAGTGAACACGCGGGCTCCAGTTGCCGAGGCACCGAGCACGGCGCTTATCGCGCTGTGCTCCGACTCTACGTGTATGAACTCGGCGTCCAGTTCTCCGTCAGATACGAATTCGGAAAGGTACTCTACGATAGGTGTTTGAGGCGTGATCGGGTACGCCGCAATGACGTCGACGTCCACCATCCTAACAGCTTCAGCCACGGCGTAATTCCCGTTGATCACACGAACTTCAGTCATCGGTATCTCCCCTCAACCCTCCTCCAGGACCATTTCGATCGCGTCTACAGGACATACGCTTTCGCAGATTCCACACCCTTTACAGTGATCATAGTCGATAGTGTAGCCATCGTCCGATGGTCTGATGCACCCGTCCGGGCAGTACATGAAGCACATACCGCAGTCTACACACTTCTCCTGATCTAGTTCGGGTCTGAATACGCGCCATCTACCGGTCTTATTCCTCCTGGTACTTCCCGGTTCTCGCACTACAGCCCCTATCGTGAACTCTTCGTTACCCAACTGCCTTCACCTCCCGGTAGGCTCGCTCAACGACCCTAACGTTTTTCTCTGCGATCTCTCCGGAGAAGCGTGCGTGGATAGCCTCCTTTACGGCGTCGAGGGTTAGGACGTCGGAAGCCTTCAGATAGGCGCCGACCATCGCGGTGTTCACGATAGGGATGCCTAACTCGTCAAGTGCGATCTGAGTCGCGTCCACGACGTAAACGTCGAAATCTTCGAACTCCTCAGCGACTTCATCCGACTCCTCCCTAGAGTTAATGACGATAAGACCGTCTTCCGATAGACCTTCGGTGACGTCCACTACGGCCAGCAGGCTGGAGTCGAGTACTATCACGTGATCCGGCTCGTATATCTGCGATCGGATCTTGATGAACTCATCATCGATCCGTGCGAAAGCCGTCACCGGCGCCCCGCGGCGTTCTACACCGAAAAACGGGAACGCTTGAGAGTACTTCCCGTCCTCCTTCGCCGCGATCGCCAGGATCTCAGCCGCGGTGACGGCCCCTTGGCCACCTCTCCCGTGTATCCTGATCTCGATCACTGTTCCGACCCCCTACGGGAAAACCTTGGGGTAAGACCCCAATACCTTGGAGAATGGCGTTCTCTCTCGGAGTTCCGCTAACGCTTCAGACCCTGGGTATAGCATCCTGTGACCCTCAAAGTCCAGAAAGAAAACGTAGTCTCCCAACCCGCTCTTCGCGGGTCGAGATTCGATCTTAGTGAGGTTGATACCCCGATCCGCGAAGATACCCAAAACCTCACGTAAAGCACCCGGACGATCTGTTACCGAGAATACTACGGATGTCTTGTCCTCTTTAGTCGGGGCCCTATCACGCCTCGAGATGATCGCAAACCTGGTCTCGTTATTTTCCAACCTTATCTCCTCCACTATGTCCAGTCCGAACCGCTCCGCGAGCCTCGGTGGACCTAGAGCGTAAGCACCCTTCTCCGACGCCAGTTTGGCAGCTTCGGCGGTGCTCGCCGTGGGCACGAACTCGTGGTTACCGAGTAACTCTCGCAGCGCTTCCCGCGCCTGCTCATACGCCTGGGGATGTGAGTAGACCACGGGCTCACGATCGTCGGGTTCGGATCCGGACATCAGTGCGTGTAAGATAGGTAACACCAACTCTCCGAACACTCGTACGCTCCTGTGTAAGAGGTTATCCAAAGTTTCTCCTACGGATCCCTCCAGCGAGTTCTCCCACGGGACCACACCATAATCCGCCTCACCTCGCTCTACACGCAAGAAAACCATGGTAATAGTACTAGCGGACTGGAGCTCCCCATTTCCCCCAAGTTCCTCCTCAGAAAACCGCTCAGCCGCCTCCTCTGTGAACGTGCCTGGTGGCCCTAGGTATGAAATCAGTGGCGGCGAGAAATTCGCACCCCCAACACCGACCGAGCTCCAGAAGCTATGTCTGCGGCTATCAGCGCCAGTCCCATCGAAGCCGACTCGGGCGGTAACCCGGCGACCCTGTTAAAAGCTTTGCTCAGGACCCTCTCAAGCGCTCCCATGAATTCGTCGTCTCCCGACAACGTACCACCAATCCATGCCTCGTCGCAGTCGTAGACTATACCTAACCCTACCACTTCCCAAGCGACTAGTCGTGCCAGCCACTCCTTCTCTTCTTTGCCGCACCTCTGGATGAATTCCTCTACAGCGCTCTCTGGGTCTTTTCCGGCGCAGTTAACTACCTTAACGATCCCTCCGGTTGAAAACGCCTCGTTGGCCGACAGTTCACCCGAGTCGATCCTGCGAATGGCCTCCAAGTCTAATGGTCCTTGCAATATACCCGGTGCACCTAGGCACGCGTCGATTCCGCCGATTACTTCACCATCCTTTACCACCACGGAAACTGTGTTCGAGCTCGTGTCACACACCACTAGATCATCCGAAGAGGACAACTCGAGTGCTAGCCTCGCGGTTCCTAGCTTCTCACCGCTCGCCACGTGTGAGAATATTCGGAATGCCCCGTCCAGCCGTGGTAAGTCCCGATGGATACCCGGTGCTAGGTAGGCCTCAACGCCGAGCTCTGACAGCTCCTCGACCATACGCCTCCCGGCGCCGAACTCTTGTCCCGATCCGCCGGTATCACGTAGTCCGTATCCCACACCGAGATCCTCCGCTTCCTCTAGCGGCGTGAACTCCGTGAGCGCGTCGCCCATTCCATAGTTCAGGCAGATGCACTCGGCCTCCTCTACTGCCCTCCGGGCCTCGTCGGGGAGGGATCGGAGTAACCCATGCTCGGCCACCTTCCGTCTCGGTGCTTTGCCCAAAAACTCCGGGTCTCTCTCACCGTCGCACGCTGCGACTTTGATTCCAGAGGTACCGTGATCGATCCCTACGTACATCATCGCCGCAACCCCAGAAGATTAACACTTCGGGACTGTGGTCAAACTCGCACGTTCATAGGCTCGTGAGACCCCGTCTCAGGATCCACTTTGAGTGAGCCCAGCTGAACGACACGAATCGTCCTGTCGCGGAGTAGCCGGCCCTCGACTTTCAGTTCTCCGGAGGTGAAGTCAATTTCTCGAATCACGCCGATACCGAGCAGATCACCGGCCCCGTCGCACAGTCCTACCAACACTCCCTGAAGTTCTTCCTCATTGACTACAACGAACTCTCGGACGTTAAGTAGCCGTCTAAGCTCTCGGGCATGTCGGCCGCCGCGTCCCACGATTCGACCGGCCTGGTCTCTAACGACCAAAATAACGGCATCCGGCGCCCTCTCCGCGTGCAATATCTCCGGTTCGACACCTGATACAGCCTTGATCAGTGCGGGCAGCTTGCTCTCCTCCTCTAAATCTACTGGTTCACCCGTCCCTATGAACGCCCGCTGTACGGAGATTTCTTCCAAGTCGAGCTCCAGGATCTCCCGTTTCTCGAAGAACTCGCGCAGTACGCGCTCTCTACGTCGGATACGGTCCTTCCGTTCAACGTCTTTCACGGCCTCAGGTACCGTGAGGTCATGTACCTCGATGTACTCTAAGGACCCTACCATACGTTTGATGTGCGATACCTGACCGTTACGATCCAGGAACGCCACGTGCGAGGGCCTGATCACGTCGACCTTGTGGAGTTTAAGGGCCCTGGCCGGTCCGCCGTGGACCATCCCAGAAGTATCAATGAGTACGGCATTCGTCCCTTCGGCCAGTGCGAGGTCTACCATCCTCCGAGTCCCTACGGTGGTTTGGAGTAGGTGTCCCGATGGTGTGATCGACCCGACGAAGTACCCGTGTCTCATTTCCACCTCGGAGAGGTCGTGGATGGTGTCCTCTACGATACCCAGGGAGACGACTGCCGGAGGTCCGACGTCCGACTGTCCTATATCGGCGTCGACGACACCTACCTTGAGCCCTCGTTCCACGAGCTCGTTGGCGATGAAGGTTACTAGCGTCGTCTTACCGGAGTCCTGAGGACCGATCACCATACAAATCGGTGTTCCACCGTGATCGGCCAGCTCTTCGGCTAACTCTTTCCAGTCCGATGGTATTTCGACGTCGTCTTCTTCGACCGAGTAGCCGGCGCCGGTCCCCAGGATTAGCTCTACCTCGAGCTCCGAGTCAGTGGTAAGCGTCAGCCGCTCCCCACGCCTGATCACTAGTTCTTCACCCTCACATACTTCTGTACCTTTGTTCGTGGTCGCCTCACCTCGAATTACTAGAGCCCGGGACGGTCCATCTACCCTGATCGAGCCTCCCTCGATCCGAACGCGCTCACGCTTCAACTTCCCTCCCCTCTCACTCCCTCCCCTCCCACCACCATCAGGGACACCTGCTTTACCCCGAGTGATCTCCTTCAGCAGCTTTTCGGCGATGCGTTCTTCCATCACCAATACTACCCGATCGTCTACCCGTCGCCACACTTCTGCCTCGCCTAGCTCACGACCGTCCACGAACACACGTACACGATCTCCCTCTCCGATGTGGATGGCTCCGCCTAGTGGTTCCACGGAAACGGCGACCTTGTCCGGGGGGAGCGTGTGCGAGATCGGGGGCTTCGCACCCGCGATGAGTACCTCGACGTCGCCGTCCCGCACGCGGACCACGGCGCGGCCTATCCCGGTCTCGCTCTCCAAATCTCGCTTGATCACTCGCTCCACTTCCTCCTTCGGAGTGCCTCGAGGGAACTCGTACTCACGTCCCGCGATCCGTTCTTTGACCTCTGTGGGCGCGGGTGGTTCTCCGGGGATATCCTTGATCTCGTTTGGGTTCTCTGGGGGACTGTAGACCTTAGTTCTGGGATTCACCGACGCCCGAATCCTCACCCGGAGGATCCTCTCACCGATAGCGTCCCCGTACGTTCTGGCGGGAGTCGAGAACAAGGTGGCGATAGCCCACGCGATCACTACCGGTACAGGGCCGCCGCGATGAACGACCCCGCGAACACGTAGAGACCTCGAACCACTCCGAGCGCTACGGCCCATGACAGGGACGAAACGTCGATCAACTTACTTCCACCACCTCGTCTCCGAGCCGAACAGTTCCAGGCTCTACGGTCCGGAACTTACCCCCCTCGCGGACCAGCGTTACGTCGCCTATCTTGATCTCAGATGTTACCGGTTCTTCGGTGATGCAGACTTCGTACCTGAGATCAGTACCGACCCGAACGGTCACCCCTTTCTCCAAGTTTACGGCGCCTCGCATCCTCCCAACGTTGAGCGAACAGACGCGAATTCCACGCTTTGCGGCCGTCGCCAGGTAGAGATCGGTAGGATGCACCGAGGTTACCTCCGTGGGTCTTGATATCTCCACCTTAGCGCCCGTCGTTCCCGCCAGCATCGCGACGTCCGCTACCACGTCTAGGCCCGCATGTTCTGGCGTCTTGTTGCTCACGTTCCCACGCCTGACGGTCATGAGATCGTGAATCGAGACAACCTCGCCTTCTACACGCACTTCGAACCCTTCTGCCGGTTCGATCCTTCCCTCCACGTTCCTAACCGTAGACGGGGCTTCTCCCTCGCGGATGAACGTCCTTTTAGCCGCGGGCTCCCCAATCTCGGGTGGGTCGGCTGGACCACCCAGCTCCTCCACGGCCTCCATCAGGTAACAATCTGCCCTCCACACGTGCTTCGCGTGCCCCGGGTCGCCCCGGATCTCGACTATCGCGCCCGCGTACCCCGAAACATAAAGTGCCGCCAACACGTGCTCCGGTACGATCACTGATGGATTGTCCGGGCCCGGGGGCTTCGTGGGATCGGAGTGCAGCGTCACCGTATCTTCCACCATCCTCACGTGCTCCAAGTCCGCGTGAACTCGACCATCCGGGGTTACGAACACCACTCCGGGACGTTCTTTGGGCTTGATCCGCAGCACGTCCTCTTCCGACATCGGTGCGTGACCGCGATCCCGACCGTATTTACGCCTTAACTCTACCCACATTCCGCCAACCCCCGGGCGATGAAGAAGGCCACCACTCGGGAGACGGATGATCGGCCGGGATGACGCCGAGCCCTCACGTCATCCGATTTAAGCCAACCTTCAGGATGATCCGGGGTGATCGATTGCGGGTGGCTACTGACGTACATCTTCACTTCAATCCGGTGAAAGGTGACGGGTACAAGGTCTTTGAGAAGTTCTATCGAGCTGGGGGTACCGGGTTCGTATCCCCGGTTCTAACGCTTCGGAGCTATCGAATCCACGGATACAGTAGGGAAGACTTCGAGCGCGCTTACCTGTTACATCTCGAAGGGGTCCGGTACGGCAAGCTCGAGTATCCGCTGAGAGGATATGCGGCCTTAGGCTGGCACCCGGCCGAGGTGACGACGCTGGCCGAAGAGCGTCCCGAAGAGGAAGTGCTAAACGTCGCAGAAACCGTGTGCGGTCTCATCGAGAAATTCGCCGCCGAGTACGAAGAGGTAGTCGCAGTGGGCGAAGTAGGTCATCCCCACTATCCCGTGCCCGCTGAGGTGAAGCGTGTGTGCCACAAGGTGTTCATCAGGTTCCTGGAGCTGGCCAAAGATCTGGACTTGCCGGTGATTTACCATGGACCCAAAGCCTCGGGGAAGCACTACATGCGACTGTACGAGTACTTAAAAGACGTCGGATTCGACTTCGACAGGTTCGTGAGGCATCGGGCGACATCCGACGTCTCCGCAGCCCGAAACGTAGGAGTGTGGCCCTCAGTACCAGCCTCTCGGCGATCAGTACGGGAAGCCGCGGAGCACGGTCCGGAGTTCATGCTGGAGAGCGACTACTTGGACGACCCTAAGCGTCCCAACGCCGCCCTACCTCTCCGTTCGGTGCCCAAAGCTGCCAGAATCCTCCGTACCATCGATCCGGACCTCGTACCCAAGGTAATGATCGAAATTCCAGAACACGTATTCGGGGTCGAGTTCGAGCCGTTGGTTTAGGGGGTAGGTACTGTGGAAACGTTCGTGCTGGCTCACAACTATCAGCGGCCCGATGTGCAACTCATGGCGGACTGCGTCGGGGATTCGCTAGAGATGGCCCTAGAGGCCCGGGAGATCGATGCTGATCGTATCGTAATGTGCGGAGTGGATTTCATGGCGGAGGTTGTGAAGGCACTCAACCCCGATCGTGAAGTCGTCGTGCCCGACCACCGCGCTGCGTGCGGTATGGCCATGCGGCTCAGGGTGGAAGAGCTGCGAGAGTTTCGCCGCGAGCATCCAGACGCCGCCGTGGTCGCGTACGTCAACACGAGCGCCGAGGTGAAAGCTGAGGCTGACGTGATGTGTACCAGTGCCAACGCTGTCGAAGTCGTATCCTCACTCCCTGAGGATAAGATCATCTTCGTTCCCGACGGTAACCTCGCGGCTTGGGTGCAAAAACACGTGCCGGACAAGGAAATAATTCCGTTCCCCGAGCATGGTAGCTGCCCCGTTCATCACTCGCTGTCTCCTTCTGACTTACGCGAACTGTGTTCTCGACATCCGGACGCCGCCGTCGTGGTACACCCGGAATGTCCCCCTGAGGTATGCGCGATGGCGGATTTCGTCGGCTCCACGTCCCAAATACGTCGATACTGTGAAAAGGAGAACATCAGTAAAATCGTGATGGGAACCGAGGAAGGCCTCGCCTTCCGGATACGTCGCGAAACTGGCACTGAAGTCATCGTCCCTGGTCATATGGTGTGTGCCGATATGAAAATCAACACGGGAGAAAAAGTCGAAAGAGTGCTCGAGGCCCGACACGTCCCGAAACCGCTCATAGTGGAGCTGGACTCCGACCTCATCTCTCAGGTCGAAGAAATCGTCGAGGAGATGTTCAGACTTACGAGGTGAACCGGGATGATCGGTAGGATCTTCCGTCGAGATAGTAAGGTCGTACGAGATCGACTGATGAAGATAAGGCAAACGATCGACGCGACCGAAGTAGATCCAACAGCAGTCGCGGAGACCATCGGGGGACCAATGGAGAGCAGCTCCCGCGGCTCGGGAGAGGGATCGAAAAAGACGAGACAAGATGAGGTGGAGGAAGAACCGTCGAGGGAACCACACGAGGAATCATCGGCCGAGGAACGTAGCGAGGTCTCCGCCGAGGCATTCCTAGAGACGTATTCTATGAGGAAAGGCACCGCGACCGTTGTGGCGTATCCCCTGTACGAGATATGTAAGACACTATGCCTGTCGGGTATCCTCCGTAGAAAGACGCGTAAGGTACTGGAAGACCTCACGGCGGTTCGGCTCCCCCTCCTCTTGGCTTCTCACAACGCCGTGGGACCGACGAGCGACCTTCTCGAGGGTTTCCCCCCAAAGGCTTCTGGATACCAGGTAGCCTCACCGTACTCCGCTGATGCACTTAGGTCTCTGGCACCCGAATCGATCGCCGTGACGGGATACAAAAGCGGTCAAGTCGGAGCCGAACCCCTTCGAGGTTGGAAGCGGATGCCGAACGTATGCTCATGGGGTGTTGAGGCAGCGGTCGCCGATGAGCTTTGGGACCAAGCACCAGTCGCTGTTGCGGTCACCGATACAATCTCCGCACTCTACGGTGTTTACGTGTCGTCAATGCTAGATGCTCCTACGCTGGACTTTTCTTATCTATGGAAGTTCACAAAAGGGAAGCCGTTGTGGAGGGACCCACGCGGTGGAAAGCACGCTATCCAGTGGACCCAGTGGAAGTTCCTCCGGGAACTGAAATTCGATTATCTCATCGTGGTAAGCTGTCTCAAGGATCGCCGGTTCAAGCGTGTAGTCCGTACACTGGAATCTGAGATCAAGGTCAAGATCGTGCCGATAACCTCCGAGGATCCAGGAGAATTGGGTGAGATCCTCCGCGCTACACTGGAGAACCAAGTCCCGATGGTCGGCGATGAGGTGCACAGGACGTTTCAAGTGGAACCCGTATTAGTAGAGTTCGTGAAACGGGCTATCCTCGCCCCACTTCCAGTCTCCGACTTCAACGAGGCCAAATCTTCCCGGTTTTACCCTCTAATAATAGATATCTCGATCGAGTGAAGTGCGAATTCTCACACGTTCCAGCACTCTCGGAAGTACGAAGCTACGGCTTCGGTGACTCTTCCGCCCAGTACTCGGAACGCTAGCGCGTTCCCTCGACGGATACACTCGTATGTCTCAGTTCGTCTTTCGGGTAACGGCGCATGGATCGTGAACTCCAGACACTCCGAGAGGGACCACCTTTCCGACCGTGGCTTGCGTAGTCGGGCTGTCCGGTTCAGCCTCCCTGGGTCGCTCACTTCGACGTCGGGCCACTCCGGAGACAATACGAGTGAGCACGCTCCGGAGCGGGCTCGGAGGTTCAGGTAAGAGGCGAGCACGGACGTTGTCTGATCACCGAGTCCACACTTGATCAGTGGGATGTCAACGTGGAGCTCGTACAACGCCCGGAGACCAGGTCGACCTCTGGTTAATTCCGAGACGTTGGTACCGTCCATCACTCCGTCCACATCTCCTACGGTTTCGTGTATCGCCCCGTAAATCGCCCGCTTGCACAGGTAACACGGGTGTTCGTCTCTGTCCTTTCGGAAGACATCCTCGACGTTGGGGCGGATTCTGATTTGCTTCACATCCACAGGGGTCGGCGGACACACGTTCACTACGTACGGCAAACACGCCGTGCAGGCGATCACGTTCTTCCGTCCTAACGCCTTGACGGCAGCGTACAGGAGTACCGAGCTATCAGTACCACCGGAGTAGGCTACCGCGACGCGATCGTACGTTTTCTTTATGTACGAGATGAGGGCGCGCAGCCGGCTCAGAAACGGTCTCACAGAACGGTACCCCCCCGGTAATGTAGTGTTCACCGGGGGTGTAACCATGAAGGAAGTGTTGATCAAAGGGTTTAGTCCGGGGGACTCTCCGAGAGATGTCCTGGATACACTATCCTCACTCGGTGTAAGACCACACGAAGTCGGTAAAATCTGGCTGGCTAACCGAGCCGCGCTGTGCCAGGTCGAGCCTCGTGCGGCTCAACGTCTCCTAAGACATGCTGACGTGAAAGTACCTACGGGAGAGGAATCCGAGGAGATTAAGGTAGTAGACGCCTACGTCAAGAAGTTCCAGAGGCTAGTCCAGCTGGAGCGGGAAGCTGAGATGAGGGCGATGGAAAAGGAAATCAGGAAACTTTCAGGCAAGGAACGTGAGAAGAAAGGAAGAGCAGTACTCGGTTTGCGTGGTACGAGGGCCGGTCGGGAAGTCGGAGGTTACTATCTGGTGAAGTACGGCCGGTCCAGAGAGATAGATACACAAATATCCGTGGGCGATCTTGTCCTCGTGAGCCGCGGTGATCCACTGAAGAGTGATCTCACTGGAACCGTGGTGGAGAAGACCAAACGCTCGATTACGGTTGCCTTCGATAGCCCCCCACCCAAGTGGGCTGTGGGCGATGGGATCAGGATCGACCTATACGCTAACGACGTCACTTTCCAGCGCATGATGGAGGCGCTAGAACGAATAAGACACGCTGAGGGTCGACTCCGAGAGCTCAGGAATACGATCATCGGACTCAACGATCCGGGCGACGCGGAGCCAGAGGACGTGGACTTCGTCGATACTGACCTTAACTATTCCCAGCGGGAGGCCGTGGAACACGCCCTAGGGGCGCCGGATTTCTTCCTAATTCACGGTCCTCCGGGTGCGGGTAAGACCCGAACGATCACCGAAGTGATCGTCCAGGAGGTCCGGCGTGGTAACAAGGTCCTCGCGACGGCCGAGTCTAACATCGCCGCGGACAACATCTTGGATTATTTGATAGAGCGTGGCGTGGAGGCTGTTAGAGTCGGGCACCCTGCCCGTGTCTCCAAGAGTCTTAAGGAGCGGACACTTAGCGCGATCGTGGAAAATCACCCACTGTACAAGAAGGCGGAGAGCCTCCGGGAGCGCGCTTACAGGCTCATTGAGAAGCGTGATCGATACCAGCGCCCGGTGCCCAGGTGGCGTCGAGGAATGTCCGACGAGACCATACTCTACCTAGCGAGAGAGGGTAAGGGAGCCCGAGGTGTTCCGCCGCGTGTAATCCGGAGTATGGCTAAATGGATCCACATCAACAGGAAGGTCCAGAAACTCTTCGAGGAGGCGGAGCGACTGGAAGAGCGCGCTATCCGAGAAGTACTAGAGGAAGCCGAAGTCGTGGTCACTACGAACGCCGGCGCAGGGTTGGAGTTCCTCGAAGACGTCGAGTTCGACGTCGCCGTAATCGACGAAGGATCGCAAGCCACGGAACCTTCAGCGCTCATCCCGATCTCCAGGGCTAAGAGGTTCATCATGGCGGGAGACCACAAGCAGTTGCCCCCGACTATCTTAAGTGAAAAGGCTCAGCCGGAGCTCTCTCGCACGCTCTTCGAGCGTTTGATCGAAAAGCACCCGAAGCTCTCCAGGATGCTGAGAGTGCAGTACAGGATGCACGAGAGCATCATGGAATTCCCGAACCGAGAGTTTTACAACGGTAAGCTCGAGGCTCACTCGAGCGTCCGTCGTCACACGCTCGAGGACTTAGGTGTCGGCGAGCCCGAAGTAGGCAGACCCTGGGCTGATATCTTACGCCCTAAGGAGCCGCTGGGGTTCGTGGATACATCGCACTTACCAGAACGCTTGCGGAGGGAGCGACGCCGTCCCGGCTCCAAATCCCGTGAAAATCCGATGGAGGTCGCGATAGTCGCCTTTTTGTCGGAACAACTGGTTCGGCAGGGGTTATCTCAGGAGGATCTAGCAGTTATCAGTCCGTACGACGACCAGGTGGACCTGATTTCGAAGGCCCTCGACGAACTCGGGCTCGACGACGTCGAGGTGAACACGGTCGACGGGTTCCAGGGTCGGGAGAAGGAGGCCGTGATCGTATCCTTCGTCCGAAGCAATCCTAGAGGTGAAATAGGGTTCCTAAAGGACATGAGGAGGTTGAACGTCGCTATCACTAGGCCTAGGCGGAAACTCATTTGTATCGGAGATTCCGGCACGCTTTCCAGCCATCCGACGTACCGCAGGTTCATCGAGTACGTCAAGAAAAGCGGCGCACTGATAAAGCCGGACGAGCTGCGCGAGGTGGCTCCCTACTTAGACCTGGTCCGCTTAGCACACGGACGTGCCGGGGGGTGAGCAGGATAAGTGAGATAGTAACGGAAATGTTCCAAGACGGACAGTTGTTCTTGGGGATGGGAGAGTACGCTCAGACAATGGCTTACGACGAGCTCCTCCTGTGGTTTGACGTGCTTTTCGATGACGAGCACATTCTAGACGATGGGGACCGAGTTGAACGGAAGGTCGGGGAACTCCTAACCGCCCTATACTACGGGACCGTAGGCTACACCGTGACTGAGCACACCGACGAGGGTAACAATAATTGGATATATGTCCACGCTCACACATGATCCAGAGCCGCAAAACGATTATAGATTGTTACGTGGCAACTACTGGGTAATACGAGGGGTAGTGGAGTTGCGATGGAAGGTGGCAGCAGCGCTCGTGGCCATTCTCGTGCTATCCCCAGCACTCGTTCATGGGTCGTTCGACCACCGATTCCAGAAGTACCTCCGCATGGAGAGGTTACAATCCGCTGTCAACGACATCGACGGAGCTACTAAATGCGTTGCCACCGTACTCGCCTCATCCCCGTATTTGGCCTACAAGGCTGTTTTGTACGATAATACGCTCCGCGTTGGGAACAATCCGGGACGAGATCGGTTGGAGTTGCTTTCCGCTATCCGCAGTGCTGAGCGTAAACTCGAGCTCGCCCGACTGAAAATCCGGAAAGCGAGAGCGAAAGGTGTTACCGGTCTCGATCGGGCTGAGAGGAACGTCTCGCGGGTTCTCTCAGCGCTACGCCGTGCCGAAAACCGTGTCAAGAAGCGTGCGCCCGGGGCCATGGACGACCTGCGCGAAGTCGAGGCTTTGACCCCGGTGCTGCGGACACTCACCGAACGGAAGTGGTGGCTCGTTCAGGAAATCACTTCGAAGTTGCCTAAATTCAAGTATTATGAGCTGTCAGAGAATCTACTTTACTTACCACCGTTCAACATCCTGTTCCCTCTGATCGGCGCATTCGGTCCATGACGGGGGAAGGACGGGTGTTCCACGGTGTGATCGCGGCTTTCACTACTTATCTAGGTGCCAGCGCGGCGCTAATGCTAAGATACCATTCCGTCGGCGTGTCGGAAGCACTGACCTACGGAGCCGTTTACGGGATGGCCGCGGCCGCCGTCGGAGTCGGTACGGGAGTAATGCTGGCGCGCGTGCTAGGTGTCCGTAAGAAGCGTCGTGAGATAATTCGCGCCGTGTTGGAAGGGACGGCGCTTTCCGGGGTCGCCCTCCTCGTCGGCCTTCTCGACGTGACTGCCGGGGCTATCGCGGCGTCCTCCGTCGCTCTGATGTATCCATCTTATCTCATCTCACGTGATCTCGGCGTATCACCCTTCAAAGTTGTCACCCTCCTCGCCGTGACGTCTTCGGTAATCGTGGCTGCGCTGACCTCGTGGATGGTCGTTCCAGCCTTCGCCGATAACCCGATTTACGCGCTTGCGATAGCGTTCTTCGTGTTCATCGTGGGGTTAAAAACGGGATTAGGAATAGGATTCGCTGGTTTCCAGTTACGTCGTGGGGCGATGGCTATTGCAGCGCTCTCCGGGATACTAATACCTGCGATAATAGGCCTAAGTCACTTGGTCTCCAAGTTCATAAAAACAGCGCTCGCTATGCAAAGATACGCCCTCCTCGGTCACGCCTTGCTGGGATTGTTCCTTATCGGACTGGGAATATTCATAGCACGTAAGTGGGCAACGGAAGGTTCGGCGAAAGATCTCTCCAAGCTGGGAGCATTCATCGTGGCCGTTCCGTGTCCGATCTGCCTAACCGGAGTGGCCCTATCGGTCGCCATGTACGCCGAGATAGGCGCACTTAACGTCACTCAAGCCGCCTTGGTACTCTGGACTTGCTTCGTTTCGACGGCGTACGCTACCTTGATCGTCGCCGATGCTGTCATCGAGGTTCTCAAAATCCCTCCGGCTGTGGCTCTTAGCGGTCTCGAGAACTTAGTGGGACTCCTCTTCATAATCACTGGGATTATCGCGTGGGCCTACCCGTTATGGAAGCGAGCACCTAAACTCAAGCTGACCCTTCCGAGTCCATCGGAAATAGGACCGTGGGCGTTACTGTTCCTGACTTTGATGGCGTTCGGGTACCTGTGGGCGGCGCGCAAGGCTTCACGAGGAAACTATCCACCGGATAACCCAATCGACGATATCATCAGGGCGGTGATCGAATGGCTAGCGTCGCGACGGCGATAACTAAGGCGCTGTACGTGGTAATGGAGCTGTTGTTTTACCCGACGGTAGTACTGTTGCTGTTGTCCTTAGCCTACTCTCTGATGGAACTGGCCATATTCCTCCGTGAGGTGGCCTACCGGCCCAGGTTCACCAGGAAGGATCTCGAACAGATTGCGGAGAAGTTTCCGGACGTGAAGCGACTTCCTCCACACTTCTCGGAGTTTCTGAGGAGAGTAGAACAGATTGTCGAGAAATCCGATTCTGCGGACGAGGCCAGTTTGAGGGTCGAAAAGGAGCTGGAGAACCTCGAAAACTTTCTGGCCAGCAAAGTCAGCAGGACAAGGATTATCGTGCGTTTAGGTCCCATGTTGGGACTGATGGGAACGCTGATCCCATTGGGACCGGGATTGGAGCAGCTAGCTAAGGGTAACATCTCGGGCTTAGCGACATCTTTGATCACGGCGTTCGCGACCACAGTAGTCGGTCTGGCATCCGCCGGAGCTTGTTACGTGATCACGTTGTTCAGATCTAGGTGGTACCGAAAGGACGTCTCGGATCTCGAATTCTTGGCTGAAACTATACTCCAACGCGAGTTCGGGGGATGACGTTGCCCAGGTATCTGAGGAGACGACGTCGTAGGAGGTTTCTGAACGGCGATGACAACGACGACCCACTGGCCGGCGTCGCCAACCTGTTCGACGCGGCGATGGTTTTCGCCCTGGCGTTCATCATCACCATGTCTTCCAGCTACGGTCTCACTAAAATCCTCAGCCCTAAAACGTCGGAAGCTACCATCATCACCAAGACTACCACGGGCAAGGTTACCGTCACGAAGATCTACCGCACTCCCTCCGGGCTAAAAGTGGAGAAGTTCAAGGAGGTTGCTAGGGCGAAACGTGGCGGTGCACAACTCGGTCACATGAAGAAGCTCGGCGGTGCGGTGTACAAGGCTGGTAATAGATACATTTGGGTGCCGGGCTAGTGCCGGCGTATCGTCGGTATCGGGAACACCGGCAATAACCACGATCCACCACCGCCCGACTGAGGTGGCCGCTCTGGGGTCACACTCGGATCCCACTGACTAACCCATGACAAAAGTTCCACAGGATCGGCCGGAATTCTTACGTCATCGATGATGAACGCGTCCGTAGCGTTCTCTTCCCAACCGTACTTTCGGTAGAACCACCTCAACCAATCGGCTAGGCGCAAGTCGGGGTTTCCGAAGTAGCGTTCCGACAGCCTCCTGAGGTAAGCGCTGATGACATAGTCGCCCATGAGCTGTTCCGCGACAGCACACGCCTCGTCTACGTACCGCCAGAACTCGTCCGGGCTACCGAACACTCGAATAGCCCGCCCTAGCGCCCAACGTGCGAACTCCACCGCGTTCTCTTGCCATGGGTAGTAGAAATACCGGAGCACCGTCTTGATGCCGGCTCGTTCTCTCCACTCCTTGATCGGCGACGTCCTAACGTGTGTGTAAAGATCTAAAAGAAGATGACTGGCGATACCCGTCTCCACGCACCACAGTGCTGCCTTTCCATCGACTCCCTGAAGCGTCCTGGATACAGTCCGCTCGACTATCACAGATGCATAATCGTAAACGTGCGTGGGATCGTGGGCCCACCGGTAGTCCACGTACCTTAAGTCCGAGTACCGGTCGTGGTAGGCCGCCGTAGCGAAGTCCGGTGCTAATGACCCGTACACGATTATCCCGCCGTATTCCGGATTCTGTGGGTACGACATCACCGCCAATAGGACTCCGTACGCCAAGTGCACCGGACCCGCAGGCATTTCGAACGCACCCCCGACTGGGGGAATGATGTTGCCGGAACACATAATCTGCGCATCGTGCGGTAAGAGAGTTGGTCGAAAGCGAACTCCTCCTGAGTGTCCGTACTGCGGGAAGAAGAAGTTTGTGCGGATGGACCCAGAGGAGCGTTTGGGTAGAGGACCAGAGTGGTGGAAGGAAGTCGAACGGGAGCGGAGGGTGCGTGAAAGGCTTTGATAGATCGTCGCCTGGCGATGAAGCTCGACGAGTTGGATGGGTTTCCGGAACCGAAACTATCACTTGAGCAGTACGAGACTCCCGGGGAGGTGATCCGAGTGCTGCTCTCGGTCGCCGAGAGGGAGTTCGGACTCGAATGCTCGCGCGTACTCGATCTCGGAGCCGGTACTGGTAGGATAGGTATCGGTGCGGCGCTTGCAGGGGCGTGCGAGGTCACGTGTGTGGAGGTTGACTCAGAGGCCGTCAAAGTGGCACGGAGGAACGTGAAACGGGCTGGCGTCGAGGACAGATTGGAAGTCGTCGAGGCGGACGTTCGGGATTTCGAGCCCGAGGACCAGTACGACGTTACTATAATGAATCCCCCATTCGGAGCCCAGCGGCGTGGCGCCGACCGGCCATTCGTAGAGGTAGCCCTGGAGGCGTCATCTGGTGTGGTCTCACTCCATCGCGCGGGTACGGAAGAGTTTTGGAAGCGTCGTGCCCATGAATTAGGGGCTACATGTGACACCGTCGGATTAGTTCGATTCCCTATCCCGGCCATGTATCCTCATCATCGGAGCAGGATCCGCCACGTAGACGCTGCGATTCTAGTCTTTAAGAAGATCGACTGACAAAAGGGGGTTTCCTTTGGATCCCATTAAGGAAGTAAGGAACGCGCTGATCCCACACCTGAAGAAGCTGGAGGACGAGCGAGTCGCGGTAATTTCGGATATCGACGTGGATGGGTTAGCGAGCGCTGCGATCCTCGGTCACGTGCTGAACAACGTTGGGGTGGACTTCGTGCTGTACTTCTCCCCTCCCGCCAACTTCGAGGAAGTCGTCTCTGGAATCGCTCCGGAGTGTGATGTGCTGATAGCCGCAGACCTAGGGTCTACCGGGGAGACAGCGATCCACGACGCCAAGTCCGAGGGATGTCGGGTGATCGTCGTAGACCATCACCAAGTACTCGAGGACGTGCGACCCGACGTATTCATTCACGACACCAGACTCTGTGCGGCCGAACTCTGCTATTGGGCCACGGTCGATCTGCACGAGCGTGACCTACGACTCATCGCCGCGTACGCGGCCTTCACGGACTACGCCGAGGAGTACTCCAGAGTACTCAGAGAGGTCCTCAAGATGTACGACCGGCGCAAGGTTTACACGGAGGCGAGCCTGCTCGACTACGCACTGATCCGGATGGATGGCGAATACCGACAGGAATTGGCTCTCAAGCTCCCGGAGACCTCCGTCTCCGAGCTGGACGAGGTGTATGAGCTCGCTCGCGATGCTATGGCGGAGGAACACGAGGTGCTCCGTCGAGCGAGGGAGGTGGCGGAATGCCTGAACGAAGTCGTCGCGTACGCGATCATGGACGACGTCCACCCCGCAATGACCGGAAGAGTCGCATCTCACGTAGCGGGCGTGAAGCGAAGACCCGTGGGCGTATGCGTTCGACGGGGAAAGATCAGCGCCCGGGTAGTCGAGGGAGAGGAGATCGACGTAGCCCGAGCGATCAGAAAGGCGGCGACCGAGGTGGGCGGAAAGGGCGGTGGACACGCACCGGCGGCCGGAGGCGTCGTCCCAGAAAGCAAGGTCGAGGAGTTCCTGAGACTGTTCGGGGAAGAGGTGAAGAGACAAGTCGAAAGCGTCCGGACGAGAAAGTCGTGAGACGTTACGTGGAGCCAGGGAAGTTCGTACTGCCCGGCGACAAGATAACCGTGGCAGAGGCGTTTTACCCTGGCCCAGGTACCTACGAGGATGGTGGTGTCGTTCGGGCCGCCATCATCGGGCGAGTGGAAGTGGACCTCGAGGAGCGTGAAGTTCGCGTCGAACCGTACGCGGACACACCACCGAAACTGGAACTGGGATCCTCAGTGATCGGACGAGTGCAGTCGGTGAAAGAGCAGGTCGTTCTCGTCAAGATATGCTTCGTGGACGATCGGACGGACCGCGAGCCTCCAACCTCTGGAGTAGGAGGGGTCCACATATCAAAGGTCAGAGACGCCTATGTGGAGGATCTGGCCGACGAGTTCCAACCCGGAGACATCGTTCGCGCTCGAGTAGTGAGCACTAAAATGCCGATACAGCTGTCCACTATGGGTAAGGAATACGGGGTAGTCCTCGCGTACTGCACCCGATGTAGATCCGAACTCGAAAGGGTGAAGGGTCGGACCCTCCGTTGCCCCGTGTGCGGTCACACCGAGACGAGAAAGGTCGCTGCCGGTTACTTGCGGGAGGTCGAGAGCGATGCCTAAGATGGAGAAGCGCGAGATAGCGTTCACCTTCCCCGACCGTGACTCCGCCCAGCGATTCCTCCGTGCCGTCGAAACTACTCAGGCCCGAGGTGTAGACACCGTCGTGGAGCTTCGCGGTACCCGGGTTAAAGTGAAGGTGTTCGGCCCGCATGCCGCGGTTAAAGCTCACATCTGCAAGTTGGGAGAACTTCGTAGGACCGTCCTGTCCGAGTCGGAAGAAAAGAAACAGGTTAGGCTCCACCTGAGCACGATCTGCAGAGAAGCCGGCGCCCCGAAGATACCACCCGAGCTACTGCGCGACGCACTCCGCCGCCAGGGTTACCGGGCAAGGGTTCGCGGCCCGTGGATCACCACGAACGCACCCATGAGTGAGCTCCGCGAGCTCGTTAGAGAGCTCGCCGAGGCTTACCGCGAGGCGAGGTTTTACGCGGCATCGGAACCCGTGCGCCGAATGCTGGCCATCCTCTCCCACGAGTACGACGTCGACCCCATGGATCTAGCCTATGAGGCCATCGAACGGGGAATACTTCGGGAGGGAGAAGACGGGCGTTGTGAGCTCCGGGAGGACCCGAAGTCCACGGAGCGCAAATTAGAGGAGATCGCGTCCGAGCTCCGGAAAGCCCGTAAAGGTATGGGTAAGGCCCTGGAGGACTTCCTCCACGAACCCTTGTGACGGGGTGAATACTGTGAAACTGCCCGAGGTTGAAGTCGTTGTTAAGAAATACGACAAAGACGAGGTCCTTCTCGAGCTGCCCGGTGAGGACCACACCTTATGTAATCTCTTAAGATGGTCCTTAAACCAGCAGGACGGAATCGTCGCGACTTACAGAATTGAGCACCCTATACTCGGTAAAGAACACGAAGTCGACGAAGAACAGTACGTACCACCGAAGATGCGTATACGGGTGGTCGATGAGGACGCCGACGCCAGAGAAGCCCTCGAGCGGGCCATAGAGGAACTGCTGGATCTGGTGAAAAAGGCTAAGGAGGAGTTCTTGGGGGCGTTGGAGGAGAAGGAAAGTTGAAGCTCAGAGAAGTGAAGCCGGAGATAAGAGTGTTGGGGATCGACGACGGTCATTACGGCCCAGAGGACGATAGAACACTCGTTGTCGGTGTTGTAATGCGCGGCGGACAGTGGATCGACGGCGTGATGAGCACGGAGGTAACCGTCGACGGCCTCGACGTCACTGATCGGATCGCGGAGATGGTCAACAGGTCCAAACACAGGCCTCAATTGCGCGTAATCCTGACCGACGGAATCACATTCGCGGGGTTCAACGTCCTGGACATCAAAAAGTTACACGAGGAGACTGGTTTACCCGTAATCTCCGTGATCAAGCGCCGGCCCGACGTGGCATCTGTGGTCTCCGCTCTTAGTAATTTGAACCATACCGAGGAACGCCGGAAGATAGTCCTCAGGGCAGGTCCAGTCCACAGCGTGAAAACACGTCGAGATGAACCTCCAGTCTACTTCCAGTGCGCTGGAGTCGAACCTGACATCGCTAAATTGGTGCTCAGACGCACGGCGACTCGTCACCGTCTTCCCGAACCCATCCGGGTCGCTCACTTCATCGCCACCGGAGTGACCAAAGGGGAATCATCCAGCGATGCCTAAGCGCGCCGGCAGGGTGACCATCGGCCTGTACAACTCCTACGACCCGCGGCGCTTCCACGAGATACACGCACGGACTATCGCCCGGGTGGCACCGCTCTGCGTGGCCTTCGACTTCAAGCTCGCACTCTTCGGGTTCCCGCTGGACGATTTAGGCGTAAGGACCCCACACGAACTCGCCGAGTACGTCTCCGAAGAGACTACCATCGGTACTTCAGGTCGCGAGATGCTGGTGCTGGCCGAGCGCAACCTGTTGGAGGTTTACGACTATCCCGAGCGCGGCTTCCCACCTCAGCTCGGCACGATCATCGGGACAACCTGTCGTCCCGACGAGCGGAAGGCCATCGAACCCGAGGATGTAGTTCGAGAAGTTTTTCGGCCCCGATCCGTAACCCTGGTTTTCGGACTCGGACGACGTGGACTGCCTGCGGAGGTACTCGAAGCGTGTGAGTATCACCTCGATATCACCGGTCGTAGGATACCCCTCGAAACCGCCACGGCCATCGGGGCGGTCACCGCCGTTGTCGGGCACCTGATCAGGAGGGAACTAGAGGAATGAGCAGGTTGAGCACCCTTTACTGACTGGGCCACCGTTATGGTTTTCATAACAATTCGGGGCTTGGTGGGCCCGCCGGGATTTGAACCCGGGTCACGGGGTGTCTTCGACCCGCCTCGTCGCTCCAGGAGTCTCCCCACCAGGTCCGGCACACCCCATGGAAGTCATCGGCGGGTCCCTGGAGCCCCGCATGATAGACCTGGCTACACCGCGGGCCCGCCCCCAAATGTGGGCAGCATAGGACAGGATATATAATGGTTGCGTGCGCTGGCATCGATCGGACGATCGGTTAACTCGTACTCAGTACCTCCTCATCACATGCAACAGTCCCTAGATGAAATTAAGCCGATTTCCCGCCGCATATACGCACAGACAGCAGGACGTTGCCCTACATTTCAGACAAGACAAAAGAATAGAGTAACTCCGTTCGATTCAACTTCGAACCCTACGAGCGATCTCCAGAGCGAATCACCGGTGTTACAAATTTCAAGATCGTGTTACCCACCCGACCACGTTATTATCGTTGAGGAAAAGCTGTGGTGGCTATCGCAGCTGACCCCGTGGTGATCCCGATTAAGCTAGGAATCTTTTCGGACGGAAAAAGACCGTTCGGGGTGATACGAGTTGCTACACGCTGATGTGTTGGAAGTTCTCCGTAAGCAGGGCTACGGTCTGGTCGGGAAGCACTCCGCGGTCAAGCCGTGTCATTGGTGCCGGGAGGCGATCAAGAACGGTAGGCACTGCTACAAGGCGAAGTTCTACGGGGTGGAGAGCCACCGTTGCCTTCAGATGACCCCTACGGTAGCTTGGTGTCAGCAGCGCTGCGTGTACTGCTGGAGGCCGGTCGAACTCACCGTAGGGACCCATGACGTGCCTGACCCGGACGATCCAGACCTGATAGTCGAGGAGAGCGTAGAGCAACAACGGCGCTTCCTCCAAGGGTATGGGCACCTCGAAGGTGAAGCTCGTAAACGCTGGAAGGAATCCCTCGAGCCTAGACACGCCGCGATCAGTCTCGCAGGTGAGCCCACTCTGTACCCTAGAATCGGCGAACTGATCGACGCTTTCCACTCCTACGGATTCGACACTACGTTCCTGGTAACCAACGGGCTGCGACCCGACCGGGTGGAGGATCTGGAACGTGAGCCGACGCAGCTATACGTGTCCCTAGACTCACCGAACGAGGAGCTACACTGTCAGATCAACAGGCCCACGGTTCCGGACTCCTGGGACCGGATCGTGAGGACGCTGGAGTTACTGGATTCCCTCTCCTGCCGGACGGTTATCCGCATCACCGCGATCAAAGGTTGGAACATGGAGGGTACCGCCGAGAAGTTCGGCGAACTGTTGGCCAACGTCGAGCCGGACTACGTCGAAGTGAAGGCGTTCATGTGCGTGGGGTGGGCAGCCTTCCGGATGTCACCGGACAACATGCCTTCGCACGAAGAAGTGCGGAAGTTCGCGGCAGAGATCGCGGAGCACGCAGGATTCGAGCTAGTCGATGAGTCGCCACCCAGCCGAGTGGCGCTACTAAGCTCTTAGCCGAGCTCCCGGCCCACGCGTGCTGCAATCGTTATTGAGCCAATAACGATCACGGTGAGTGGAAAGAAAACTCGATCACTCCTCGGTAGACAGTGCGTCCTCACCACGCTCTCTGGTGCGCACGCGGACGGCGTCCTCGAGCGAGATGACGAAGATCATACCATCGCCGGGCTTGCCGGTCTTCGCGTGTTTACAGATGATGTCGATGACCTTTTCGACGTCATTCTCGGTGGGAACGGCGACCTTCAGCAGGATCTTGTCGAGGAGATCGATCCGGTACTCCTCGTCACGGTACCGGTGTACGATTCCCCGCTGCCGACCACGACCCTTCACGTCGATCACGGTCATACCCGGGTAGCCGGCATCATCCAACGCCTCCTTCACCTCGTCCAACTTCTCCGGCCTGATAACGGCCTCAACCATGTACATCGTGGTTCACCCCCATCCGCTCGTTCATTCCCTGGTCTCCATGTACGGGTAGGCGCTGACACCGAACTCAGTCTCGTCTAGGCCCTTCTTCTCCTCCTCTTCCGTCGCCCTTAACCCGACCATCTTGTCGATCAGGTAGAAGGTCACGAATCCTGCGCCCAGTGCCCAGGCTACGCATACGATGGCACCGACAATCTGTGCGGCTAGACTCACGCCGCCGGCGCCACCCAGCGCTTCGGTTCCGAAGATTCCAGCCGCGATCGCACCCCACACGCCCGCGAATCCGTGTACTGGGCACGCGGCGACAACGTCGTCGATCTCCAGCTTCTCCAGCATCCGGAACGCCGGCTTAATGATCAGTCCCGCCACGATACCGGTGATCAGGGCTCCGATGGGACTCATGATGTCACATCCGGCGCAGATCGCTACCAATCCCGCGATCAGACCGTTGGCAGCCCACAGCGGGTCGAACCTCGTCGCGAAGGCGGCCGCCGCGGCTCCACCACACATCGCGAGGGTAGTGTTAATGGCCACTAGCGAGCTGATCCACGACTCGTTCGTCGGGTCGTAGAGCACCGCCGAGCTACCCACGTTGAAACCGTACCAGGTGATTGCCAGGAAAAGCGCCCCCAGGAACGCCTGCGGGATGTTGTGTCCCGGGATCGGTACCGGCTTACCGTCCTTGAACCTCCCGATCCTCGGACCCAACAGGTAGGCGGCGGCCATCGCCAGGAAACCTCCTAGGGCGTGCACCACGGTCGAACCGGCGAAGTCGTGGTACGGTTGGCCGAAGACCTTGGCGAACAAGCCGGTGTCGCCGCCCATCCAGCCGCCGCCCCAAGTCCACAGCACGAAAATCGGGTACAGTATCCCCGTGATCAGGACCGTCATCACCAGGTACGCCTTGAAGTTGATCCGCTCGGCGACGGCCCCTGAGACAATGGTCGCTGCCGTGGCGCAGAACGCGAACTGGAAGAAGCAGTACGCCAGGTTGTAGGGGTCGGCGGCCTTCATCGGATCGGCGCTCCACGGGTTCGCCGTGAACATGGTGGCGATCCACTTGCCGATGCTTTGTGCGTAGTCCGGGAAAGCTAGCGCGAATCCGAAGAATATGAAGACAATACCTCCGAGTGACAAGTCTAGCAGGTTCTTCATCAGAACGCTGACGACGTTCTTCGTCCGTACCTGACCGGCTTCTAGGAACATGAAACCTAGCTGCATTCCGACGACTAACACGGCTGCCCATACCAGGAAGAAGATCGCACCCGGTCCCTGGGCACCCCATGTCGCCAGCGCGTCGTGTACGGCCTTAGCTATACTCTCTGCCGCCATTGATTTCCCCCCACTTTTGTCCGGCAAGGCTTTCCGGCAACAGTTGTTCTTATTATTTACCCGGCAATGTTTTTCCGGCAAAACCTCCACTGCATTTCGGTACTTTTCAATCGGACGAACGCCCACGTTTTCGATCGTCACTAATACTGGAAGGGAACTCATCTGTCGGAATTGTAACATTTCTCGTAACAATTGGCGGTGGTGGGCCCGCCGGGATTTGAACCCGGGACCTCGGGGTTATCAGCCCCGCGCTCTAACCTGGCTGAGCTGCGGGCCCTCCTCCCGGCCGCCGGTTTCCCCTTGCGAACTTATTAATCTTTCGGGCCGGTATCCCGAGGACGGGGCAGCTCGATATGATAATTGTAACATTTCTCGTAACAATTGGCGGTGGTGGACCCGCCGGGATTTGAACCCGGGGCCACGGCCGCGCCAAGGCCGCGCTCTGCCAGGCTGAGCTGCGGGCCCTCCTCCCACAAGCACCCGGCCCCTAGGGTGATAATAAACATTTCGCCCCCGTTAGTGGTGGGTTTAGTGGTGGGTCAGGAACCAGTAGCCCGTCAGTAGCAGTGCGGTGATCGCTGTCACCGCCAGTAACCCCTTTAAGGCCTCACTCGGTCTGTAAAGCAGCGCCAGCACCCCTCCGACTACCATTCCTACGAAGTGGCCTGCGTGGGCTACTTGCGTGACAACTCCCGATTGGATCACGAATATGGCTAGTGCTGCGTAAAGGACGGCGAATAACGCCAAGGGCATCGGGATGAACAGGAACATCATTATACTCATCGGTCTGAGCATCGTGAGGCACCCGAGTAATCCGAAGATGGCTGCGGATGCACCCACTACGGGAACATCCGGTGTTAGCGCGGTCTGTGCCAGTCCACCCATTAACCCTGATAGTAAATAGAGTACGAGGAATTCTGATGCGGAGAGTACACGCTCTAGTTGCGCTCCGAACGTCAATAATCCTAGCATATTGAACAGTAAATGGATGAGATTTGCGTGAAGAAACATGTAAGTAATCAAACATTCAGGATGAACAGTAATATTGTGAAGGTATAATCCATAGCTGTATAGTACGTCGGGTCGGATGATTCCATCCGGTCCTACGCTGAGCACGTAAGCCAGGACGTTGAGTAGGAACATCAGCATCGTTAGGGACATTCCACCTGTCCCCCCGGGGGGTGGAGCGTTGGATATCGAGGAGATACTCCGAGACGTTGGCGTAGATTCCCGCTACGTCGCGATTTTAGGTGATACTGTGGTTGCGCTGAACCCGAGGAGAGCTGGCCTCACTGCTTCGCGGCGGGAGGAGCTGAGGAGAGAGGGTATAAAGGTCGTCCGTTCTAAGGTTGTCGAGCGAGCTTCCTCGAGGTTTCATCAAGTCGTGACCGATTATGACCTATTCGAACCTCGGGAGGAGGTCGTTGTCGGCTTTAGTGGCGGTAAAGATAGTGTTACGTGCCTCCTCATGCTCGAGCCGTTAACCCGACGACTTGGGCTCCGTGTTAGACCGGTCCTTGTAGAAACCAGACTTCATGGAGATCCCATATGGGGCCGTGAGGGTCGGGAAGTTTGCGAAGAAATATGTAGGTCTCTCGGTTTCCAACTGGAGTACGTGGAACCGAAGGAAGACGTCGGCGAGCTCGCCGAAGAGCACGATGAGTCTCCCTGCCTTATTTGCTCCTTAATTCGTCGTCGAGAGCTTCGGGAACGTGGGAATAAGCTGGTGTTGGCCCATACTTTGGACGACGCTATCGTCACCGCTATGGCTTCAGCGATTAAGGGTGAAGGGTTGAACATCCTGCGGCCCGTTGAGGAGCTAGGTGGAATGAGATCCGAGTACGTGGACTACGACTTCCCGGAAACCACTATAGTGCGTCCGATGATCCGCGTTCCGGAAGTTTGGACGGGGCTGATACCGGAAGAAGTAGGTCTCCCGATTTTCGAGTCTGATTGCCCGTACTCCAAGCCGTACGGGATCACTTTACGCAGTAGGACGGCGCATGGCCTGGAATGGTTGAGGCTCGAGGTTGGCGCGAACTCCGTGGAGTTCTTGGACCGCCTTTACAGGTCGTTCATGAAAACCCTAGAAGCCACCCGCGAATGATGGAAACGATGTCTTTGAACTCGTCCTCGTCGATCCCGTGGTTCTTTGGTGAGCCTCCGATGTTCTTCCTACCTCCCCAACCCTCGCGGTGATGCTCGTTCAGGTACTCGAACAACTCACATAGGTCGATAGGTAACTCGGGATCGGCGAGCCCTACTGTCACCCGCTTCATCGCGGGCGAGTAGAGGATCACTAGGTCATACCCTTCACGGTACAGATACGTGAAGGCGTTCTGCGCCTCCGAAATAGTCGCACACCACCTTATCCTATCGTCTTCTACCTTCACTTCTCCCTCTTCAATTACTTCCGTACTCTCTTCGGCCTCCCGTACGGACTTCCGGAACCCCTCCAGCCACTTCGATGCTAGCTCTTTTCGGTACTCCTCATCGTCCACGACACGCTCCACGGCCCTCAGGGCCTTCTTGAACGTTTCTTTCAGCTCTTCCGGGTTATCCGGGTACGGCTTCTTCACTACCTCTGCCACGGCTTGCATGATCGCCAGCGCGTACTCAGCCCTCTCGAGCTCCTCGTCCGACGGGTAGTGCTTCCCGAACCGGTCGATCTTGTCGAGCACTTCGACGTCTTCCTCTGGGAGCACCGGTCCACGCTTCAGCAGCAGTACAGCGGCCACCATATCCGTATCCACCGGTGGCTCGATGACGACCGCCCGTACCAGCAGAAACTCGGTATGATCCTTCACGATCTCGTGAGCCTGAGCCACAGCCGACGGTTCCTCGGATAACTGACCGTGATGGTCCAGTACGAACACTCCGAGTTCCCGCCATTCCTCACGAGATATTACGTCTAGCAGCTTCTCGTTGGCAGACGGCGTCTCCACGAACGCAATATGGGGAGCGTTTTCGTCCACAGTGGCGATCGCGCGGGTCATCTGTTGGAAACCCCCGCGAAGCGCAGCATCAGCCCTATGACTCCCTCGGACTCCAGCACCTTCCGCCCCTCCTCTGAGAGTCTGTAGCGCCCGTCCTTCCGCTCGAACAGATCGGTCTCCTCGAGCCGGTCCACCTCTTCCTCGGAGAACTCGGCGTCAGAACCCTCCTCCGCGATCTTGGACAGCACTCGGATCGTAGCTTCGTCCAACTTCTCCGTCAGAGCCCGCGGTACCTTCAGTTCCTCGATCAACGCGCGGATGGTTACGTCGTCCGTCGAAACCTCCGCACGACACGCGTAGAACTCTGTCTCACGGTATTCCCTTGCTCTATCTATGATCCATCCGAGCACTGGAGTTTGAACTCGACCAGCGCTCAGCCACGTCATCGGCTCCAGCTTGACGTTCGGATCGACCGGTTCACCGTTGACGGACGCGCGTACACGTACAAGCTCCGGTCGCACTCTGTTCCTGTCTCCGAGCTTCCTGTTCGGATCCAGAAGTATCGCGGTATACGTCACGTCGCCGCCACGACTGATGCGAGTACGCGCCACGTACCCATCGCTTCCTCGGCGCAGTCTTACCGACCTGGACCTTACCGAAGAATCCTCGTCGAACGTGCGTCGGAAATCTACTACTTCTACCCCGCTCGGGATGTCCAACTTCACCTCGATCCTGGAGCCCGATGGGAGCTCTCCTAGCTTTATCTCGAGGTGCTTGAACACGTCCCACAAGTCCTGAGATAGTGAGAATCCGATCCATCTATCGGCCACTCGCCGGAGAATCTGAGCCGACACACGGCCTGCATCGACGTTCTTCCAGTTCTCTTCTTTCAGAGCCTCGGAGATACCACGTCTAGTGACCTCGTGGAACTCAGTCCGGTACACCTGGGCCGTGGTCCATCCCAAGTAGTTGAAGACGTCCCATCCGATCTTCTCTCCTTCAGTGTCCGGGTCCGTTCCGATGAGTATCACGTCAGCTTCCGAGGCTAGTTCTCGAATCGACTCTAGAAGCGGTATCTTGAGCTCTACTTCACCGCCGCAATTCGGACACTCTTCAGAACCGACCACCTGCTCACCGCACTCGTTACATCTGCCTAGAACGTCGTACACTGGTACCCAACGTTCGTCGATACGGAGCACACCGTGAACTCCGGACTCCTCGACTAGGTCGGCGACGTGACCCTGCGTGGCGACGACGGTGAGATGAAAACCGTCCGCTGCGGCTTCGTATGCCACCCCCCCGTTCAGTCTGCGGCGTGACGGTCGCTGAGAGAACAGCGAGGCGATCATACGGGCCTTGTTCGGGGATTCCACGATCATCAGTGCTGAACGAGCGAGCCGACTGGTTTCCTCCGGTTTCAGCTCGCCTGCGAGTATCTTCCGGACTCGTTCTCGGTCTTCGTCCACCTTCCTCACTAGTTCTTCGAGTTCCTCGTCCGAGATTTTCTTGAGTTCTAGACCGATCTCCTTCACGTCCAAAGACTTCGAATAAGACTTCCATTCGAACTCCGAGCCATAGGTGTAGGACATGCGCCTGATCAGACCGTTGAGTATCCGGAGCTCGCGTTCGTCCTCGGGACATAGCACGAAAGACAATCCGAAAGTCACTCCACCGGCGAAGAGACGGCTGACTCTGCCGCTGGCCTGTACGTACGTCCGGAGGTCTGGGACCTCCAAGTAGGCTTCCTCACCCTCTTCGCGCACAGCGACCGTCGTAGCTTCTTCGGCCAGAGCCTTCACTCGGTCAGGGTCGCCCAACAATCGGGTCAGCTCTCGCACACCATCGGCCAACGTTCGAACGTGCTGTGCCAGCCACCGATTGACGTCGAGTTGCTCGGCGATATCTTCCGGATCTCGCTCCGCGAGTTTCATCAGCGTATCCAGAGAGAGCGGTTCCACAGCCTCTTCCAGCCGCTTCCTGATCCAGTCCCCACGTCTGAGGATCCTCCATAGTCGATCCGCCACACCCTCTAAGCGACTCCTCGCTCTGCGGTCGTCCAGAAGTCTGGCTAGGTTGGACAGGGCCGAGGCTACGTACGTCGGGTTCTTGAGATCTTCCTCGCGCGGGGTCAGTCTTATCCGCTGTCGAGGAACCCCGTAGAAGACCGCGTATCTGGCGGCTTGTGGAAGGTCGAGACCTCGAACTATCACGCCGTAAGGACTGGCTACGGCTACCAGAACGTCTACGTCTCCTTCGGAGAAGCCGTCTATGATCCTCTCCCGCTCCTCGGCGGGCGTCCCGGCATGGATCGCCCGAGCCTCGATCCCTGAAGATCGTAGGTGCTCCGTGAGCTCTTCCACGATCTCTCTAGCTTTCTTTTCTCCCGGCAACCGCTGCGGGACGAAGATCAGGCCTCCCTTCACACCGGCTCTTCGGACGATCCGTTCCACGGCTTCAGGGGACGGTTCGGAAATCACCGCAATGTCCTGAATGTTACGGAGACCATCCCCGCCCGCTCCGACTTCGAAATCGAAGAGCTCCCGGACCACGACGAGACGTCTGGAGGGGGCCGCGGCTCCCGTCGCGCTCATGAACACGATCCGTGCGAGATCGCGCTCTTTTTTAATCCACTTCAACCGTTCTTCGAGTTCCTCGATCTCGCACTCGACCTCTCGGAGTTCCTCCCGGACATGTTCCGCGCGCTTGTCTCCACGGTCTTCCAACGACCGAAGCCAATCTCGAAGTGAGTAGTAGCGCCGTCGGAGGGTGGCCAACCTGTACGCGCTGTCAATCTCTTCCTGCTCGAGTCCGGCGACGCGGAGCACGCGGTCGACGTTGCGTCCGGTACCCCGGATGATTGCGTCCACGTCGTCCACTAGGATCAGATCGAAGTTCAGCTTCTCAAGATCCTCCACACGGTGAACCAGGAACTGCGCCGTGGTGATCAGAACGTCGAAATCTCCGGAGAAGATACGTTCCAAAGCCTCTTGTTTAGCTTGGGTTGGCATAGCCGCGTGATACGCGACTACATCGACGTCCAGTTCGGCGTCGCGCGCGAACCCCTTGATTCTATCTTCGACCTGTCGGACCAGAGTTGTGGTTGGGACTAGGTAATATACCCTGCGTCCGGCATGCCCGAGTACCGCCGCTACTAACGAGCCCCAAGAGGTCTTACCGGTACCGGTTGGGGCCAGTATCGAGAAACTGCAACCTTTAACTAGCCTCCTCGTCCACACACGTTGTGCCGAATACAGTCGGAATCCGGTAGCCCGATTGAAGGCTCTGTCAACGATTTCGGTGAACAGCTCCGGCCAGACGTACCGACGGAAGAATTCCTCCACCCGATCCGGTGAATATCGTCCTACCAGGGTTAACATCAGTAAAGCCTCTCCCACGTGCCCGTGACGTTCTCTAGCTTCCTTCAGTGCTTCGCGCAGTGTCTCCGTATCGACCGGAAGACACCGCTCGCAAATGCCTATCCTGGAGGTGAGTCTGATGGACGAACAGTCGCCTCCGCACAGGACGCACGAGGATCCGAAAATCGCCACCGGCTCGTTGGGGCCGGTGTTCCCAATGTCTCTACGGCGTACTTCCTCTGGCTCCATTTCTGTTTCTGCAACGCTATCCGCTAGCTCCTCCAAGTCAGCACAGTCGTCCAGGATAGACTCGACTAAACCCCGGAATCCTTTTGGAACCATGTCCTTGGCACGTTTCAGCACCATCATCTGCTCAACCCCTTCAGCGCTTCCACCAGCCGACTGAGCCGCTCGTGCCCGCTCCGTAGGATATCAGTGCAAAGGGCGACGACGCTATCCCATGCCTCTTCGCGCAGTGTCAGTTCCCCGTTGACTTTGACCGGAACGTCCATCCGCTCACCGCCGAGTATCTCTACGATCACCTTTGAACTTTTGACCGAACGTATGGACGACGCCTTGAATCCGGCTTCTGAGGCGATGTTCCTCAACCGAACGGCCGCCTCCAAATCCCTACACATCACGTGGAACAGGGGCGGCTGGGCTTTCACCCACGTTATACCTTCCTCTGGGGCTCTCAGTACGGCTTCACGGACTTCCTCCGGTTCCGGTGGCTCGTGCCACTTGGCCACGAACTCGGACCCTATCTTGTCACCTACCTCCGGCTCATGTAGCACGACCACTCGGCCTGAGCAACTGCTGGTCGTACAGTACTCCTCGAATGAGTTGATGGTCTCCAGGACCGGAATGGCGGTTTCGTCCACCTCTCCCCGTTCGATTGCGCGTTCTAGCTCCTCAAGCTTCCGTCTCTTTTCACCTTCCCAGTGCAAGGGTCAGCGCCGCCTGAGTTCCTCACTTATCGGTGTTCGGTCGCCTCGTCATCCCCCGAGGATGTAAATTCTGGGTATGGGGTGGTCGTGTGAAGGACCTACGTAACTGTAAGCTCTGCTCCTGGGAATGCGGGGTTGACAGGCTCGAGGGAGAACGCGGCGTCTGTCGCGTTACTGGGCCAATTATTGCCGCTAAACAACTCCACCCGGCGCCACCGGCCAGCTACACGGTGTTCATGGCCGGGTGCAACTATCGGTGCCTCAACTGTCAAAACTGGAATATAGCTCATTATCCCGACAACCCCGAGGGGCGGGTAGTAGGTTATCAAGATCCAAAAGAGCTCGCTGTCGAGGCAGTGAACATGATCGAAACGAATCAGGGTCGTATGATAGGGGCGGACAGGATATTCTTCTCGGGTGGCGAACCCACTGTGCACCTGCCTTACATAGAGAAGGTCGTCGAGCATTACCGGGACACGACAGACCTATGGAAGGTCAACTTCGACACGAACGGGTTCGCGACGCGCAAGAGCATGCGCCGTATCGTTAAGTTAGCAGACTCGATCACATTCGACTTCAAAGCGTACTCCGATCCCCTCCATCGTGCCATCACTGGCGCCCCCGTCGAGCCCGTCTTGAGGAACTTGGAATTCTTGGTCCTCAAGCATCTGGATAAAATTTGGGAAGTTCGAATCCTCCTGATTCCGAAGGCCCACGATACGGAGGAAATCAGGGCGATGTGCGAGTTCTTGGCGGATCTCGACGAGTCCGTTCCGGTATGCTTCCTAGCGTTCAGGCCCAACTTCGTGTTAGAACGGCATCCCGGATCCCCGAAACGCCTGATGGAAAGGGCAGTCGAGGTAGCTAGGGAATGCGGGTTGTATGCGACGTGGTCGGGCATGCCAGGTATAAACGGGAGCGTACCCCCTGAGGTCGAGGAGTGCGCCGACGAGCTCTTGAAACACTACGACGGCCGCGAGGGCGCAGCCCTAATGAGCGGTTACGCCAGGGTGACGGGCTGTAGGAATCATCCTAGGGATTGCTCGACGTGTGAGGATATGGCACGGTGTCCGATCAAGCGGTATGTAGCCGTACGGAGAACGTAATACCTTACGATCTTGCAGTTGTGGGGTACCCCTATCTCCTCCACAACTTGAACTCTTCGAACCGCTCTCGGATTTTACCCGGGATCCCCGGAGGGCTCAACTCTCCGAGATAACCCCGGCTTTCATCGTTCAGGTGCACCTCTTCCTGGAGCTTGGCCAGCTTCAGGAACTCGCAGAGGCCCGCGTTTCGTACCACCGCATCTCGTGGTCGCAGAGTCACCGACCACACGTAATACACCTTGAACGCGGTGTCCGGAAACATACCACCGCCGAGGTCCACGGCCAGCACATCACACTCAGGTCCGCCTAGCTCTTCGAGGACACGTTCAAGGGTATCGTATTCTCGGGCGTCACCTTTGACGAATGTGAGTTCGGGATGACTACGCTCCAACTCTCGCATAGCTTCTTCGGCGTCTTTACCGTAGTCCACGACGACAACACGTCTGGGAGAGCCGGTGAGTATGACTCGGGTGGAGGCTCCTTGGTGGCATCCCAACTCCACTACTGTGTCACCCTCCTCGACGACTTCTCCCAAAAGCCGCCTGTATTCCTCGACAGACTTCACCAGGGCTATCAACACGCAGTCCCTCCACGATGCTTTTTTTACAGGCCTGACCGTCTGCGGGTTGGGATGATGACGGTTTCAGGCTCCGAGTACGGCCGGGGATGCGGAGAACTCCCCGCGCTGATTCGAGGGGATGAGGAGGGCCATGGGGTCCGATCTTGGCGGAATGTGAGGAAACCGGCCCGCGCTACCGACCCTTGGTCACCAGTACCACCGCCTTGCGCCCGTTGGCGCCCACTCTGAACCGCTCCTCAGAGACCACTTCGCCCCCCAGTTCACGACGCAGCCTCCTAATCATTCGATCGTAATATCGGTCGCCGACGGACACTCCCACACTGTATTCACCTAGCCTTACTGTGCCGAATCCTACGCCGTCCACGTTCTCTCCGTAGGCCAGCCTCGTTAGAATCCCACGAACCGTCGCGGCGCTAGGTGGGATACCTTCGGGTGCCACTTCCTCGATTTCACGGAGAGTCTCCTCCACTAAGCGCTGTGCGGTGCCGCCCACCTCTAGCTCTGAAGCTTCGGTCAGGTCGTCCCGTGTGGTCCGGTAAATTTCCACCAGGCTACCGTCCACCCACTCACGAAGGAGCAGTTTCGCGGTAGTTCTGAGGTCTTTGCCCAAGCGCTCTGAGATATCCCGAAGGATCTTCCATGGATCCTTCGATTCGTCGACGCCGAATCTATTGAACAGTGCCCCTGGGTACTCGCGGACAACGCGCTCGATCACACCTAGTGCCGGCTCCATTGGATCCTCTAGTACGTCTGGATCCAGTGCTACGGCCTCGGCCGTGGCTTCGTCGGTCGGAATCACACCCGGAGAGTCGATGACTAACAGTCTCCTACCACCGCGTACCCACTGCTTCCCTCTGGTATATCCCGCGCGTCGTGACGTTTCCGCAGCACTCCTCCGAGTCAATGCGTTAATTATCGTGGACTTGCCTACGTTCTGAAACCCTACTACTCCTACCCTCACGGTTTCAACTTCAGGTGCTACCTCGTAGATGGTCCTACGGAGGTGCCGGAAACCCATGCGCTCTCGTGCGCTTACGTACACCGTGGGTACGTTCTCCTTGAGCTCCACCTCCTCCTTTACACGCTCGGCTTCAGCCCGCGGGACCAGATCGGCCTTGTTGAGCACTACCACACGGGTGAAGTTGAACACGTCTTCTAGTCTGTGGAGTTTCTCCCACCGCGTCTCCTCCGGATATCGCACGTCTCGAACCTCCAATACCACCTGCGACTCGGAGAGCACTCTCATCACGTGCCGATACCACTTCGGTGGCATGCATCGCCACTCCCGAGTGGTTTTTGTACCCGTTAACTCGACCTCAACACGGGGGTGGGGGGATATTAAATCCGACCTCAGGGATCTTGAGACGCTCCAACGGGAAGTCGAACCGGCGACCGATGGTGCCTTGCCCAGGTACGTCGACGAACGGATAGTTCGGGAGTTGTACGAGGACGGAGAAAAGTTCGTGGCTTTCGGAGCATATTATCGTCGCGAGAAAGGTTGCAAGGTTATGAAGGCGGCCGTGGACGCCGGTTTTGTGTGTCCGAACAAGGACGGCAGGATATCCAGTGAAGGGTGCTTGTTCTGCCCGAAGATGGGCAGGACAATCATCACTCCTAACGTGGACCCGGGTAAGAGGCTCGAGGAGCAGGCTCGTGAGCAGATGGAAGTATTCCGCGAGAGATACGGTGCCGAGAAGTTCCTCGTGTACTTCTACCCGGCCACGAACACTTACGCGCCTCCCGACGTCCTTGAGGAGCTGTACAACCGCGCCCTGGAGATAGAAGACGTCATCGGTTTATCCATAGGGACACGACCGGATTGCCTACCGGACGATGTCCTAGACATCCTCGAAGGCTACGTCAAAGAAGGTTACGACGTATGGCTCGAGATAGGGGTGCAGTCTTACCACCATCGCACTCTGCGCCGCACGCGGCGTGGTCACGGGCTCACCGAGGTGATCGACGCCATAATCCGGGCCAAGGAACGTGGGATCCGAATAGTCAACCACATCATCTTCGGACTTCCCGGCGAGACCCGAGATGAGATGCTCGAGACCGTCAGAGTCCTCTCGGTGCTCGGTGTAGAAGCCGTGAAGCTGTATCCTCTGGTCGTGCTAGAACGTACCGATCTGGAGCGTATGTACTACGATCGCCGCTACAAGCCGCTGAGTTACCGCGAGTACATCAGGCTCCTGGCCGATGCCCTGGAACGTATGGCTCCGACAGTTCTCATCCAGCGACTCTCCAAGGACAGGGCACCGGACGAGGAGAGGATCGAGCCAGAGTGGGATCTGTACCGAATGCGAGTGATCTCCGACGTCCGTAAGGAGCTGGCCCGGCGCGAGTCGAGGCAAGGTAAACTGTACAAAGTGGGTCTCAACGCCGAAGAACTCGTGCCACTGGTTAAGGGAGCTACGGGCGCCGGGGGATTCGGGGTATCCACGTGAGCGTGCCTCACTTCCTGCGTCATTTGTTACAACACCCGTGACGATTGCAGGCGGACGGCGGCGGTGGGTGGGCTATAGCCCGCCTTCTGTAGCCTTAGACGGCGGCATTCACCTAAGCGGCCTACCATCCCCCTCCGGCCCGGGAACTCATCGGGGGCATCACCCTCGTATCATCGGGCTCATTCGGCCTCGCCCCCCGCCGGGCGGCCCGTTTCACCGCTCCCGCCGGCGTCCTCTGCGGGTTAGCTCGGGCCCCGTCGCCGGGGCCCTTCTCGGTCCGCCAACGGCGGACCTCAGCCGCGTCATCGCCATCCGCCGACGGACGTGTCGTTTCTGTGGCCGGTCCCCGGCCTCTCGGCCGGCCCCCTCTCGGGGCGGCGGGCCCGGGCCCGGGGGCGGAGCTTCCTCCCCTTAGCGGCCCCACGGCCGTACCCCGACGGACCCGCCTTCATTGCCTTACTCCGGCGGGCCCTTCCTCGGGGCGGGGGAGCCGCCAGCCCACCCACCGCCGCCCGACTTTACGTCCGGTTGACTAGATATAACGATTTCCCCAGCCTCGGACGTCGAGAGGTTCTGTGCAACGACCTGGCCCGTGCTGGGATTCCCACCGAGGACTCGAGGACTATCCGGGGCCGGTAACCTGCACGACATAAGCGGAGAATAAATCGTGGGAAGGGCAGCAGTACCGGAATTGCACTATAGATCGCCAGCCCAGCGCCTATGAACTCGCGATATGTCCTCCTTTCTCCTAAACCTATTTCTTCACGAACGCAGCTGGCCGACCGAAGGGAGGTCGTGTGAAAGCCAGCGAGATAGTATCCATGTTGGCTAGGATACTCGCTGAGCACTACCGGTCCAGGGTCTCCCTGAAAGAGTCGTTCTACCGGGCTCTCGATGATCCGTTCTCCATTCCTAGCCACAAGGCTAGAGCTATTCACCGTCGACTTATGGAACTCGGCAAGCGGTTAGGACTCTGCGAAGAGATCCTCGATGACGTCATTCAATCGGGGTCTTTCGAAGACCTTGGTCCGGAGCTGAAAGGGGTTCTGGTAACCGCGGCTGACGAGATGTTGTTCGAAGGAACTAGCCCGGCGTTAGTAACCGACGCCGCGACGCGGATAGCTAAGGAGCTAGTCAACGATAAAGTGGCCGACTTCGTGCACGCGATATGCTTCGATCTCGAAGAGTACGACGTCGACCGGCTGAAGCGACGCGGTTACGATGACCTTTGCCTGCAGTACTACTTCCCACCCGACTTCGTCGATTACGTCCGCCGAGTGCTGCCCGAGGACGAGATAGAAGACTTCCTCCGAGCGTGCAACGAGCCCGCGGTAAAGTACGTCCGCGTGAACACGCTGCTGGCGGACGTGGACGAAGTCCGCGAACGCCTAGCGGAGGAGGGCGTGCTGACGGAGCCGGATGAGCACATATCGGACTTGCTACGTGTAGTCGAGGAGGAGGTACCTATAGTCAGAACGGAGGCGTGGAAAGAAGGCCTGGTGTTCACTCAAGACAAGGCCTCCGCGGCCGTCGCTCACGTACTCGATCCACAACCTGGGGAGTTCGTAGTCGACCTCTGCGCGGCCCCTGGCGGAAAGACGCTCCATGTCCTCTGTTTGATGGAGGGCGAAGGAGAGATCCTTGCGGTCGACAAATCTGACTGGCGATTGGATGCCATGCGGGAGAAGTTGGCGTGGCAGCATGTTCCCGACGGTGTCGTCAAACTCCGATGCACGGACGCTCGAGAGATACCAGAGGAGCTGGATGAAGAGGCCGACCGAGCCATTGTCGATCCCCCATGTTCCGGTATGGGTTCCGTCCAGAAGCGACCGGAAACCAGGTGGAATGTCACGAAGAAACGGGTGCGACGTTACGCTAAACTTCAATCAGAATTGTTGGAAGCAGCGGTAAAGACCGTTCGACCCGGGGGTATTGTGGTGTATTCAACGTGTACTTTAACTATTAATGAAAATGAAAACGTGATCCGAAGAGTCGTAAGACGGTATGATATAACTATTGAGGAAGTAAACCTCCAATTCGGTAGGAGAGGGTTAGTTCCGAGAACCCGACGGTTCTATCCTCATACCGACCGATGTCAGGGGTTTTTCATCGCAAAATTAAGGAAGAACTAAGGCCGATACTGACACCAGCTCAGTCAGTGGAGGTGGACGAAAAGGTTAATTATTCGATATTCTACTGCAAGTGTTGGGGGAATGCAACATGCGAGCCCTAGCACTCTTAGTGTTGGTCCTTGCGGCGTCGGTTGGCGCCGCAGCTGAAGAGGCACCGCTATACGGAGTGCTGACACACCCGTGGACATTCCAGCTTTCCGCGAATCAGGCCAAGCAGATATCGAAAGAGTACGTGATCTCCGTGGAAGCACCGGCCGGTGCTCAACTACCGCTAGGTAAGGCGTACTACGGGGTGTTCGTAGCCGACGGGAATCACGCCGCGTTGATCGTGGACCTAACCCCGGCGGTGACGGGAGAGACGGAGGATGCTGTAGTAGTGGACCCCAACGCGATATCGGGTAAGCTTCCGCCGGCTGTGAAGTTCAGACAGTGGAAGCCAGCTCACTTGGCTAGAGGGGCTCTACTAGCCCTGTCGCTGGAGACCAAGCCGCTACCGATAGGACTATCGCTCAAGATGGTTGACCCAGAGGAACTGACGATTAAGGTTGGGAAGTTCCAGGTGAAACTCAACCGGGAGCTCCTAAAAGGTCTGGCGCGAGTATTGGCTACGTACGAGTACGGTCACCCCCACGGTAAGACTCCCGTAGGGTACCTGCAGGCGCTCGTGTTTAAGTACTTCGTGAAGGCGTCAGTGACGGGAGCCGAGCCGGAAGAGCTACAGAAGCTCGAGGTCAGCGAGGAGGAGAAGGAAGGGAAGGAAGAAAAGGAGGTCAACGAAGAGACCGGATACGCGCTCCGTGCGTTCCTAGAAGTGAATGAGCAGCAGGGTCTAACGGACCTGAAGGCGGAGTTCAGCGTTGACAACCTTGAGAACTTGATCGGTGAGGCCGTGACGGTCCTGCAGGATGTCCTCAGCAGCCCCGAGGCGCAGCAGGCAGCAGCCACAGCGGAAAGTGCGTTCAAGAAGTTCGTTCAGGTGCCGGTGGCCGCAGTGTGCTTGCTCGGGATCGTGATGATAGCCGTCCGACGCCAATAGAGGCTTCCTTCCCCCCAGGTCGGAATTGTTACGAGCTCTATAACATATGTCTGTACGGCGCCGGGGAGGTCGCCACACCGGTATCGGAGACGGTAGTGATGAGCGAACATCCCAGCTACGAAAGTCTGGCTCCTCCAGTTGTCGCACGCACAGCGACCCACCGAATGTCCGAAATATTTTTATAGTTGGAGTCCGACCACTGGCGACGGTGGGGCGGCCGCAGTCTAGTCTGGTAGGACGCGGGCCTTCCGAGCCCGTGGCCCGGGTTCAAATCCCGGCGGCCGCACCAAGCCTCAAATCGTTATAAAAATCGTAACGTTTTCCCCACGGGATTGGTTTGGGGGAGGTTAAGCGGCCTCCTCCGGATGCTGTCGCACTTCCGTGGCTTTCTGAAGCAATTCGAATGCTCTGAGTAATTCCTCTCCGGCCTCTGTGATCTTCCAGCCGCTCATCATCTTGGTTTGCCGCAACAACTTTACTGCTTTCTTAGCTTGGTCCAGCGTGACGCCGGCTCTCTTTAGTAGGGTCTTCGGGAACTTGTAGAGCTTCTTGATGTTAACACCCTCCCTCTTCAAGTCGTATACTGCCTTGAGGAGACGGGTCGCGACCGGTGTAATCGGGTGTCGGAGTTTCAGAATCTCCATCGTCTGACCACGGTGTATCGCCGTCTTGAGGTGTTGGCCGGCTCGCGTCAGTATCACCCCTCCCGTGAGCAACTCTTCGACTATACCTCGAGACTCCAACTTCGACAGTGACTCCAGGATCTGGTGCTCTTCGAGCCCGTACCGGTCACAAACGTCTTCGATCAGTTCCCGTCTGTCGATCGACCCGTCGGGTACTCGGTAGATCAGTTTGGCCTCGTCTCCAGTCAAGAAGGGAGACCTCTCCACGCGACGCGCTATCTTGGCGACCATCAACCCCTTCGTGGTGATGGCGGCTTGCGATACCAGACCGGCACGGTGAGCCTCCTCCAGCCACTCTGGGGAAGGTGACTCGAAACCCATCGACACGGTGACGGCTTTGACACTTTCCGCCCGCACCGGCGCGCCCAGGTTGTGAAGTAATCGTTCTCCTTCCTCTGTGAGTACCCATATCGGCTTGCCCTTTTCCTTTCCGTAGTCGCAGACGGTTCTCTCCACGAACCCGTGCGCCTCCAACTCCTTCAGGTCAGTTGTGGGGTCGGGATCAGCCTCTCCGTACTCCTCTATTAGCATCCTCTTGATCCTCTTCAGGGTAGGAGCCACGTTAAGGTTCTCGTCGGGGCGGTACAGGCGATCGATAATCTCCAAAAGCCTTAGCTCGCTTGGACGTACGCTGATAGGAGGCACACTCGGGAAATCTTCCCCTACCATCTCGTAGGCTCGGAGGACGTGCTCGCCGGCCCTCGTTAACGATCCCTTCAACGCGTATCCGAGCCGCTCGAGGCGCTTCATGTCCTCGGGTTCTTCTCCTTCACTCACGGCCTTTACGTCCTCCATGATCCCAGGTGACAACACCAGATGCATGGCGGGAATCGCCTTTTCGATCGCGTACTTGATCTCGCGGCCGAGCGCAGTCAGAGTGTACGTGCGGCCACCATCCGAGGGTGGGGAGATCACCAGCATCCGCATCGCCTCGAGCGCGTGGAGGATGTTATCTGGAATGTCTATAGTTTCCCGGTATTTGATGAAGGTTTTTCAATGTCCCGGGTCCCGGTGGTAACTTAGCTATTCGCCCGGCTACATCTTGGGTGACGTACAGTTTCGGAGTCGCCTTGAAATACGCCTCTAACACTAGCTCTCCGGCTTTTGTCAGCTCGCCATCTTCCGACAGACCACGCTCGTTCAGCAACTCTTCCCAACGCTCCGGCACGAAGGATAGGGCTGAGTGTTTCAGCGCCAGTATCGTGTCCGAGCCAACCCATCGGTCATGCGTCCACTCTTGTGGTGGCTGCTCCAGAATATCGACGGTCTCAGCTACTGCCTTCGCAGCGGTTTTTCCGGCATCGGTTAGTTCCCACTCATTCGGTCCGACTCGCTCCATCAGACCTTGAAGCTCGAGCTCTAGCAACCGCTGTGGGATGATTTCCGTGATCGCCTCGGCCTCCTTGGCGATCTCCCTAGCCTCTTCCCTGGCACCGAGTTCCTCGACCGTAATCAGTACTTCCGCGTGGTCCTTCAACAGTAGCATCGCCTTCCTCCCTATTGCTCGGCTCCTACTTACTCATAAAAACGTGTCGAGAGTTCTCTGGCGGCTACGTCTGATCACCTTCAGAGCGGCTTTACCTACCGGATCGCCCAACTTCTCCCGCAGGAACTCCCATACCTCATGCGGATCGTCCGTTGAAAACACCTCCTCGGCGCGTCGTACGGCTTCCCTAATCACCCAAGCACCTAACGGCGCTGAGTACTTCTTCCGAACGATCCTGATCACGGTGATTCCGTGCTGTTTATTCAGCTCGGAACACCACTCTAAGGCCGCTAATCTAGCCGCGAAGTACGCACCTCCGGTTTCGCGGGGTTCCTTGCAACCCTTCACTTCCGAGTCCCTAAGTACTGCGATTCGTGTGCGATCGGACCACGGCGCACCCGGCTCGTAAGATTCGACGAGTTCGTACGATAACGGTTCCGGGCGTAAAATCACCCACATTTCGTTACCGAAAATTTCGCCCGACAAGACGCGGTATTTCGAAGATACAGGTAAGTCTCTGACCTCCCGTGTCAGGTGTTCTGAGATCATCGAATCCACCGACGCGACGCTCCATCGGGTCGGCACCATTCGGCGGTCCCTTCCTAACAGTCCTAACGACAACGCCCGCGCGATGTACGACTCGTCGTAGCCGCGTCGGTAGAGACCAACGACGGCCTCCTCGGCTTTGACGTCGTCCTCATGATAGCGTTCCAGGTCGCGTGGAACCTTCGGTGTCCCGTCGAGTTCGAGCTCTCCCTCGACTAAGGGCCCGATGAACGGGGTAGTTCTGGACGCGCCGCTGAGCCTACGTCGGACTTGCAGCGTGCTCTCCACGGGTCTCACAGAAACCGACGACTCGATCTCGGGATCCGACAGGTCCGGCGGGTTTCGGACATCGCGCTTCCCACGGTACTTACGGAAGGTGAGTGCTCTAGTTTTCAGTGCCTCTTCGTACGGGAGATCGGCCAGGGTACCTCCTTCATCCGGCGTGCGGCGCTCTCCGACCCCCGGCGCCGCGATAACCCGCGGGTACCCACGCCACGAGACGTAGGCAGTTACGGTGTAACCGTCGACGTTCCGACTCGAGAGTCTAGCTCGGACCTCGTTCAGTGCGTTCAAGAAGGGGCAACGGTCGCGCCCACACCACCTGCGGCCCCTGCATTTCGGGCAAAGTCCTCCCAAAGGGCTATCCCCCGAGCAATGAATTATAATCGAATTGAGCTCGAGTTGGTCTAGTGGGGGTGGTCCCATGACCGTAGAGAGAGTCTCAACTGGTATTCCTGGAATGGACGAGGTTCTCAACGGGGGAATCCCGGAGCGCAACGCCGTGCTACTGACCGGAGGTCCGGGAACGGGTAAGACGATATTCTCACAGCAGTTCATCTGGGAGGGGCTGGAGGAAGGTGAGCCCGGCGTTTTCGTGACGCTTGAGGAGCACCCGGTTCAGGTGAGGAAGAACGTTGAAGGGTTCGGCTGGAACTTCCGGGAGTACGAGGATGAGGGTCTCCTGGCCGTTGTGGACGCGTTTACGGGTGGTATAGGTAGGGCGAGCGAGTACGAGAAGTACGTCGTGAAGGATCCGACGGATGCCAGTGAGCTGATTGGAGTGATCAGGCAGGCCGTCAACGACGTCGAAGCCAAGCGGGTGGCCATAGATTCCGTGACTCCGTTGTACATCGATAAGCCCAGTGTGGCGCGTCGGATCATGTTCAGGCTCAAACGGATGCTCGCGGGGCTAGGATGTACCAGCATCCTGGTTAACCAGATCGCCGCCCACGAACGTGGCTTTGGAGGTCCGGGTGTGGAACACGCAGTGGATGGTATTATTCGGCTCGATCTCGACGAAGTAAAAGGAAGACTATGGAGGTCATTGATAGTGTGGAAGATGAGGGGAACCGCGCACAGCATGCGGCGTCACCCGTTCGATATCACCGATGAGGGGATTCGAGTGGATCCCGAGAAAGTCTTCGTGAAGGAGCGTGGCGAGGTGCGGGAGGTGGAGGATTGAAGTCGCGCTCACTGCTCCGACACTTCAACTTTGCGATCATCACGGTACCCGCTGAGATGTTCGGAGAGCGAGCTACAGCGTTCCGGAAGACCGTGTACCGACGGGTTGCCGAGTCGTATTTAGAATACGAGTTGATGCCGGACTACGCTGGATTCGAACGAGTCTCTGTCGACGTCATAGTGAAGGATGTTTGTGATAGGATGTTGGGCGAAGCGGCAAGAATCGAAGTCGAAGGTGACAAAATCATCGTGACGGTAGAAGGGTGCCCGATCTCGCCCTTTTCAATGCTCAAAAAGTATGAGTCCCTGTCAGATGGGGCGAAACGAATCATCCAGGACTCCATAAGTAGGTATCCCGCGTGCCCGGTGGTAAACCTCATAGATGAACTGTGCCGGCTGGCCGGTCACGACGTCGAGATACTCCACGACGCAGGGGACGTGTGTTCTCGCCGGTGTACGATTACCGTGCTACCCCGTGGGGATAGAGAACCGGAGCAGTGCGGCGATTCCCCCCAATTCCCGTAGCCTCTCTCCCCACTCGTGTTCTGTGCTTACAATGAGTACCTTTGCCCCCGTACGCTCCGCGTACTTGACGGCGTTCAGGACGTCCTCTTCACCTTCCACCATCGCTTCCCGGAACTTCTCGTCCGCCACTAGCAATACTTCGATAGCCCCGAACTCCGCGGCTTTGAGACACTCTCGGACGCCGTACGCCACCGTGTCATTACCCTTGCCGATCCTCTTGAACACTTCCTCGAGATACTTGACCTCCTCCGCGACCCTAGACTCTTCGACTGCCTTCTCCACTGCTCCACGTCGGATCATTTCGATGAGCCCGGCCTCACCCGCCGAGCCAGTATCCTCCACGTGGGTGGGAATGTCACGCTCTTCCCGTAAGAACTCGGCGAAATCCGACTTCACGAACCCCGGGCCACCCACGACGATGTGTTCCACCCCTTCCTCTTCGGCAATACGCTCGATCTCGTCGGCGAGTTGATGGAAGAACTTCCGCATTTCCGCCTTTCGGTTACCGCCGCGCTTCCCCGGTACGTTGTGCCGCACCCTGGACACGATGTCTAACCCGTAATCCCTGACTATTCCAATGGTTCCCTCACCGGTGTCTACTGCCACGAGCATCACTGGTGGTCGCAATATCTCGGCCTCTTCGATGCGCTCTATGTCCTTCCGTTCCCACCCGTCCTTCACGATTTTTATCCGCTTCCCGGTCGTAACGTTGATGGTATGGTGTGATCCAGACTCTGGGCCGTGCTCTATCACACCTTTGATTCGTAACCTGTTCGCGTATTTATCAAATTCTACATCTTCTACTCGGACTCCTAGGTAAACCGGTTTGCGTTCCCCCTTATCTCTTCTGATAGTTTCGGCCCTCTCATCTTTAACCCGTCGTCTTTCCAGTGCAAATACTAGATCACCTCTCCTAACGACGTGGTATAAGTGCCATAGATCGTCCAACGTTTCAGGAAGTACTTCTATGTATCCTTTATCCAGATCCTTTTCCACTACCTTCATCGCCGTTCCGCCCCCACTCACGTAGTATCTCTTTGAAAACTAGTAGGTACTCTAGACCTAGCTTCCTAGCATCGCGCTCCGCTGAGTCTAAGAACTCCCGACACGCTTCGAACCCGACCCGAGAGTACTCCAAGGCCTGCAAGGCCATGTCGAGAGTGTCCGCGAGCTTGGCAGCCTTCGCTTCCGGGGATTCACGTCGTTCGAACTCCCTCCAAATATCGAGTAGTTTCCCGTCGAACACGCGTTTGGCGGCTTTCTCTTCCGCTTCGCGCTTGGCATCACCGAACACCCGTGATGCCTCGGCGTCTAGGTCCAAGGTGAGGGCTTCCGGGAGATCGTGTATCAGCGCCATGACGACGGTCTTGTAAGGGTCGACGTCGATACCTCGCTCGGTCAGTCGATGGCAGATCTCCCAAGCCAACATCGCCGCACCGAAAGAATGTTCCGCGACGCTTTCCACGGAGCTTCTGGGAATGCCCCGGACTAACCACCCCGTCCTGAGTATGCGCTTCAGCCGGTAAATCGCTTCCACGTCCAAATCACTATCCCCGGGTGGGCCCCCTTGCGGAGGGAATATATCGCTGCTGTGGAGCTTTCGAGCTCCGTGGTGTTTGGGGTAGTTGCAGGCTGGATCCTGTCCCAATACGTGCAACATAGACTGCTCAAGGTGTTGCTTCCGGTTTTGGGAGTGGTCTTGGGGTTCTTGGCAGGTTTAGCCCGGGTTGTGCGGGGAGTGAAGGAATGAAGGAGGCCTCTGTGAAAGAGGTTCCGGAGCTGGACTCGCGGGCCTTTCGCATCGCCGTGTTGGGGCCTGAAAACGCCGGCAAGTCCACTCTGGTCAACGCGTTGATGGGGCGAGAGGTCACTGAAGTCTCCGAAGTCCCAGGTACCACGAAGACCGTCTCCGGTTACCGGTGGACGTCCCGCGAGTTCCCGCTGTATGTATTCGATACCGTCGGACTCGCCGACGAGCGGGGTAAGCGGAGTAAACGAGGTGTCCGTGCTGAAGACGTCGTTGAGAAGCTCGGCAGATACGATTTAGCGTTGTTCGTGGTCGACGTCACGAGGCGTGTAGGTCCCGAGACGCTCCGTGCACTCCACGTGATCAAGTACGCCGCCGATCTCGAGACGCTGCTCGTCGCGAACAAGATCGATCTTCTCGACCGCGGGGAACTTGAAGAACGGTTAGAACGCATCAGAGAGCGTACTGGTCACAGACCCGTCCCCGTGTCCGCCTTGACCGGTGAGGGCATCGGAAGGCTGCTCAGGGAGATCGAGCGTCGGGTTCGTGAAAAGCGACGAACGCTACGGGTCGCTCTGGGGTACCGGTAATACTATCAGCATTAGCCGGCGCGGATCGCGGTGAAGCTGGGGGGCCGCTACAGTTGACGGTGCTACGTTCGATCGATGAGCTCGCCGAGCTCAACCCGTTCGCCGTGGTGGGTGCCGGGGGCGGCGGGGAAAAGTTCGCGACCCTCCCAACGGTAGAAGTCGTTGGGATTATGGACGACGACCCGAGTAAGGTGGGAACGGAGATCGCCGGAGTGAAAGTCACGAACGACTTCGATGAGGCCGTCGAAGGAGCATCCTCCGTAGCGATCATGCTTCCAAAGGGTGCGGAACACAGGGCCCTCGAGCTAGCCGTGGAATCCATCCGCCGCGGCCTCAACGTAGTCACGTCCTTCAGGTCACTTCCGCTCGAGGACTACCCTGCGCTAGTGAAGCTGGCTGAGTCGAGAGGCGTCAAGATCCTCGAGCTGAGCCCCAGGTTGGACGTCGTGCGTGAGGTGGCCGGGGATGCTCCAGAACGCTGTACTGAGGTAGTGCCCAAGAAGGACGGGCCTGAAACGGAGATACCTCGCGTGTTCGTTGGTGGAACCTCCCAAGAGTGTGGAAAACGTACGACGACCCTTAAGTTAGCGGAAGGACTCGAGGCGTTAGGCTATACTCCAGCTACGGTAGCCACGGGAGAGTTCGCGACGCTCGAAGCGGACGTGGGGTTTCGAGCGGGTTCTCTCTCCGTCATGGACGTAGCTTCCGCTGTAGCTCACGCCGTCGACTACGTCGCCGAGGAGAAAGACGCCGACTTGATCATTGTAGAGGGACAGTCTTCACTCACCGAACGTCGTAACCCACACCCACGGCCCCTCTACCTAGGGATATTACTCGGATGTGCTCCGGACGCGGTGGTAGTGTGCCACCGCCCGAACCACCCGTTCCGGTACCCTCGTGGGGTTCTGGCTGAAGTCAAGGCCCTTCGGGCGATAGTCCCCGACGCGGACCTCGCGGCGGTGTGCGTGAACCCGAGGAACTTGGAGGAGCCCTTCGAGACGTACGCTCGTAAACTACGTGCTAGAATATGGCGGGTTACAGGAGAGCAGGTTCCAGTGAGGAATCCCGTCGAGGAACCCGAGAAACTGGCACGGGACGTGATCCGCACTATCGAGGGGACCGGTCGGGGCGGGGCACGATGTTAGGGTTTTTGAGAAGGATCTTTGGTGAGGGGGAGAACTCGAAAGGCCCCATGCTTGAGGACTTCCTTGAGGAAGAAGAGGAAGAGAGGTCTCAGCACCCCAAAGTTACGATAGTGGTATCTCGGGTTCAGGAGCCGTCGGATCTGGAGGACTTGATGAACGAGCTTTACCAAGGGAACGTGCTGATACTGGATGTCAAACCCCTCCTCGATCGCGATGGTCATGAGGATATTATCCAAGAACTCAAGCGCACCGCGGTGAGTCTTGGTGGATTCGTCGGGGTGATTAAGGACACCGTACTGCTGGTAACTTCCGATAGTGTTGACATCGAGAGGCGGGGCTGATGAATGGCTAGATCCACGATCGTGCTGATCGGTGGCGCTTCAGGCGTTGGGACGTCCACGATCGCCCGTGAGGTCGCGAGGAGACTCAACATCACGCACCTTATCGAGACGGATCACCTCCGAGAGGTTCTCCGTGGAGCGATCGACAAAAAGTACGCCCCTGTGCTTCATATGTCTTCCTACAACGCCTATCGTGCGCTCAGAATTCCTGACCACATGGTTCCAAAGAAGTTCCGAGACCGAGTCATCGCCGGTTTCGTGGAGCACGCCTCAATGGTGAAGCCTGCTATCGACATGGTGATCAAGAGGGCGGTCGAGGACGCTAGTGACCTTGTGATCGAAGGCGTCCACCTCGTACCGGGCCTCGTACATCCGGAAGACTACCAGTACGCCGACGTCCACATGGTTATACTCTATGCGGACGAGGAGGAGCACCGTGAGCGGTTCGTGAAGCGTGCCATGGAAAAGGGTCGTGGAGGCCGACATCTCGAGTACTTCCGTCAGATCCGAATTATTCACGACTTCCTTCTTGAAGCGGCGGACGAGCACGGCATACCCACTATCAAGAACGATGATATCGACCGTACGGTCAGCGAGGTGCTGTCCGTGGTCCGAAGTGTCAGTGTAGTAATCAAATCCGTCCATAATCTGGAAGATTCTATTCGGGAGGCCGAAATCATACGAGAGAACAACTGCAGGTTAATAGACATTGGTTTCCCCATCCCAGGTAAGCGTGATGTGATCAAAGTATCCTTCAGAAGGGACCCAGTTGACGAATGGGAAGAAATTTTGAACAACGAGGAATCACAGCAATACTTCAAACATCTTTACTCCGCATCGAATAACGTACATTATCATAAAATCTCCGCTCCAGACGAGGAGTCACTACATCGTGCTATCGAGAAGCTTCGAATGGAAGGATTTAAGGTAGAAGAGCTACGGTCGGGGGACGTGCGCGAGGTTGGGAAAGAAGATAGGGAAGGGTAACCGCGAAACCCACGAAATGAAGTACAGGATGGAGTTCTCCTACTTAGAGTGTCCGGTGTGTGGAGAGAAGGCGCTGATGGTGCACGGAAGAATAGATGAGATACCACACTTCGGGCGAGTCCTCGAGCAGTTCATTCATTGTAAGACGTGCGGGTATCGGCGCTCCGATGTCATGTGTCTGGAGGATCGGAAACCTGCGGAGTATCGGTACCGGGTTAATTCACCCGAGGATCTTCGCGTTCGAGTGGTCCGCTCACCTTCAGGTTTCGTTGAAATACCAGAGCTCGGGGTCGAGGTCAAGCCAGGTCCCGCCGCTCAGGGTTTCGTGTCCAACATCGAGGGATTGCTGAGGAGAATCCGAGAACGCGTGGAAACCGCCGCCAGGTGGGCGGATAACGAGGAGTCCAAGAAGCGGGCGGAAGAAATTCTACGCAGGATGGATGCGGCGGTTTCAGGAGAGGACGAGATCACGATCGTGCTGAAGGATCCTTACGGTCACTCGGCTATCCTCCCCGAGCAGGACGACAAGCTCGAGGTGCGGGAGTTGGACGAGGAGGAGGCCGAGGAACTCCGCACCAGGATATTCCGCCCGATGGTGCCCTCCGGGGAATATTCTAATTAGGGCTCGAACCGACGGCGGCGTCGAGTGACGGTCCAGGCCCGAAGTAGGAGGGTGAGAAGGACCATGAACCTACGGCCCCAGCGTCGGATGGCGGCTGAGATACTCAAATGCGGTGTTCACAAGGTATGGATAGACCCGGAGAGGCTGGAAGAAGTCGCCCGAGCCCAGACTCGGGAGGACATCCGTCGACTCATCAAGGAAGGGGTTATCCGAAAGAGGCCGATCAAGGGACAATCCCGGGTGAGAGCCCGAAAGCGGCACGAACAGCGGAAGAAGGGGCGCCAGCGTGGTCCGGGTCGTCGGAAGGGAGCGAAGGGCGCACGGATGCCGAAGAAGCGCGCGTGGATCCAACGAATAAGGCCGATTAGGCGCAAGCTGCGGGAGCTCCGAGACTCCGGCAAGATCGACCGCAGCACGTATCGGAAGCTGTACATGATGGCGAAGGGAGGATACTTCCGCGACACCTCTCACCTGTTGGCGTACATCGAGGAGAACGACCTGTGGAAAAAGTAAGGGGTGGTTGTGTTGGCCACGGGTCCCAGGTATCGGGTTCCGTTCAGAAGGCGTCGCGAGGGTAAGACCAACTACTACAAGCGACGTGAGCTAATCAAGGCCGACGCTCCGCGCCTAGTGGCCAGAAAGACGCTCAACCACAACATCGCCCAGATCGTCGACTTCGCCCCGCAGGGTGACGTCACACTGGCTTCGGCCCACTCCATCGAGCTGCGCAACAAATTCGGCTGGAAGGGACACTGCGGGAACACACCGGCGGCATATCTGACGGGTTACTTGTGCGGTCTCCGAGCGCTTGAACGTGGCATCGAGCGAGCGGTGATCGACATAGGACTCCACCGACCCGTGCGGGGCTCCAGAGTGTTCGCCATGTTGAAGGGGGCCCTGGACGCCGGCATGGACATACCGCATGGGGAGGAAGTGCTCCCACCGGAGGACAGGATTCGTGGTGAGCACATCGCCAACATGGCCCGACAGATCAAGGAAGAGGACCCGGAGGAATATGAGCGCAGGTTCTCCAAGTACCTCGAACGCGGTCTGAAGCCGGAAGAACTCCCGGAACACTTCGAGGAAGTAAAGTCCAAAATCGAGGAGGAGTTCGGCGGCGCGTAGCGGGGGCGATGCGAGCATGTCTGTCCCACCGCACTTGGAGGAATGGGAACCCAAAACCAAACTAGGCCGCATGGTCAAGGAAGGAGAGATCAAGACAATCGACGAGGTGTTCGCTCAGGGTTGGAAGATCCTAGAGCCAGAGATCGTGGACTGGCTGCTGCCCGACCTAGAAGAGGAGGTACTCGACGTCAACATGGTCCAGAAGATGCACAAGTCCGGCCGCCGAGTGAGGTTCAGAGTCACGGTGGTGGTAGGAAACAAGGACGGATTCGTAGGTGTCGGACAGGGTAAAGCTCGAGAGGTAGGTCCCGCGATCCGCGCCGCGATCGACCGGGCTAAGCTAAACATCATTAAAGTCCGTCGTGGCTGTGGTAGCTGGGAGTGCGGATGCCGTCGACAACATTCCGTCCCATTCGAGATCACCGGTAAGTGCGGCAGCGTCCGTATCACGCTCAAGCCTGCCCCAAGAGGTACCGGGCTCGTCGCGGGTGAGACCGCGCAGAAGGTCTTGGAGATGGCCGGCATCGAGGACGTCTGGACGAAGACTACGGGCGGTAAGGGCAAGGGCGAGACTAGGACCACGATCAACTTCGCCAAGGCGACGTTCGATGCGCTGCGGAACCTAATCTACGTGAGGATGCGCGAGGAGGAGGCCGAGCGGCTCGGAATCGTGAGCGGCAGCGCTGAGGGGGCGTAAAAGATGACGGCTACCGGGAAGATTGAGCTGAAACACGAGACGGCGAGCGAGGCGGCGGCCCGCCGCGCGAAAGGGGATATCGGAGTCAAGGTCAGCCCGAAGGCCCGTGAGTACGAGCGAGCCACCACCCGGCTTGCGGTCGTCCGGGTGCGCGGTCCCGTCGGTGTACGTCGAGATATCGAGGATACCGCGCGGATGCTGAAGCTGCTGCGGCGCAACTGGTGCGTACTGATCGACGATCGCCCGAGTTACCTTGGTATGCTGCAGAAGATCAAGGATTACGTGACGTGGGGCGAAGTGGAACCAGACACCGTGGCGGCCCTGCTGAAGAAGCGGGGAGAGCTAGAAGGTGGTCGTCCGGTAACCGACGAATACGTGTCTGAACACACCGAGTACGACAGTATAGAGGAGTTCTCACGGGCGTACTGCGAGTTCGAGGCGGAACTCGATGACATCCCGAAGCTGAAGCCGTTTTTCCGCTTGCATCCACCTCGCGGAGGGTACGAAAGAGGAGGTATTAAGAAGCCGTACATACTCGGCGGTGCTCTCGGTTACCGCGGGAAGGCCATCAACGACCTCCTGGAGCGGATGATCTGAAGGGGGTAACCCACGTGGTCGTGCGGCGGAAGAAGAAGTCCCCGAAGAAGTACCGCGGATCACGGACTCATGGCGGAGGCAGTCACAAGAACCGGCGCGGCGCAGGTAACCGCGGTGGGCGCGGTATGGCGGGATCGCACAAGCACAAGTGGTTCCACGTCATTAAGTACATGCCGGATCACTTCGGTAAGCGCGGGTTCAACCGCCCACCCAAAGTGGTTAAGGAATCCAACACCATCAACGTCGGCGAGTTAGACGCCCTGGCGGACAAGCTCCTAGAGGAGGGGATCGCGGAGAAGGATAACGATAAGATAATAATCGACGTTACTGACGAGCGACTGAAGCCCTACGGCGGTCCCTTCGACAAGGTGCTAGGAGGAGGTCATGTTAAGCGGCCGATAGTAGTGGTCGCTCCCGAGTTCACAGAGAGGGCCGTCAAGAAGCTAGAGGAAGCAGGTGGGGAAGCCAGGGAAGTGTAGTGCCCGCCGGTTTTTTCAAGGCTCGGCGTCCCAGTCGCCACCAAACGCTTCTGGGAGGAGACGATGTTGGCGGATGACTGGCTGGAGAGGCTAAGACCGATCCTGGAGAGGCTCCCTGAGGTCAAGGTTCCGGATAGGCATGTATCCTTCAACGAGAAGCTGTTCAAGTACACAGGAATACCACTCATCCTTTACTTCATATTGTGTGAAATTCCACTTTACGGTCTCTCACCGCAGGCTGTGGACTACTTAGCGAATTTACGTGCTGTCCTAGCCGGAAACTTCGGCTCGATCCTCACTCTGGGTATCGGTCCTATCGTTACCGCTTCGATACTCCTGCAGCTTCTCATCGGAGGCGACCTAATCAAGTTGGACCTCACGAATCCTGAAGACCGAAGACTCTTCCAAGGCCTTCAGAAACTGCTCGCGATCGCCCTGTGCTTTTTCGAAGGTGCAATGATGGTGTTCAGCGGTGCCGCACCGCCGGCCGAGCCGAGTATCCTGCTCGAAATCCTACTCATTTTACAGCTGGCGCTCGGTGGCATTTTGGTCATCTTCTTGGACGAGGTCGTTAGCAAGTGGGGTATAGGGTCCGGTGTCGGACTATTCATCGTCGCTGGGGTTTCGTCACAGATTATCATCGGAGCGTTCAACCCGCTTCCGAGTCCGCAACAGCCCGGACGCCCCGCGGGTGCCGTCTGGGCGTTCCTGTACTCGGTGATGCAAGGGACGCCGGATTGGACGTTACTAGCTCCGGTCACCGGAGCCGTCATCACGTTCCTCATAGTACTCTATGTCGAAAGTATAAGGGTCGAGATCCCGATCGCGTTCGCCGGAATTCGAGGTGCTCGAGGCCGCTTCCCAGTCCGTCTACTTTACACGTCCAATATCCCCGTGATCCTAGCTTCGGCGCTGTTCATGAACGTTCGACTGTGGGCACTAGCCTTCCAACGGATGGGTGTACCGATACTTGGGAAGCTCGACCCACGCGGTCAACCGATATCCGGGCTAGTGTACTACCTGTCACCCCCTAACAGCATCGTGAAGACACTATCAGATCCCTTGCAAGCGCTGGGCTACATGATGGCCATGGTGATAGCGTCCGTGTTCTTTGCGGTCCTGTGGGTCGAGTTGACCGGTATGGGGCCACGTGAGATCGCCAGACACTTGCACCGTGCCGGTCTGCACATCCCGGGCTTCCGTCGAGACATCAGGGTATTGGAGAAGCGACTCCAGAAGTACATTTACCCAGTGACCGTGATGGGTGGAGCCTTCGTAGGGTTCCTCGCAGCGGGTGCCGACCTGATGGGCGCGCTGGGTGGAGGTACCGGCGTACTCCTGACGGTATCAATCCTCTACAATATGTACGAGGAGATCAAGCAAGAACGCCTCATGGAGACACACCCCGTCGTGCGGAAATTCCTCGAGAAGACCTTGAGATAGCGTAGAGGGGTGGATTTGGATGGGTTACGTGATTGTAGCGACGGGAGTGCCCGGAGTCGGAGCCACGACCGTCACCACCGAGGCCGTAAAGGAGCTCGAGGGTTACGAACACGTTAACTACGGCGACGTCATGCTCGAGATCGCCAAAGAAGAGGGTCTAGTCGAGCATCGCGATGAGATCAGGAAGCTCCCGGCCGAAAAGCAGCGTGAAATCCAGCGCCTCGCCGCACGTAGGATCGCCAAGATGGCCGAGGAGAGGGAGGGAATTATAGTCGACACGCACTGTACCATTAAAACACCAGCCGGTTACCTACCGGGTCTTCCGATTTGGGTCCTCGAGGAGCTGCAGCCCGCCGTTATCGTTCTGATCGAAGCCGACCCCGATGAGATCATGATGCGGAGGGTGAAAGACTCAGAGGAGCGTCAACGTGACTACGACCGGGCACACGAGATAAAAGAGCACCAAGAGATGAACCGAATGGCGGCGATGGCTTACGCCACACTGACCGGGGCTACCGTGAAAATCATCGAGAACCACGACGACCGTCTCGAAGAGGCCGTACGTGAGTTCGTCGAGACGGTCCGATCCCTCTGACGGGGAGGGAGACGTGCACGGACTCACTGAAGGACTTGCACGGCACTTTTACCCACTCGTCGACCCGTTCGTCCACTACTTCGGTCCCGCCCTTGGGATGCTGGTGGCTGCGGCTCTTGTGACGTTTTTCATCGACATCGTTTACGAACTTGTAATCGGGCGTGAAGAGCTGGAGCGAGTCCGGAAAATGGCTGACGAGACCAAGAAGTACCAAGAAGAGCTCCGGAAGGCTAAGGTGTTAGGTGACGTGGAGAAGATGAAGGAGATAGAGGAGAAGATGCGAGACCACTCCAAAGAGCTCTTGAATGTCCAATCTCGGCTGATGAGTAAGCAGATCAAAGCTATGCTCATCACGTTCCCACCTATAATCATTATTGTATACACCTTAGAGTACCGGCTGGCTCATTGGACGGTGAAGTTACCGTTCTACGTGCCTGGTGTTGGGGATACACTAGGCCCTGTGGGCTGGTACATCATCTGCGCCGTCACAGTGTCGTTCGTGCTCAAGCCGTTGGCGGAAATGGTGGTAAAACGCTTCGGAGGGGGGTGAGACGATGCCGGCCCCGAGGTACCGGTCCAGGTCCCGTCGACGAGTGTACAAGCGCACCCCTGGAGGTAGGACCGTGATTCACTTCGAGAAGAAGATACCGAACTGGCCCAAGTGCGGAGCCTGTGGTCGCCGGCTGAACGGCGTGATGCGCGGTCGCAACGTCGAGCTCAAGAACGCGCCGAAGACGCAGAAGCGACCGAACCGTCCCTATGGCGGCATCTTGTGCCCGGAGTGCACTAGGAAGCTCATCAAGGACAAGGTGAGGTACAAGTTCTGGGAGCGCAAGCGGGAGCAGCCGTGGCTGCCGGTTCTACCGGGAGAGGAACCACCGGAGCCCGAGGAGTGAGGGGTGTTTTCGATCAGCGTAGTCATCACTATCGGCGGCCTCCCGGGTTCCGGCACCACCACCATGGCCCGGCGGCTTGCCGAGCACTACGACCTGAAGCACGTGTACGCCGGTAAGATATTCCGGGAAATGGCTAAAGAGCGGGATATGGGCATAGAGGAATTCTCTAAGGTAGCGGAGAACAATCCGGAGATCGACCTTGAAATCGATCGGAGGCAGCGGGAAGCCGCTGAGAAGGGTGACGTAATACTCGAGGGACGCCTAGCGGCTTTCGTGGCAGCCGGCGAACTGGACCATGTGAAAGGACCTGACCTGGCTACCCTCAAGATATGGCTCAAAGCTCCGTTAGAAGTGCGCTCCGAACGGGTAGCGAAGCGCGAAAAGATCGACGTGGAAGAGGCTCGCCGGCGCATTCAGGAGCGGGAAAAGAGCGAGTTGAAGCGGTATAAAGAGATCTACGGCGTCGACCCGACGGACCTCTCCTTGTACGATCTCGTCCTCGACACCTCTAGATGGTCCGAGGCAGAGACGTTTTCCATCCTCAAAGCGGCGATAGATCCGCTACTGGAGCGTGAGGACCCATGACAGAGGTAGGAGTGATAGGCGGTACGGGTTTCCGACCCGGTCTGCCAGAACGCAGGCGGACGGTGTTCACGCCATACGGCACCGTACGCGTGGACATCACTCGGGTCGGAGACCATCTGGTATACTTCATAAACCGGCATGGTAAGGGCCACGATTTGCCCCCACACCGTGTCAACTATCGAGCCATCGTGTGGGCGATGCGGGAGCTCGGCGTGAAACGGATATTAGCGACGAATTCCGTAGGCGTGATCAACTCCGGCGAGTACGAGCCGGGAGACATCGTCCTTCCGGTGGACTTCCTCGACTTCACTAAGCGCAGACCGACGACGTTCTACGACGAGAAGGTCGTCCACGTCGATGTCACCGAACCCTATTGTCCGGAGCTACGTGAAGCGCTACTGAAGGCCGCGGACGACCTAGGGTACACGGTCAAGGAAGGCGCTATATACGTGGCCACTGAAGGACCCAGGTTCGAAACTCCTGCTGAGATACGTGCCTTTCGGAAGCTCGGCGGTGATATCGTCGGGATGACCGGGTTCCCGGAAGTCGTGCTCGCCAGGGAGCTCGAGATCTGCTATGCCTCCGTGTGCCTGTGCACCAACTACGCCGCAGGCATCGACGATCGCCGCCGCACGATCGACGAAGTGTTCGAGCTGGTCGAGGAGCTCAGACCTAAGGTAGTGGAACTCGTTGAGCGCTGTATCGAGTACATCCCACCGGAACGATCGTGTCCATGTTCCCGAGCGCTGGAGGGCGCTGAGGTATGAGGTTAAAGCCTCTGGATCTCATCCCTGACGATTTCGAGGTTCGCCCGTTGGCACTCCGATATCTCAAGAGGCTGGAAGACGACCACCCTGATATACTGGAAGATGTCGTACGTGAAGCCGTACGCATATCCGAAGAGGAAGGACATATGGAGATAAGAGCCGAAACACTGAGGAAAGCGTACGCACGCGTCAAGGGTATCACCTTACGTGAGGCCCGCCGCGAGTTCTTCCCGAAAGCACTTAAGAAGTGAACCTGAAATGGCTGAAAGATTGGCGGCCCGCCGGACTACGATGACGGCGGGTAAACCCGCCCGGCACATGGTCCGCGTGGCGAGCCGGGCGGTGGCCGGTCCTCCTGCCGGGTACAGTACAGCCTGTCCCGCGGCATCTATCTCCCACCACGGTTTTCGGGCGACTTACCTACAAGAGTCAGTGGCTGCATCGCGTGTACGGATTTTACGAGTCACCCTAACTCGCGTTATATGCCCACCACATACTACGTCCATCGCTAACTATTTAAAACCATCGTATTATATCCCTGTGGTCAGCGCGAAGGGCACAGGACCATCCACGATCCTTGAGGTCGGATGACGTGGTAAAGATTAGGTGGTGGCATGAGTAAAACGGATGTGTAATAGTACTGTGGCTGATACTTCGATGACTCGATACGTCAACGTGCCCGGGGCTTTACCAATTCTTCAAACATCGGACTCGCTCTGCTGAACTCACTTTTTCTTACCACTGGGATTGGGGAGTTTATGCGTGTAACGATTCTAGATCAACGCAAATGGGGCGTGTTCTCCTTCATACCCAGACGCCGCAAGGCTTCCTCCACTTCGCGCTCCATAGCCTCTTCCACCGACATCTCGTGGATGACGTGAGGTGGAGAAAGGGCCGCCGTCAGCAACCTACATCGCGCATCCATGAACACGGTCATGGCTCCGGATCCCGGGACCCCTAACCTCCCTCTAGCGATCACTACGTCGGCGTTCGACGCCTGAACTCCCATGATCGCCTTGAAGATGGCGGGGCACAGCGTCGCATCCGCCATTTCCGTCGGCACACGTACCATTTCGGCCTCAGACAACCCGAACCTACGGAGAACCCTGTTCACAGCCCGGAGCTTGTTCTCGTTGCCTGTTACCACTGCGAGCCGGTCTGCCGAGGTCAGGTACTCGCGGAGTCTCTCGACCTCCCGCTTCTCGTCACCCCTGCGGGTGCCCTCCCATGACTCCTGCCAGGCTTTGAGCAGTGTCTCCCTTAGCACACGGTTCTCGCCCCGGTCCTCTCAGCTAGGCGTTCCGCTACCTTAGGTAGAACAGCGGTCACGAACGCCACATCGGCTTCCTTCATCGCTTTGCGGTCGTCCCCAGCCATCGCATGAACCGTAGCGTCGAGTTCCTCGTTCAGCAGCCGTACAGTGACCCTCTCCACCCACGCATCGAGGTCGCTGATCAATATCTCGGATACGCCGAGTTCGTCGAGAGCTATGGCCAGACCCCAGGCGGGGAACCTCCCACCCAGCAAAGCGACCGTGCCCGCGTCCACGTTCGATACGACGTCTTCGACGGACTTAACCTCGCCGGACAACTCACGGGCAGCGTTGGATCGGAGGGTAGCTACCCAATGAACGTCCCCGATTGGGATGCCTGCCACATCTCGTGGGTACAGTAAGTCGGATCCCAAGAAGAGAGCTGCCCTCGTGACCCCTTCGAGTTCCTCCCACCCGGCAGGCACCTTGGTGTCCCCGTACCTTGAGCCCATCGTCTTCCGCATGATTGCGAGAACCTTTGGGAGTCCGAATTTACCACGTCGCGCCGTTCCGGGTTCGTACCCGACCATGTATCCATGGTGATTTTTGGGGAATCCGGAGAGGACACCGTTCAAGCCCGCTCTCAGTCCCACGACGAGCTCGTCCTCGTAAGCCCCGTTGGTCAAGACGACCTTTCCCGGCGCGAATATCCTGCATGCTACTACGGCCAGTCGGAAGGCCGAGAGTCTATCTTCGGCTCGGTTGAACGGGCCTCCTTCGACCGCAAGGTAATCCGCTTTCACCTCCTCGACGGCCGCTTTGAGGCCGTCGGCGAACTCGTCCTCGCCGTCTGCGACGTGCAGGATAGCTCCGACACCCGCGCCCGCGTGTCGGGCCGTTTCGGCGACGCGTTTCATCTCGTCGAGTGGAGCGGCGTGGGCTTCAGCGTCCTGTCCTCCTTCTCCCGTGACGTTCACACAGATCGATGCCGCCAGTTCCGCCCATTCCTCTAGATCCTCTCCCTGCTGTCTCTCCTTGTCGATCAACCGTCGATGTATTCTACCTCTGGGACACTCTTTGAACGGCGGTCCTTCCAGGTAACAGGTCCCTTCACACGCGGTTATGTCCCTCGGGAACCGCATCGGACCGTGAACTCCGATGTGATCCACGTCCACCGGCACGCGAACGTTCCTCACGAGGCGACGGAACAACTCGATGGGTCTCATCCCGTAGTTCTCGGCTACGTCCGCCACCGCATACGCGCACACGTGTAGTGGTAATCCCATCCGGTCCGCCAGGATAGCGTTCGAGAGAAGGACATCCGGTGAGTAATCGGAGGCACAGGGTCCTACGGCTAACTCGATCAGATCACATCCCATTGGAAACGTGCGAAGATTGTCGCCAAGGGTCTCAAGTTCCCGATCCGTTAGTTCTCCTAGGTCCGTAATCACCTCATCGACGCTCAACTTCCCCTCGTAGGCCAGCCGTTTCAGCTCGAGCGCTGCGTCGAGCGATTCGCAGGCCTCGTGCAGGAGGTCGAGCAAGCTCGGTCACCCCTGAGCTCGGGCTCCAGCCCGAACCCCTCAATGAGCTCCACGACCCTATCCAGGTTACCAGTTCTCGGGTTTCCGACACCCTTAACCTCGTGCGGATGGTTGTCCGGTATCACGGTCGCCAGGTTGTCGGCACCCGCCATTAGTGCCACCTCAACCTCCTCCGGTCCCACGGTCGGTGTTGGGGCGGTGATCATCAAGTCGGGGTACATCAGCCTGGCTACGGCCATGACCTTCGCCTGCTCCATCAGCGAACAACGGGGTACGTGTTCCATCGGCGTACCGGGATACGGGTTAAACCCCATAACGGGTATTTCCGCGAGGGTTTCGAACTTCGCGAGGAACCTCAGATGCTCGGCTCGATCCCTGTAGTTCTCACCGATTCCCACCAGAAGGCCGCTCGATAGGTCAATGCCGTATCGACATACTGTCTCGCACACACGGACGCGCTCCTCGAAGCTGTCTCCAGGTTTCAGCCTTTCGAACAGCTCCCTGTTGGTGGTCTCTAAATTACAGCAGATGGTCTCCACACCTAACCTCGCGAGCTCCTTTATGGTATCCTCGGACAGGTCGTGACCGAAGTTGATGAGGAGTTCCAGGTCGGTGTTCTCCTTCACCGCCCTAGCGGCGGTCACGGCCAGCTTACCTCCGTCTCCACGATAGGCTCCCGAACAGCTGATGCGTGTGATTCCCGATTTCTCGATGGCTTTCGCGGCCTCCGCGATCTCCTCGTAGCTCCGTGTAAATCCCTTGAAGTAGCCCTCCGGGGATGCTCCCGAGGCGAAGCCGCAGTACGCACATCTCGGCCGGATACGGCACTCATTGGTTACGTGTATTGTTGACGTGAGCTTTACCAGCTCTCCGCGATGGTGGAGTTTCTCGCTCAGGGCGGCTCGGAACAGGTCATGTACCCGAACCGATTTAGCGGAGAGTAAGCGGACGATGGCTTCGATATCCGCCAACTCACGATCCATCCTGACTTCGCGCAGTGCGTCTTTGAAACGCATGATAGTGGTCCCCCACCGGATGCTCGGGTGGCCTCAGCTCCACCCGCACCTGCAAGCGCTTCGAGAGTTCCTCCGAGAGTTCCTTCAACCCGGGCAGCTCGGTACGTGCATGAGTGGCATCCACACAAGCCACATCGAGAACACGGGCTACGATGGCCGTTCGGTGGGTCAGATCACCGGAGACGACAGCGTCAGCTCCTTCCTTTACCGCGAGACGAACGAAACGTTCCGTGGATAGTCCAAACCCGGGGACCACGATCACGTCGCGTATGCGGTTTTTCGCGGCGACTACTCGTATTTCCGGAGGGCTAAGAACGTCCTCAACCCTTGACAACAGGTACTCGAGCGTACCGTCGAACCTGCCTTCGGCGGCTAGCGGATCCGGCTTACGGACATCTTCTAGCCCTAACCATTCGGCTAGGGCCTCCGCGGCTCGAGCTACATCCCAGTTCGAATGAAACACGATCACAGGGGATCGTACGCGTTCGAGCAGAGGTTCGGGGACGGGGTGGTGTGATATCACGAGTGTTTCGGAGGACAGCCGACGAACGAGCCGAGGTGTGAGGTCTAGGCATACTACCACACGGTCCACGGAGTCGGAGGGATCCCCGGCGACGAGACCTACCTCATCCCCTTCGACGGCTAGATCGAACGGTGCCAGTTCCTCAAGGGTTCCCAGAACGTCTTCAACGCTCACGGATTTCGAAGAGGATCTCATCAAGGACTTCCCCGATGACCTCGTCCGGGTCCGAGGAACCGGTGAGCTGCGATACCGTCACTGCCGGTTTCTCTCGAGCTCGCTCGACTCCCTCCTCGGGTCTCCTCAGCCTGAAGGTCCATCGTTCGAGGTTAACCGCGCCCGGGACGGCGTAAAGGACACCGTAATGGCGTTCCAGCCTGTTCGCAGCCTCACGTACGGCCCTCACGGAAAGTGTGAACGTGCCGGAGGTCTTGGCCTCGAACGGGGCGTCGAACAGTCGGAGCTCGTAGGATTCTTTCCCGGCCTCCAGACGCTCTTCGGTGTCGTTGTACTCCTCGATTCGAGGGTCGTTCATGTTTCCGGCCGGGTTTTCCACCACGAGTACGTCGGGGTTCAGTCTACGTAGCGCCCGGTGGTTCGTTCCGCCTAATCCCGTCAAATCTATCACGACGTCGTAGCGTCCGGGAGGAGGTACTCGACTTGCCCTGAACCTCACACCCGAGGGTAAGATCTTCCGAAGCGCGGGTTCGGGATCCAGGACAGTGATTTCATGCTCCTCCGAGAGGAGCTCTGCCACGAAGATTCCCGTCAGGTACGCTCCCAACACGAGTACCCGGGAACCTTCCGGAACAACTTCGGCGATTTCCTCGGCCTTAGCTAACCCGATTTCTTTGACGACGTCCCAGAACGGACGTGACCGAACTGTCTCCGTGAGATCAGTTATTCCCGGCTCCTTCAACGAGCTCCCCTGGAAAGGGACTGTTGTGGGAAAGTAAAGGGGCTTACTCTGCCTTCTTCGAGTACTCCTCCAGGACTTCTAGGGCCTTCGGCAGGATTTCCGTGTCCGCCAGCGGGCCGAAATTCATCGAGTCGGCCGTGTTCGTGAGTGCTGCCGGGTCCAGAGCCTCCTCCAGTTTGTCCAGACCCTCCTCCTCCATGAACTTTGCCATCATCTTCAGCGCTTCTACGGCCATGTTCTGGGTGAAGTCCACTGGGGCTCCTAGAATGTCGGTACATGCATCTCTGAACGTTAGCAGACCGGCGTACACGATCGCCGTGACAGCGCTGGCCATGTCGCACACCGGGCCCAGCAGGTAACCCGGGACCTTGAACGCCAGTCCACGGGCCTTCTCACCTATCTCGTAGACGGCCTCGACGACCTCCTCGTCCGCGTAACCCTCCGCCACGAATACCTGGCCCTTATGCTCCGGCACGGTCGCTGGATGGTAGGAGGTCACCTGTAGGTCGTCGCGGCCCAGGTCTTCGAACATCTCCTTGAACTGTCGCGTCGGAATCGTGCAGGTGTTGGCCACGATACAGCCTTCCGGGATGTTGTCGATGATCTTCTTGAAGATGTCGGGCTGAACGCCGCCCTTGGGCAACCAGGAGATGATCATGTCCGCGTCCTCGACGGCCTCCGCGTCGTCTGTGGTCACAACGATGTCGAGCTTGTCCTCCATCTCATCGGGGCTCAGGAAGTGGATGGCGCCCTCGGGCGGCTTCGGAACGTCGTCGGCGATGTCATTCACGTAGTCCCTTAGCTTAGGCATCACGTCTTCGGGGTCGCCCTTGAGGTGCGCCTCGATGAACTCATCCAGATCCACGCCGCAGTCCTCTTCGATGTCCACGACCGTGAAGCCGTCGGCATCGAATACGGGGTCGGATAGGACCACCTCGTCAACGCCCGCCAGGTGCTTCAGCTCGACGGCGTACGTCACGCTGGAGTGCGTGAGAGCGGCCTCTTTAATGCCGGTCTCGTCGGCTACCTCACATGCACGTTTGAACGTCGTGATACCCGTCGCGGCGTGGGTTCTCCAACATCCGGTGCCTAAAATTGCGACTTTGTTGATCTCCACCATGCGCAGGCACCCCGTCGTTTAGGGCGTTCATATCTTACCAGTGCGTCGTCCTTACAGGTAGTGAGATTAATTAGCGCACCGACTGCTTCAACGTGATAACGGTTAAATACACGTCATGGTGGGGGACCTTGGGTGATCAGGGTCGCAACCGCGGAGTGTTTCACCCATGGTTTCGTCGGTCGCGAGATCCATGCTTCCGCGAGCGGGTATACAGGCGAGTTAGGATCCGAGATACTAGGTACGGAACTCGAAGGGAAGGTCTCCGTGGTGGCGGTGTGTTTCATTCCGACTGTGTCCGGACTGAGATCTCTTCTGGGCATAGACCCGCCGGAACCCGATGAGGTCTCGAAGTCGGGTGCCAAAGCTTACCGGGAGGAGACCGACAGGAAGGTAGCGGTCATGATGGCTAGGGCAGTCCGTGAGCGTACCGGAGCGGACGTCGGAATCGGCACCACGGCGGGTATTGGCAGGGGCGCGATCTGCCTCGATGACGGTGAGATCACGCTCTTGGGCAGGACGGACGTGCACGCTAATTTGTTGAAACCTGATAAGAGAATTAGGAAACGACAACTGCAAGGAATAAAACGCTCCCTGATAGTGTTCCGGGCGTACTTTCGGGACGAGCTGGACGAGCTGTTAGAAGAAGAGTGGGTGGAAGAAGTTACTCTGGGTCTTCCATGAACTTTCGCTTACTCAGGATCTTCCCGTCAGGAGCGTGCGGTGTCCGGAGGACGGCATCGCTCGACTTCTCGAGTTCGCGCGCCTCGTCGGCGAGCTCCGCCGCCTTCCTCATCATCTCATGAGCGGACGCCACGATCGGCACATAACGCTCCTTATCCTGCTCTACGAAGCATCCTTCGACTGAGACGTCGGCGACGTTCTCGGCGATCTCCAGGGCCGCCATGGCCTTGACCATGGCGTACGGGTTCTCGAACTCCTCGCGTTCCAGTAGGGTGTTCCTACTAATAATCAACCTGGGTAGATCGTCCTCGGAGATCTCACCCTCCTTAGCCTTCTCGATCAGCTCGTCAAACGCTTCCTGGACTACCCTGAACACGCCGGTCGCCGCGAGCACCTTCATAAGATCGGCGTTATAAATCGCCATTTCGACTGGGTCTAGGAACTCCCGCCTAGCCCCGAGCATCGCATCGGGCTTAACTAAGATGTATCCGAGCCCTTGCTCCTCCATCTCGTCCTTCACCTTAAGGCCCGGAGCGTCGCCGATGATGACCGCTGGGTACCCAGAGTCCGCCAGCATTTCCCTGGCCTTGGAGGGGCCCGGAGCGGCAGGATTCGGACCTCCGTACACTACGAAATCCGGCTCGAAGTCATCGGCTATGTCGAGCGCCGTCTCGACAGCCGCTTCCACGCATTCCGGATCCATCTTGACGGACGTGCCGACTACCCGAAACTCCACATCCTCGCGGTCGGCGCGCTCGTCTAGCAGCATATCCATCATCATGGAGGTACCCAAGTTCCCGCATTTGATGAAAATCGCTCTAGCCACAGTCATCGGTGTCCCCTCGCCCATAGGTTCCCTCACGGTCTTATTACTACGACGTCTCAATTGCATACCAAAACGACCATTATGGGGGACCAGACGCGTGGAGTCTGATGAATTCATCGAGGAGCTCGAGCTCCGCAAGCGTCCCCGCGGCACCGTCCTTTTGTGCGGCATAGGTAGGCTCGGTTTCCGAGTATTCTTGAGACTGCTTGAAACTCACCGAGGAGGCCCCAAAAGGATCGTATGCGTTGACGGCCAGAGGGTCGAGCCGGACGATATCATACACCTAAGACATGGGGCTAGAGTTGGGGAGAATAAAGCGGAGTTCGCCGCGCGACTTGGGCGTGTTCATCCCCTTAGGGAGGTTCATGCAGAACCCGAGTTCGTGACTGAAGAAAACGCATCCGAATTAGTTAACTCGTGGGAGCCGGACGTAGTCGTGATCACCATCGCTGGAGGTCGTACGACCCCGGTTACCGCCACTCTGGTCCGAGAAGCACGGCGGTTCGGAGCAATCACCGTGAGCACCGGAGGGGTCTTCGGATACGGCAGTGAAGATGTGCGAGTCGTACGGCTCGAGGATGCCGAAGGACCCGTGGCGAAGGAGCTCATGGAGTGCGGGGCACCATCAGATCACGTGTTGGTTACGACCGGACGGTACATCCGGGACCCGGACCCTATTTCACCGATGGTGTTAGAACGCGTTGCGGATAAGCTGGCCGAGCTAGCCTTGAAAAATCTGTCGAATCCATCTCTGGGTGACGACGGTTCCTAATATCGCTGCTATCAGAACTCCCGTGACCACTGGGAAAGGCACCGGTGGTATACCCACCGAGAAAGATCCCGTGGCTTGAACGTCCACGGCTGAAGCCTCGATGCGGTACAGCCCCTCCAATTCTGGTACTACCGTCAGTGTCGCCTTGCCCCTCTCGTCGGTCTTAAGTACGTGTTCTTCCTCGCTTTCTGGCCCTATCACCTTCACCCAGACAGGGGAGAAGTCCGCTATCGGAGCTCCCACGGAGTTCACCAGCCTCAGGACGACCCTGACGGCTTCTCCCACACTTACCAGTGTCTTGTCCAGAGTCAAGTGTATCTTCCATCCCGAAGGTAGTCGCTTCGCCGCCCAGAGAATCGCGTAGATGAATGTCTTTACCATGTCAGGGTCCTTGTCCTTCCGACCCATTATCTCGGGGTGCACGCTCATCACAACGAACCGACCTTTCTCGACACCGTCCACGATCCACCGACCGGCCACGTAGGCCCATCCTTTCACGTGTTCCAGGTACTTCATTACACCCTGAACGTCACAGTACGCCTTAATCTCGCGCAGCTTCTTGTCGATGTAGTACTTTACCGTGTACCAGCCACGCTTCCACTCCATGCCGGGACCGTTGGCGTAGTACATCCTGATGACCTTACTCTCACCCTCATTCACTAGTGGGTTCGCTGGATGAGGTAACAACAACACCTTGGGAAGCGCATGCCCTTTCAGCCCATCGACGCTCCATACGCATGGGAACGCCCGAATGAACGTCGTCGCACCGGCGCAGATCCCCACGTATCCGATCCCGAGATGCAACTGGGCCCACCTTAGGAGATCGTCCCAATCGCTGCCCCAGTGTTCTTCGGGCCTCCATCCCCCTGGAACGTAGATCACATCGATTCTATGCTTTGTCACTGGATCGACGCCTGTGTACAAGATTTGGCGCCATCTGGAGGAACTCTTGACAGGTATGAGTTCGATTTGCTCCTTGACCGGCATTTCGTCGAGATGGGAATTCCACCACTTAACGTCCCAGACGCTCGTCGTCCAGCAGTTCGTCTCAGGATTCGGGTCGGTGTCTAGACCGGGTCCCGTCCACGTCGCCACGTACACCGTCGCGGAAGCCGGAGTCGCGAGGACGAGAAGAGTAAGAGCCGACGACCACCGCAGCACGGAGATCCCTGCCCGTACCGGTCCGAGGGGCTGATATCCCTTTTTCGCACACCGTTGGCACTGAGAGGTGGCTCCGTCAGAAAGAATCCGTCAGAAGAAAATGACGTTATCGGACTCCTTCACCCAGTTCACCAAATCATGCATAGTGGCCAGCTCGACTCCCTCGATGAAGTCTTCTTCGCTCAGCCCTCGGGCTTTGGAGCATGGCCCGCAGGCCTTCACTTCGGCTCCCTGCTCAATGCACTGTTTCAGGATCTCCAAGTAGTTGGGAACCTCGTCAGGATCTTGTCCTTTCTTCCCTAGGAACACCCCGTCCTCTATTAGGAATATCTTGACCTCTTCTCCCTCGACAAGGGCAGTGAGAGCGAATCTCAGCGCAGTGTATGCACGTTCTTGGCCGTATGGAGCTTCAGAGATTACCACTGTGATCACGTCCATCCCCTCAAGTGTCCCCGCGAGGTCCCGCGGATAAATGTTGCTTGAAACTATTCAAATGACGATTACGAACTTCGATAGCTACCCAAAAATAATAAATATAAGTGTATGTTGATCGGCAGGGGGTACCGAAAGTTGGTGGAGATCAAGGAGATCGGCGAAGTTTCTACGGAGGAAACATCACCGGGAGCGCACTCACACATCACCGGTCTCGGCCTCGATGAGAACCTCAAGGCGAAGCCAGTCGGAGACGGTTTGGTGGGACAGGAAGAGGCCCGTGAAGCCGCCGGAATAGTTGTCGAGATGGTCAAGAAGGGTCGGCGTGCGGGTCACGGTCTCCTCCTCATAGGTCCGCCCGGCACGGGTAAGACGGCGATCGCGTACGGTATAGCCAGAGAACTCGGTGAAGACGTTCCGTTCGTATCTATCTCCGGTTCCGAGATCTATGGCACGAACCTCAGCAAAACGGAGTTTTTACAGCAGGGGATACGGCGTGCTATCGGTGTCGAGTTCACGGAGACTCGGGAGGTAATTGAAGGGAAGGTTGAAAGCCTCGAGATAGAGCGCGCTAAGCACCCACTTTCCCCGTATATGGAGGTACCTAGCGGGGCCATCATCGAGCTTAAAACTCAGGACGACCACCGAAGGTTCAAGGTACCTGAGGAGATAGCGATCCAGCTGGTGCAGGCCGGTGTTCGTGAGGGAGACGTAATCCAGATCGACGTGGAAAGCGGTCACGTGACGAAACTCGGACGGGCGAAGGATGCGCTCGAGGAGGAAGAGGAAGAACTACTAGGAGTTCACGCGGTAGAGCTCCCGGAAGGTCCAGTGCAGAAGAAGAAAGAGATCAAGCGCGTGGTGACCCTGCACGACCTCGACATGGCCAACGTGCGGGCCGGTCGACTCTTGGGCTTCCGTGAAGAAGAGATCACCGACGAGATTCGTCAGAAAGTGGACGAACGGGTCCAGAAGATGGTCGACGAAGGGGAGGCCAGCCTAGTTCCGGGAGTACTGTTCATAGATGAAGCGCACATGCTGGACATAGAGGCTTTCGCGTTCTTGAACAGGTCACTGGAGGAGGAAATCGCTCCGATCCTCGTAATGGCTACTAACAGGGCCATGGCGAAAGTACGAGGGACGGACGAGGAGGCTCCCCACGGGATTCCGGGCGATCTGCTGGACCGCATGCTGATCGCGAGAACCAGGCCCTTCGAACGTCATGAAATCTACGAGATCATCGGAATCAGGGCCCGAGTCCAAGACATCCAGCTGACGGACGAAGCTCATGAGTACTTGACGGATCTTGGCGAGGAGAAGTCCATACGGTACGCGACGCGACTCTTGGAGCCCGCTCGAATCGTGGCTGAGAAGGAAGGGTCCGAGGTCGTGGAGAAGAAGCACGTGGAGCGTGTTGAAGAAGTCTTCACCGACGTTTCGGACAGTGTCGAGTACATGGAACGCATGCGGAGGGAACTACCTGTCATGAAGTACCTAACCGGCTGATCTCTCCCGACCGACGGTTTTTATTAGCTTGGTGATGCGATCCCACGGGGACGCCGAGATGGCCGAGCACGAGCTACGCGTTCTTGAGATACCATGGGTGGAAAAGTACCGACCTAGGCGTTTGGACGACATCGTCGACCAGGAGCACGTGGTCGAGCGTCTGAAGGCCTACGTGAACCGCGGCGACATGCCCAACCTACTCTTCGCCGGTCCACCCGGAACCGGCAAAACGACGGCGGCTCTGTGCTTATCGCGTGAACTGTTCGGTGAACACTGGAGGGACAATTTCCTCGAATTGAACGCTTCTGTGTCCGCTGATACTCCCATCCTCGTGCGAAGGGACAGCGAAGTTCGCCGAGTGACCTTCGAGGACCTCGATAGCTGGTACTTCGGGGATCGTGGTGGCGAGTACGTGGACGTGAGCGATCTGGAGGTCTTGACTGTCGATAGTAACTTAAGGGTGACTTGGGCCCGCGTTTCCAAGCTCATCAGACATCGTACACGTAAGATCCTGCGCGTCCATCTCGAGAACGGAACGATCGAGCTCACGGGTAACCACTCGGTGATGGTACTTGATGAGGACGGCCTCCGGGCGACTAGGGCATCCGAGATTAAGAGGGGTTCGTTTCTACTCAGCTTCGTCGCGGAATTCGACGAACAACCCACCGACGGCGGCACAGTAGTCACGTCGGTCGGGTCCGGATCCCGGATCTCGAACACCATCTACGACCTGCCCGTGGAAGTCCGGGTCGAGCTCCTACGTGAGTTAGCCGATGACGGTGTAATCGATGCTTCGAAGGACGTGTCGGTGGATCTGGCGTGGCTGGCTAGGATCTCGGGTGTCGAGAGCCGTGTGACGAACGACGGTGTCGAGCTGATTTGGGAGACCCGTACGGGTGACCTGTTGCCGGCCGATCCGGTTCTGAAACTCGTCGAAAGGCTCGAACCTGACCTCGTGGACGATCTCGAGTCGTGGGTGTTCGACGGTCGGATCTCGAAGGAGACAGTTCGAAATGTCCTCTCCTCGGTCAATCCGAAAAATCTCCGTGGGGACGCTAAGAGAGCGTACCGGATGCTCAGGACGCTCATACGATCGGACGTACACGCAGTCAAGGTCGAGGATCTGGACGTCATGGACTACGATGGCTACGTCTACGACGTGAGCGTACCCGGCAACGAGATGTTCTTCGCGGGTGAGGTCCCGGTCCTGCTGCACAACTCCGACGAGAGAGGCATTGATGTAATCCGGACCAAGGTAAAGAACTTCGCCAGGACCCGGCCGATGGGAGGGGCCCAGTTCAAGATAATCTTCCTCGACGAGGCGGATAACCTGACTAGGGACTCGCAACAGGCCCTCCGTAGAATCATGGAGATGTACTCTGACGCGTGTCGGTTCATACTCGCGGCGAACTACTCGTCCGCAATCATCGACCCCATCCAGAGCCGGTGTGTAGTGTTCAAGTTCACCAAGCTACCCGAGAGCGCCATCAAGGAGCGGTTAAAGGAGATCGCCGAGAGTGAAGGAGTCGAGATAACGGAGGATGCCCTGGACGCGATCGTTTACGTCTCCGAGGGCGACATGCGGCGTGCTATTAACGTGCTCCAAGCTGCCGCGGCGCTCGGACGGGAGATCGACGAGGACACGGTGTTCCAGATCGCGGCTACGGCTCGCCCCGAGGAGGTGCGAGAGATGATCCACCACGCCTGGAACGGGGACTTCGATCGGGCCAGAGAACTACTACACGAGCTCCTTACCAAGTACGGAATGTCGGGAGAAGACGTCGTCCGCCAGGTACACCGAGAAATCTTCGACATGGACGAGATACCGGACGAGGCTATTCCGGAGCTCGTGAACGCCGTCGGTGACTTCGAATACCGCCTGGTCCGTGGCTCGGACGAGCGGATCCAGTTGGAGGCTTTGTTAGCCAGAATTCACGCGCTCGGTAATGAGTACTCCGGTGGGTAACACCGTTGGTACCTTGGGTTGAGAAGTACCGGCCTAAGTCGATCAAAGAGCTGGTGAACCAGGATGAGGCCAAGAAGGAGCTAGCCGCATGGGCGAACGAGTGGGCGCGCGGTAGCATTCCGGAACCGCGTGCCGTACTACTTCACGGGCCACCAGGGACTGGAAAGACGAGTGCCGCGTACGCTCTGGCTCACGACTTCGGCTGGGACGTGATCGAACTCAACGCGTCGGACAAGCGCACTCGAAACGTTATCGAAAAGGTAGTGGGGGGCGCTTCCACGTCACACTCCCTCCTCCGAATTATCAGGGAAACCGGAGGGGACTACGAGCGTGTAAAGGGACAGTCGGACAGGGTCCTAGTCCTCGTGGACGAGGTAGACGGAATCGATCCCAGGGAGGATAGAGGTGGGATTACCGCGCTAACTCGGGCCGTACGTCAGACTCGCAACCCCATGGTCCTAGTAGCCAACGATCCGTGGACGTTGCCCAAATCCCTACGTGACAGCGTCCGGATGGTCGAGTTCCGTCGGCTCCGAGTTAATGACATCGTCGGAGTACTACGTCGTATCTGTGAGCGGGAAGGTATCGAGTATGAGGAGACGGCCCTGCGTAGAATCGCCAAACGTGCGAAAGGGGACCTCAGGGCCGCGATCAATGATCTGGAGGCGCTCGCGAGGCCTACTGGTAGGGTGACGTCCGATGACGTGGAAGCGCTCGGATGGCGTGATAAGGAAATCACTATCTTCGAGGCCTTGGGTAGGATCTTCAACAAACCGCCTAGACAGGCCAGACGCGCGTTCTGGAACTTAGACGAGGATCCGGATGACGTGATCCTGTGGATAGCTCAGAACATACCTCGAGCGTACCGAGACCCGGAAGAGATCGCTCGCGCGTACGATTACCTGTCCAAAGCTGACGTATTCTCGAATCGTGCGATAGAAACCGGAGACTGGAGGTTCAAGTACGTCTACGCCACCGACCTCATGACGTCAGGTGTGGCCGCGGCCCGGGAGAGTAAACCTCCGGGATTCGTCCGGTTCCAACCTCCCAAGATCCTACGGAAACTGGGGGCCACCCGCAAAGAGCGTGATGTCCGGAATTCCATAGCGAAAAAAATCGCGGAACGGATGCATATATCCACACGCCGTGCTAAGATGGACGTGATCCCAGTGCTTGAGATCACGTTCCAAGAGGTCGCGGATAACCCCACCGATCGCGGTTTGGAAATCCTAGGAGGAATCGCCGGCTATTTAGATCTCTCCAAACGGGAAATCGGGTTCCTCTGCGGCGATCCACAGGTGGCTCAGCGAGTATATCAGCGGGCGTTGCGCGTTCGCGAGAAGCTGCGGAAGATCCGCAGAGAACGGGCGAAAGGTGCGGTAGAGTCAATGCTCGAGAGAAAACGTGAGGAATCTGGGATAGAGGAAGAAGTGGAGGAGATCGAAGAAGCCGTGGAAGAAGCGGAAAAAGAGGAGAAGAAGGAAAAGAAGAAGGAAGGAGAAGGTGAACAGAGGACGTTAGACGCGTTCTTCTGAGGTTTACCCGAACAATGCACCGAGGCCAGCTGCCGCCTCCTCTTCCGCCTCCTCCTCTTCCTCTTCTTCCTCCTCTTCTTCCGCTTCCTCTTCTTCCTCCTCCTCTTCGGCTGCTGGCGCTGCGGCTGCCGGTGCGGCGGATGGGACTGCGGCTTCTTCGATAGCCTCGTCGATGTCGACTTCTTCTAGGGCGGCCACGGTCGCCTTCAGCCTGGCGTCGTCGACGTCCACACCTGCTGCCTCTAGGACCTTCCGTAGGTTGTCCTCGTTAATCTCCTGACCTGCAGCATGAAGCAGCAACGCCGCGTAAATGTACTCCATTCGCGGAACCCCCGTCGTCGTTTTCTTGCCGGACGGCCTCTGTCGACTCAAAAAGGTTTACGGGAGGCGATATCGTGTCCGGGAACCCGTTTCGGAATATGCCCGAGGTACCGGATCCGGAAGAGCTGATCGACGTCGCCTTCCGTCGTGCGGAGAGAGCCGCTGAAGGCACCAGGAAATCGTTCTACGGTACCAAAACACCGCCTGAAGTCAGGGCAAGGTCCATCGAGATAGCACGTGTCAACACGGCGTGCCAGTTAGTGCAGGACCGCCTTTGGGAGATCGTGAGGAAGACACCCAACCTCGACGAGCTCCACCCGTTCTACCGGGAGTTGGCGGATGCGCTGGCGGGCGTTGACAGGCTGAAAAGCAGTCTGGCAGACGTGCACACTGTCGCCAAGATAGCCAGGTTGATCCGGGAGGAATACACTCGTAAGATCAAGCGGGCGAAGGACCCCCGGACCGCCGCGGAGTTGAGACGTCAGGCGTTCGGGAGGCTGGCTTCGACGATTCGCAGGAAAGCTGGAGACGCGCTCAGGTTCCTCCGGAAGGTGCAGCCGAAGCTCGTAGACCTACCCGCGATCGACACCGAGATGTTCACCGTGACCTTGGCGGGGTTCCCCAACGTCGGTAAGACCACCCTCATGACGGTTCTTACGGGCTCAAAGCCGGAGATAGCCCCATATCCTTTCACTACCAAGGGCATCCAAGTAGGATACATAGAGGACCCGTATCCAGTGCAGATGCTCGACACCCCGGGTTTGCTGGAACGACCGGAGGAGGAGCGCAATCCGGTCGAGAGGCAGGCGATCGCGGCCCTGAAGCACGTGACGGACGTCGTGCTTTTCCTGATAGACCCCACCGGGACATGCGGATATCCCGTAGAGGAGCAGTTGGAGTTGCTGGGTCGTGTCCGGAAGGAGTTCGACGTACCGACCTACGTGGTGCTGACGAAAGCCGACCTACGGGACCTGTGGGAGGAACCCAACCTCGAGGGGGAACCCGTTTATAAGGTCTCGGCGACGGAAAGAACCGGATTGAAAAAGCTTCGTGAGATACTGAACGATTTGGCTAGGGGGTACTACAGTGGGTGTGATCGAGGATATGATGAAGATCTGGATGAAAAGCGCTAAGGCCGGTCTCGAGGTCACGGAGGAGCTGATAAAGCTATTCCGGGAGGACGGGCGGCTGGTAGGGTCTATCTTGAAGGAAATGGAGCCCGAGGAGATAACGGAAATACTAGAAGGGACTTCGAGCCAGCTTATCAGAATGGTAAGATCGCTACACACGCCCGCCGTGGACGTTTTCGAACGTTCGGAGGAGTTCGTTATCATCGCGGAGGTCCCCGGCGCCCGCCCGGAAGACGTTCAAGTCAGGGCGGGTGAGAGGTTCGTAGAGATCACGGCTAACATCCCGAAGATGCGAGAAGGTGAGGCTAAAACGCGAGAACGCGTGACCGGAGAAGTCCGACGGAGGATAGACCTACCAGGGAAAATCAACCCGAACGCCGTCAGTGCGAAGTGCGGTCGTGGTCTCCTGGTCGTGAAGGCACCGAAGGCGGAAGCTAGTGAGATAGAAGTAACTGAGATAGAAGTAAAACCGATGGAGGAGGGGTGACGGCGTTAAAACCCCGGCTCAGTCCCGGGTTCTCTCCTCACGAGCGCGGCCATCCGGACCCTCCTCATCGCCGGTGCGGTGATGAGCTTGATAGAGATCGACGGCTCCTATGGAGAAGGTGGAGGTCAAATACTCCGGACGGCGGTCGGGATGTCGGCACTGACCGGCGAACAGGTTCGAATATACAATATCCGGGCCAACAGGCCACGCCCAGGCCTTTCACACCAGCACCTACATGCAGTGAAGGCCGTGGCCGAGGTTTGCAACGCGGAGTGTGAGGGGCTTGAGATAGGTTCGACCGAGATCGTGTTCGAGCCTGGGAAGGCGAAGGGAGGGGAGTACGAGGTAGATATCGGTACCGCGGGCAGCGTGACCTTACTGCTTCAGGCCGTCAAGCTCGCGGCGATAGCCGCAGACGGGCCAGTGGAGATGGAAGTACGAGGCGGGACGGACGTCAAGTGGTCACCGCCTGTGGACTACGAGATCAACGTCAACGCACACTACCTAGACCGAATCGGTTACCGGTATGAGTTGGAGGTCCTGCGACGCGGCCATTACCCTCGAGGTGGGGGGATAGTCAGGGCCAGGATTGAACCCCCAAAGCGGATGAAACCGCTGGAAGCCGTGAAGTTCGGCGAGCTGGAGAGTGTTCGAGGGATCTCCCACTGCGTGCGGTTGCCTCCCCATGTGGCGGAACGTCAGGCCAAGGCGGCTTCGGAAATTGTCGAGAGAGAACTCGGGATCAGACCTGAAATCGAGATCGAGACGTACCCTAAAGGCCGCGATCCGCACTTAGGTCCCGGCAGTGGTATCGTCTTGTGGGCGGAAGACGATCGTGGGAACAGGATCGGTGCTGATGCGCTGGGTGAGAAGGGAAAGCCCGCAGAGATTGTGGGAAGAGAGGCCGCGGAGCAGCTCGTGCAGCGTCTTCGCACTGGAATGGCCCTCGACGAGCACATGGGAGATCAGATTCTGCCATTCCTAGCGATTGCTGACGGTGAATCGGTCTTCGGTGTGACCGGCGTCGATCCACACCTCCCGACGAACGCATGGGTGGTGGAGAAATTCCTCCCCGTGAGCATCGAAATCCGCGGGAAAGAGGGGGAGCCCGCGACAGTCGAGGTTCGGCCTGAGGGTTGAGCAATGTTCACATCTGATGTAGACGTGTACGCGGAACTGCGCAAGACGGCTCCTCACTACTCTAAACAGATCTTTCTACGCTTCGGTGTAAACTGTTTCGGAAGACACTGGACGCGTATTCGGTCTGAAGCCCGCGTGCCCGCGTCGGTGGCTAAGCTGGTCTACCGACGAGGTGAGGAATTAGCCCGTGAGCTACTCCCTCTCGGAGAAGAGTTAACAGCTCACGACTTAGGGGCTCTCGGAATAATCCACGACGACTGGTTTTCCCTGGGTAGAGAAAAATTTTGGAGGTCAATGCTCATCGACGCAGTGAGGGAGCACCCGCGGATCTTTCACTCGACAGTAATCTTGGCGTCACGACCGCCCTCCGCTTATCGGGCCCGAGAAGTACTCCAACATGAGTCTGTATCCGGCCCTACCACCAAGATAATACTACGACGAGCCGAGAGGTGGTGCCGCTCGATGAGGGGAGGGTCCGGTTGCCGATCGGGTTAACCCTCGCCCTAACCTTGGCTACAGTCGCCTCACCGGTACCGTCACCTCCGGAGATACCGCACGAGACGTTCGTCATCGAGGGCGTGATTTTGGGGATCCAAGACGATACTGTCATCGTGCGGTGCGATGATGAAGTACTCCGACTCAAAGTCGATTCCAACGTGCGTGTACGTCTTTCCGACATGATCGGACAGAGGGTCAAGTTAAAAGTCGTAGACGGGGTGGTGGTGAGTGCTACACCGCTTGCTACGCCGACGGAACGTAGACAGTCTTCCGGAAGAACCGTGACACAATCTGAGCATCTCCACGATGGCGCGGCTGCCACGGTTAAGGAACGTCCAGCGTCAGCGTACTCCACCTCGAGGTCTACAACGACCCGGGCATCACCAGAACGGACTGTCGCGAGGGGAGGCGCTTCGAACACCGGTGCGGGCGGATACGGTCGCGGAACAGCATCGATGATCACCGAACGGAAGTCCGGTAAAACCTTATCCGGGGCCAAAGGGGAAGCGTCGAGTGTGGGCGGGACTGGGACTACCGGCTCTTCCGTCAAGAAATCCGCCGAGAAAGTACGTGAGAAGACCCGCGAGCATCCTTCAGGCTCGGCCAGAGTCATGGAACGTGAAAGGCCGGAACCTGTGGTCTCGAGCTGGGGATCGGTGGCGGCGCTGATAATCGCCGTGACGTTGATAGCCACGGTGGGGTTCTACTTGTACCGACGGGGTCTCCCAGCTCGGACCCAGCTGTACCAGACGCACTCCGCGACGTGACGTCGCTCTTCAGGACTTCCCTCCAATATGATCCTGAACGACGGCCACTTTACGGATACCCGACGCCCTAATCTCCTGGCCACGGTTAACGCCTCCACGTTGACGTCCCGGACTTCGTCCATCAGCTCATCGGTAACGTCCACCCACGGGTCCAGGTGTTGAAGCGGACACCCTTCACGGCGTCCCCTACGGAGATCCCCGGTCTCCCCGACCCGCCGTACTCTCACACCTAGAAGCGTGGCGAGCTTATTCACGTCGCTCTCGTGGATACGGATCAGTGGCCGCACGATGATACGATCGTCCCCGTCGAAGTACCTCTTAGGCAACTGGACGAACTCCGGTTCGATTCCGGTTCGCCTTGATACATCCAGGACTGCACCCGCTATGGTGTCCATACCACACTCTCCCGTTGCCACAACGCTAGCCCTACTAACAGCTACCTCTAACATGATCTTCTTACATATCTTACACACAGATCTGCCCTTAGCACCTCGAAGCCTACGCTTTAACTCATCAGTTATATCAACAATATCTACCTTAATCCCGAGCATTTTAGATATTCGTTTAATTTCAATCTTTGGCGTGAACCACATCCACCTATGTGTTATATGAAGTCCTCTTACATCAGCACCAGACAGCTGTAAAACCTTCGTTGCAACAGCACTGTCCATTCCACCTGAAATTAGAACGCAAATTTTTTTACCACTGACTTTTTCCCTCAAAAGCTCCAAAAGTTTTGAGAATGACTTTAACCCCCATTTTCGCGTCCAAGATCCGAATTCGATATCTTGTTGATAGCCTTCTGTAACATCTGTTTTAAGATTTCTGGAACCCATTCCTCACACTCCCTTAACAGCTTTTTGAGGTCAGATAACGTCGGAGGTGTCATAATTTGTTCCATATCTTCCCTAGAAATGTATCCATATCGTACCATCGCTGCTAACCGAGGTGCCTCGAAGCTGTATCCATATTTCATGTAGAATAGCTTCAAGGCAAACGGTAGTACGACGCAGTTTGAAGTATAACCCGATATTTTATCAACAGTCAGTCCGAACTCCTCTTCGACGATATCTTGGCGCTCGTTTTCCGTCATTCCACACATAGCTCTAATCACAGGCGGGTCTTTAGGAACCACAGGTGACGTCCCGTGTGGTAACTCATGTCCAGTTACTATAGCGTCCACACCGAGCTCCCTAGCCCTCCGTTCGTATCTCCGCGTGATCATACGTGAGCATGGTCCACACGGTGACTCGGCCCGAGTCAGTCTCTCTTCGAACAACTTCAGGAACGGCTCTTGGTCGCCGATGATCTCCCACCTTATATCGGACCTCCTCCTAGCCAGGATTATCCTCCGCCAGGCTTCCGGGTGGAGCGCGCCGGTATCCACGGTCAGCGCTACTACTTCGTCGCAAATTCTCAAGGCTAACCCCAACGCAGCGAGGCTATCCAGACCACCTGAAACCGCCACCAGGACCTTCTCCGAGTTTTCGAGGGCCTTTCGAACTTCTTCTCGGAGCTCCCTCCTACTGGGTATGTGCCGGATCTGTCGTCGGCAGGCTCTGCACACGCCGCTTTCGTCCAGTTTTACCCCATCGACCGTCTCGGGTATACCACAGATCCGGCACTGCCGCAGAGCAAACCCCCCTTCACATTTTAGGAACTTCCGATCAGGTTCCGTCAACTTTATAATGCAATCTCTTATGGTTCAACAGGGGGTGGGACCTTGAAGAAGTACTTAATCGCGGCTGTGGTCGCGATCGCAGTCATCGTAGGAGGCGCGGCTTACTACTACTCTACAGCGGGTGCGGTGAAAACACAACTAAGGATAGGAGGATCGACGAGTTTGATGCCATTTATGATGAAGATCGCTGCTTATGTCGGTGAAGAACACCGAATGACTTGGAAGCAGCTCGGTGAACAAGTAGGTGTTCAAGGGCTACCTGACGAACCTGTGCAGTTAATGGTTTCCGACGGCGGATCCTCTGCAGGTGTTAAGGGTCTCATCGAAGGGACGTTCGATATCGCTATGGCGTCAAGACCACTAAAGCCTGAAGAAGTCCAGCAGTTGAGTGACCCTGTGATGTGTCCTGTAGTTCTGTCAGCGATTGTTCCGATTGTGAATGGGAAGACACTGGGCCAGCTAGATGACATTGACCCGAAGACGCTTAAGGACATCTATACGGGCAAGATCAAGTACTGGGATCAAGTGAGGCCAGGTTTGCCACATAAGAAGATCGTTGTAATCGGCCGTGCGAAGGGTTCAGGTACGCGGGCTACGTTCGACAAGTATCTAAACATCCAGGATTACGTTAAGGATGCGATTCTCTGTGGGTCTAACTCGGAGGTCCTGGAGAAAGTAGAGAAGACTCCGTACGCTATAGGTTACGTGGACTACGCTTACATCGTTAAGGCCAAGAAGGGCGGCAAAATACCGGGTGAGGTGAAGCCGCTGAAAGTCAACGGTATCGAGGCTAACACACAGACGATTATTACGAAGAAGTACCCGATGGTCAGAGCCGAGTACTTGATAATTGACAGGGACAACGCCTCGAAGACCGTAATCGCCCTGATCAAGTGGATCAGGAAGCCGGACATCAACAAGGAGTTCGCAGAGAAGGTTGGGTACGTCCCGGTGCCCGAGGACGCACCACTATTCTCCAAGAAGCCGTACATAGAGATCAAACCGCTAGTTAAGTAACGGGGTTGGGTGGCTACCTCTTCGACCCCCTCCCACAGATCTTTATCGAATCTCATTGGGGGACCAGTGATGCGGGAAATCGCCGCGAAGCAAGCTCAGGAGTCTGAGAACCTAATTAAGTCAGTCACCGCGTCGGCCGCCATCTCGATCGCCGCGGTGATCGGAATCTACTTGTTCCTCACGATGAACGGCGTCAAAGCCCTACAATATGACTCCGTGATCGACATACTATTCGGTACCGTCTGGAGGCCTGACAGTTGCCCTCCGCGGTTAGGATTGCTCCCGATGATAATCTCGACACTATACGTGACGCTAATAGCCGTGGTGACAGCCTTCCCGATTTCACTGCTTTGCGCGACCTATCTGGCTGAGTTTGCCCCCAAGGTTATCAGACGAACCTTACGACCCGCGATCGACATGCTGGCCGGTGTGCCTTCGGTCGTGTATGGTCTGTTCGGTATCCTAACCCTCGTCCCGTTTGCCAGGGAGTATCTCGGAGCTCCAACGGGTTACTCGGTACTCGTAGCTGGCATCATAGTTGCCGTCATGATCCTCCCTTACATGACAAGTGTGATGATGGAAGCGATGAGGGCGGTCCCGCGAGAGTACGTGGAGGCCGCGTTGGGGGTGGGGGCGACTCGATGGCAGGTGGTGAGGACGGTACTGTGGCCAGCGGCTAGGTCCGGTATCACAGCCGGAGGCATGCTGGGCACTTTGAGAGCGATGGGTGAGACCGTCGCCGTAGCGTTGGTCGCCGGTGCCGCCTTGATGATACCTACCTCACCGCTGGATCCATGTCGACCGCTTTCGGCTCATATCCTGCTTCAGGCTACCGTACTACCGGTGGGCTCGCCCGGATATTACGCGCTGTATTTCGGAGGTCTCGTGCTGATGCTGATGGTAACCGGCGTGATCGTTCTGGCGTACCATTACCGGAGGCGTACTGGTCGTGTCCGTGTCAGGAAGCGCAAATCGCATCGCGCTCGGCTAAATCCGGTGACCATGAGTAAACTGATGACCGGATTGATGGTGATGGCCGGTGCGATAGCTGCGGCCGCTCTGGTGGGGATAACAGGTTACATCTTCGCCAACGGTGTAGGGGCACTCAGCTGGAACATCCTGTTCGGCCCCATCAACATCGGGGACCCAGTCCACAGCTCGTTGTACCCCGCCCTGTTGGGAACCCTAGCGCTGATGTTCTACTCGACGGTTTTCGCGGCACTGATCGGAGTTCCGACGGCGCTCTACCTCGCGGAGTTCGCGGGCGATACGGCCTTCACCCGCGCGGTCCGGTTCGCGATCGACACCCTCGCTGGAGTCCCCTCTATCGTCTACGGACTGTTCGGTGCGATGCTCTTCGTGGTTTACATGAGGATGGGATACTCGGTCCTCGCGGGAGCGTTAACGTTGGCAGTCATGAACCTCCCAGTGATAGTGAGGACAACGGAGGAGGCCTTCAGGTCAGTACCGCGGGAGTACGTCGAGGCGGCACGAGGCATGGGTGCCTCTTGGTTCCACGTTGTCAGGGACGTGCTGCTACCGATGGCGAAGCCGGGAATCACGGCCGGAATCACACTATCGATGTGTCGAGCGGCGGAGGAGGCCGCGCCGATTATCCTGACAGCGGTTATGATAGGATTGATCAGCACTAACCCGTTCGTTCACGTTCTTCAGCCTACCGACGCGTTAGCGTTCCGCATTTATCTGATCGCCAAGGAGTACTTAATGGAGCCTGGAGCACGCGCCACGGCGTTCGCCGCGGCGACCGTTCTAGTCGCGGTGACGCTCGGACTGAACTTTTTGGCGATCTACATGAGGGATAAGTTCGAAAGGAAGATCGGTCGGCGGGGTTGAGCCAATGACGGCGTTCGAGGTACGTGATCTACGCGTGTACTACGGCGATAAGGAGGCACTAAAGGGCATCACTTTGAACATTCCAGAAAAGGAGATTACTACCATAATAGGACCATCCGGTTGCGGTAAGTCCACGTTCCTTCGTTGCCTCAATTTAATGATCAAAGAAATCCCGTACGCGCGTACGGAAGGAGAGGTGATCTTTGACGGCGAGAACGTCCTGGAGTACGAGGATGAAGCCGATATCATCGCTCACCGGCGCCGTGTTGGGACGGTATTCCAGCACCCCAACCCGTTCCCCTGGATGTCCATCTACGACAACGTCGCCTACGGACTCCGGCTAATGGGTATGGATGAAGATGAGATCGAAGACCGAGTGTACGAGGCACTAGAGAAGGCCGCGCTACTCGACCAAGTGGAAGACAGACTCGATGACCCGGCTTCAGCACTGTCCGGTGGTCAACAGCAGAGACTCTGTATCGCGAGAGCTCTAGCGATGCGTCCCGAGGTATTGCTGATGGACGAGCCTACCTCCGACCTCGATCCGATTGCGACGAGGAAAATCGAGGAGACAGTCATGGAGCTCAAGGGAGAAGTGACTATAGTATTCGTCACGCACTTGCTCCCCCAGGCGTATCGGATTGGTGACTACACCGCGTTCTTCCTACATGGCGAGCTGGTCGAGGCGAACGACACCGAAAAGTTGTTCACCGACCCTCAGGACGAACGCACGAAAGAATACATCGAGGTGGAGTTCGGACCCTCCTAGCACGTCGTGTGAATCACGGCTGCTACTTTTTTGCCCTCATCTTTGAGTTCGTTGTACCTCTCTATTGCCTCCGGAGTCGGAGCTTCCACGAGCTCTATCCCTCGCTCCTCGCAGAACTCTCGAGCCTCATCCGTGACGGACAGAACACCACTCTGACCCGTCCCTACCACGATGATCTCCGGTTCCTCGTCGCACAACTCTAGGAGTCGTCTCAACTCGTCGGCCGCCAGGTTGTGGCTAGTACCGAATTTGCTCCTTGAGAGTCCTTTCTCGCGCCGGTGAACCTTCCCTTCGGTTGTCACGTAAACATCATGATTGTATCTCTCGCCGCCATACTCTACCCATCCAAACCCTGTCCCTCCAAACATCGTGCTCCCCGTGCGAAAAATCAGTGCTTGGAGATCAAAATGTTCGCGGTCCTTACTCCCACTCCCACGTCATCGACCTCCGCTGCTTAACGAGCCACATGCCGCCGGTGGCCGCCCCTACCAGGGCGATAGCCACTAGATAGGGCGCCCATCCTGACGAGTTTTCGCTGCGCGCTTCACGCTGTAGTTCTAGATCGGACGATCCGGAACTCTTCGGCCCTTTCACCTTCATCTTCTCCTTGCTGCCCCGCTCCTTCTCCTTCTTTTCCTTTTTACCCTTGCTTTCCTCCGATTTGGACGATCCCGCCGTTTTTCCGCCCTCTGACGGTACAGTTTTCTCCCTCGCTTTCACTGTGGTGACCCAATATGTTCCCGCACCTGCCGAGCGTGACGGTGTCGATGGTGTTGATGACGATGTTGACCTAGTTTGAAGAGTCCCACTCGAAGAGGCCAAGGGTCCTGTATTGGTTGTCACCGTGGAGCCTTCCGCAGTCCTACTTGCGGTCCTGATCACGGTACTATTACCTCGCTGGTGAACTTCGACGACGGTGCCGGGGCGTAGCTGTCGGATAACTTGTTGAGGAACTTTCACTGAGATAGTCGGCTTGGGCTTGTACAGGGGTTTTAAGTATACAACTCCTTTCCTAATGTCCGCTTTCGCGACCCTGTACTTGCCCGGTTTCAAGGTCGACTCTTTCCTTTCTTTTTCTTCTTCCTTCTCCTTTTTCTCCTCCTTCTCCAGCTTCGGCGGTTTCGGTACGGGGGCTTTCTCTGAGTGGGCTGGTTGGAGCCCTACCACGGTACAGATCATCGTGGCTAGCACAGTGCACGGGAGTATTCTTTTGATCACGGCCGTTCACCCCGCGCCGCACAAGGGGGGTGTAAGAGATACGTGCTGCTGTAGAAGGAACACGGCAGAGGGTGTTTTACGAGCTACTTTCCCGAGTATACGAGCGTTCCCCCCTCTCGCTGCCGAAACGCCTTGTCAATGAGATCCTGCGAGATCTTAAAGGATGTTGTCGAGTCCTTGACGTCGGTTGCGCGACCGGTTACTTGACGCGTAAGCTCGCCGCCGTGTGTGACTGCGCCGTGGGTGTGGACATCAACAGGAAAATGGTAGAAATCTCAAAGTCTCGAAATCGGTTACCCAACGTTAAGTTCGTTCGGGCTGACGCTCATAATTTACCTTTCCCGGACGCATGTTTCGATGGCATCGTCCTTTCCGAAATACTCCAGCATCTCGATGTGATTAAGGCTCTGAAGGAAGTAGACAGGGTAGCGGCTCGTGGTTGTAGGATGACCGTGGTGTTGCCCGACCCTACGAGCCGAGCTGCCCGCGTGGCCACGAGACTGATCCACGTTCTCACCGGTAACAACGCTTGGGTATCTCCGGACACCGTGGTCGGTATCATGAGGGATATGAGCTGGAAACTCGTCCGATTTCAATCGGCCGGCAAGCGCGTTCTGATAACGATGGAGAAGCGGGGTTCGAAAAATGCGGGTCGAAGTGGATCCGGAAGTCAACGATAGGGGACTACGCTACGCGTACGTCAGAGTCGAGGGTGTCGATCCCGGGGCCGACGCTTCAGAGCTCGTAGACCGAGTCACGGCGAGGCTACGAGAACAGTTCGACTTGAACGGTTTGAAGGACGATCCGATAGTTCGCGCGTACCGGGATTACTTATGGTCGATCGACGTAGATCCTACCAAGGTTAGGCCTGCCGGAGAGGCACTGCTACGGCGCGCTCTGCGAGGTAACTTCCCGAGGATCAACGCGGTGGTCGACTACTACAACCTTGCCTCCGCCGAGTACCGTGTGCCGATCAGCTGTTTCGACGCCGATAAGCTAACGGGGGATTTGGTCATCAGGCCCGCAGAGAGTGAGGAAGTCATGGTGGATATCGCCGGAGAGCGGATGGAATTGGACGACCGTTTCGTCGTAGTCGCAGACGAGGATGGACTCGTATCCGTGTCTCCTTACCGCGATGCCCGTAGGACGGCGGTGACCGATGAAACCGAGCGTGTGCTCCTACTCGCGCACGGTGTGCCGGGGGTGGAGGTTGAACACTTAGTCGAAGCGTTGAAAACGGCCGTTCGATACTTAAGGGAGGGGGCGGAAGCTGAGTCAGCAAGTCGAATCGTAACGCCATAAAGGGGGAAGCACCGTGGCCCCGAAGTCGATGCTAAAGCATATTCGTAACAACGTCGTGTGGGAACTGCCTGAAGACTATAAGGGATGTATGAAGGTTCCAGGCCGCCTCTACGCGACGGAGAAGCTCATCGACGAAATGGAGAAAGGCGTATTCGACCAGGTCGCAAACGTGGCTTGCCTACCTGGCATTTACGGATACTCAATAGCACTTCCAGATGCCCACTACGGATACGGGTTCCCGATAGGTGGAGTTGCAGCATTCGACGTTGAAGAGGGGGTTGTAAGCCCCGGTGGCGTAGGTTACGATATCAATTGCGGTGTAAGAGTGATGAAAACTGACTTAACCGAAGACGATGTGCGACCTAAACTGAGGGAACTCTTAGAAACCATCTTCCGCAACGTACCTGCCGGCCTGGGATCGCGGCATCGTCGCGTCCGTCTGTCGACGCAGGAGCTCCGACAGGTCATGCTATACGGTGCCGAGTGGGCCGTGGAAGAAGGGTACGGGTTCGAGGAGGATCTCGACCATATCGAATCCCGTGGTAACATGACCCACGCTTACGAGACCATCGGTTGGGATGAGTACGGGCCCAGGGACGATGTTGCCAGCAAGCGTGCGATCGAGCGCGGTCGACCGCAGCTGGGCACGCTAGGTTCGGGTAACCACTTCCTCGAGGTGCAGGTCGTTGACGAGATTTACAACGAGGAAGCGGCCGAGAAGATAGGAATCCGCGAGGAGGGACAAGTTACCATCATGGTTCACACGGGTTCCCGAGGATTCGGTCATCAGGTCTGCTCCGACCATCTCAGGATCATGGAGCGGTCCATGCGTGACGTAGAGCGAAGGTTCGGTGTGAGGATCCCGGACCGTCAGCTAGCGTGCGCCGCGATGGGTACCGACGAAGCCAAGAGGTACTTCAACGCGATGAACGCCGCGGCCAACTACGCGTTCGCAAACCGTCAAATGATCTCGCACTGGACCAGAGAGTCATTCGTGGAGGTGTTCGGAGATGACTACGGCGACGCCGATGACATGGGTATCGAGGTGATCTACGACATCGCCCACAACATGGCCAAGATAGAGAAGCACCCGGTCAACGGCGAGGAGCGGTGGCTCGTGGTACACAGGAAGGGTGCCACCCGAGCCTTCTCGGAGGAGGCCCTGAAGAAGCACGGAGAGCCCGTACCGTTCGAGGGGCTGCCGCAGCCGGTACTCATCCCGGGAGACATGGGGACTGGCTCGTACATCCTGATCGGCACTGAGAAGGCGATGAAAGAGACCTGGGGCAGCACCTGTCACGGAGCGGGACGTACCATGAGCAGGGCCGCAGCGAAGCGGAAGTTCTGGGGTGAAGACGTGGCCAGGGAGCTCGAGCGTCAAGGGATCCTAGTGAAGGCCGCGAGTATGCCGGTGGTCGCGGAGGAGGCTCCTCCGGCGTATAAGGACGTCGATGAGGTGGTGCGGGCGGTCGCTGAGGCTGGAATTTCAGATCCCGTCGTGAGACTAAGGCCGATCGGTGTGGTCAAGGGCTAGCGCTTTTTCAGGATCTTTCTAGGCACCTTTTCGAGCACCCATTTCAACATTCTTTCTGGAAATCCCGCTCCCATGGCCACCGTGGCGGCTTCCTCGGGCTTCAGGAGGTCTTCCGGGAGGTGTGCATCCGTGTTCAACACTAACTCTACATCCGTTTCTAAAGCAACTCGGACCACCCATCCGTTAGCAAGGCAGTGTCCGTGTTTAGTTGTAATCTCGAGTGCAACACCATTCTCTGACGCCATTCTAGCGGTTTCTGGATCGATAAGTCCTGGGTGGGCTAACACATCGACGGCGTCACAACTGGCGGCTGCCTCGTTGGTCCCTGGCTTGACGGGCTCCGCGGGTGTCTCCCCGTGCACGAGGACCACTCTGGCACCGTTATCTCGGGCCTCCTCCGCGAGTTCCGGAATCAAGTCCGGCGGTACATGGGTCAACTCGGCTCCGGGTACGGGTTCTGTTCGGTAGTAACCTCGGAGCGCGTCGCAAGTCTCGGCGAGTCTGGACACGGTGTCCTCGAGGTTGGACGGATCGACGTGCTCCGTGAACACTAGCGCTTCGTGCTCCAGCTCTTCCGCGCGCCGTAGGAACTCGGCAGGCAGTAGCTCACCGTCGGTCAAGTAAGTGTGGGCGTGGAGTTCGTACCGGCGCTTTGGGAACCTTTTCGGCCTCCTGACCAAGGCACTGACCCTCAGGCCGGCTCACCGTACAGTATCTCAGCGACTTGACGGATCTTCTCCAGACCGCGCACCTCTTCCGCGAACATCGGAATCTGAAGTATTTCCTTGTCTCCGAAGTACTTCTCCACCAGCTCGAGACGCTTCTCTTCCATCTTACGACGAGTGCGACAGAACTCGCACTCGTCCGCTCGTTTCGGCATTACCTTGTTCACGATGACCATATCGACGGGAATCTCGTAGTGGTTAAGCGTACGTAGGGCACGGTGTGCCTCGTAAATTGCCATCTCTTCAGGTGTCATCACCAGCCGGAAGGCCGTCAGCGATGCGTCGCTTAGCGTCTCTCGTATTTCCTCTACCTCCTTCTTCATTTTCTCTAGGTTTTCCAGGATCTCGTCTTCCTCGTCCTCATCCGAGTCGGCGAACGGTATCAACGCCTTCAGCATCTTGCTGACTTGACGCAGGGTCCGTCTAACTTTGATCATCGTCTTCACCTGGCGTTCCAACGTCTCGGGTAACGAGAGGAACCTCAGAGTGTGACCCGTGGGGGCGGTATCGAACACGATCACGTCGTACGAGTCATACTTCATCAGTTCCATGAACTTCTGGAACGCCGCCGCCTCGTCGATACCCGGCGATGATTTTAGCAGTTCCTCTTGCTCTTTGAGCAGATCTTCGCCTCCGAACATATCCTCCATTCCTTTATCCTTCGACATCTCGTACACTCGCTTCATTACCTCTACATACTCTTCCGCGGCTTTCTCCGGATCGATTTCGATCGCCTTGAGTCCCTCTACACCCTCGATCTGGGTAGGTTCCGAACCGATGTCCTGATCGAAAATATCCGAAAGCGAGTGCGCCGGGTCTGTTGAGACTACTAGTACTTCCTTACCTTCCTCCTCGGATAACCACACGGCAGTGGCCGCGGCACAGGTTGTTTTTCCTACTCCTCCTTTACCGCCGAAGAAGACGTACCGCTGACCCTTCGAAAGCCCGAGTTTCTCCGAGATGCCCATCATCAGACCCCCTGGGGGAGTCACAGCGGTTGCGACTGCTGATACTCACCGGCCCGCCCGGCTCAGGTAAAACGTGTTTCGCACAGGGGCTAGCTCGGGAACTCCGGCAGGAAGGCTGGCGAGTGGCACATGTGGAGGCGGACACTCTACGCGGATTCCTATGGGACGAGTTCGACCCGAAGCTCGAGCAGGTGGCCCGGAAACTCTTTTTGAAGTCCGTTGAAACGTGTCTGGACGCTGAGCTAGACCTGGTGGTAGCGGACGATACTAATTACTATTCCAGCATGCGGCGTGAGTTGGCTCTCCTGGCTATGGAGAGGAGGGTTCCATGGGGAATAGTATACCTTCGTGTCGACCTAGACACATGCCTACGTAGGAACCGCGAGCGAGGCGAACCTATCCCGGAGGAGGTCGTTCGTAGGATCTATGAGAAGTTCGAACCACCCGAGCCGGATCGGTGGTGGGAGCGTGCGACCTTGGTTTTAGACGACTCTCGGGTTTCCGATGAAGTTCTCGAGTTCGTCGAGTCGGGTCTACGCGTCGAGAAGCCTAAAAAGAGACGTCGGCGCGCCGATGCCTCCTCCGTGAATGAAGTCGACGTGCGCACACGTCGGGTCATGGGAGAGCTGATGCGTCGTCTCTCCGAGACAGGCGCGGCTACCCAGGAACTAGGGCGCAAGCTCAGTGAACTGCGCCGTGAGATAGTATCTTCCGTGGAGGATCCGGAAAAGGCAGTCCGGGAGTTCCGGCGTCGGGCCGAGGAGGTGATCCGAGAATGCCTGAATGGAGACGGGTGAACTGGGACGTCCTGGAGTATCGTGAGTACCAGGTGTCGGTTGCAGCTGAGATTCTCGATTCAAGGGACAACACCCTGGTGGTGATACCCACTGGCCTTGGTAAGACCGCGATCGGTGTAATGGTACTCTCGGAACTCGTGGACGAAGGTCGGGCCGTGTTCTTGGCCCCCACCGTGCCGCTAGTGAATCAACACGCCCGATTCATAGAGCGAGTCACACGAGGATTGGACGTGAAAGCACTCACGGGTAAGGTGCGACCTGAACGAAGGAAAGTCGAGTGGAAGAAGTCTGACGTAATTGTTGCAACACCGCATGTAATCCGTAATGACATTATAGAAGGTAGAATTAACCCCGATGAGGCGTCCATAGTAGTATTTGATGAGGCGCATAGAGCGGTCGGAGGTTACCCATACGTGTATGTATCAAAGGAGTTTAATTGCCTGAAAGTTGGCCTTACAGCGTCACCAGGATCGGATGTGAAACGTATAAAAGAGGTAGTGCAAAACCTTGGGATAGAACGTATTATAGTTAAAACAGAGAAGGATCCAGATGTTAAAAAGTACTTAGGAAGAGTGAAAGTTGAGTGGGTTGACGTCGAACTACCGGAATGGTTCGACAACGCTAGACGGGAGCTGCAGCGAGCTTTCGAGCGCAGGTTGGAGTTGCTAGAGGACATGGGATTCCTACGATCCTCGCGTAACGCGTGGGTTGGGAAGCTGCTATCGCTCAGGGAGGAGATCAGGGAGCAGATGGCGAAGCGCCGAGAGCGCGCCAGTTGGTGCTCACGGGCTCTTGGAGTCGTAGCGGAAGCCCTTCGGATAGCTAGGGCGAGGGAGATCCTGGAAACCCAAGGAATCGGACCTTTCCTACGGTACGTCGAGCGCCTCACGGAACGCAAACGATCTAGCGGCGGTTCCTCGCTACGGAGGATACTCGGAGATCCGAACTTCCAGCGCGCCGTACGGGAGTGCAAATCGGCGTCACTCCGAGACGAACCGGATCACCCGAAACTGCCCGAAGTTGAGGAGTTAGTGGAAGACGTCGAGTCCGCTCTGGTATTCACACAGTACGTGGATACAGCCAAGCTGATCGCAGATTACCTCAAGGAGAGCGGAATGTCAGTCGTGGTGTTGCTCGGCAAGGAACACATGAAGGAGCGCGAGCAGCTGGATGCCATAGAATCGATCAGACGGAGAGAATGTCGCGTTCTCGTGTCGACGAGCGTAGGGGAGGAGGGACTGGACCTTCCGACCTGCGAGGAGGTGGTGCTGTACGAGCCGGTTCCCTCGGAGATAAGGACGATCCAGCGGATCGGACGTACTGCGAGGGATGGTGCCGTGGGTAACGCTCACGTTCTCGTCGCTAGAGGTTCTTTCCCTACTTTGGACGAGATCTACTTTCACGTAGCAAGGCGTCGTGAGAAGAAGATGTTGGAGGCAGTGATGCGCGTGCGGGAATGGTTGCGGAGGAGAAAAAGGAAGATGGCTGCTGCGAGCAAAAACCCAGAAAAGTTGCGTTCGAGGGCGAGGACGCTCGATCAATTCGTGGGCGGTGGTCGTAGCAAACATGAACGCGATGAAGTACGTCCACCGAGCAGGGCTCCCGTCATCGTAGTGGATTCGCGTGAGATCAACACCAAGGTTGTGGAACACCTCAGGAGAAAGCCCGTGATCCTCGAGAGAGACACGTTAGAGCTAGCTGACTACATTGTAGGTGAGGGCGTCGGAGTAGAGCGCAAGTCTGAATCCGATTTCGCCCGGTCTCTCCTGGACGGTAGGTTAATGGATCAGGCTCAAGAGATGGCCCGAGAGTTTGACCGTGCCGTAATTATCGTGGAGGGGAACCCGAGGAAGGAGATCGAGCCGGAGTCCGTTGATGGAGCGCTGGCGACGCTCGCCGTCGATTTCGGAATCTCCGTGCTTCAGTCTTCGGGACCGGAGGAAACCGCGGAGCTGCTCTATCGGATGGCTAGAAGGTTCGAAGAGCGACAGAGGCCGAGGCCACGGAAGCGTAGATCGACCGAGGATCTCCGGGTTGAGATGTTGTCGTGTGTCCCAGGAGTTGGACCGGAGCTGGCTCGGAGACTGTTGGACGAGTTCGGATCCATAGGTGACGTCGTGAACGCTAGTCCATCTGAGCTGAAACGCGTCAAAGGGATAGGAGAACGGAAGGCCAGGGAAATACGGCGTTTCTTTTGGGGATAAGCCACAGCGCGAATCGTTCAAGTTCTTATAACAATTCGGTCGGGGGAAGAAAGGCTTAGAATTTCCCACCTTTGGGCATAGAGTATGTGATGGCCTTTTCGACGTCTTCTCCCTGCACGGTCTTCCTGCCGTCTTCGTCCGCGTACTCAGCGGCCGTCTCACCCAGCTCCTCCGTGGCACGGCAGATCAACTTGTTGTACAGGTCGACGGCGTCCGAACTAGCTCTCTCAATCCCAGCTCGCTTTAGGATGCGGCGCACCGTCGCTCGGCCGAACAGCTCACCGTCGTAGTCCTCCACATCTTCCACCATGAGGACGTCGGCCAGCGCCTTCAGGTGCTCCTCCATCAGCGTCTTCTTACCGGAGGCATCTAATACAGACTTAGCCGCGTTGGCTACGTACTCCGCCATTGCTGGGACGAAGTCGTAGATGGTCTCCTTCGCATCCTGGCTCAGGCGTCTCTCACCAATACCCTGCCGGAAGATCCTTTCGATGGCAGCCTTGGGTAACTCCACGGCCATACGGTTCTCCCCCATATGACGTTAGTACATGCAGTGGCAATAGCTTCCGGGGAGGAGGTCATCTTTAGGTTTTAGGTGTTGTAGGGCGACCTTCCGGCGACTCCAGTTTCGAAAGAGTTTAACGGGTTACGGTTCCGGAGTGCCCTGTCAGTACCAGTATCACGAATACCGTAAAACCCACGATTAGGGTTACCGTTGCCACGATAGGGGCAACTCGAACGAGAGCCACCATCAACCTCCGCTTATCTTCTTCTCTCAACTTTCGGCCTCCCCACGATATGCTCGGAGCTGAACATGTACTGGGTAGCTGTAGGGAATTCGCGGCGGAGCTTTCGAACTTCGAACATGTTCAGCTCCACTCGATCTTGGGAAAACCGCCACTCCTCACCGAGCACCTCACACACTACCCGAACTTCCGCCTTACCACGGATCACCGCTGCTCCCGAGTATCCAAGCTCGATGAGTATCGGGAGCTTGAGGCGGCCGTGAAGATACCGTGGTAATACGTCGGCGAGGCGTTCCAGCTCATCCCGGTCAAAGTAGTGCTTGGTACCGTCCCGGTTAACAACGTGCGGTCTCTCTTCCCTCAACAGCTCTTCAAGGGTCTTACGACGTCGAGGTAGGTGTCGGTTGATTCGGAGTATTTCCTTGATCACGTACCTGTCGAGGCGCGACTCGCCGCGCATCACTCTTCACCTTTCAACTCGATCAGTATGAGCACTCCCAGCACGTCACCCTTACGAATTCGACCGTGTCTTACGGCGACGAAGTACACTTGTTCCACCTTCCGACCCAGTTCCATCATTTTGGGAAACTCCTCGGCTACGGCTAGAACGTGGCCGTAGGGATTCCGGGCGTACGGTGACAGTAGTACCATTGTATGAGGTGGAATTTCAATCGGTTCTACCTTAATAATGACGTCCTCACCTTCTTCGACGGTCACATCCTCGGCCGCTATCAGTGGCTTAAACCGCCCCTCGAACGTATCGGTTTTGAAGTCGTATGGCTCGCGGCGCCGGCGGACACGTTCAGTGACTTTCCTCTTGGCGACGCTGACGAAGACCATTCTCTACTCACCCACACCTCACTCGAAGGATGGGAATTCGATCTCTTCTTCGACGACCTGCTCGAGTTCCTCTCTCAACTTCTTCCGTTCGATCAAGTCCTTCACACGCTTCAGCCGTACGAAGTTCTCCCTCTCCTGCTCGTCGAGTTTCATCTCGATGTACTTCTCGGTGTTCTCGAGGCGCGGGATGACTATATGTTCTAACGCGTTCACCCTGCGCTTAGTGCGTTCGATTTCCTCGGCCATGAGACGTAGGGTTTCCTCGATTTCGGCCAGCTCCAGCACGGCGTCGATAGCCTCCGTGAAGGCTCGCATCGCCTCATCGAGTGCGCCGGACGTGTCGGCGAAGCCATAGACAACCTTCGAACCGCCATCTTCGCTTACGCGCTCGATGATCGGTACAACTACACCCATCACGTTCCTTGATCCTATATCTACCTTGATCTCCTCGCCTGTGGCCATAGAGGCGCGCTCCACTCCGATCTCACCTAAGGTCACCTTGGAAGCAGCCAACTTGCTGTACGCCTCCATCAACTTCTCGACGGCTCGCTCCCTGATCTCGGAGGCGCGTTTCACCATCTCGAAGAACTCCATGATGAGGGCGTCTCGCTTCTCCTTGAGTAGCTTGTGGCCCTTCTTCGCCAGTTCGATTCTGTCCTGGAGTTTCAGTAATTCCATCCTGGTAGGATTGACGTCCTCTAGGATCTCCTGAGTCACGGGTATCCCCCACCTAGGTGGGTTTGAGTGGAAATGTGGCGGGGGATCCTTACACTACTCTCCCTGTTCCTCCTTCTCCTGCCTGTACTTCGGGTGGTACTTCTCGATCAGCTCATCGCTGACTCTTTTGAGCTCACGCTCCGGTAGGATCGCCAGTAGCTCCCATCCCAGGTCGAGAGTTTCTTCGATACTCCGGTTCTCATCGCGGCCTTGCTTCACGAACCGCTGCTCGAACTCGTCCGCGAACTTCAGGAACTTGCGGTCCCGCTCCGTCAGCGCCTCTTCACCTACTACCGCTACTAGGTCGCGCAGGTCGCGACCCTCGGCGTACGCCGCGTACAGTTGGTTGGAGAGATCCGGGTGATCCTCGCGCGTCTTACCCTTACCGATACCTTCATCCATAAGACGCGACAGCGAGGGTAGCACGTCGATCGGTGGGTAGATACCGCGCCGGTGTAAGTCTCTACTGAGGACTATCTGGCCCTCGGTGATGTATCCCGTTAGGTCCGGAATCGGATGCGTGATGTCGTCGTGAGGCATAGTGAGGATCGGCATCTGAGTGATAGAACCCTTCCGACCACGGATGCATCCGGCTCTCTCGTAGATGGTCGCTAAGTCCGTGTACATGTACCCTGGGTAGCCACGCCGGCCCGGAACTTCCTCACGAGCCGCCGAAATCTCACGCAGGGCCTCACAGTAGTTCGTCATGTCCGTCAGGATCACCAGAACGTGCATGTCGTTCTCGAATGCCAGATATTCGGCTATCGTCAGTGCGATGCGTGGGGTAATGATTCGCTCCATCGACGGGTCGTCGGCTAGGTTGAGGATGAGCACGGCACGGTCCAGGGCACCGGTCTCCTCGAACTCTCGCCTGAAGAACGCAGCCTCCTCGTGCGTGATACCCATAGCCGCGAACACTACAGCGAACTCCTCCTCTTCACCTGGAACGGTTGCCTGGCGTGCGATCTGAGCCGCTAACTCGTTATGCGGAAGACCGGAGCCAGAGAAGATCGGAAGCTTCTGACCGCGTACTAGGGTGTTCATACCGTCAATAGCCGAGATACCCGTTTGAATGAAGTCGCTCGGGTACTTCCTGGCGGCCGGGTTGATCGGAGCCCCGTGGATGTCGAGCTCGTTCTCCGGCACTATCTCGGGACCGCCGTCAATGGGTTCACCACGGCCGTTTAGGATGCGTCCCAGTAGGTCGGTCGACACAGGGGTCCTCAGCGTCTCTCCCGTGAACCTGACCTTCGTCGAGGTGGCGTCGAGACCCGAAGTACCTTCGAAGACTTGCACGACGGCGGCGTCCTTACGGGCTTCCAGAACTTGACCTCGTCGGACTTCACCGGTGGGAGTCTCCACTTCGACTACTTCACCGTACTTCGCGCCTTCGACGCCCTCGACTACCATCAGTGGTCCGGAGACTTCAGATATGGTTGTGTACTCCTTACCAGCCGGCCTCTTAGTCTCGGCCACGGTATCACTCCCTGGGGGAGTGTTTGTGGAGTTCTTTCACGTGATCAAGGACGAGCGGGCGGTAGTGCTCGAGTTCGAGAGCCCCGTGAAATACGTTTCGAGCGCATTCTACTCGGACGGTGTGGGAGAGGTGAAGTGGGTGGCCAACATCCGGGTCGAGAAAGGCTGGTCGCACGATGATCCTTGGGGTTACATTGAGGAGAGACTTCATGAACTGGGACTCGAACCCGAGGACACGCTGGCGTTCCTGACGGCCGCCGACGTCGAGCAAGCCGCTATGGTTCAAAAGGGTGACGTCTTCGCCGTCGCGACCGCCGGGTTCGGTAACGCCTACTGCTCTAAGACTAAAGAGCACGACTTAGGAGGACCAGGGACCGTGAACGTGGTCGTCGTGGTAGGGCGACCCCTGACCACACGCTCCCTGGTCGAGGCCCTGGCGTGGGCTGTGGAGGCGAAATGCCATGGGGTCCTGCGCATAGTTCTAGGTAACGAAGGACCTTGCTTAGGGACGACTACGGACTCCGTCGCCGTCTTGTGTCCACAGGGAGACGAGCTGGACTCTTTCTGTGGACCCGCGACGGAGCTCGGTCGGCGCCTGATGAGCGCGGTCGAGGAAGCTGTGGTCACCGCGGGGGAGCGCACGGGTTATTCCCCGACACGCTCGATAAAAACGATCCTTGAAGAGGAAGGGATCGAACTGGATGACCTCGTTGAGGCCGGCCGGGAGTTGTTTGTAAGTGAGTGGGAGGAGGAATACGCTTCCAGAGTCCTAGAGGAACTCGAGCGGGGTCTGGAGAATCCGAACGTGGCTCTGGCCGTGTTCACGGCGTTACTCGTCGACAGATTTGTGAGACTAGGCTCTTACCCGAAGGAGTGCGGTGAATTGCAGGAGGATCCGGGTTGGATTTACTTCGATGAGGTCCTAGGCCAGTTCGTGGCTATGGAGTTGGGGGGCTACGGGGCGCTGTTCAATTTCAAACGGTACGACGAGGAGAAGCCCGGGATCCTGAAGGAAGTCGACGAGAGATGGGTTATGCTGGACGACGTCCTCGCAGGTCTAATCGCCGGTGCCATGACCGTCGCGTTCCGCCCGGGGTGATTCGGATGGAGTTCCTGAAAGTTTTCAGGTTCCTGACCGTCCTCCCGATCGGCGAACACCCGAAAAGTCCGCGTGAGATCGGTGAGCAAGCATGGTTGGGGCTTCCCGCGGTCGGGCTCGTTAGTGGGTTGCTGGCAGGAATCGTGGCGTGGGCCTTCGTCGGGACTCCGGTTAGAGGTTGCTTGGTGGTCTTGACACTGCTCGCGCTTGAGGGGGCGCAGCACTTCGATGGCATCGTAGATGTGGGTGACGCGCTGATGGCGGGCGTAACCTCCAAAGAAGGTACCGCGAAGGCGATGCGTGATCCGAGAGTGGGAGTGGGAGGCTTAGCGGTGGGGTCTATGACACTCTTCTTGGCAGTCACGTCGTTCGGGTGGGTACCTTTCGAGGTGTTGGTACCCATCGAAGTGTTCTCACGTTTCACCGTGCTCTCGATAGCGGCGGTTGGTGAGCCCGCGCCTACTAGCTACTCCGGTAGGGTGTTCACGGAGTACGTGGACGCTGAGCAGGTTCTGTTGGGGGGGCTTCTGTCAACGGTCGTGTCATTGCCGTTTTCACCCGTAGCCACCCTAACATGTGCGGTCTGCTCGGCGGTTGTCGCTTGGGCCTGTCTGGAGGCAGCACGCCGTACCGTAAGAGGCGTGAACGGTGATTTCTTGGGTGCATCGATATGGGCGTCACGGGTCCTGAACGCCGTTTGCCTAAGCTCCCTGCCCTGGTGATGGCCGGCGGCCGGGCGAAGCGCATGGGTGGAGTGGAGAAGCCGGCCGTAGAAGTTGCGGGTAAACCGCTGCTAGTGTGGGTGCTCGAGGCACTTCAGGATTGCTCTTGCGTGAAGGAGATCATTGTGGCGGTATCGCGGGACGCGAGGGTTACCCGATCCATCGCGAAGCGTTCGGGAACCGAGGTCGTAATCACCCCGGGACGCGGGTACATCCATGACTTAAGGTTCGCACTAGAGAACGTAGGGACGCCGGCACTGACAGTTACCGCGGATTTGCCGTGTCTAGCCGCGGACATCGTGGACTTTGTTATCGCCGTGTGGGCAGCCGTTCCGGAGCCTTCGCTCTCTGTCTGGGTTCCACAAAGCTTGATCGTGAAGGCCGGATTGAGCCTATGGCGGAGATTTGAGTCAATTGTGGGGAACGTCCGGGCAGTGGTCGTAGGATTAAATGTAGTAGGAGACCTGCGGAAAACCGATGAGTTCAAACTCTTGCTGGACGAGCCACGGTTGGCTTACAACGTCAACACGTGGCACGATCTCCGGAAGGTGGAAGGGGTGCTTCGGAGTTGCCCGAGAGAGGAGCAGGCCCGGGGGCTTCAGGTGCTAAAAACGAGATGAGGGTTTCGGAACTGCTGCAGCGACACGTGATCACCAACCGCGGTCACGACTTAGGTATCGTCATGGAGGTGGAGTTGGCCTGGAAAGATAAGTGCATCAAAGCGTTGCTAGTGCAGCCGTCGAAGGAATACGCTCAGCAGGTGAAGGCCGACGTCGTGGAGGTTCCGTGGAGCTCCGTGCTGGCGGTGGGCAAGTACGTTTTAGTGGACGAGTCGAAAATCCGACCGAGAAGGTAGTCAACCACCTCCTTCGCAAACCCGCTCGTCGACGTGTTCGAACGCTTCCTTGAGTTCCTTAATCCTCTCCACGACTTCCTCGATGTCGGCCTTTTCCTTCTCCTTCGACTCCTTCTTTTCCACCTTCTCGACGTAGTCCTCGTGGTAGTACAGTCCCGTTGAGTCGAGCTGAATCCACCGACCATCCTCACGCTCCTTAACATCGACCACTTTACCCACCGTTCCGGTCCGCACGTATCGGGCATGGTCTCCGACCTGTAGTTCGGTCAACGGGCGTCCCCCTCGTCGCCGTAGATCGTTATTGGTTTTATAACGATTTCGGATTGGCGCCGGGGCCGGGATTTGAACCCGGGCGGCCCGTTACGGGCCACGGGATTAGCAGTCCCGCGCCTTAGACCGGGCTCGGCCGCCCCGGCGCTTCTCCCACTGTGCAAGTATGAAGCTGGGTTTTAAGTATTTCTCCCGGGCCTCACCCGATGAGATTCTCAACAGCCTCGGCTACCGGTGGGGCCGCACTCACTTTCTCGAACGGGTTTGGGACGGTGTCGGTGGCTATGATATCCTCGAATCCCGAAGCCAAAAGCCTAGTGGCGGCGTTCCTGGTGAGGAGCGCATGGGTGCACGCAGCGTAGAGTGTTCCGGCACCTTGATCGAGAAGCGCTCGGGCGGCTTCGATCATGGTCCCTCCGGTGTCGATCATATCATCGACCAGTACCACCGTCCGCCCGTCGACGTCCAGCTCCTTTGGATAAATCTCGACCTTATCCCCACTAAGCCGCTTCTTCTCCAGATGATCGTATTCTGCATCACATACCGAGGCGACTTCGCGAGCCAGTTCTCGGGCCCCTTCGTCCGGTCCGATGACTACGAGATCTTCTCCCTCGAACCTTTTTGCCAGGTACTTGCCCAGCTCCTTAGCCGCGCTGACGTTTTCGGCAGGTACATCAAAGTATTCCAGCGTGTCCGGCTCGTGGAGGTCGACGGTTATCAGAGCGTCAGCGTTCGCGGACACTGCCTTAGCGACGGCGCGGAACGAGATGGGCTCTCCGGGTTCGAATCTACGATCTTGTCTGGAATATGCCAGGTAAGGGACGACGGCGATTACTTCCTCGGCCCCGCTCTCCCGAGCAGCGTCGAGAGTGATTATAGCCTTCACAAGGTTCTCGTCCTGGGGTGGGCTCATCGAGTGTACGACGACGACCGTCCCGTCGAGCTCCGGAGGGATCCTTACAATCTGCTCACCGTCGGGGAACCTGTCCTCCTCGACCGGCGCCAGCTCCGTGTCGAGCTCCTCTGCGAGACGCCGACCCAGCTTGACGCCTTCCGACGTGACGAGGACTATCAACACTTCTCTCCCCCATCATCCTCCATAGCGAGTTAACTCTTCGGGTTTCATCTCGCAAGGTGTCCAATCACCCTTGTGGATGTCCTGAAGGCAGTTGACGGTGATTCCCTCCTCTTTCACCAGTTCTATCGCCTCAACAGTCGCCTTTGCTGCCGCGATCGTAGTGATGTATGGAACCTTGAACTTCACAGCCGCCCGACGGATGGCGTACCCATCGCGGCGAGCGTCCTTCCCTTTCGTCGGGGTGTTGATAATCAGGTCGATTTCACCTTCGCGGATGAGATCGACTATGTTTGGACTACCTTCCGATACTTTCCTCACCACTTCGCACTCGATCCCGTGCTCGCGCAGGTGCGATGCGGTACCACGAGTCGCGAGCAGATCGAACCCTAACCGATGGAGCTTTCGAGCGATCGAGACGATGTCGGGCTTGTCCCGGTCGGCAACCGATATGACTGCAGTACCTTCGAGAGGAAGCTCGTGTCCTGCCGCTAGTTGAGCCTTCCAGTAGGCGGCACCGAACGTCTTGTCGATCCCCATAACCTCCCCCGTAGCCTTCATCTCGGGACCCAACACAGGATCCACTCCTGGCCACTTCTCGAAGGAGAATACGGCCTCTTTGACGGCTACAATTCCGGGATCACCGTCCGGAGGCTCTATTCCCATCTCGTCCAAGATCTCAGGGATCTCATATCCGAGGATGGCTTTGGTTCCGATTTTGGCGAGCGGTACCCCAACAGCCTTGCTGATGAAAGGCACCGTTCGACTGGCGCGCGGGTTGGCTTCGATAACGTAAACCTCGTCCTCTTCAGGATCGTAGACGAACTGGATGTTAATAAGCCCTATCACGTTAGCTTCCTCGGAGATGTCCTCAGCGTACTCGAGGATGGTTTCCTGCGCGTGCTCCGGGAGCGTCTGTGGTGGTACGACACAGGCGGAGTCACCGGAGTGCACACCAGCCTCCTCAATGTGCTCCATGATCCCGGGGATGAGCACGTTCCCAGCCTCATCCCGTGCACCGTCGATCTCACACTCTATGCCACCCTCGATGAACCGATCTATCAAGATCGGGTGCTCTGGGGATACCTTGGCGGCCTCCTCGATGTACCTACGGAGGTCCTCCTCATCGTACACTATCTCCATGGCTCGGCCACCTATCACGTACGATGGGCGCACAAGGACCGGATAACCGATGTCTTCCGCTATCTCAACGGCTTCTTCTGGGTCGTTGGCGGTTCCGCTCTCGGGCTGCGGGATACCGAGCTTCTTCAGGAGCTTCGAGAACCTGTCCCGATCCTCGAGTCGGTCGACGTCGTCGGGATCGGTGCCGAGAACACGGACACCACGTTCCGCGAGTGGCACGGTTAGGTTGACAGAAGTTTGTCCCCCGAACTGCGTCAGTACGCCGACGGGTCGTTCCTTTTCGATGACGTTCAACACGTCTTCGAGTGTTATCGGCTCGAAGTACAGTTTGTCAGAGGTATCGTAGTCCGTGGAAACCGTTTCCGGGTTGTTGTTCACTATGATCGCCTTGTAGCCCTCTTCCTGGATCGCCCACACGGCGTGAACTGTGCAATAGTCGAATTCGATACCCTGCCCGATGCGGTTGGGCCCCGCGCCTATCACGAGGATTTTATCGGGCATCGCCCAAGTACCCGCGCGTGAGGGCCCACGCGCCGGATTAAGAAATCCTCGGGGGTTCGGTTTTGAGCGGCAAACGGGATGCGGCCAGGAAAGCCGCAGAAGAAGTCTGCCGACGCGGGTTCGAGGTGATCGGGGTCGGTGCCGGCACCACAATCGAGGCTTTCCTCGAAGAGCTGGTGAAGAGAGGAGCCGACGTACTGGTGTTCACCACGATACCCGGGACGATCGATGCTTGTCGCCGCATCGGACTGAACGTGACTACAATACCGCCCGAAGAGCTCCCAGTCGCTATCGACGGGGCTGACGCCGTGGATCCCGATGGTAACCTGCTGAAAGGAGGAGGGGCCTGCCACTCGTTGGAGAAGGCGATAGATTACACCGCTGACGAATTCTGGGTCGTCGTGGACGAGTCGAAGATAGTCGAGAACCTCTGGGAGCTTCCGGTACCCGTGGAGGTACTTCGCGATTGCTACGAGTTAACAGTTCGGGCGCTGGAGAAGTTCGGTGAGGTCAGACCGAGAACGTGTGATGGAAAATACGGGCCCGTGGTTTCGGACTCGGGCAACCCCATCGTCGACCTGCACGTGGATGACTGGGATCCCGCCAAGCTAGAACGCGAGTTGAACTCCGTCCCCGGCGTAGTTGAATGCGGCGTATTCCCCGGGGACAAGGTAGATAGGATCATCGTCGGGAGGTCGTAGGGGGTGAGATGTTGCGTGTACCTTCCGTTATCGTGAATTTCAAGGCGTACTCGGAGGCGATCGGTGAGAACGCACTACGACTGGCTCGAGTAGCCGCTGAAGTGTCGGAAGAAACCGGAGTCGAGGTCGGGATCTGTCCTCCTCACGTCGACTTGCGCGACGTGGTTAGGGAGGTGGGCGGTGAAGTCACAGTCCTAGCGCAGGCGGTTGACGCAGCTGAGCCCGGCGGGAGGACTGGGCATGTAACTCCCGAGATGGTGGTTGAAGCAGGCGCCGATGGGACGCTTCTGAACCATTCAGAACGTCGGATGCTGCTGGAGGATCTTAAGGACGTCTGCCGCGCGTGCATGAACGAGGGTCTCATCACGATCGTCTGTGCGAGCGACGCGCTCGCTGCCCGTGCGGCTGGGGCTCTCTCGCCCCACGCGGTGGCCGTGGAACCGCCGGAGCTCATCGGTACTGGGACCCCGGTGTCGAAGGCTGACCCCGAAGTAGTTGAACGATCGGTCGAGGTCGTAAAGGAGGTCTCGGAGGAGACGGCCGTATTGTGCGGGGCCGGGATCACTGACAGATCCGATGTGCGTGCCGCCCTGGAATTGGGTGCTGATGGCGTCTTGGTAGCTTCTGGAGTAGTGTTAGCGGACGACCCTAAGGAGGCGCTATTAGACCTCATCTCCGGCTTAGAGTAGGGGATGATGGGAGTTGGATCGTATACGTAAAATCATGCAGAGGGAGGCTGAAGTAATAGAGTATGCGTATAATAATCTACCCGAAGAAGATGTTAAGAAAGCTTTGGATCTAGTTGTGGAGAAGATACGGAATGACAATGGCATATTCATCGTAGGGATGGGTAGAACTGGGCTCATCGGTGAGTGCTTCGCCGTCAGGCTCGTGCAGATGGGTGCCCGGTGCTACGTGGTCGGTCACAGCACGGAGCGGGCGATAAAATCCGATGATCTCCTCATCGCACTGAGCGTTTCTGGCAACACTGCGTTCGTCAATTACGCGGCGAATGTGGCGAAGGATGAAGGTGCAGATGTGCTTGCAGTAACTATGAATGCGGACTCGAAAATAGCTGAAAAGGCGGATGTTGTAGTCGTCCTTCCGGAACCAGAAGAGATAATTCTTCGCACATTCTCGGAGATGTTAATGTTATCGTTCTTGGACGGATTTGCGGCTCAGCTCGCTGAGGAATTAGGAGTTGATGAATCAGATATGTGGGAACGGCACGCTAAAATACAATAAAAGATTAGGGGCGAACACCGATGTACGAAGATATATCTACTATGGACGATTTCGAGTTTGAAAATAAGTGGGTTCTGTTACGAATTGATATAAATTCTACGGTTATTAATGGTAAAATTAAGGATGATGAACGTATTAGAAGACATCTCAGGACGATCAAGGAGTTGACGGAACACGACGCTCGAGTGGCCATTCTGGCACACCAAGGAAGACCGGGTGAGGACGACTTCACGACACTGGAACCACACGCGGAAATCATGTCCGAAGAACTCGACAACTTCGAGTACGTGCCCGACGTGTTTGGGCCCACCGCGAAGAAGAAGATTCGGTCGTTGGAGCCCGGTGAGGTTATCTTGCTGGAAAACGTGAGGTTCTATTCCGAGGAACGTATCAACCGGGACCCGGAGTGGCACGCACGCCGACATTTGGTGCGGAACCTGGCTCCGCTGTTCGACATTTTCGTGAACGACGCCTTCGCCGCGGCCCATCGCTCGAATGCTTCACTGGTCGGGTTCACTCGAAGACTCCCGTCTTGCGTCGGCCGTGTGATGGAACGGGAGATCGAAGTCCTCGAAACCATGGTCAGAGAGGAGATGGAAGATGGCGTCTTCGTGATCGGTGGATCCAAGATCGAGGACTCTATCAAGGTCATACGCCGAGCCATCGAGATGGACAACGTACGTCGCGTGTTACTTGGAGGTCTCGTAGGCAACCTCTTCCTTTGGGCTTCCGGAGTGGATCTAGGGAAGCCGTCACGGAAGTTCCTGGATATGAAGGGTTACACTGGTTATTTGGACGAAGCACGGGAGCTCCTCGAGGAAGGTGACGACGTGATCCTCGTACCAGAAGACGTGGCTCTTAACCGCGGTGGGGAACGCGAGGAGATAGACGTAGGTGAACTACCGGCGGACGCTCCCGTGTTCGACATCGGTAACGGAACGATCGAACGGTATTGCAAGGAAGTCGAAAGAGCGGGTATGGTGGTCGCTAACGGGCCGATGGGCGTGTACGAGGAACCCGGATTCGAAAAGGGAACGTACGAGCTCCTTAACGCCATCGCCGATTCGGACGCTTTCTCCGTGATCGGAGGAGGCCACATAATTGCGGCGGCGAAGGCCTGTGGTGCCTACTACCACATAGATCACGTCAGCACGGGTGGCGGAGCGATGCTCAGAATGCTCGCCGGGGAGCGACTACCGGCCATAGATGCCATCCTCACCTGCCCGTTCTCGGGGTGCTGAGGTGTGGTCGTCGTGGTATACCACCGCCCCTTCAGTCACTTCCGCGTCAACCACGTGGCCCTTATCGCGGGCAACCTCGGAGCGAAGCTCCTCGTTTACTCGGAACCGAAGTCACGCGCAGCCCTGGACGGTATCACACAAGTGCTGGAACACCCCGAGGAGAGAAGACGCGTTCCGGTGATGGTGGTCGACGACTTGGACGATGCCCTGGAAGTTGTTAACGGCCGGGTAGCGCTGCTGGATCCCCCGGCAGATGGAGGGATCAAGAAATTAAAGCCGTCAGACGTGCTGCTCACAGTCCCAGTGGAGCTACTCGAAGAGGTCGATATAGATCCCGATCTCACCGTCGGTGTCGACGCTCCCGTCGGAGAGCTGGCTGCGTTGGCTGTCGTATTGTACGAGTTGGGGGGAACTTGAGTTGGTGAGGAGGTCCAAAGGTTTCCGGAGTCGTACACGGAAAAAACTCCGAAAGAAGCCCAGAGAGCGCGGTCTTTCCCCGTTGGGTCCGATGATGCAAGAGTTCGAGAAGGGTCAGAAAGTACACATCGTAATCGATCCCAGCGTCCACAAAGGTATGCCCCATCCGAGGTACCACGGGAGAACTGGAGTGGTCGTGGGACGCCAAGGCCGAGCTTACATCGTGAAGATCAGGGATGGAGGGAAGGAGAAGAAACTAATCGTGTACCCCGAGCATTTGAAGCCCCAGAAGCAGCCCGAGCTCCGACGATAGGGGTCTCCGGCCTTGCCCACGATATCCCTTCGGGCCCGGGAGAGGAATCCGACCAATGTACACGAGGCCCGCAAAGTGGTAGAGAAGGTCCTAAAGGAGCGGGACCCGGAACTAACCTACGACCAGCGCGAGGCAGTTCGGTACCTGAAGAAGTTCGGATCGCTGGAGCCGGAGGACCTGGAGGAAGTGAGGGAAGAGCTCAGGTCTATTCTCGGTGAGCTCACGACCAACGAGCGCACGGTGGAGGTCCTCGTCAACAAGATCTTGGAGGTTCAACCCAGGAGTGAGGAGGAGATCAAAATCCTACTCGAGTCTGCCGGAAAACGTCTCCTCCGTCGTGCCGATGAAGATGTGGTGCACGCTATTTTGGAGGTATCTGAACGAATCGTGGAGGAGGAGTAAACGATGGTGGAGATACTGTACAAGCAGCCGAAGGGGAAACGGCCCTATGAAGAGTATGCGCTGATACTGGACTTCTTACCGTACGGCAGGGCGGAGGAGCCACCTCATAAGCGACAGCCCGTGGCGCAGGCGGTGGGGAAAGACTTCTTCGTGCTCCTAGAGCTAGCTCCCAAAGAAGGGGCATTCCTGGAGCTTCATGAAGAGGTGTACGTAGGCCGTGGTAAGCGTGACAAGATTCACCACGTGAACCGACGACTACGGTACGATGAGCTCACCGCGACGGCCCGTGAGGAACTCCCCCACGCCGTCGAGAAGATCATCGAGGATAACGAAAAGGACTTCGTCAGGTTCTTCAACGAGGCTAGGCCTATCACCCCGAGGTTGCACCAGCTCGAGCTTCTTCCTGGGATAGGCCGGAAAACGCTCGAGCGTATCTTGGAGGAACGTGAGAAGGAACCTTTCGAGTCCTTGGATGATATCAAGGAGAGAGTTAAGGGCCTCCGAATGCACCCCAAAGACATGATCAAAGAGCGCGTTCTGGTGGAGCTCAAAGGAGAGACCCGGGACAAGTACAGGCTGTTCGTGCCGGAGTTCCGGGGTGGCGGGAGGCGACGGTGACCTCCGCAATCTTATTATACCCACAACCTCAGAGGGCGGATTGGGAGAGGGCCCGCAGCTCAGCCTGGACAGAGCGCGGGGCTTCTAACCCCGTGGTCCCGGGTTCAAATCCCGGCGGGTCCGCCAGCTTGGAATCGTTATGATAACATTAACGAACATCGAGTACCCGCATCTCTACAGTCAGGACGGTCCTCGGGTCCTTAAGTGCCCGAACCAAATCACGACTCAGGTCCCTCGCCGCTTTGTCGCATTTTATCAACACGGTGCGATCGTCGACGTAGTCGCTCGTCCGGAACACCATACTCCTACCGTCTTGTAGGGTCATTTTCGGGTGTCCGACGCCGATTACCCTGTCCTCCGTACCGCCGGCTCGCAGAATTACTTCTACTCTCGCTCCCCGCCGCAACATCAGCTTGAAATTTTCCGGCAGGTCGGCGCAGGCCATATCGGCGCGAACACCTATTATGCAGTCAGCCGTTGTCCCGATCTCTGGGTCTTTCGTGACTTCGAACGTACTCCGATGACGTCCGGTCACGTTCTCGTGACCTCGGGCCTCGAAGGTGACCTCCATCCCACATCCCCCGGGGGTACTCGTCGATGATCACCCTGGATACTGAAACTACAGTAGGGGACCTGTCTGAGTCGGACGTGGAAGGCAGGATAATATACGCGCCCTGCAAAGGCTGCTCTCCCGACGAAGAAGTCCCACAAGAGGTTGTCCGCGCTACGGTACACAGGAAAGGACCCGACGAGAAAGGTGTTCCGAGGTTCGTAGCGAACGTCCTCGCTCGGTGTGAGAGCTGCGGTACCGTGAATCCCGTAAGGTTAGTGTTCTACGCTCCCAAGAAGGTTAAAGTCACTATCAGCAGGTACGAGGAGTCGGAGTGTAAAGAAGTAGAGATGGACCCGTTAGAGGAGATTGAAGTTGGTGATGTGATCGAGGTGGAGGGGGAAAGGGTGGAAATCACAAATATATCTACACACGAAGAGGACAGCGTGAAGAAAGCCAAGGTCAAGGACATCGTATCGGTCTGGGGAGTATCACTGGACATCCCGGCCCGAATTGGAGTTTCAATCAATCTCCCATCAGGATACACAATTTCTGAGAAAATTGAGGTTAATAGGGATGAGGAGTTTACGGTTGGAGAGATATACGAACTCGATGGGATGCTGTTCAGGGTACATGCGATAAAACCTGAGGGTCGCCCTACAGTAAAACGTGAGGGTAAGTCGGTCAAAGCTGATGAGATAAAAAGAATATACGGAAGACCTGTCAGGAGAGGAACGCCTAAGAAGTCATTAGAATCCATATAAGGGGAATGGATGCTTGATAACAATAAAGGTAGCGATCAGGAACATAGCTCGAAGGAGTGTTCGCTCACTACTCACGATCTTAGGGGTTGCTATCGGAGTTGCTGCCGTAGTGGGCGTCTCAGCGATCGCGAAGGGATTGCAACATGATGTTAAGGTAGCAATCAGCGGATCGGCTTCACTAATAGTGAAATCAAAGGCGGCACCTGATCCACTATCTAGTGTACTTGATGAAAGTGTTGAGGACGAAGTGAGAAAGATACCAGGAGTAAAGCGCACAGTCGCTGTCTGGTTTAACAATAGAATGATTACAGTAGGCAAACAACGTCAGCCTATACTGATCGCAGCGGTGGAAAATGGAGATTATGAATTCGTGATGGGATCCAAAATAGAGCCAATAGAAGGCCACCTCCCTAAACATGGAGAAATGGCCTTTGGAAGCCTCGTGTGGAGAAAATTACAACCTAAGATAGGGGAAGTAGTGGACTTGTCCGGACAAAAGCTGAGGGTGTCTGGAGCGTTCAAAACATCGTCGCAACTCGCTAATATGTGTGCGATTACTACCATGGATAGTGTCAATAGAATTAGAGGGAAGAGTATTAGCTGTGTGTTCGTCCAAACGTCAGACCCGAAGCGAGTGAGGAAAGAGATAGAGTCAAGGATAGAGGGTGTTGAGGCCATCACTACTAGCAAGGCTGTTCAAGGGATGTTGAATAATTTGAGAACAGTTGAACTTGCTGCTATAGCACTCACCGGGATCGCCGGAGTTGTAGGAGCGCTCGGAGTAGCCAACACCATGCTTATGTCAGTGCTTGAGAGAAAACGCGAAATAGGTGTTATGAAAGCCGTAGGAGCGACGAACAGAGACGTGATGAAACTGTTCTTAATGGAGTCGATAGTGTTATCCTTGTCGGGAGGAATCATAGGATGCGTTCTCGGGATGTTAGGATCACGGCTGTTGGTCCACGTCCTGTCGTACATAAAGCATCAGACGGTATCGGTACTCATAACGCCTGAAGTACTGGGGCTCGGACTGGCTCTAGCCCTAGCGATCGGGGTAGTCTCGGGCCTATATCCGGCGTGGAAAGCCGCTAGAGTCGACCCCGTCGAAGCTCTCAGGTACGAGTAGGGGGCGTCTAAATGTCAGACTACGTAATAAGATTGGAAAACGTTCGGAAAGTTTACAATTCGGGGTCGACAAAGGTAGAAGCGCTTAGAGGAGTGAGTCTCGAAGTAAAAAATGGGGAGTTCCTAATGATAGTCGGACCTTCGGGATCTGGCAAATCAACGCTACTTCATATCATGGGGGCTTTGGATACACCAACGTCAGGTCGCGTTGAAATTGCGGGTAAGAATATGACTAACCTTAGTGATGAAGAGCTTGCTGAAATTAGGAATAAATACGTTGGTTTCGTGTTTCAACAGTGTAATCTAATCGAATCACTTACGGTGTTAGAAAATGTCATGTTTCCCATGACATTGGCCGGAGAGGAGGATGAGAAGAGGGCCAAGGATCTACTGCTGAAAGTAGGACTTAAAAAGGAACACTTCGACAAGTTTCCGAGCCAATTGAGTGGTGGCGAGCAGCAGCGTGTAGCTATTGCTCGAGCTCTGGCGAACGATCCAGAAGTAATCTTAGCCGACGAACCCACCGGGCAGCTCGATACGAAAAACTCCCAGCGCATTATGAAGCTCCTTGAGAAGCTTAATGACTCCGGTCATACTATTGTGATGGTCACTCACGATCTCTCCTTAGTTCGCTGGGCTGATCGGGTGGTTTTGCTTCGAGACGGTAGGATAGAGAGGGAAATGAGTCCCGAAGAACTCGACGCCGAGGGGTCTTAGACTAAGCTCGTCCCCTGGTTATTGTTATCGCTCTCGTAACGATTTAGGGTTTGGTGCCCCGGCCGGGATTTGAACCCGGGTCGCGGGATGTCTCCGGCCCGGACGGGCCTCGAAAGTCCCGCATGATATCGGCGGGCCCGCGGTCACCCACGGGCCCTTGACCGGGCTACACCGCCGGGGCGTCTCCGCGGCCATGGAATGAGGGTCAAAAGGGTGTATATAATATTTACAGGGGACTCTTGCGGAGTCCTTATGTCCATGCTACCGCTCCAGTACTTCCCCAAGTCCTCTAGGACGTTCTCAATGACTTCTTTGGGCGTCCCACCTTTCCGCATCACCTCCTCTAAGGCCGACGGTGATGGTGGTTCCGGACCTTCTAGGGCAGACAGTAAGCGACTCACTTCGGCTTTAACTTCGGGCGGCTGTTGGCTGATCAGCCCGTGTTTAACGGCTTTAGTTAGTGCCCTCAGAACGGCGTCGGCGAGTATATCCGCCAATGAGATGAGTTGGGTCGTGCTGCTGTAAGCGGGGTAGACGTCCTTTACGTTGACGACCTCCACACCCAGTAGCTTAAGATAATAGTACGGGTACCAGATCTTATCCGGCCCGTTCCAATAGCAGTTAACGCTGAAGTATCCGGGCAAGTTCGGGTCGTCGGTTACCAGGTAGTCCGGAGATACATTCACGTAGACGACGTGCCTCACCGTGGAGTTCTCGGTCAGGAGGATCCTCTTAAGCTCGTAGTACGAGGACCCATCCCTACCTGCGATCCAGATCAGCGTGTCCAAACCTAACTCGGAGCAGATACGGAACCCTCGTGGTACTTCCCCTATACGCCGATACTGTTGCAGTAGCTTTAACTCACCCTCGCTCAGCTCGTATAGATACTCCGCGCCGCCAGCTGAGCTGTAACTCACGTAAATCCTGTCTATCCGGAGGCCATAGGTGGGAGCTTTATCGTGTAAGGCGACTGCGAACTCCTTCAGGAATGCGATATCAGAAGTACTCCCGTTGATAGCGTCTGAGGTTATACAGACGTCGAGACCTTGAACCCCGATCGCTATCGTCATCAGAAGGGGGATCACCGTTGCCATCGCTCGCACTGGTTGTCCCCCTGGTGTCTATCTCAGCTTTGATCGTGGCCGCACTCCGCGGTTGGGGACTACTCCGAGCGTCCTCCATTTCCTTAGCCCTCTACCTTATAGCTTCAACATTCACTCCGTTCACCGTTCAGGTACCCTGCGTTCGGGTCGTCGATTCCGCGCTAAAAGGTGTTGAGATTCTAGCCGTCGTGTTGGCCAGCCTCACGCTTGTGGAAATGATGCGTGAAGACGGCGTACTGGAGGACATCGTGCACGTTCTGAAGGAGATCTGCCAGCTGCGCGGTCCGTGCCTGGTAGGTCTCAACGTCGTAGCCACCGGTGCCTTCGAGAGCGTGGCCAGTTTCGGAACGCCCGCCACTTTAGTAGGTCCGCTCCTCGTCGAAGCGGGGCTGAGTAAGACGACTGCTGCGGCCGCAGCTCTCGTAGGACACGCTCCGTTCGGAGTGTTTGCTGCCTTCGGTGTGCCGATTCTCGTCACCTCAGGAGTTTTAGGGATCGATCCCAAAAAGTTGAGCCTTGATGTCGCCCTCTGCATCGCGCCGAGCTTGCTGATACTGCCCTATGCTGTGGCGGAGACCGCCGACCTGAGGGTGTCGAAGGCTCTACTGATGACCATGTGGATTATGACTACCGCCTCCTTGCTGGCCGTTTGGTGGGTTACGTCTCCCAGTATCGTAGGTCCGCTCTTGGTTTTGGGCGTAACTTCCGGCTTCTTTTGGTATCTGCGAGTTACAGGTGAGGAGACTAGTCTCGAGATCAGCAACGATACCGTCAAGGGAATGGCGGTCTACGGGCTGGCGGTCATCGGTATAGGGGTGGCCAAGGTCCTGAAGGTGGAGTGGGTGCAACCGTGGATGTTGCTGTGGGCTGCCGTACTGTTGTATGCGAGTCCGCGGTGGGCCCGGATGATCGTAGCACTTATCCGCGTACTCCGTAAGACTTGGGAGGAGCTGCTCTCGATCGTGCTTTTAATGGTCCTTGGAACGTTGATATCCTATTCCGAACTCCCAAGTGCGATCAGACCCTACGCCGCCTCTCCGCTTGTCACTTTCCTGATGGGGTTCGTAGGGGAGATGGTCGTCGGTAGTACTACCGCGGTGATGGCGACTTTCGCGTCTGGGACACCGCACCCGGAGATCACGCTGGCCGGTGCGGCTTGCGCGGCGGCCGCATGTCCTTACAACGTCGCCGTGGCCGCGGCGGCTGTGAGATGTCACGAGAAGCAGGTTATGCGGAGAAGTCTGTTGGGTTCGATGTACTTGACGGTACCGACGTTAGTGTGGAGTACCATTCTGTGGGCCTGGGGCGCGATGAAATGAGGCGGAAATTAATCGAGGAGCTCGAATCACGTCTCGACCGGAGAGAGATCGAGAAAGCTCGCAGAGATTCTCACGCTCGTCGACGTCCGAGGCCCTGTGGGATGACGGTCCACCCAGGCCATGGGTGCCCTAGGGCTTGCTCTTACTGCTATATACCGGAAATTGGGTTCAAATTCGAGCGCGCACGTCCCTACCAGCTTTCAGGAGAGGGTATGACCTTAGCCTTGCTCTACAACCGAGCCTTCGAACCAGGTCGTGAAGGGACGTTCATAGCGGTAGGTAGCGTGACGGACCCGTTCCTCCCGGAGCTCGCGGATAAAACGCTTGAGTATCTGAGGGCGTTCTCGCGGTGGTTGGGTAATCCCACACAGTTCTCCACGAAATCCGTGATCGGCGTGGAGGTGGCCGAATCACTTGCGGAACTGGATCTACCACTGAACGGCCTCGTCACGATTCTCACACCGGACGGAGAGAAAGCTTCAAGGCTGGAGCCACGGGCCCCTACACCTGAAGAGCGGTTGGAGACAATCGCAGAACTCTCGAGGACCGGTTTGACGATCGACCTCTTTTTCAGGCCGATATTGCCGGGAATAGTCGGTCTTGAGGAGGCGGAAGAACTTTTCCGGCTGGCCCGCGATGCCGGAGCTCGAGGTGTCGTAGTGGGAGGTTTCCGGGTGAACGAGGGCATACTGAACAGGCTGAGGCGGTTCGGGTTTGACGTCTCGGAAATAGTTAATAGGGTCGATAGACCGATACCTAGAGGCAGGAAGCAGGTGTACGTGCGTACCGGCGACATCAAGGAACGCCTCCTCAGGATAGCACGAGAAGTCGGCTTGACCCCATTCGGAGCCGCGTGCTGCGCGTGCGCGAGTGCCGCCCGGATACCTTGCCCGAACCGGTGTTGGGAAGGCCCCTTCTGTACCGAGTGTGGGAATCCCGCCTGTCCTGCGTAGGGGGATCCTGAAATGTTCGATCACTTGTTCCGTACGCTGTTCAGAATGATCGATCGCTCGATGGAGGAGGCGATGCGTGAGATGGAGCGGGAGATAGCACGGCTCTGTGAGGAGATGGAAAAGGAGCTTGAACGGCTAGAGCGCGAAGGAAGCACCGACCGTAACGTCCAGGAGATCAAGCTGCCCGGTGGAGGATGGATCCGGGTTGAGACGTTCCAGTTCGAGCTGCCAGCCGATACCGGAGGGCGTATTCAGGAACTCCCGCTCGAGAAAGAGCGAGACGAAAAGAAGGAGGAACACGAACCGGAACCCCGAGAAGAGATGTCCTCGGAAATGTTCGAAGGAGTCGTGGACGTCGGGGGAGTCCCGCTAAAGCTGGAGAGGCGAGACCGTAGCTGGCGGGAGGAAAACCGCTGAAGGGGACGCCACGTTGTGAACAGAGCGCGGGAGGAATTAGACAGGTACCGGGAGACGCTGGAGGAAGTCTCTTCCCGCTTCGTCGAGGTCGCCACGAAGGCCAGACAGCGTAGGGAGGATCCGAAACCGGAACCCGAGGTGATGCTGGCTACGTCGATCGGTGAGCGAGTGGAGGGTCTGCTCCAGGTCGAAAACGTAGCGGATCGACTGGAGGAGCTGGAGGAAGAGCTAGGAGACCGTGAGGAAGCCACGTTTCGCATAGTAGAGGAGGTGATCAAGGGAGAGCTGAAGGTCAAAGGCGACTTACCGATGCATAAGAGAATAGATTATGCGGTCAGAATAGGTCTGGCGATACTCACTGAAGCCGTGGTATCGGCCCCACTGGAAGGCATCGCGGCTGTCGAGATCCGAGAACGGGGTACGGGACATAAAGTCGTTGACGAATCGGAACCTCCGCATGAGGAACCGAAACTCGTGTGCACGGAGTGTGGGAAAGAAGTCGATTCCGAGAACTGCTACTTAGCCGTCAAATACGCCGGACCGATCCGGGCCGCCGGTGGTACTGCGGCAGCTCTTTCCGCACTCCTCGCCGACTATGCTCGTCAAGTAGCCGGCCTACCGAGGTTCGACCCGGACGACTTCGATCATGACCTCGTGGGTCGGTACGTGGAAGAGGTCGTGACGTACCTGGATAAGGTAGGATCGTTCCAATACAATCCTTCGGAGGAAGAGATCGAGCTAGTCGCGAAGAACATCCCGATCGAGATCGACGGAGAACCCACGGAAGAGGTGGAGGTACAAGGTCACCGTGACATCCCGCATCTCCCTAACCGACTCCGCGGAGGCGCCCTCTTGGTTATCTGTGAGGGCATATGTCAGAAAGCCCCGAAGCTGATCAAGCGTGTCGAGAAGTACGGAATAGATGGATGGGAGTTTCTGGAAAAACTTGTGAACAAGGGATCCGACGATGAAGAGGAAGAAGGAGAAGAGGGAGAGACCAAAGTCAAACCCAATGACAAGTACATGGGCGAGCTCGTAGCGGGGAGGCCGCTACTCTCTCACCCGTCGGCTAAAGGAGGTTTCCGGCTCCGGTACGGTCGAGCCAGGAACACCGGTTTCGCTGCGGTCGGAATCCATCCATCGCTGATGTACGTTACAAAGGGCTTCATAGTCATAGGCACACAGCTGAAGGTGGAGCGGCCGGGTAAGGCGGCTTGTGTGTTGCCGGTGACCGAGATAGAACCTCCGGTGGTGAGGCTTCGAGACGGTTCGGTCGTGCGTCTAGACGACCCGAAAAAGGCGAAGGAGCTCGTCGAGAAGGATGAAATCGAGGAGATACTTGACCTAGGCGAGATGTTGGTCGCGGTGGGTGAGTTCATAGAGAACAACCATCCACTCGTTCCTCCGGCGTACTGCCCGGAGTGGTGGGTGAAGGAAGTTCCGGACGTGATCAAGGTGATAGGCCTTAAGAAGAACCTCCCGAACGACGTCTTCGAGAAGCTGAAGGACGTTCCATTGAAGCGATTGGTGAAGGAAGCAAGCAGGCTGTCCGGGAACGGGAACAATCTCGACAACTTCTTGAACGGTCCCGTGAAGGTCGCCCGTTCCATCATCGAACTAGTGAGGAAGGAGGTGATGCCGCGCCTTAGCTCTCCGGAGCGTATGAGCGTAGAGGAGGCTATCGAGCTGTCGCTCGAGTACGGGGTTCCGTTCCATCCGAAGTACACGTTCCTGTGGCACGATGTGGAACCTGAGGACGTAGACGAGCTCCGGGAAACACTCGAAGTCGCCGGATCGGAATGGGGGAACCTGAGAGTCGAGTTCGAGAACGACGGAAAGGTCAAACGCATATTGGAGTATCTGCTTGTCCCCCACAGGATCGAAGACGGTACGATCGTGGTGGAGGAACCTTGGGCGTCAGCGCTGTTGGCACAGCTCGGGTACGACCCAGAGAGCGGAGAGTTCCGCGAGAGGAACGAGGATATGGATTACCTGCTGGACTACCTCGTGATACGGGACGAGACGTGCCGGTACGTGTCCAAGCTGGCTGGATTCCCGATCCGTGAGAAGGCACCGACGAGAATAGGGGCCCGAATGGGGAGACCGGAGAAGGCACGTGAGAGGAAGATGAGCCCACCGCCGCACGTGTTGTTCCCAATCGGTATAGCCGGTGGTAATCAGAGAGATATCATGAAGTTCCATCGAGGGGAGTGGGAAGACACGGATCGCGTCGAGGTCTGCTATCGGATCTGTCCTGAGTGCGACCGGTTGGTACCGTATCGGGTATGCCCGTTCTGCGGTACGGAGACCGTGCAGTACTGTAACCGATGTGATGAGCCGGCTGACGAGTGTGATTGCGAAGAGCCCGACCCCGTCGTCCGTGCTGACATCGAGTGGAACGACGACGCATATTCATCACTGCCGGTCAGGGAGCTGGTCCGACGTGCGGAAGAGGAGGTTGGTACCACTGACACGCTCAAAGGAGTCAAGGGAATGACAAGCAGGTTGAAAATGCCCGAACCGTTGCAAAAAGGGATCCTGAGGGCCAAGAGAGATCTCTTCGTGTTCAAGGACGGTACCCTACGCTTCGACTGTAACGACTGCCCGCTGACGCATGTGAGGCTGAAGGAGGTAGGGTTAACACCGTTCAAAGCCAGACTCTTGGGGTTCGAGCGTGACATCAACGGCGACCCCGTAATCTCGGAGAATCAGGTGGTCGAGCTATACCCGCAGGACGTGGTGCTACCGAGGAAGGCCGCGGAGTGGGCCGTCCGCGTCTGTCAGTACTTGGATGATCTCCTGCGGAAGTATTACGGACTCGAGCCCGTGTACGGCGTGGAGAAGCCTGAGGATCTGATCGGACATTTGATCGTCACTTTAGCGCCGCATACCTCATGCGGCGTGGTGGGGCGAGTAGTCGGAATCGCGGATATTAACTGCTGGTACAACCACCCTATAATCAACGCGGCCCGACGCAGGAACTGTGACGGCGATGAGGATGCCTTTATGCTGTTACTCGACGTCCTCCTGAACTTCAGTCGTCTGTACCTGCCGGACAAACGTGGAGGTTTGATGGATGCCCCACTGGTGCTTACCGCGGTGGTGGATCCGTACGAGATCGACGACGAGGTCTGGAATATGGACGTCTGCGGTGACTACCCGCTGGAGCTGTACAGGAAGGCATTGGAGTACTCCGACGCGGGGGAGGCGGAAGAGCTCATAGAACGACTCGAAGATAGGCTAGACCTGCCCCGAGGACTTCAATTCACCCACGATACTGAGGCGATAGACCTCGGACCCACCGTAACGCGGTACTCCAAGCTGGAGAAGATGGAGGAGAAACTCGAGGAGCAGCTCGACCTCGCCAAGAGGATTCGAGCCGTGAACGAGTCCGACGTCGCGAAGATAGTTCTCGACTCCCACTTCTTGCCTGATATCAAAGGAAACCTGCGGAAATTCGGGCGTCAGAAGTTCCGTTGCTCACGCTGCAACGCGAAGTTTAACGTACCACCGCTCAGCGGTAAGTGCCCACGGTGCGGTAGTGACATACTGCTGACTATCTATCCGGCGACGGCTACGAAGTACCTGGAACCGGCTAAGCGATTAGTGGAGGAATTCGGCACGTACGACGAGGAATGGAAGACGATCGCATCGGAAGTGGAGCTGCTGGAAGAAGAAGCGAAGACGCTGTTCGGAAGCGACCACGACGTGTCACTCAAGAAGTTTTTCGGCGAGACGTAGCCCGTGAGCTTTCCCACATAATCAGAGCCCCCAATAATGACAGGCTTAAAGTCACTCCGGCACCGATCCACTTGGCGTTCCGCACCGACGCTCGCCCGTCAGCATATCTTCCGACATGCTGATGCCCCACACGGTTTTTGCCATGCTTGCCATCTGGTTTCTCTTTGGATTCCATTCCGACTCCCTCGGTGCCGGTCAGATCGATGCGATGCTCCGGACAGACCAGTGTAGATTGCTCCCGGAGCTCGCGATCGAATCGGTGGTCCGCGTAATGACCTTCGTTCACGAATGATTCGGCTCCGTGGGTGGAGTGCTCTATCGGCTCGACCGCGTTGACCGGGTACGATATGAGCGACCACAGGAGAATCGCTACGGTCGAAGCCGTGCCCATGTAGGGTACCGCCCGGGGGGGTATAGTGGTTGTGCGGGATTTCCGGATGTTACCTGCTCGAGGGAAACGAGGCGGGCGTTTATAATTACCTCATCCTCCATGCGAACCAGCACAGGGGTCAAGAGTCGGCCGGAATCTGCGTGTACGATGGACTCCGACTGATCGGGAAGAAGGGAATGGGCCTAGTGACCGAAGTCTTCGATCGATCTGACCTGCGGAAGCTCTCGGGCCCGGTGGGTATCGGCCACGTTAGGTACTCTACAACCGGCACTTCCGAGCTCGTCAACGCTCAGCCGTTCAAAGTGGGGTACTCGAAGGGCGAGTTGGCTCTGGCCCATAACGGAGACATCGTGAACTCTGAGGAGCTAAGGAGGAAGCTCGTTTTTGACGGGCATGCTTTCGTTTCCGAAACTGATTCGGAGGTCATCGCCCGACTGCTCGCAGTCGCCCTCACCGAGACCGACGATATGTTCGAGGCGTTCGAGGACGTTATGGAACGGTTGATAGGCTCGTACTCCCTGACCGTGATAACGAGTCACGGTGACCTAATCGCGGTTCGGGACCCCTGGGGATTCCGGCCACTGTGCCTGGGATGGGATGAACGTGGCTTCTTCATTTCCTCCGAGACGGTTGGTCTGGATATGCTAGGCGTGGAGGAACGCCGCGAGCTGGAGCGTGGTGAGGTAGTTTGGATTCGGGAGGGCGACGTCGAAAGTAAGGTCGTGAGAAGGGAACGCAAAGCCGTCTGTATGTTCGAATTCGTGTACTTCGCGCGACCGGATTCCATCATCGAAGGCAAATGCGTGTATGAATGCCGGAAGTGCATGGGTAAGCGACTCGCCGAGGAGGCTCCAGTTGAATGCGATCTGGTGGTCCCCGTCCCGGATTCGGGCCGGACGGCGGCGCTTGGGTACGCGGAGTCGTTGGGAGTTCCTATGGAGGAGGGGCTGATCAAGAATCGGTACGTGGGCAGGACGTTCATCATGCCGGAGCAGGAGGAGCGCGTACGGAGCATCCGGGTGAAGTTGAACCCTATCCGGGATGTGATCAAGGGATGCTCGCTGGGCGTAGTGGACGACAGCATCGTACGCGGAAACACCTCCCGACAGATAGTGGAGATGTTGCGGGATGCAGGGGCCCGTGAGATCCACATGAGGATCGCGTCGCCTCCAGTGGTGTCCCCCTGTTATTACGGGATTGATATGGCTACGAAGGAGGAGCTCATAGCCGCAGACTTAGACGTTCCAGAAATATGTGAGAAAATCTCGGCGGACTCGCTGGCTTACCTGTCCTTGGAGGGTCTCGTCGAGTCGATCGGGTTGAAGAAACGTGAGCTATGTGTAGGTTGTTTGACGGGTGAGTATCCCACCCCGGTCCCTGAGTGATCGGGGTAAGAGGGGGTGAAACCCAGAGCCATGGACCACCGATCGTACCAACGCATAGGATCCTTCATAGTCGAGACACTTAACTTCGTAACCGCTTGGCTCATTGTCGCGGTCGGGATGTAAGTAGTGGAGAAACACTATCCAACGGTAGTCGGAGCGACAGTAATCTCTCCCTCAGTGATAGTCGCACCACTTCTACCGCCTCTGCTGTACCTACCTACGAGTTCTGAGGAGGAATGGACTAGTCGTCGGGGAGGACAAAGTGCTGATAATCTACGACAAGGACGTCGCGGGAGTCCCCGTGGAAGAGATCACTTGGATTAGTGTGGACCTCGAGCTCAAGAGACGAAGACGAGACCCATCGTCGGTAAACCAACGGCCCTGCACGAAGCACATGGGTGTCCGTGAAGCGTGTGGCCGGGAGACTGTGGGCCGCGGGGACGGGTGGGCGCCTAGGTGGATGTACTAGTTCCTGTGCGTGACCTCTCTGCAGGTTAAGGCTGCAAAGGGACAGACACTGCGCGAGGATCCCGTGGATACCGTGATCGCGACCGAGGAGGTCGCCGAAGGGCAGAGTCTGGCGTTCAGCATCAATGAAATCCTGCGTATATTGCCGATAGTGTAGGTACTCCCGATGCTTCTGGCCGTAATCATGGGCGTGTTGAAATACTGTGAGCCGAAGGCATATTTTCCTCCTCGCGGCTGCACCTCGGATTTTGGCGACGGTGTCGTCGTTCTCGGTGAACAACCGCGTGAAGCGCGGAGCTTCATGGAATTCATGTGTTTTTTTCGGTTTGGTGGCGATAATCTCGATATTCTCAGGGTTGGGTACCTGCCTTCACGGGAGCTTGTCGGAGACCGCGGTGCTTCGCGAGTCGCTACAACCGCGCACCCTACGGATGTTGTCAAACTAGTGATCGCCATGATCTCCCTGAATTGATGAAGATGACTTTTCTCAGTGATGTTCGCGTTGTCCATACTTCTAGCGGGTTCGATCACGTCTTTCGGAACTATGGTGGATCACGCTCCCCATAGCCGCAGTTATGCCAGTAGACCGTGTATTCCCTGAGGCTGGTTTAAGCCCAAGATTGTGGTAGAGACGGTGTGGTGTCGAATGTGTGATACCGGAGAGCGGAAGTTAGGGCAGGAAGAAGTCGTTCCGAGGTCCGAACTCCGCCGTCCCGGCCAGGTCTTCCTCGATTCGGAGTAACTGGTTATACTTGGCGGTCCTCGAGCTACGAGCGGGTGCTCCGGTCTTGATTTGCCCGCACCCAAGGGCCACGGCCAAGTCGGCGATGAACGGGTCTTCAGTGTCACCGCTCCTGTGGCTTACCATTACTCCGTACCCGTGGTGAAGCGCGAGTTCACCCGCCTCCAGGGCCTCCGTCAGGGTGCCTATCTGGTTCACCTTCAGAAGCAGGGCGTTCGCCGCCCCCATCTCGATACCCTTCCGCAAGCGGTTCGGGTTCGTCACGAACAAGTCGTCACCCACGATCTGGATCTTGTCTCCTAGCTCTTCGGTGATCTTGGCGAATCCCCGGAAGTCCTCCTCGTGCAGCGGATCCTCTATGGAGACGATCGGGTACTGGCTTACTAGATCTTTGTACACGTCGATCAGCTCGTCGCGGGTGTACTTCTGGCCGTATGCCCTATACGTCCCTGAGTCTTCGTCGTAGAACTCGCTCGCGGCTGCGTCCAGGGCCAACGCGATCTCCCTGCCGGGTGCATATCCGGCCTCCTCGATGGCCTCCACGAGGACGTCTAGTGGTTCCATCATATCCTTCATCGGTGGGGCGTAACCGCCCTCGTCACCCACGTTTGTAGCGATCGGCCCATACTCCTCCTCCAGCAACTCCCCAAGGACGTGGTACGTCTCTACGCCGGCTCGAAGGGCTTCGGAAAACGATTCGAATCCGTGTGGAACGATCATGTGTTCCTGGAAGTCGAGCTCGTTACCAGCGTGCTCGCCGCCGTTGATGACGTTCATGAACGGCACGGGTAGTCGGCGCGCAGTTGGACCGCCTAAGTACCGGTACAGAGGGATTCCCAGCGACTTGGCCGCTGCCCGGGCGACAGCCAGTGAGACCCCTAAAATCGCGTTCGCTCCGAGGTGAGACTTGTTCTCGGTGCCGTCGAGCTCGATCATCATGCGGTCGATGTCGGATTGGGTCGTCGCGTCGAGTCCCTCGATCTCCGGGGCTATGATCTCCTCCACGTTCCTGACAGCGCGGCGCACTCCCTTACCCCCGTAGCGATCGTCGCCGTCCCTCAACTCCAGCGCTTCGTACGTGCCCGTGGAAGCTCCGGATGGGACCATAGCCCGACCTACGGTACCGTCTTCGAGTTCCACCTCCACTTCCACCGTGGGTTCTCCGCGTGAGTCTAGCACTTCCCTAGCTTTCACGGAGGCTATCCTGGGCATGTTCTCGGACCCCCCGCCTCACGATCGCACCACGGGTTAAACCGTTGCCGTTCGTGCCGTCGCGGTGGGTAGCGGCGGACTTCGATTGTGTTTAACGCACTTACGTGATGTCGGCTTGAGTCCGGAGATTACCGGCACCCAGTGGCAGACTAGTATGCCGCCTCTCCACCCGGGTGCATTCTGACTTTTTGTGCGGGTATGATGGCCACGTTGTCCGACAACGGTAGAGCAACCCACGGAGGTAGGGATGATCCACTCCGGATCTCCTCGACTAACCCGTAGCGTATGTGAAACACGGACAGCTCGGACGCTTCACCCTGCCGTCGTACTCGGGTGCAAGTCTCGAGTCATCGTCACCGATCCGTCGATGTCCAACGTCTCTAGAAGCGATCCACGGGTGGTGGTCCGCCGTGATCGATAAGCTACGAGAGGTGCTGAGACGGTTCAATCCGTGCGACCACTGCCTAGGCCGGGCTTTCGGCTACGGGTTGACAGGTCTCGAGAACTGGGAGCGAGGGCGATCCATCAAGCTGTACATAGGGATGCTAGCGCACTTGGAGGGGGAAGAGGAAACACTCGAACTACTCGCTCGATCCGGGCTGGAGGAGGCCGCAGCGGTACTCGACGACCCTCCAGAACCTGAACCCTGCGGTGTGTGCCGTGGAGTGCTGGAAAAAGTGGACGAGTTCGCCGAGGTGGTCGCGTGTGAACTGAAAGACGTCGAGTTCCGTGGATTCGTAGTGGGATCCAGATGGCCGGAGGAAATACGGGAAGCCGAGGAAGAGCTCTGGGGGATACTCGGCGTCGAGGGTGAACCAATCAAACGCGAGTTCAACAGGGAAGTCGGTAAAAGGGTGGAAAATCTACTGAACGTGCGCGCGGACCCGAGAGATCCGGATATAGAGATGGTGTTCGACTTCCGGTCCTCCTTGGAGGATCCAAAGTTCGAAGTCTACGTACGCCCCGTCTACGTGCGAGGGCGCTACCTTAAGTTGAGAAGGGGGATCCCGCAGACGAAGTGGCCCTGCCCGCGGTGCGGGGGGGCGGGATGTCCGAACTGCGATTTCACTGGTAAGCTGTACACGGAGTCTGTGGAGGAACTCATTGGAATGGTGCTGAAGGATGCATTCCTGGCGGAGTCGCACAAGTTCCACGCTGCGGGTCGCGAAGATATCGACGTGAGAATGCTCGGAAATGGTAGGCCTTTCGTGATGGAACTCCTGTATCCTAAGCGCAGGAACGTCGACCTTAAGAGGGTTGAAGAAGAGATCAACCGGAAGGTGGGCGACGACGTACAGGTGGTAGAACTGGAGTACGGGGGGCCCGAAGACGTCGGGAAGGTGAAAGATCTCTCCGAGCGATCCCGAAAGAGGTACCGAGCGTGGGTGAAGTTCGGAAAACCAGTTCCAGAGGATAAGCTGAGAGAAGCCCTGGAGGAGCTGAAAAGGTGTGTAATAGAGCAAAGGACACCGAGGCGCGTGCTCCACAGGAGGGCGGACAAGGTCAGGAGAAAAAGAGTTCACGAGGCCAAGCTGGTCGAGCACGACGGAGATCGAGCCATCGTCGAGTTCCTCTGCGACCCGGGACTGTACGTGAAAGAGTTAATATCTGGAGACGCTGGACGGACGCGCCCCAGTCTCGCCGAACTTGTTGAGGTTGAAGCTGAGTGTGAACGTCTCGATGTGATCGAGTTCCTGGAATGAGGGAGGTGATTGGGGTTGAAAGTCATGGTCGAACGTTGTCTCGGGTGCGCTGCGTGCGCTGCGGTCTGCCCCAAGGATGCGCTGACGATTTCCGGTGGGAAACCAGAGTTCGGCCCTGAGTGCGACGACTGTGGCATTTGCGCTAAGGTTTGCCCGACGGGCGCCATCGAGGACGAGGGGGAGTGAAGGTGGAGTTCGATGTGGTTGTGGTTGGTGCTGGTCCGGCGGGTTCGGTCGCGGCGTGGGCTGCGGCGGAGGCAGGTTGTGATGTCTTGGTACTCGAGCGTAAGGCCGAGGTCGGTGTCCCAAAACAGTGTGCCGAGGGTATCAGCGCACATGGGCTCGAACACGCTGGAATCGAGCCACAGGACGAGTGGATCGCTACCGAGATCTCGCGTGCTCTCATTTACGCTCCCAACGGGAAGGAGTTCGAGGTCCCCGGTGACGGGTACGTGTTGGAGCGTCGTGTGTTTGATAAGTGGTTGGTTGTTCGGGCTGTTGAGGCTGGTGCGGAGGTTAAGTTGTTGGCGCGTGCTCGTCGGGCGTTGGTTGATGATGGTCGGGTGGTTGGGGTCGAGTACGAGGGAGTGGATGGTGTGCATGAGGTTCGAGCACGCGTCACCATCGCCGCGGACGGGATCGAGTCTCGCATAGGAAGAACCGCAGGACTAGTCCCACCACTCAAACCCACAGAGATATGCACATGCGCACAGTACGAGATGATAGGTGTTGATGTTGAGGAGGACGCCACGCACTTCTTCGTCGACGCCGAGTTCTTTCCGGGAGGATACTTCTGGATCTTCCCGAAGGGCGAAGGTCGGGCGAACGTGGGAGTGGGCATCCGAGGGTCCGAATCCGAACCCGGAGATGCGCTGAAGGTACTGAACCGCGCCTTGGAGGATCACGAGCTCATTTCAGAAGCTGTAGCGGAGGCCGTCCCCGTGGAGGTGAATGTGGGTGGTGTGCCGGTGTGTGGGCCTGTTGGGCGGACGTATGGTGATGGTATTCTCGTGGTGGGTGATGCGGCTCGTCAGGTTAACCCGGTGACCGGTGGTGGTCTTCACACTTCCCTGGTTTGTGGTCGGATCGCGGGTGAGGTCGCGGCCGAAGCGATCGAAGAGGACGACACGTCCGCCACCTTCCTAAAACAATACCAAGACCAATGGAAAGAAGAATTCGGTAGGATGTTCAAATACACACTGAAGGCGTCCAAGATACTCTCCGAGATGAGTAACGAGGAGCTCAACGCACTGGCGGAGGCGCTGGACCGCGAGGATATCCTCAGGTTGGTGAAAGGAGAGGGGGTCGTGAAGGTTGCCAAGAAGGTGATCGCCAGGAAACCGTCGCTCCTGAAGTACGCCAAGCACCTCATGAAATAAATACAATACAATAAAATACGGAGTGAGGGCGTCGGTATCGGGTTTCCCCCGCCCCGGCCACACGACTTCACAGCGGCGGCGCGACCTGGGAGGCGTACCCTCCCGGGATGGACGCCGTTGCGTACCGGGCCGGAACATCCAAACAGGTGAGGGGCCATTCTGGCCTTCCGATGACCCTATTTCCTTACCACCTTTTACACGAGCGTCGAGGCGATCGCCGTCGCGGTCACTACTGCGGCTACGGCGATGCCCAGTGTTTCGGTGGTCAGACCTACCAACCCCACTTTCCTGCGGACGGTGGTATGGCCGCACTCGCGGCACTTAACGACGACGTAGTCTCCTTCGTCACGCTCCTCCAGGTTGGAGGAACCGCATCCCCTGCATCGCATGGCCGTAAAGCTTTCCCCCGAGCGGTCGGCGTGGAAGTCCTGTATATCAAATTTTATGGTACACGGAAACAGGGGTGTCCTGTTGCCGATACCCCGGATCGTACTCGCTGGCTCGTCCAGCGCTTGCGGTAAGACTATGATCACCGCTGGCATAATTCGGGCGCTACGAGACGACGGATATGAGGTGCAACCGTTCAAGGTAGGCCCCGATTATATCGATCCGTCGTACCACTGGCTGGCTTCCGGGCGACCGTGTGGTAACCTCGACACGTTCCTCTTCCGCGAGGAGCACGTTATATGGCTCTTCCAGCACCGATGTGAGGGCGCCGATCTCGCCGTCGTGGAGGGAGTTCGAGGGCTTTACGAGGGTATCGGCGCTGTCGGTGTTAGGGGAAGCACGTACCACGTCTCCGAGGTCCTCAACGCGCCCGTAGTGTTGATCGTCGACGCCCGGAGTCTCACCAAGAGTGTGGCGGCGTTGGTGAAGGGATACACAGAACTGGAAGGAGCGAACATAGTCGGCGTGATACTGAACCGCATCAGGTCAGAGGTTCACTACCGCAAGGCGCGACGCGCTCTGGTTAAGTACACCGATGTCAAAGTCCTGGGTTACGTCCCCAGGGACCGCAGGCTCAAGGTGGAGTACCGGCATTTGGGTTTGGTACCGACTCCCGAACGCCTCGAGGAGATGAGGGAACGTCTCCGCACAGTGGCTGAAGTGATCTCCGAGCACGTGGACCTGGACGCGCTCATCGATGTGGCGAAGGCCGCCGGCCCACTGGGGCCAGGGGAGCGTCCCTGGGAAGTGAACCCGACCAAATGCCGCATCGCCGTGGCTAAGGATGAAGCCTTCAACTTCTACTACCCGGAGAACCTGGAGGCGCTCGAGGAGAACGGCGCGAAGCTCCTGGAGTTCAGCCCAGTACGCGACGAGGACGTTCCACCCGACGCTGATGCACTTTACATCGGAGGTGGCTATCCGGAGCTGTTCGCACGTCAGCTGGAAGATGCCGAGAGTACGCGTGACTCCATCCGAGAGTTGGCGGAGTCGGGTGCTCCGATATACGCGGAATGCGGCGGCTTTATGTACTTGTGTAAGGAGCTCAGGTGGAACGAGGACAGGTACAGGTGGGTAGGAGTCTTTGACGTAGCGGTCGAGATGACGGATAGGGTTCAAGGTCTCAGCTACACGATCGCCCGCGCCGTGGACGACACCCCGGTAACGCGTAAGGGTGAGATGTTCAAGGGCCACGAGTTCCATTACTCACGCCTCGTGAGGCCAGAAGGTCTCGAGAGTGCGTATCGGATAATCCGCGGTCAAGGTTGGCGCGGACGGGAGGGGTTCCGACCCAAAGACTTCCCGAACGTGTTGGGAACGTACGTCCACGTACACGCGGCCTCCCATCTGACGTTCGCCACTAACTTCGCGGGGAGTGTCGAGTCTTGAAACGTAGCCCGCGTGACTCCGAACCCTACGTAACACTCGACGGCTCGCTGATCTACGAAGTCGTACGTCCAGAGTTCTCCCGCGTTAAGACCGTGAGCCTGGCTGTCGCGGAGGTTCCACCAGGAGAGTCCACGGTACCTCACTACCACATCGACTTTGACGAGGTGTACTGGGTCCTGGAGGGTCGGGGCATCGTACACGTCGGATCTAGATCTTTGGAGGTTCATCCGGAGAACTGTGTGGAAATCCCCCGTGGCTCGGTACACTGGGTCGAGAACGACGGCTCGGAGACGCTGAGGATACTTTGTGTGTGCTCTCCTCCTTACCGCCACGAGACCACCATCACTCTCGGAAGTAAACGAACGTCTCGTTCGAGCTCGCCGACTCGAGATTAACGTTCTCCACCGCGAACCCCGCCTCTTCGATCTCCTCCATGAACCATTCCAACACATCGTCCCCCGCCGGCGCCACCTTCACGAAACCCCACGCGACATCGTTCTCGAGACGCTCCAGCAGCCGAAGGACCGCATACAGGTCGTCCTCGGGGTTTCCGGAGTAAATGTCCGAGAGCAGCGTCACTTTCTCCCCGGGGAATCCGACCACGATCATCTCGGGGAGGACGAACTCGTGGGCCGTGATACGCAGGTGATGCACGTTCTCCAGCTCTCTCACTCGATCCTCCAACCTCGCTGGGTCGACGGCGACCACGTTCTCCGCAACCTGCGCCGCGAAGGACGACCAGCCTCCGGGAGCCGCCCCTAAGTCCACCACGAGATCCGTGAAGGACGGCTCACGCGTCGACACGAACTCCAACAATTTCACCAACGCTCGGTTCTTATGAAGCTTCGAAGGATTCACCCCGTAGCCTCCTACCTCCATCCCCCAGTCGGATGAGTAATGTATTTTGACCTTCGCCCCGAGACACCTAGCGGAAAGCCTGAGGTGATGCACGCGGTCCGAGTCCAAGAGGTTCTCCACGTACCGTCCGGTCACAACCTCCTTCACCTCGTCCGCCAGTTCTATTCTCCTCCGGCCGGGTAGCGATTTCCCCTCCAGCGTAGTGACTTCCACATCATACCCTAGCTCCAACAGTCCCGCGAGCGTCAGTTCTGCCGGGGTGATGCGCGCCCTTCCGATTATTGGTAGGAACTTGTCCAGCCCCGCTCGGTACGCGATAGAGTACAGGTCGCCGTGGAACAGCTCCACTACGTTCGGCTCAGACACGTCGCGATACCCCTTCGGTGTTCTCTGTGTTCGACATAACTGATATAGTACAACGGCCAGTGCGTTAGTGCGTCGGCGCTACGGCTGGGAGCAGGGGTCCATTCGAGCGCCACGTAAAACTTTCACGTAGGGGGAGTCCCGGTGGCTTTGGAGAATCTGGTGGATCTGCTGGACGTACGTAACGAAAACACCAGACACTCGTACCGCTTCGTTTTACGAAGACTGGACGAATTCCTCCGGAGGATCTTGGAGGACGAGGAGCCGGAAGAGTGGCTCGAGAAGGCTCCAGACGAGGAGATTTTAGAGGTGGCACGCGAGCTCCGTAACCTTCTGGTAGAGTCAGTCCGTAACATGGAGTTGGACCACGAAATGGGTAGACTGTGCTGGTACGCGCTCACTAAGGCCCTACGAGCCGTTGGTAGGGATCCACTGCTCATCCTGACCGTGAAGGCGTACGGATCGCCCGCATCGCCTGAGATGACCGAGCAGGACGCTCGCGAAGTTTTAGAGCTGGTAGATTTGATCGAGGAATGGGCAAAAGAAAACAAGGACGCATCCTGGTGGGCGCCGTTCAGAATCATCGCCGAATCGGGAATCAGCGTGATGGACCTAGTGAGAATGCGTTGGGAGGACGTGTGTCCCGGCGAGCCTTGGCTGGAAGGAACACCGGACGAGCCCCGTCTGAGGGTCGAGAAACCGGAGGAGACCATCGAGTTCTCCATCACCGAACGAGGACTGGAGGCACTCCGAGAGCTGGCGGAATGGACCGGTATAGATCCGACAGAGGAACCCGAGCGTCCGGTACTAATGAGCGAGGACGACGAGTACCACACGGACGCGCAGCGCGTGGACTCCTGGAGGGCTAGGCTGACGTATCGCTGGCGTGAAGCCCAACGGAGCGTAATAGGAGAATCCGAGTGGAGGATCAAGGATCTCACCAGAGCCACAAGGATACTGCGGCTACCCGAGCTACGTCGGTAACATTGTTCGCTCACTCATCAGAATCCGAATCGTTATGATGTTCGCAACGATTCCTGAGGTTGGTGGGGCCGCCCGGATTTGAACCGGGGTCTCCGGCCCCCAAAGCCGGAAGGATAGACCAGGCTACCCCACGGCCCCGACCCGGAGCCGTTCCGGACTTAGTCCTACTTATGATTTTTCCCCGATCACAGCGGACCCACGTTCACCTCGACCCGTGACGCCAAGTAGTGGGCGGCCTTCAGCGAGTCTGTGAACACCACGTCGTAGACGTCCTCGATCGGCGCGACTACGGGGCACGTTCCCCGGAGCCTGTGCCCGTCGAGTGTCGCGTTCGCCGGACAGCAGATCGCGCAGCCGTCGAACCTCGGAATCTCACCGTCGGGTCTGTGAGGACACCCGGTGAACGAGAACCCCTCACGCTCCGTCCCGAACCTCTCCTCTACAAGGTCGAACACGTCCTTCCGCTCCACCTCGATCCTTTCGGTACCGTCCACCCGTGGCTCCTCCGGCGTGATCCCTGGAATGTAAGCCATAGCCAGCGCTCCCGAGGCCGCCGCCGCGGCTCCCATGTACTTCACGTTCGACAGCGAGGGAACCGTTGGCAATCTCAGTACCGGGATCCCGTCGAGCACCTCCCCAAGGTAGTATCCCAGCGCCGACCACTCAAAGTCGTTCCGCGGCTCGAACTCGACGACTACTTCGTACTCCGCCACCCGATTCTCGTCCAGGTGCATCCCGTACTCCGGGATCCTCCCCACGACCGCCGCCGCGACAGTCGCCGGTGCCCCTTCACGGTTCGCCCGCGCACCGTAATACGTGTTCGCCACGAAGACGGCGGAGGATTCCCCCCACGCCAAGAGATCACCGCGTGAGGGTTGAAACCCCTGCTGGTACGGCACGCACGTGTACACCGGGGCCGTACCCAGTGACTCCAAGGCGTCCATGATCTCGCGTTGCCTCCGCTCGAACTCCTCGTCTACCGGGAGGTTACCGTCCAGACAGATGCCACATGGGTTCACGCTCGTCGGGACCGAGACCTTCAGACCAGCCTCCGCTACCTTCCTCAGGAACCTCAGTCCCGCGTCACCGATCGTTCCGTACGACACCCCGGATACGTGCACCGAGGCGGGCCTCACGAGTCGCTCCGCGTCGAAGACATCCCCGAGCTTTACCAACACTTCCATGAGCTTGGCCTTCAGCTCGCCCTCCTCGCCGTTCAGGATCCGCTCCTCCTCTTTCGTCAGGTACAATCCCGGACACCCCACCAATCATAGCCCTCGCAGACGGATGTCGACGATTCTCCCCTTACACCTAGCCTACCTTCGGTCGTCGGCGCGAGCTCCGCGAACAGCCCCTTAAGTTGCACAAATAGCCAGGCCGCTGCGAGAGCCTAATACGGACGCCCGACCCAGACATCAGGCTGGCGACAAAGTTAAATAGAAAGTGTGTATCGCCGGCCATGACGTCGGAGCCGCGGCAGCTCAGCCTGGGAGAGCGCCGGACTGAAGAGGGCCCGCGGGTATCCCGCGGGCCCATGGCCATCCGGTGGGCCCGGGTTCAAATCCCGGCCGCGGCACCCCATGATCGTTATGAATATCAGAACGTATCGTTTCCAAGTTACAAAAAGAAGACGTCGGCAAACCGTGACTGTTTTTCCCTCAAATTCCGAACTGGATGTCCGAGGGTCCCCATGCGGTACGTGAGCTGTTATCCGGACTGTACAGCGTGTGCTGAGGAATTCGAGGTTCGCGCCGGCTCTCAGGAGGAATTCTTCACCATCGTTCCCTTCGACTACTCGGTCCGGAAACGGGAGCGCGTGTTGTGGACCGGGGCTTACCTGCGCTATCGTCGGTTCGTCGAGAATCGGTGCCTGCCAGGTGGCCTGGTGCCCAGCAGGATGGCGTATATCGAAACGTCGGTAGAGGGCGTCGGTGCGGTGGGTCCACGTCGGGATCGGAGCTAGTTGGTGCATTCCAGCATGCGGTTAGCCTCGACTCGTTCCCGTTCCGTCCGGGTATGTGGGTCCCCAGTTAGGGAGGCTCGAACTATCCTCTCTCCCTCGCCCTCACAATTCAGACGGTTGGGAGAGGCACTCTCATCAGGTCTCTTAACGTGAGGTCCTCGGACTGGTGACTCCCTCGATGGGTCCGACTGGGGGGTCTTTCGTCGTTAGAACCCCCGGGAACCGATGCACTATTCGGGCTACCTGAACGAGGCCATCCGGGTCTGTGCAAGTCCCTCGACACGAAGTTCCCGATGACGGTTCGATCTGGGACTGTTTACGGCACTGACGACGATCCGGGGCGCTCTGTCTGATATTAGCATCTGTAACAGTTCGCGAATACTTGTGTGGATGTCATTTACGATTGAAACCGGTCCTATACTAGTTAAATCATTGTCGTCTTCAGACCCTCTAATGTAACTACTTTACAATCACTTCAAAACCGAAATGACTACACTACTATTGTTGAATGTTTGTACGTAAACAGTACAACTTTAACATGAGCGATTGTGGCCAATAGTACGTAAACGTTCGTACCTCCCGACGCACTACGGGTAGGGGAAGGAGGTGGCGACATTGGACCTACGTAAGGCGACATCGTAGGGGGGTGGCCGTCTCTGGGTCAGTCTCGTAGGCGGTGGCAGACGCTGAGCTCGTGATCGTACTTGGACACCGGCTTGACGTCCTCGAACAGCTCGATCAGAAAGCCTCGGATCTCCCGCACGGCTCGCGTCCAGGAGGAGAAGCCGTGGCAGACGACGGCGGTGTCGACTCGTGGACGTTCCTCGGAGAGCTTTTCTAGGAACTCGAAGGTGGACGCGTACGGTGGGTCTGCGGTGAGGAGGTCGATCGGTTCGAACTCCCGCAAGTCGACGTCGCGGAAGTCGGCCTCGATTACCTCGACCCCTTCCGACTCTAGACGTTCGCGGACCTTGGGATGCACCTTCAGATCGATCGCGTAGACCTCTTTGAAGTCCGCCTCGACCGCGGCGAGCGCCCCCGCACCGGTCCCGGTGAAGACGTCGACGGCGCGCTCCCCTTTGAGGCTTTCGACGACCTCGACGAGGGCCGGGTTTGGCCCGACGATCTCGCGGGCGCCGAGGACGACGTACTCGATGCCCAACCGATCACAGACCCTGTGGATGGGGGAATCCTCCTCGATCACCCCTTCTTTCAGGGCTCGTTCCAGCGGCAGGTACCGGAACTCCTCGGTCTCGTCCTTGAGGCCCGCCCCGACGATGGAGACATGGACCACGACGTCGTGCCCGTGGGCGGCCAGGTATCCCTCGGTGTACCCTTCGAGGTATTGGCGGTTACGGCCGCCTTTTCCCTCAACGTTCTTACGCTGATTGGTCAGGATATGCACGTGGAGAGCGTCGTCGGATACCACGGTGACGTGCGTCCAGGCGTCCGGGTCGAACACGGTCCTCCGGAGAGCCTCCCGTACGGCTTTCAGCGCGAGTTCCTCTGGTCGCATGGGGGAGTCCCCTTTGTTGGAGGTGTACTCAGACGGCGAAGTGAGGGTGTTCCGGGTCGGCGGTAAGGGGATTACACCCTCGCCGGACTGCAACTGTTACCTGTTGGCCGTGGGTGGCGAGGGGATCCTCATCGATCTAGGAGCTTCCGGAGAGATCATCGAGAAGTTACCCGGGGACGTGGACGTCAGGTACGCCTTGCTCACGCACTGCCACTTCGATCACGCAGCCTCGGGTCCTGACGCCCTGGAAGCCGGGCTCGAGATAGGAGTGCACCGAGCGGAGGCCGAGGTGCTGCGAGAGGGAGACGCCGAACTGTCGGCGGCGTACCTTTTCGGACGTTCGATGCCAGCGTACGAGCCATCCTTCACGTTCCGAGACAGGGAGACGTTCGACGTGGGTGGTGAAGAGGTGGAGGTCCTGTACACCCCAGGACACTCCCCCGGGAGCTGCTGTTTCCTGCTCGGTGACTTGGCGTTCACCGGGGATACCGTGTTCGGGTTCGGTCCTGGTAGGTGGGACCTCCCGGGCGGGGATAGGGAGAAGCTGTGCGAGTCCTTGGAGCGGCTGTTGAGCACGGGCGTTCGGTCGATATTCCCCGGGCACGGATACGAGGTGATCGGAGAGGCAGTCCCGGCAATAGAGGCGGCGTTGCGTGAGGCCGAAAAAGATATTTAGTAAGTAGACTGAGGAGCCGGGATGACAACGGGGCGAGCGGCCGCAGTCTAGTCTGGTAGGACGCGGGCCTGCCGAGCCCGTGGCCCGGGTTCAAATCCCGGCGGCCGCACCAAACCTCGAATCGTTACAAGAGCCGTAACATTACTGAGGATCGTGGGAAGCCGCTAAATCCAAGGGCTGACTTTTCTCGATGTGACGGCCTTCTCGGTGGTGTCTGGTTTCTTGGTGATGGACAATATCACGTGACCCTGGCCGGAGAGCTTGAGGAAGCCACTGACAGTCTCCATGTGGATATTTCCCCACCAACACAGGATGCTCCCCGTCTGTACGTGTGCGGTGTCTCCTTCCAGCTTCAGCGACGCGACTACGGGGCTCGAACACGCGAGAACCACGATATCAGGTCCTACGCACTCGACCACCGTAATCTCGTCGTTCTGTAGTTCCACGGTCTCGAAGTCAAGGCAGGCGAGGAGACGGTCCGTATTCACGACGATCCGTTCGCCCTCATCGATCGCAAGCACTCGCAGATACGGATCACCGACTATCATGACCTCGCTCTCACGAGCGGCGATCGATATGAAATTGCCTGGTTCGTCGAGCGGCTCCAGGGACGGTCTACCACGGAAGGCTACGATATTGCTCTTACGAGAGATGACTCTGGCTCCGTTGATCTTAATCTTACAGAATGAAGTCAACTGCGGGGGAAGATCTTGCGGGTGTAGGACTTCGACGGATACACCGCCATGCTTCCCTACCGACACGAGTCGGACCAATTTTACGACGACACCCCCTTCAGCTGGGTGGTCCCCATCATGCCCGGGAGGGGGTCAGCCGGGATGACAATCATCACCTGCGGGCAGGACACACTTCACCCTTCCGGGACGTCCAGTACGCCTACGCTTCGGCCTCGGCTCTCAGAAGGACCCACGCGTAAGAGACGTATGAAGGATATCCCCACGATCATCCCTACCGAGGAAGTACCGGACATGGGGGAGTACCTACCTTCCATGTCTAGTAGACGCTCTACGGCGCGGTCCCTAGGTTCGCACCCGTCCAATACACTCGGGAGTTTGTATTTTTCGATTTTCTCGCCAAGGTGCTCGGCTACCTCATGATAGTTCCCCTCCCCTCGAGCAACCCTTCAAGGTTCGTGATCACGGCCTCCCGGCATCCCGCCTCCACAGCCATCTTGGCGGCTTCAAGCTTCGGCACCATACCTCCGGTGACGATTCCCTTTTCTTCAAGCTCCTCGACGTCCTCCGGGCGCACCAGTCCGATAATGGTCTCGGGGTCGTCTAGATCTTCCAGGACTCCTGGCACGTTCGTCAGTAGTACGAGCCGATCCGCGCGCATTACCCCGGCGATGGCCCCAGCGGCTGTATCGGCGTTCACGTTGTACAAGGTCCCGTCTTCGCCCACCCCAATAGGGGCAACCACCGGGACATACCCGGCATCCAGCAGTGATTCGAGTAACTCGGCATTGACGCGCTTAACGTCCCCCACGTACCCAAGATCCACCTCCTTCCCGTCAATAACCTCCGACCTCTTTTCTGCTATCAGGAGACCGCCGTCGACTCCGGACAAGCCTAACGCGTTGATGCCTTCCGAGCGCAGCTCGGCCACCAAGCGTTTGTTCACTAAACCGGCCAAGACCATCGTCACCACGTGCAACGTCTCTCGGTCGGTGACTCTGAGTCCGCGGACGAACTTCGGTTCGAGTCCCATGCGCTCCATCACGTCCGAGACCTCCGGACCGCCACCGTGCACCACGATGGTGTCATCGATGACCTGGGCTAGGTCTTCAACACGGTCCAGTATCTCTCCACCCACTTTGATGACTTCCACCGTATCACCCGCCGGGGTGGCGGTGCATGGAGAACCAACTTCTTGCGGTTAAAGCCTTGGTCCTCGTGGAAACCCGTGGAATGCCGATACCAGAGGCCGTGGAGCGTACTTGCCGGGACCGTTCGACCGACGTCCGACGATCCGTGCAGGCATTCGTGTACGAAACGATCAAGCGGCGGAACCTATTGGACGAACTCATAGCAACGGGTTCGGACGTACATCCAGAGGACGTGAGGTCGCCTTACGTGCGCCAGATACTCAGGGTCGGCACCATGGAGATGAAAATCTGGAGGAACCCTTCACCAGCGGTGACCGACTGCATGGTCAGGATCGCGAAGAAGCTAGTGGGGAGCAGGGCGGGAGCTTTCGTCAACGCCGTACTCCGCGGCGTGGAACGCGTCTCCGTGAAGAACGTGCTGGAGGATCGCCCATGGACGGAACGCCTCGCGCTGGAGTACGGGCATCCCGAGTGGTTCGTGCTCTACATGCTGGAAATCTTCGGAGGTGATCGGGATAGAGTCGAGTTACTTCTGCGCGCGAACAACCGGGTACCGCCGCAGTACCTCCGAGTAAATCGGTTGAAGTTGGACCCGCTGACCGCGGATGACGTATTGGAGAGAGAGTATGGTATCGTGACAGAGCCCACCTTCTTAGAGGAGGTGCGTGCGCTGGTCAGGGGCAGAGGGTACGGATCGAAGGCTTGGCGGGAGGGACTGTTCGACGTGCAGGATCTCGCGTCGGCGTCCGCGTCCGCCGCCCTGGGGGCCGAGCCGGGCGAGACCGTGCTCGACATCTGCGCAGCACCGGGTAGTAAAACCACACACACGGCGGAGCGCATGTTCGACGAAGGTGAGGTGTGGGCCGTGGACAAATCGGAACTGGGACTCCGGGTCTTGGAACGCCGGTGCCGTCGGCTCGAGATAACCTGTGTCCGAACGATCTGTCGGGACGCCCGTGGGCTGACGGTGGACGACTTGCCCAGCGTCCCGGATCGTATATTGGTGGACCCACCGTGCTCGACCACAGGGGTCTGGAACAGGAACCCGGACAGCCGGTGGAAGCCTAAGCCGTTGGAACGGTTCGCGGAAAGGCAATGGGAGATACTGGAACCCGCGCTCCGTATCGCGGAAGAATACGGTTGCACGTTGGTGTACTCGACGTGCTCGGTATCGTGGGAGGAGAACGAGGCGATCGTGAAACGCGCCCTGGAGGAGTTCGACGTGAAACTAGTTGACGTCGACGTACCAGGGTCACCCGGGATCGAGGAGTTTCGTGGGGAGCGGTTCCGTGAGTACAGGAAGGTGCGACGGTACTGGCCGTTCAGGCACGACACTGCCGGATTTTTCGTCGCGAAAATGAAGGGGTAAGGAAATCAATCGTAGACGAAGAGCGTCGGTGTCCCCTCCAGAGAAGAACTATCGAAGAGCAATCCTATATCTACCATTCCGAATACCCAATCCGGCATGTCGTCCGGATCCGCGGAGTCGATGAACTTCACCGTGATCGTACCGCCATCCTCTTCACATTTAGCAACCAAGAGTCTACCACCGTAGACGTAGAAGTATGAGTTAGGATCCGGGTCCAGCCCCCAAACGACGAACGCTCCGTCGTAGAGACTGTCCGTGAATCTCAGCACGTACTTCTTCGCGTTGTCCTTCCAGTCCACTTTCTTTTCCACAATGTCCAAGTGCTCGGGCCGGATCCTCTTAAGCTTCAGTCCGACGAAAGGATAGACAACTTTGGCTGCAATGTCTGGGTCCTGGAAGAACAAAGTTGTGAACCCGTGGTATTCCTCGACGTATCGGTACACTCGACCGTTGAACACGAACCCATCGTGGTCTTCCCTAAGGTTGATTGTGAGCCAACGCTTACCGTTCTCCCGGTAGATTAAAATCTTTCTAGGTCTGTCGTCGTCCCATTCAATTTTAAAAACAGCTCTGCCATCGATTCCTTCGTCACTGAAAAACTTCTGCTTAGACTCCATCCACCGAAAGTTAAACTCTGAAATCAGTTGTTCATAATTGGTTTTGCACACGTCGCACTCTTCTGTTTTCGGGTTAAGTGTGTGCACTTCGCGCATGGCTCGAAGACGTCGAAGACCCGATACGGTGAGGTTCCAGCTGGCCCCGAGCGCCATCTTCTCGTTCGCATACACTTTACAATGGATTCCTAACTCGTCCTTACGTCTACCTTCTGCTTCTCTAATTTCGAACCCTAAAGCCGCCCATTCTTTCAATACTTTCTCGTCATTTTCTCCCGACGCTACTAGAAGGCAAAGCTCAATGTTTGAATTCTTCAATCCCTTCAGTGATATGACACCTTCGTTTACTAAATCTTCAGGACTTGACACCCAAGGGCTGGCTAGGTACACGAACTCGTCAGCGCTTTCTATTAGCCGGTTGAGAACTTTCTCAAAGAAGTACTCATCAGGGACGTCCTCGTTCTTGCCGGATAGAACTTCCGACATCGTTTTGGCTATCGACTTGAAATACGTAGAGGGTGACTTAAGCTCTGATGAGAGGGTCCCTAGGACTGTTTTCTGAACATCCTCGGATGGTATTCCGATCGATTCTATCGTATTAGAGATACGCTCGGATATTTCCCTTAGTACCCATCCCTCGGAGTCAAACAGGTCACTCAGACCAATATCGCGTTTTCGAGCTTCCCTTAGTACATCCGAAACAATGTTCTCAACCATCTGCCTGACATACCGTTTGGTGATGGGGTCCTTCGCGTATTTTTCAACAATCGTGGATATAATGTTGCTGATGGTGGTTTCCAAAATCACGTACTGGATCTGGACCACCTTTCGGCACCCCACATATCGATGTGCATCGTTTCACGACGAGGAAGGTGAGGGAGAGTGTTTTAACATCATTCCGACGAGCAGCGGTCGGGGGGTTTCGGGTTGTCCAAGCGTGGGCAACTCATCTACCTGAACGGCGAACTAGTCCCCAGAGAGGAGGCTAAGATCTCCGTCTACGATCACGGGTTCCTGTACGGCGACGGTGTTTTTGAGGGCATTCGGGCCTATGACGGTCGGATATTCAAGTTGGATGAGCACGTCGACAGACTCTACGACTCCGCGAAGGCTATCATGCTCGAGATACCGATGACCAAGATGGAGATGAAGGAAGCCATCATCGAAACCGTACGGGCCAACAAGCTGCGGGACGCTTACATTCGCGTGGTGGTTTCACGCGGTGAAGGTGATCTCGGGTTGGACCCGGAGAAATGTCCAGAACCTAATGTTGTGATAATCGCGGAACCTATGGAGCCGCTGTACGGGGACCTGTACGAGAAGGGGATCGAGGTGATCACGGCTTCCGTGCGTCGTATTCCACCGGACGCGCTAGATCCGAAGATCAAATCGTGCAACTACTTGAACAACATCCTGGCGAAGATCCAAGCTAACCTGGCGGGCGCCGACGAGGCCATCATGTTGGATCACGAAGGATACGTCTGCGAAGGTACCGGTGACAACGTGTTCGTAGTGGAAGGTGGGACCGTGTACACTCCACCGGAGGATACCATTCTCCGTGGGATTACAAGGGCGACCGTGATGGAGATCTGCGAGAGGCTCGATATACCAGTGAAGGAGAAGAGGATAACATTGGGGGAACTGTACGCGGCGGACGAGGTGTTCCTAACGGGCACGGCAGCGGAAGTGGCGCCCGTTAGAAAGGTCGACGGGCGGAAGATCGGCGAGGAATGCCCAGGACCCATCACGAGGCGTATTATGGAGACGTTCCGGGAGCTCACGAAGAAGGAAGGTACGCCGGTGTACGAAGAGTGACGGGGTCTCTCATTGCCCCTACTCAAGCTCGTTAAAGGCAGTCTCACGGTCCTCGTCGGTTCGTTGTTCCTTAGATTGGGAGGATACGTGTACCGACTCCTTGTGGGCCGCCTGCTGGGGCCCGATGGGTACGGAATAGTGTCGTCTACCATGGTAATACAGACGATCGTGATGTTCTTGGCAACCTTCGGGGTGCCGCCCGCCGTCGCGAGGTACGTAGCCAAGTACCACGCACTCGGTGAGGGGACGAAGGTCCGCCAGTTCATCGTGGTCCCGACGTTAGTTCTGGTCGCCCTGTCCACCCTCGCCGCGTTGATACTTGCGTTGGCCGCTCCTTACTTGACCTCGTGGTACTTCCACAATCCACGCCTCTACACGCCGCTCCTGATCACGGCTATTGGACTGCCCTTCGCAGCTTTCGCCTCGTGTGTTCGTGGTGTTTTCCAAGGATTCCAAGACATGCGGCGGTACGTCCTCACGCAGTTCGTCGAGCAGGGGACCCGGGTGGGTGGAGCACCCGCGCTCATCCTGGCTGGGTACGGACCGACCGGTGCCGTCTTCGCCTCGGCGACGCTGGCGTACGCCACATCGGGACTCTATGGGGCGGCCAAGCTTAGGAGCGAGTACCTCCCGAAGATACCCAGAGAGGATGAACCGCTCCCTCCGAACCGTGTTGCCAAGAGCGCCCTGACTTTCGGTCTTCCGGTCGCACTAACCGGTATCGCGGACATGATCCAGTCGAACGTCGACCTCCTGGTGATAGGGTATTTTTTAGGGACAATTTGGGTCGGATACTACGACGCGGCCGGTCCCATCGCCCGCCTCCCGACCACGTTGTGCGCGGCGGTGGCGACCGCGCTGCTTCCGGCGGCTTCCGAGGCCGAAGCCCTAAAGGATGAGCGGACACTACGACAGTACGCCCATATAGCGATCAAGACGATGTGGACGTTGTTGATCCCGGTGGCGGTCCTGACGGGTGTGTTGGCGGAGCCCCTTATCACACTCTTCTTCGGTCCCGCCTTTCGGCCCGGTGCTCAGGCGCTTTACGTGCTGCCAACCGCCATGGCCTTCATAGTGGTCTTTCGCAGCTGTGCGAGCCTGCTCCAGGGGATAGGGCGCGAGCGCCTGCCGCTGGTCGTCCTCTCGTTTTCGCTGGTCGCGAACGTAGTCCTGAACGCTATCATGGTACCGAAGTGGGGTATCTTCGGGGCTTCCGTCGCCACGGCTATCTCCGATTGGCTCGCAATGATCCTGATAGTCCGCGCTGTAATGGTACATGCCAAGACACACCTCAAGCTGAGATGGGTGCTAGTTCCCGTGATTGCAGGCGTCGCAGCGTGGTTCACGACCGAGTGGTCCATGCTCTTAACCCACGGGTCTCTGCTGAAGCTGTTACTCGGATCCGCTGTGGGAGCACTTACGTACTCGATACTGCTTGTGGTGTTAGGCGGTGTGAGCGACTTAGAATGGGAGTTGCTGGAAAAGGGAGCACGTCGAGTTGGATCACCTGGGATTGTACGGGTCGTACGGCTCGCACGATCGCTAGAACTCCTAGGACGCATTAAACCGTGATTCAGGGGTGGTCGGCCTTACGGCGCGGTAAACTCAACTTAGAGGCCGTGATCCGCGCCCTGGCCGCCGAGCGGATGGCGTCCGAGCTGCCTCTCGTCGAAGTGGCGGCACGGCTCGGCGTTGACCCATCCACAGCCTCACATTACCTCAGCGGTGATTACCCGTCGGAAGAGGCGCGTGACAAGATACGTCGGATAATCGAAGAGATCCCGCCCTTCGGACTCTGGCCCCAGCTCCGTGAAGCGTTGGGCGTGGACGTCGCTGCTGAGGCGTTGAAGTGGGTGATGGGTCCTCGGACCGAGGCGGAACCAGATGTCGACGATGAGAAGTGCCTAGCGTGCAGCCGATGCTCCGAAATCTGTCCATCGCCGGATGGTGAGTGCCTGGGGTGCGGAGAGTGCGTTCGGGCGTGTCCTTCGGGAGCTAGGTCACTCAGCGTCAGGTACCGCGGTCTGGTCTATCGGGTCTCTCCACTCAAATAACGCTCAGCGAGCTCGATCGCGCGATCGGCGGCTTTCGGTACCGCCTTACGGACTGGATCGGAGAGACCAGGTTGGACCTCAGGGATCGGTAGCTCTTTCACCTGGCATCCCAATATCCGGAAGTCGAGACCGACTTTCTCGTTGAGGTCCAGCAGTGCGGATTCTATGCTCCATCCGTGAGCGTCCACTGGTATTACGCGATGGTCGGGGTCGAGATCTTCTGGACCGAACTCCAGGAGTGTTCCCGGCTCCGCTCCTACGTCCACTGCGTCGATCACTATCATATACTCGACCTTCGAATCCTCGTCGATCAGCGAGAACACGTTCTGCGGAGCCCCCGCTCCTGCGTCCAAGATCTCCACGTCCGGGTGCTCCCACTCACGGCGCTCCATTTCCTCGATCACCGCGGGCCCGAACCCGTCATCTCCGAACAACTTGTTCCCGCACCCGACGATGAGGACACGCCTTTCTAAGAACCCCAGCAAGCTCCCGTCAGCCCCGTTAATGTGTCCAGTAGAAGTAGCTCTAACACCGTCCTCAGACAGGGATCGAGGGCTTCAATGAGGTTCTTCACGGCGGACTTCGTGATTTCCTCGAGCGTTGTTCGGCTCGATTCTGGTTCCAACCCCAAAGCCGACAGGGCCGGTCGCACTGCCTCGAAGATCAAATCGGCCACGGTGACGGCTAGGCTGTACAGAACGCTCTTCCAGGCCGTGTATGAAGGTTCAAGCACCCAGTTTCGGAGCATCCGGAAGCAGGGAGAGTTGTACACGACCACCCGACGCTCTAGGACGTCCGCGCTCGGGTTGTCAGGGTACAGGAGTGCGAACGTGGTGATGAGTGAAGTTTCGACGTACCGCACGATGGCGGCACACCATTCGATCAGTGTCGGGAAGACCTTATCGTAGTATACCTCCTCGATTCTACTGATCATCAGATGTATCATCGAAGAGAAGTACTCTCTGACCCGACCGTAGACGTCACTCCCTAGCCTCGATTTTACCAACTTTTCCAGCCGGTCTCGCACGAGGTACTCGTTAATCGCATCGCGGACCTCGGAGGAGAGACGCTCGAGCATGGCCCGGGCAACGTTCCGTGGTTCGGGAAGTAACGATTCGAACGCCCGGAGGGCAACCATCTCGGTCGGTACGTAAACCGCGGTCACGGCCGTCGGCTCGCCGAATTTATGCAAGTGGACGGCTTCGACGCGCCGTTGTATCATTTCGTCGACGTTCCGACCGAGCTCGAGAACGGCTGGCTGGAGGACAACTTGCTTCCGTACCGGTAGACACAGGAGCAGTTCCGTAAGGTGGTCGTCCAATCGGAGCGGTGGTAGCCTTAGGGAGAGCCGATCTTCCTTCCACGGTCGCACCTCGACGGTACCATCTTGAGGGCTGTAAACTACGAGGCACCGGGAGTCTCCACGGCACGATTCCCCGACGAAAACATCGGTCAGGTACCCCACCGCAGCATCCTTCGACGGGATTCCTAGACGCTCGAGTATGGAGAATGCGGCCTCCTTCCCCTCGTCCGTTAGTTCCACGTAAGCAGGAACCAGCGGATTCCCCTCGAATGTCACCGGGACGGTATCCGGATGGACTTCCAGGTAGCGGCTTGTCGGATTGGCCTGCGCGGGTATCATCGGTAGCAGGAGCCAGATCAGGAGCCAAGTATGCAATGTCGAGTCCCCTTAGTCCGGGGGGGTGTTACTGTTGCGCAGGATAGCCTTGGAGCGCACTGAGCGGCTGTTGAGGCTGGCTCGGACGGTGTACTACGAGGACCCGGATAGGGCGCGGAGGTACGTGGAGCTCGCCAGGAGGATAGCTATGAAAGCTCGGGTTAAGCTCCCGAAGCACCTCAAGCGTAGCTTCTGTAAGCGCTGTAATACCCCACTCATCCCCGGGGTCACGGCCCGGGTACGCTTGAGACAGAACCGCATGCCCCACGTGTCGGTCACCTGCCTTGAGTGTGGCTATATATATCGGTATCCGTATTTACGGGAGGTAAAGGAGCGGAGACGTAGGCGTATGGAGGGGTGAGGGATCGTGACGCAGGTTAAACGCCTGAGTGGTAAGGAGCGTAGGGCGCTCCGAGCACGCGCGATCCTGCTGGATCCCGTAGTGAAAATAGGGAAGAAAGGGCTGACTTCCGGGGTTATCCAGGAAGTCGATCGACAGCTGGAGGAGCGCGGACTCATCAAGGTCAGGTTCGAGCGAAACATCCTACGTCGGTACGACCGGAAGGAGCTGGCCGAGGAACTCGCTAGGAAGGTCAACGCGGAGCTAATCGACGTACGCGGACGTACAGCGGTACTCTTCCGACCGAGGGAAGGATGGCGAAGGTTCCACGGGCTCTCCCGTTAAACCCATTAACGCGCCCTTTGCGGCCGGCAGATGGGGGTTAGGTCCGTGTACGATGCATACGTGGTGCCCGGATCGGAGCTCGTGGAGCGTCTGGCGGAGAAGCTCAAGGACTTCGAGGAGATAAAACCGCCAGAGTGGGCGAAGTACGTTAAGACAGGCCGCCATAAGGAGCGTCCGCCGGAGGATCAGGACTGGTGGTACATGCGGGCGGCGTCGATCCTGCGTCGAGTGTACATGGACGGTCCGGTGGGAATCTCCCGACTGCGCACGTACTACGGAGGTCGTCAGGACCGGGGAGCTCGGCCCGAGCGGTTCCGGAAGGGAAGTGGCGCGATCATCCGCAAGATCCTTCAGCAGTTGGAGGAGGCCGGACTGATAGAGAAGACCGAAGAAGGCCGAGTGGTTACACCTGAAGGCAGATCCCTCGTCGACTCAACCGCCCATGAGATAGCTAGGGAGAAGGGGTACACGGATAAATTCACGTCTCCCATCTAACCACCGATCGGGGGTAGGAGGTCGCCACTATGACCGACCCCGAGCTCGAGCGCATCCGGCGTAAGAAGATCATGGAACTCCAACGCAAGCTGGAGGAGTCGCAGGAGAAGAAGGTCGAGGAAGAAAGGGAGAAGAAAACACTGGAGGAAGCCCAGCGCCGGGCGATGCTCCGTAGGATCTTAACTCCAGAAGCTCGGGAACGTCTGGCTAGAGTCCGGCTCGCCAGGCCACAGCTGGCTCAGGCGGTTGAAAATTACCTACTACAGATGGCTCAAACGGGTCAGCTGAGGGAGAAGATCGACGAGGATCAACTTAAGAGAATCCTAAAACAAGTCTCGGACGCTACACGAAAGGAGTATCGGATAAGGTTCAAACGGAAGTGAGGGGGTAGTCGATTGGCCCGTGTGAAACCATTGGGTAAGAAGCTTCGTATGGCCAAAGCGATCAAGCAGAACCGTCGTGTCCCACCGTGGGTTGTGGCTAAAACAGGCGGTCGCGTCATCGACAATCCGAAGCGGAGGCACTGGAGACGTAGCAAGCTGAAGCCGTAATGGGGGTATTGGAACGTGGCTGAAGTCGTCGACGAGCGTGTTTACACCGTGCCGCTTCGCGATGCGAAGAAGGCACCGCTTAAGAAGCGCGCACCGAGGGCCGTCAAGGCGCTCAGACAGTTCATCGAACGACACATGAAGGCGGAGGAGGTCAAGATCGGCAACGACGTGAACGAGAAGATCTGGGAGCGGGGTATCAAGAAACCACCATCTAAAATCAGAGTCCGCGCCGTGAAGTACGCGGACGGCACCGTCAAAGTCATGCTGGCGGAGTAAGCATGACCGTAGTCAAAGCTTCGGTCCACGGGGACCCCAACGTCGGGGCGTGGATAGCTGCCTCAGAGGAATACGCCGTCATCGCTCCCAAAGTCCCGGATGACATCGTCGAAAGAATGAAAGAGGCACTGGACGTTGAAGTCGTTCGGACCACCGTGGCTGGCAGCAACCTCGTAGGCGCTCTACTGGCCGTGAACTCCAACGGCGCCCTGTTCCCTAGACACGCTCGAGAGTACGAGATACGGGCCGTCCGTGAGCTGGGTGTGGAAGTCGACGTGCTCCCCTCCAAAATGAACGCTGTCGGCAATCTCGTTCTCACTAACGATTATGGAGCGCTGGTTCATCCGGATCTCGACGATCACGCATTGGAGGTGATCGAATCAGTCCTCGGCGGGAAGGTGGTGCGTGGTGAGCTCGGTGGTGTGAAGACTGTAGGGTCGGCAGGTGTAGCGAACTCTAAGGGGGCTGTGGTACACCCGGGGGCGACGGAGGAGGAAATGGAGCGTGTCTCGGAGGTGCTAGGGGTGGACGTGGAAGTCGGCACGGTGAACCGCGGATCTCCCTACGTCGGTGTGGGTGTCGTGGTGAACTCTAAAGGTGCTGTCGTCGGTGAGGATACGACGGGTCCCGAACTCGCCCGTCTGGAGGATGCATTATACCTCATTTGAATCGTGGGGGGTATTCCCGATGTCCGAGGTGAAGGTGTTCGAGGTCCGCGGTACGTTCCGCATGGGTGACGAGCCTCGACAACCGTTCACGCGTCAGGTTCCGGCCACGTCCGAAGAGGAAGCGCTGGAGAAGGTGTACTCAGATCTCGGTAGCGAGCACGGCGTCAGCCGCACGGAGATTCAGATCGAAGAGATCCGAGAGATAGACATATCTAAAGTAGAGGACCCGATACTAAGGCGGCTCCTGGGTGTGGAAGAGTAATGACGGAGAAGAAGAACGAACAGGAGATCCAACAGGAACTACAGCGACTGATAGTCGAGATCAACAGACTTCAAGGGCAAATGGAGGCGATCAACGCGCAGATAGACCTCATAGAGTCCTCGATCAGCGAGCTGAACCGTGTCGAAGAGACCTTGAAGGGCGTCAAGGAGCTGGAGGGCGACGAGGAAGTCCTCGTACCGGTGGGCGCTCAATCGTTCGTTAGAGCGTGTGTCACCGACACAGAGCGCGTGATCGTGGGTATCGGAGCTGGCGTTGCCGTGGAGAGGACGATCGATGAGGCACTCGAGAGCATCGACGGCCAGCGGCAGGAGCTAGAGAAAGCCCGTGCAGAAGCACAGCAGAAGCTCCAGGAGCTGGCTCAGGAGCTGCAGGAGAAGCAGAGGAAGGCACAAGAACTTGCGCAGCAACTCGAAGGTGCCCAGCGGACCGTCCAACAGTCTAGTGGAGAATGATCCTTCCCGAAACCCGACGTTTTTCGGGGGTGCCCCAGGGCTTGTTCGGTAAGATGAAGAGTGTTTTGAGCAGGGTAAAGGAGAAGGTGTCGAAGCGCGTGGAGGAGCGTGCAGGGGAGGCTAAGGAAGCAAAAGTTAAGGAAGTCGAAACGATGTCGGAGGACCTCAAGAAGCCCACGCTGAAGGAACGCATGAAAAGGGTAGTCAAGCGTGAGGTTACGATCACGGAGGCCGACATCGAGGATATCCTTGACGAGCTTGAGCTGGAACTCATAAGAAACGACGTCGCGGTCGAAGTCGCCGAGAGCATCCGAGAGGAGCTCAAGAAGGAGCTGGTCGGCCGTCGGGTTAAGGGCAAATCGGAAATTCCTAAGACCGTAGAGGAAGGATTACGCGAAGCGCTCCTATCGGTACTCGAGCCGGAGAGAGAGGTTGATCTTATAGAGACCGTTGAAAAGGCTCGGCGAGATGGTCGACCGGCCATCATCATGTTCGTCGGCGTGAACGGGAGCGGTAAGACTACCACCATCGCCAAGGTCGCGAAACTGCTCAAGGACCGCGGTTACTCGGTCGTAATCGCCGCGGCCGACACGTTCCGGGCGGCCGCTATTGAACAATTGGAGGAGCACGCGGAAAGGCTCGGTGTCACTCTGATCAAGGGTGAGCGTGGAGACGATCCGACGGCGGTAGCCTTCAACGCCGTGCAGCACGCGGAAGCGAAGGGGAAGGACGTCGTCCTCGTCGACACCGCCGGGCGGGCGTACACCGACGTTAACTTAATGGAAGAATTGAAAAAGATGAAGCGCGTTCTGGAGCCGGATCTCGTCGTGTTCGTAGGTGACGCGCTGGCCGGAAACGATGCTATCGAGCAGGCCAAGACATTCCATGAATACGTTGGAATCGATTGTGCGATACTGACTAAAGTTGACGCGGACGCTAAGGGTGGTGCCGTACTTTCCATATCAAAAGTTACGGGAGCCCCCATACTGTACCTGGGTGTCGGCCAGGATTACGACGACTTAAAGGCGTTCTCATCGGAATGGTTCGTCGAGCGCGTAATTGGGGGTGAAGAATCGTGATAGGATTCGCCGATAAGCTCGCTGAGATCGCCAAGAAGATCAAAGGTGCCTCGATAATCGATGAGGACTTCGTCAAGGAGGTGGTACGCGACGTTCAACGCGCGCTTCTGGAGGCGGATGTCGACGTAAGGTTAGTATTAGAACTAAGTAAACGTATCGAGAAGCGAGCCCTTGAGGAGGAACCACCCACGGGAGTACCGAAACGTGACTACCTACTGAGGATAGTGTACGAGGAGCTCGTGGAGCTTCTCGGAGGTGAGAAGACGGAGGGTCTCGACATCGACCTCTCCCGCGACGTGAACATCATCATGCTTGTCGGACTGTACGGTATGGGTAAGACTACTACTGCCGCGAAACTGGCCAGATATCTCCAGCGGAAGGGATACCGTGTCGGACTCGTCGGTGCGGATCCGTACCGCCCCGCGGCAGGTGAACAACTGCGTCAACTTGCCGAAGAGGTAGACGTCCCGGCCCACGTGGAGAACGTGGACGACGCCGTCGAGATGGCCGTCAAAGGTGTGGAAGCTCTCAAGGACGAATGTGACGTCGTGATCGTGGACACGGCGGGTAGAGACCGCCTGAGCGAGGACCTCATCGACGAGCTTCGGGAGATGGCGGAACGTATCGAACCGCACGAAGTACTCTTGGTGCTGGACGCCACGATAGGACAGAAGGCGGGAGATCACGCGGAGGCGTTCCACGATGCGGTTCAGCTCACTGGCGTGGTCATCACCAAATTGGATACCTCGGCGAAAGGTGGTGGAGCCCTCTCCGCGGTGGCGCGGACCGGAGCTCCGATCAAGTTCGTCGGCACCGGAGAGCGCGTGGATGACCTGGAAGAATTCAACCCGAAGAGCTTCGTCGCGAGGCTCCTGGGCATCGGGGACATCGACGAGCTCCTGCGTCGGACCGAAGAGATGCTGGAAGAAGAGGAAAAGGCAGAGGACGTCCTGGAAGGAAAGTTCACGCTCAAGGATCTCTACGAGCAGCTAGAGACACTGAATAAGATGGGGCCTGTCGACAAGCTCCTGCAGTACGTACCCGGCATGGGAGGCGGAAGGAACGTTAGGAAGGTCTCACAGATCACCGAGGAGCGCTTGAAGAAGTACAAGGTTATCATGGATTCGATGACGGAGAAGGAGCTGGAAAACCCCGAAATTCTCAACAAGTCACGGATCCGACGCATCGCCATCGGTTCGGGCACGTCAGAGCGCGACGTAATCGAGCTCCTGAACCACTATCGCATGATGAAGGACGTAATCGAAGACATTCAGAGCGGAAGGATTCCACGCATCGGCGGAGAGCTCGGAAGAGTAATTCGAAACGTGCTGAGGGGGTAGGTAGTTGTCGAGAGAACGAGTGCATAAAGCGTTTATCGTAGGGCTTCAAGAAGCCTTATTCGAGACTCACGGTGAAATGGCGTTGGCACTAAATAGAGTTGCAGGTAGAGCAATGATGGAATACATAAAAGATGAAGAACTACTAGAGATAACTGGGGATACGGCTAATTCATTAGCACATGACGTGAAGAAAACCATTGAATCACTTGGTGATGTCGGTGATGTTCTAGTGAAAGAAGGAGAGGATACTATTGAGCTAATAATCGCCGAGTGTCCGTTCTCGGATGTGAAGCGGGAACTCTTGAACCGTGACAAGGTCCCGGTGGTGTGTCCATTCACCTCCCTAGTGCTAAAGGCGGCCGAGGAGACTTTCGGAGTTAAGATGAGGATCGTGAGTATCGACGTCGATGATGAAGAGTGTCGGTTTGTGATGGAGAATATGGAGTGACTGTGCCCCGCCCGACGGGACCGTGGCGTCATCGCCGGGAACCGAGCCCGCCTCCGCCCGGTCGGGCCACGGGGCTCATCGCCCGTGTACCCCGGCCGTTGAACGGCGGTTCATCGATGGGTGACCTCCCACCTCACCGCCGCCTGCCGAACCGGGGCGGGCCCGCACTCGGGCTCTGATCAGAGCTTTCCGGGGTGAGAACGTTTGGGAGAAGGAACGGCATACGCCGCCGGCACCATCGTCAACGCTATCTCCGCCAAAAAAGGTTGTGCTTACGCGATAGATCTAACGGTTTCAGTCAAAGCAGAACTTTCCGATTCCACTGAGATTCACACGGACGTGGAGGACACATCACTCGTTGAACAGTGCGTGAAGGTCGTCGGCGAACACGTCGGTCAGGAACTGAATTTCGAGATCGAAGTCGACTCCGAAATCCCAGTTGCGATGGGACTGGCCAGCAGCAGTGCTGTGTCCAACGCCGTGGTTGAAGCCCTGCTTAAAGAGCTAGGACGTGAGCCGGAACCCCTCGAGGTCGTCCGACTCGGCGCCGAGGCAAGCATCAGGGCAGATGTGACGGTAACGGGGGCCTACGACGATGCCTGTGCATCGTACTTAGGTGGCTTAGTGCTGACGCTGAACGATCAACGCCGAATTCTGGATATCCGCGAGCTTCCGTATCCCTACGCGGTAATCCTGCTCCCGGGTGGTAAGGTCGAAACCTCGGATGTGGATGTGAACCGTCTCGAGTTGCTAGCTCCTGCAGCCGAGACCGCTTTCCGGAGGGCGATGACGGGGGATTATCGGGGAGCAATGATGATCAACTCGGCAGTGTACTGCTCCGCTCTGGGCCACGAATTCGAACCCGTGGTCGAAGCTTTAGAAGCAGGCGCTGCGGCGGCAGGGCTCTCGGGGACCGGTCCAGCGTTCGTCGCCCTCTGCGAGACGAAATCGGACGTTAGGGAGGTATCCGAAGTTTGGTCTGATAGAGGTGAGGTACTGGAAACGAGGACCGTGGGGCCTGAACGTGCTCGAGGAGCTCAGACGTGAAATAGACCGCATCGACGAACGTTTACTGGACGCGGTCATAGACCGCCTGAAGGTAGCGCGGGAAATAGGGCGTGTAAAGGCTCAAGAGGGGTTACCACTGACGGACGAAGAGCGGGAAAAGGAGCTCCGGGAGAGGTGGAGGAAGAGGTTTAAAACTGAGGGGCTGGACCCGGCGCTCGCGGATATCGTGCTCGCTTCTATCCTAAAGGTTAGCAAAAAAGTCCAGCGGGGGGTGATCGAGGATGGGTAAGGTTCGACCGACGTTCGTGAAGCGTCCTGCCCGAGAGATCGTGGAGAAATACGAGGAGTACCTCACCACCGACTTCGAGCACAATAAGAAGGTAGTTGAGATCGTAGCGAGACCTAAGACCAAAAAGCTCAGAAACATGATCGCCGGCTACGTTACGCACCTCATGCGCCTCAAGGAGCGTCAGAGGGAAGAATGGACAGAGTGACCGGGAGGGGCGTACCCGTTGGGATTTCAGATTGAAGGAGTCATCCCAGCCCTGATAACTCCCTTTACGGACGACCTGAAGGGGATAAACGAAGAAGGACTCCGTGAGAACGTCTCACGATTGCTTGAGGCCGGCGTGCATGGCGTGGTACCCGCAGGGACCACAGGGGAATCGTCCACGCTGAGTCACGCGGAACATCGACGCGTCATCGAAATCGTCGTTGACGAGGTGAATGGGAAGGTGCCCGTGATCGCCGGAGCAGGTTCGAACTCGACGCGCGAGGCCCTCGAACTCTCCACGTACGCTGAAGACGTAGGGGCAGACGCGATCCTTTCCGTGGTTCCCTACTACAACAAGCCACCTCAAGAGGGTCTTTTCATCCACTTCTCCGAAATCGCGGAAGCCGTCGAGTGTCCTATCATCCTCTACAACATACCGTCACGGACTGGTTGCGCGTTGGAACCGGAAACGGCCGCCAAGCTAGCTGAAGAACACTCTCACATCGTCGGCATCAAGGAAGCCAGTGGCGACATGGACGTGGTTCAGCGTTTCATCGAAGAGACTCCCGACGATTTCGTTCTAATCTCCGGAGTCGACGAGTTGACTCTTCCGATCCTAGCCGTCGGAGGAGCCGGTGTGATATCTGTAACGGCCAACGTAGCCCCCGAATTGATGGTAGAGATGTACGAGGCGTGGAAGGGCGGCGACGTAAAGCGCGCCCGAGAGCTCCATTACGAGCTCTTGCCACTCCACAGGGCATTGTTCACCGAAACGAACCCAATACCCGTAAAGGCCGCAGCCGAGCTCGTAGGGATGGCTTCGAGTCCCCCAAGGCCTCCGCTCAAGGAAGCCCGTGAAGACACCAAGGAGTTACTCCGTAGGGAACTCGAGAAGCTAGGGTTGTTGTCCGAGGGGGAGTGACCACTGGACGCGCGTGAGCTAATCGATAGGTACCACATGAACACGTACTCCAGGTTCCCGGTCACCCTGATCCGTGGTGAAGGTGCCAGAGTCTGGGACGACGAGGGGAACGAGTACATAGACCTGGTGGCCGGGATAGCGGTCAACGTCCTCGGACACTGCCATCCGGCCGTGGTTGAGGCGGTTAAAGAGCAAGTGGAGCGGCTAATTCACTGTTCGAACCTCTACTACAACGAGCCGCAGGCGAAGGCTGCAAGGATTTTGGCTGAGGCGGCTCCCAAGGATTTGAACAAGGTCTTCTTCTGTAACTCCGGAACGGAGAGTGTGGAGTGTGCGATAAAGTTGGCACGCAAGTTCACCAGACGTACCAAGTTCATAGCGTTCGAAGGCGGTTTCCACGGCAGGACGATGGGGGCTCTATCGGCGACCTGGAAGCCTGAGTTCCGTGAGCCATTCGAGCCGCTAGTACCGGAGTTCGAGCACGTACCTTACGGCAACGTGAGTGCTGTGGAGAAAGCGATAGATGACGACACCGCCGCAGTCATCGTGGAACCCGTGCAGGGTGAGGCGGGGGTGAGGATACCGCCTGAGGGATTCCTCCGGGAATTACGAGAGCTATGCGACGAACACGGGGTGCTCCTGATAGTCGATGAGGTGCAGTCCGGTATGGGACGAACCGGCAAGTTCTTCGCGTTCGAACACGAGGGCGTTCTGCCGGACATCGTCTGTCTGGCCAAGGGGCTCGGAGGCGGTGTGCCAGTAGGCACGACGATAGCGCGGGAGGAGGTGGCCGAAGCGTTCGAGCCCGGCGATCATGGGTCCACCTTCGGTGGCAATCCGCTGGCCTGCGCGGCAGTATGTGCGGCGGTCCGCACAGTACTCGAGGAGAACCTTCCGGAGGCCGCAGAGCGGAAAGGGAAGCTAGCGATGAGGATACTGTCCGAAGCGGAGGACGTCGCGGAAGATGTTCGGGGTCGCGGTCTGATGATTGGGGTGGAAGTCGGCGACGACGAAAGAGCGGAAGACGTGGCTCGGGAGATGTTGGACCGTGGAGTTCTCGTGAACGTAACCTCAGGAGACGTGATCAGACTCGTACCTCCGCTCGTGATCGGAGAGGACGAACTCGAGAAGGCCTTGGTCGAACTAGTCGACGCGTTACGTGCCTCCGGATGAAACGTACTCCCGTAACCACCTTATTTCCATAATTTTCTCGCCGATGCGGTCTTCCAGGAGTCCCTCTGGCTTCTCGTAGCGTCGATCGCACTCCGTCGTCCCCGTCGGCGTGTGGATGACGTCCACCGGTACGTCGTGCTCTTCCATCGGTATCTCTCCCGGTGGAAGTACCTGGATATCGTGAACGGTCGTGTGTATGGGAGTGTTTTCATCCACGAGATCCAATTGTGCCAAAATCCCCCACTCCAAGTCGAAGTATCCGCCTCCTTTTCCAACCCTGGCGCCGTCCGAAGCCACCGCCACGGATCCAGCAACTACCAAGTCGACCGCGGGGAGTTCGTCCGGCATCGTTATCTTTCCTTCCTGGAAGGCCCCACTAATCGTTGAGGCACGTCGAGGATCCCTGGGGTTCTTCACGACGAGGAAGCCACGTTTGAGCCTCGGTGTCGGCATTATCAGGACCTTACCGTCGCGAAGAACTCGTTCACGTACAGGCCGTTGGGGTGAGTCCGGATTCACCTTCACTACTTCGGCCTCTTCGTATTCGGGCGTCGAAGTGAGCCGTCGAGCCGCCACCAAGGCGCCTCTGAAGTTCGGAATCCTACCCTCGACTGGGAACGGGGGCGCGGCCTCGCCTGACTCCTTGAGCTCTTCCCACACTGCTTTCCGGATCCTAGCCTTTCCAGTCGAGGTCATGTACCTACAACCCCATGAAAAGCCTCGCCTTTCAGGCTGTGGGTTATTGCCTTCGGGTTTCGAATCATCATCGGTGAATATTCGAAAGGTCTTTGACGTGGTGGGGTTAAGTCGAAAAGTAGCCGGTGAAAGACTGCGATACGGTTTACAGTTACATTATTGGATCGAATAGGTGAAGCTAAAGCACTGGCGCCGTTGTGAATGTTGATAAGATACTGCCACCATGCTATCACAATGTGTCCAGAGTGTAGAAGCTCAAGGTCAAACGTTGGTTCGTATAAGTGCTGTTTCAGTGGTGGTAGTGACAAGGTTCGAGCCCTCTTGGATGGAGTCATTACGATCATTTCCCTAAGTATGGGGTTGAGTAACTTTGCTCCTCATGGGGTGTCAGATCACCTTGACCGACTTCAGCTTCTTGGAGTTCCTGCGGACGGTCTCTCGGATCTCCCGAGCTACGCGTTCCAATCGTTCCCTGGCTCGCTTCGGTGGTAACTCTGAAATCTCCTCCATCTCGCGCTCAATGCGCCTGGTGAGTTCGACGCTCACGAGTTCCGGGACTCGATCCTCGAGTAGCTCTACCAGGCGCTCTCCCCTCTTCGTAGGTGCCACTCCTGACCCCACTCTCCTGACGTAACCCCTATCGAAGAGCTTTTTCACGATCTCCGCTCGTGTGGACTCGGTACCTAATCCAAGCTTCTTCATCTTTGCCACCAACCGCGACTGCGAGTACCGACGAGGGAGAGGTTCTCTACGGCGGGAAGCGTTTACGTTCGCCGGCAACTCATCTCCTTCAGACACGTCGGGCATGGTCCTTTCCCGAGGCCTCTTCCACGGGTACACTGAGTACCACCCGTCCCGCTTGACTTCCGTGCCTTCCATCACGAACTTCGTCCCGGTCTCTGGATGCTCGGCTACGATCCGCCACTTCACTATCAGGGCGTTTTCGGACAGCGTCGCCAGATATCGACGGACGATCAGATCATACAGGAGCCAAGTTAGTTTCCCGCGGATGTACTTCCTCCGACCGGTGGGAGTGATCGGTGGGTGGGCTCCGTCGTACTCCCTACCTGAGACGGGTTCGGACCTTCGACCGGCGCGCTGGAAATCTCGGAAGGCGTCGGGGTGGGCGTTCCTCATCTTGCGGAGAAGCTTTTCGTGATCGAACGTGGATGGGTATCGGTTAGTCGCGGTCCTAGGGTACGTGATCATTCCTTCTTCGTAGAGGTGCTGAGCCAAATCGAGAGTGCGCTTCGGCGATATCCGAAGGATCTCACCGGCGGCCCGTTGGAGGGTAGTCAGATTGAACGGGGTTGGTGGTCTTACGGACCGGTGCTCTCGTCGCACTTCCACGACTCTTATCGATTCGATTTCGGAGGCAAGCTCCCTCGCCCGACGCCCGTTTTTGAACTTCTCTTCAGTTCTAAGTTCTCCGATCGGGGTCTCAGCTTGGAGTACCCAGTGATATTTGCGCTTCTTCTGGGCTTTCCTGCGTTCCCGTTCCCGCTCCACGACCAGTTTGAGTGTAGGTGTCTGTACTCGACCGACGGAGACGATGTCGTCGTTGCAGAGCGACAGCTGACGGGTTAGCGGTATTCCGTACAGCCAGTCCGCAATCGTGCGTGCGAGCGCCGAGTAAGCCAGACTCGGGTCGATTCTCTCACCACGGAGTGCTTCCTCGAGCGCTCTGAGGATATCCTCGCGGGTGTACGCTGAGAACCGCATTCGCCGAGCGCACTCAGGGTCGTCGAGGACACCCTGCCGTTTCAACCATACAAGTGCTTCCCAACCGATTAACTCTCCCTCCGCGTCGTTGTCGGTCGCTACGATGATCCTGTCGGCTCGACTGCCGGCGTAGCGTTCCACGACACGTTCCACGGCCCGCAGGAACCTTTCTTTGCCGTCGATAGGTCTCAACTCGAAGTCGTCCGGATCAGGGAAGTAATCAGGGTGCCTGAATCCCGGGTCGTCTTTAGGCCACCACTCCAGGACGTGGCCCGACAGACTGGTGATAGCGAACCGCCTACCTCGGTATTTACCGAACCCCAGCAACTTCCTACCGTTCCATCTTCCCCGGAGGAACCCCGCGATCGTTCCCGCGAGACTTGGCTTTTCGGCTATGATTACCATAGTCTCCTTCGACGACGAGGCCATGGTACGAGCCCCTGAAAGGGAAGAACCTGGTTATTCTCGCCTCCGTTCGCCTCTAAGGGTTCCACACGGAGGTTGCAGGACACGATATCCTCGGTGCTCCCGTCCGTCACCTGGACGGACAGTGTATGATGACCGGGCGTGACATCGAGCTCCAAGGATTCCTGAATTATCCCGTTAGCCTGTAACTTTACCGTACGTTCCAAGATCCTTCGATCGTCGAAGGACACAGTGAGTGCACAGGTGGTCGGGCGGTGAGGGGGAAGCGACGACCACGTTGAGCAGTAGCGTGTTTGATGTCCTCACTCTGACTTCTTCCTCTATATGACGCTCATGTGTTATCGGATCCACCCATACGATTCGGGTGTACGCCTCGATCGAATCGGCTTCCGGCGGCCCGGCTACGACGTCCACGATCACAGGGTGATTGTACGACAGTTCGGACACTTCTTCGGGTGTCATGACTTGCCCTGCAACTCCTAAGGGTGTCGCCAGTGCTATGAGCACGGAGAGCAACCTCACGGTGACCGACCCCGACTACCTTGAACGCGACGCCAACACCTATCCCAAAGGAGCTATTTACGGTAAACCGGTTCCGAAGTTGTTGGGGTGTGACCATGCGACCGAGGCTCCTTGTGAGTCCCGTAAACCGTGATGAGGCGTTGGAGGCCGTGGAAGGTGGAGCTCACATCATCGACGTGAAGAACCCCGAGGAAGGATCCCTAGGCGCGAACTTTCCGTGGGTGATACGTGAGATAATGGAAGTAGTCCCGGAGGATCGCGAGGTCAGTGCCACCGTTGGAGACGTCCCCTACAAACCTGGTACGGTGGCTCAGGCTGTGCTCGGTGTAGCCGCCGTAGGAGTGGACTACGCGAAGGTAGGACTTTACGGAACCAAGACTGAAGAAGAAGCGCTGGAAGTCATGCGGGCTTGCTCCCGAGCGGTCCGTGAGTTCGGGTACGACACGCGCGTAGTTGCAGCCGGCTACGCGGACGCCCATCGGGTTGATAGCATAGATCCCATGTCCGTTCCGGAGGTAGCGGCCGAAGCTGAGTGCGATGTGGCAATGGTGGATACGGCGGTAAAGGACGGTAAGCGATTGTTCGATTTCTTGAGAGAGGAAGAGGTGGGGGAGTTCGTCGATTTAGCCCACGAGCACGGGCTCGAGGTGGCACTCGCCGGGTCTCTGCGGCACGAAGACATGCCTATCGTACGCGACCTCGGAGCGGACATAGTAGGAATTCGGGGAGCGGCCTGTGAGCGCGGTGATCGTAACCGTGGGACGATCCGCAGCCACCTAGTCCGGAAACTGGCCGAGGCGCTCGCCTGAAATCGACCCATTTATTATCTTCCAGGCTCCGTACCCTTCGGGGTGGAAGGAGATGGGTGAGCTCGCGGATGCTGTCCGTGAGCACTTAGTTCCGGCCACGCTTAATGCGATCGGCCTGATCATTGTGATAGTGGTAGTCCAGCTAGTGGTGCCTCCACTGGCGTCGCTCGGAACGATAGTACCAGGTATCGGTGTGCCAGTGAACATGGTGCTCACCGTCGTGGGTGTGGTACTGGCACTATACTTCGCTTACGGCGTGCTAAAGCACGTGAAACCGATAATCACTCCTGCCGCTGACCTCGTATCGATGGCACTGCTAGGCCGTCGAGAGGAAGATCTCCATACAGCCACGTACAACCTGGTACTGGCGGCAATCGTTCTCGTAGTGGCCGTTCTACTGTCCCCGCTGATGGTCTCCATACCAGGAGCTGGAGCCGTACTGAGCCTCCTCGTACTGCTGGTCGGTATCGGCTTCGGTGGACTACTCCTAGTCAAGGCCGCTACAGGATTCTACGAGGTGTTCCGAGATAAGCTGGAGGAGTTGGCGGAAAACCTGGCCGAACGAGTCGAGGAACTGGAGCGCAGAGCGTTTGAAACGGAGGAGGCAGAGGAGTCCGAGTAACCTCCCTCGCGCAATCTTTAACTCTCCCCGCCCCCGTTCCCCGCAAAAGGCGCGGGGAACGGGGGCTTGGTCGGGCGGTACACCCGAAAGCTGGAAGATGCCGAGCTAGCGCTCACGTTCGACGACGTCCTCCTACTCCCCGGACGATCCTCGGTAGAACCCGCAGACGTGGATGTATCCACACGAGTCACCGTTAACTACCGACTCAACATACCGATCCTAAGTGCTGCTATGGATACTGTCACCGAAGCCGAGATGGCCATCGCGATGGCCCGACACGGTGGCCTCGGTGTAATCCACCGGAACATGACCATAGAGGAGCAAGTAAGGGAGGTCACGCGTGTCAAGGAGGCTAGGGACATAGTACAACGCGACGTTGTGACGATTTCACCGGACGAGAGCGTGAAGCGAGCAGTGGAACTAATGGAGGAGCATGACGTCGGAGGTCTGCCCGTCGTCGACGAGGAGGGTAAGGTCGTCGGCATCATTACGCGGCGCGACGTGGGCCTGCTTTCCGAGGAAGAAATCGGAGAGTTGGATGTGAAGAGTGTTATGACGGAAGAACCGGTCGTCATCGAGGAGGGTGAGGACATCGAGGAAAGAGCTTTACGAGTGATGAGAGAAGAGAGGATCGAACGCGTCCCCGTAGTGGACGACGAAGGTCGCCTCCTGGGAATCGTGACCGCTAGGGACGTAACGGAGCTTCGCAAGGAGACGGAAGCGGCCACCGATGAGGAAGGACGATACCTCGCGGCTGCAGCCGTGGGTCCGAAGGATCCCGATCGAGCGATCGCCCTGGACGAGGCCGGCGCGGACATCCTCGTAGTCGACTGCGCCCATGCGCATACGGAGACGGTCATCAACTTCGTGAAGGAGATCAAGCGTGAAGTCGACGCGGACGTCATCGCCGGCAATATCGCCACGGCCGAAGCTGCGGAGGACCTTATCGCCGCGGGCGCCGACGCTCTGAAGGTCGGTATCGGTCCGGGCTCCATATGTACTACGAGGATTGTTGCCGGTGTCGGCGTACCTCAGATCACCGCCGTAGCCTGGGTGGCCGACGTCGCGGAGGAACACGATATTCCCGTCATCGCGGACGGTGGTATCAGGTACTCTGGAGACATCGCCAAAGCTATCGCCGCAGGCGCTGACGCCGTGATGCTGGGTAACCTATTGGCAGGCACGGACGAAGCCCCAGGCCGAGTGATCCGGCTACACGGACGCCTGTACAAGCAGTACCGTGGTATGGGGAGCTTGGGAGCCATGATGAAGGGAGAATCGGCCGACCGCTACTTCAAGCAACCCGAACAGGGAAGCCGCCACGTCGCCCAAACGAAGTTCGTACCGGAGGGAGTCGAGGGAGTTGTTCCGTACAAAGGCCCGGTGAGTGAGGTCCTCTACACCCTCGTAGGTGGACTTAGATCCAGCATGGGATACGTTGGCGCCAAGAACATCGAGGAAATGAAGAAGAAGGCGAGGTTCGTACGGATCACTAGGGCCGGGTACGAGGAAAGCCATCCACACGACATCGCCATCACGGACGAGGCGCCGAACTACCCGATATCGAACTAGTAGGTGCCGCCGATACTCCCTCGTAGTTTTTCAAGTTTATCAGCCTAATCCCGTTTACCTTCTTCAAGTACTCGTACTGAAGTCTCTTGTAGTGCGAGAGCTCCCAAAAAGCTTCCAGCGGTGATATCAGGAACGGTGTGAACCACCCTAGCACCGTTGCCGTGATCGCGAAAGGGATGTTCCCATAGTTCGCGAGGATGTAGTAATACGGCTCGCACCCACATCCTCCGTAGAGGAGCGGGAAACCGTTCCTCACGGTCCCATGCCAGAAGATCACGGAGTTCTTAGGGAATCGTGGCCCGCCGATCGGCCCATCGTGAACCCAGGTGGCGGTCCTCAACCTGTCCGCGAAGACCAGCTCCCTGAGCGCACCATACCAATCCACTGACGCTCGGTTCCCACGAGGGTCTAGCGCTGCGATGTTCCACACTAGTACGCCGTTCCTATCGGTCCACGAACCGTACATACTCTCACTACCAGCGTTATGGACGATCGTGACCGCCGGGTATCCAAAGGTGTGCGCTACGTTAGTGGCGACAATCTCGTGAAGACCTCCCGGTCTTATATCCGGATCGTGTAACTTCACGAAAGCCAGTCGCCCCAACGGCATGCAACCCGTCGTCACGTAAAATTTCACGAAACCGAGAAACGCATACGCGAGCCACGCCAGCACTAGGAGCGCGAGAACCTTCAGCGGAATCACTCCCACCACGGTGGCGACCCCCTTGGGACAGCGTGTAACATCCATACGGTGGTGCACGAGCCATTGAGGGACGATTATATGGCGGTTCACCCCCATGCCGTACTATTGCATCGTCCACGCAGGAGTCCATCTAGTAACTCTCAAATGTCTGGATAGGGGCGGCATCACATTAGTTGTCCCGAGACTGTACAACGGTTGCTAGAAGGCCTGTACCCCTGGCAGCGTGCGGTGGATCGGAAACAGAAATGTGGTAATGTGGGACGCGGTTCGTGCGGCAGATTCCAGTCGTCGCCCGCATCAGTTTACTCCATTATCAGACAAGCACTCGGATGTGCCAGATCCGTGGCCGCTCAACGGTCATGAAGCCGACCAAGTGCAGAATTCGTTACGATAACTGTAACGATAGGAGCTGCGGGAGGGAAGGATCGGCTTACTCGCGTAGCTCTTCGACCTCCTCAATGATCTCGTCCACGAGGTCCTTGGCGTCTCCGGGGTCGATGATGCACGCACTGGCCGCTGCTACGTCGATGCCGGCGGCGGCGCCCAGTTCGTCCTTGCTAGGGACGTACACGTACGGGATACCCTTCTCATCGCAGAGCTCCGGTAGGTGAGCGACTACCTCCTCTGGGTCCACGTCTTCAGCGATCAGCACGAGCACGGCTTCCTCACGCTCGACGGCCTTAGTTGTCTCGTTAGTACCCTTACGGATACGACCGGTGTCTCGAGCGATTTCTATGGCCTCGTAAGCCTTCTCGGCCAGTTCCTCCGGGACCTCGAACTTCACGTACATGGGCTTGGACATCAACCATCACCCCCACTCATCGGTTCATCCTCATCCTCGTGGTCGATCTCCTCGCCCATACCCGCCGATCGGTTGAAATAAATAAAGTTTCGCCGGTACCTCGCGGCCCCAATGAAGAGGAGCTGACGGGCCGAGTCTGTGACGAGACTCCTCTCAGCCGAGGGGGTTTACCTTGTACAAACAGGTGATAGTGGTTAGGGAAGACTTGAAACTCAGTCGTGGGAAGCTCGCGGCTCAGGTGGCACACGCCTCACTGGGGGCCTTTCTACGCGCTAAAGAGTCAGGGGCGCCGGTTGAGGAGTGGTTAAGAGAAGGTCAGAAGAAGGTAGTGCTCAAGTGTAGAGACGAGGAGGAACTACTGGAACTCCACGAGCTGGCTAAGGAAAGAGGCTTACCGTCGTTCTTGGTTCGAGACGCGGGGCTTACGGAGCTAGAGCCCGAGACGATAACTTGCCTCGGGATCGGGCCCGAGCGAGAGGAGGAGATCGACCGAGTTACGGGCGACTTGCCGTTACTGAGGTGACAGAGGGTTGATCGCGGTTCTGTTAGTCCTGCTCGCGCTCTCGACGTCCGGATGTTGTGAGGTGGTGTGGACGGTGTATGATTGGGGTTCCAAGGGTAACATACTGAAGAACCCTATTCTAGTCCAGCACGCGCCCCACGGCCCACGCTCGAAGGCGGTATACAAGCACTCCGTCGAAGGCACCGTAGTCTTCGAATTCCGTGGAGGCCCTGGACCTGCCGTGCTCTTGACCGCTGGAGTTCACGGCGACGAGGTGTGGACAGTGATAGCGCTGCTAAAATTATTGGACGAACTGGACCCGGCCTCCGCAGTGGGCACTGTGTACGTGATTCCAGCGGTTAACCCGGAGGGGTTGGCGGCCAACTCGAGGTTAGTCGATGGTGTAGATCCTAACCGGGTAGCGGATGTGCCAGGATCCCTGACGTGGCATCTCGTGCGGTTTGCGCTCTCCCATAGAGTGAAGTATTGGTTGGACATGCACTGCGGCAGTGGGGTACCTCGCCAAGGAGCGCTTTTAACCGATGAGAAGGATGAACTCGTGGATGAGCTGGCGAGGTCCTCTGGATTCGTGCTCTTAGTAAAGAGCGCCCCGAGGGGATCGATAAGATCCGTGGCGCGTCGGCTCGGAATTGACGTGATCACTCTGGAAGTCACGTGACGCGGGTCTGTCGGGCGTTGAGAGGGCGTACCATGCGGCCCTGGCCTTCTTGCGGTTAACTGGTGTACTGAATCGTTCGCGGACTCCGACTTCGGGTTCGGTGAAAGTCACAGTACCCGTTCTTCCGACAATAGTGCCGCGACACCGCCTCGGCTAGGACACGGCTCTTCACGGGGTCCGAGCCCAGGTTTGTCGTCATCGGCGGTATCGAAGTTACATACCGTAGAACGGGTCTTCCTTGCGTTTGATCTCGGCTATCTCTTCAAGGGCTTCCAGCTCATCCTCCGTCAGGAGATCTTTGAACTCCTCGAACATGAGCTTCGCGTGCTCGGAGGGCACGTCCGTATACAGGATATCGCCTTCCTCGAAGTGTCTACCGACGATGGGACCCTCGATGGATATGGCCACTTCCTGTCCTTTCTTCGCCTCTTTGATCGGTTCACCGTGCATCTGGATCTGCTTGATCTCCCCGAGTTCTCTACCGTCCTCTCGTATCAGTGGATATCCGGGTTTGATCACACCAGCCAAGACTCGAACGCCGACGATCGCCGGCTTACTTTGGCGGAAGATGTACCCAGGAAGCACCTTTATCTTCCCTGGACGTACGAGTTCGTCCAGGCGCTTTCGCCGCTCCCGCTCGATCCGCTTTTCGACCATCTCCTCATACTTCTCGACTAGCTCGTAGATCACATCGTCGATGATGATGTCGACGTCGTACTCGTCGGCCAGTTCCCGCGCCTCCTCAGTGACTCCCACGTTGAACCCTACGATCACACCGAGTAGCGGATCCTTCTCTGCGACCGCGTGCGCCTCGATGACGTCCTTCTTGGTAATGTCTCCGACGTCGGCCTTGCGGATCGGAACGTCCTTTTCCTTGAACTCCCCGACGACGGCTTCCAGGGTCCCCAGAGTATCGGCCTTGATGATGATTCCATCTTGGTCTGTCTCAATAGTGACCTCCTCGACCTCCTCCTGGACCTCGCGCACGACTTCTTCGACGTCCTCGTCTTCCCAGACGACGCGTAACGGGGCGCCGGCCACGGCCTCTTCGAGCTCCGGGGCACTTATCTTTACACCGGCGGCGGCCGTCACCTCATCCACCTTACGGAATCGATCGCTCGGGTCGCGCATCTCGTCCAGAGGCTTCGGCTTCAGCAGGGATCTCACCCGGGTGACGATAGGCTCTTCCGGATGACCGATGACTATCGTGTCGCCCGTTCGGACGATACCGTCGTAGAGGATCGCGTCGACAGTGTGGCCGAGTCCAGGTTCCTCCTTGACTTCTAGGATCGCGGCCTTTCCTGGACCTTCTACCTCTATTTTCAGTTGTTCTTCCAGGAAGCGTTGTGCCAGCCCGGTTACGACCATCAACAGCTCTGGTATACCCTCCCCTGTGACACCGCTCGTGGGGACTATCGCGACGGTTCTCGTGAAATCCTTCACCCTATCGAAGCGTTCCGCCTGGAACCCATGCTGATGGAGCTGTCCGATAAGCTCGTAGACCTTCTCTTCCAGCCGCTGCTGTACCTCCGGGGACTGCCTCTGGAACGACTCGAGGAACGGGGTGTCATCGTGGGATTTCCATCCCGGTACCCTGTCCACCTTGTTGGCGGCGACGACGAACGGGGTGCGGTACCTCCTGAGTATCCTGAGAGCCTCTTTGGTCTGTGGCATCACGCCTTCCATGATGTCGATGACTAGGATCGCTATGTCGGCCAGCGCCCCTCCACGCCTTCGAAGGTTAGTGAAAGCTTCATGACCTGGGGTGTCGATAAACAGTAGTCCGGGTATCGTGATTTCCACGTCCAGCTGTTCAAGCAACGGTCCACAGATCTCTTTGACCACCTCCAGTGGTATCTCTGAAGCCCCGATGTGCTGGGTGATACCCCCGGCTTCCTTCGCCGTTACGGCAGTACCGCGGATCTTATCTAGGAGGGTGGTCTTTCCGTGATCAACGTGCCCGAGCACCGAAATTATCGGTTGTCGTATGGCTTTATCGCTCTCGGACAACTTATACCACTCCCTCGAGATTTTTAGTCGAAACGCCATTTTACTCGAATTTAAACCTTGGGTGGATGGAGTATGAAAGTGTTATTTGCAACGGGCAATATCGGAAAGTACCGTGAGGTTAAGCAGATATTAGCTCGATACGGCATCGAAGTCGAGCGCGTTGATATCGACTATCCGGAGCTCCAATCTGACAGCTTGGAGGAGATCGCCGCCTACGGGGCCCGATACTGTGCTGAGTCGTTGGGCCAGCCGGTGATAGTCGAGGACTCGGGTCTGTTTATCGAAGCTCTGAACGGGTTCCCGGGACCGTACTCCGCCTACGTGTTCGACACGATCGGTAACGAGGGTATCTTGAAGTTGTTGGAGGGAGAGGAGAACCGCAAGGCTGAGTTCATCTCGGTCGTAGGCTACTGCGAGCCTGGCGGTCGACCGGTAACCTTCACCGGCGAGATCCGCGGACGGATAGCGGAGGAACCCCGGGGTGGAGAAGGCTTCGGCTACGATCCTATCTTCATCCCGGAGGGTGAAGACCGCACGTTCGCGGAGCTGGGAGTCGAGGAAAAGTGTAAAATATCGCACCGGACCAGGGCGCTCGAGAGGTTTGCGGAGTGGTACGAGAACAACGTGGCGGGGAGGTGATCGGTCTTGGCACGTATGCATTCACGTGACAAAGGCAAGTCAGGATCAACCAGACCCCCTAGAGTAGCTCCTCCGTCGTGGGTAGAGTACTCGCCCGAGGAAGTGGAGAGCTTGGTGGTCGATCTGGCCAAGCAGGGTTACGAACCCGCCATGATAGGTATCAAGCTACGCGATGAGTACGGCATACCTGACGTCAAATTGATTACTGGTAAGAAAATCACTGAGATCCTCGAAGAACACGGACTGGCTCCGGAACTCCCGGAGGACCTGCTGAACTTGATTCGCAGAGCCAAGCGAGTGCGCGAGCACTTGAAGAGGCATCCGAAGGATTTACATTCGAAGCGGGGACTCCAGCTCATCGAATCCAAGATCCACAGGTTAGTTAAGTACTACAAGAGGAAGGGAATCTTACCCGAGGATTGGAAGTACGATCCGGAGGCCCTACACGTGGAGTGAGCTCCCACCTCGCTCAATTGTTACGATCCTATTAACGTTCGATCGACCGATGGCTACAACTCGGTAAATACCCAGCTGGGGGTGAAGCGGGGCGGTACTTTGAGCGAAGACGGGTTCGAAAGTACTCTGGAAGAAGCTGTTGAATTCCTAGAGGATCTGGAAGGAACTGCCGTCCGCCTATACGTCCACAACGACGCGGACGGGCTCACGGCAGGAGCGCTGATGGCCTTCACGCTCCGGTGCCTCGAGGTGCCCACACGGCTTCGGGTACTGAACACGGAAACGGAGCTGTTAAAGGAGGATCTCGACGGCCCCACCGTAGTCGTGGATATGGGAAGCGGGATCCTGAACAAATTGCGGAACGACCATCCTGTGCTCGTCGTCGACCACCATGAGATTTCCTCGAAACCTTCGGACAACGTACTTCTGGTGAATCCTCGAGAGCACGGCGTCGACGGTGGTACGGAAGCCTCGGCTTCCACAGTAGCGTACTTGCTGTGCCGACGCGTGGTTAAAGTCGAAGAGACGTGTCTGCCGAAGGCCGCGCTGGTCGGTGCCTACGGTGACAACCAAGCTGGCAAGAGAGGAGTCCGAGGTTTGAACAGGGTACCGGAAGAGGACGGAGAGAAGCATGAAATCATCGAAATCCGAGACCCAGCCTACTGGGTTTTCGGACGCGCGTCGATGACCGTAGGGGAGATCGTGGAGCGAGTTTCCGGCGCCTCGGTACGGGAGGCGTTAGAGGCCAGGTTCGGCGATCTAGATGTGGTCCCTGTGGATTTGAGTCGAGAGGATGAAGCCGAAATAGTTCGAGAGCATCGAGAACTTCTGAACGGTGAGAAAAGGAAGGAGCTCGAGTCCAAAACGGGTCGCATCCACGTGTTCTACGAGGAGCGTCCTCTCAAGGCCCTTCGGGATCCCTTAGAGACGGCCACGCTTCTCAATGCTTGCGGCAGGTACGGGGAAGGATGGGCGGGTGTCCTAATCGCCATGGGATCCTGGGATCCTCTGCAACTGGCCAAGAAGCTCAGGAGCAAACACAAGGCCATCATTCGGGAAGCCTTAAGTAAGCTTAGTCGCGGGGAAGGCATCACGGACCGAGAGAGCATGGTAGTGATCGATGGTCGCGAGCTCGGAATCCCGCACACCGTAGTGGGGATCGTGGCCCAGTTCGTGTGTGAGGAGCGGGAGCGTGTGACCGTAGGTGTGGCTGAAATGGAAGAGGGTCTCGTGAAGGTGTCGATACGCTGTCCGGAGAACTCGGACGTGGATGCCGCCGAAGTGATCAAAGACGCGGCTAATCGCGTGGATGGAAAGGGAGGAGGACACGAGAGGGCTGCGGGTGCTGAAGTCCCTGAAGATCGGCTGGAGGAATTCCTTCTAGAGCTCGAGAAGTTCCTATAATTCATACAGCCACTCCTCATCGCATCGTTCGTAATCTATCGTGCGTAGATCCTGGCCGAACACTATCTCGATCTCCCGCTCGGCGGACTCTGGAGAGTCGGAGGCGTGTACCACGTTCCTGCCGATATCCAGCGCGAAATCTCCGCGGACCGTACCCGGCGCAGCTTCGGCGGGATCCGTCGCGCCGATAATATTCCTAACTACCTTCACGGCCTCTCGGCCCTCGACTATCATCACCACAACTGGGCCGGATGTCACGTACTCGACGAGATCATCGAAGAACGGCTTGTCTCGATGTTCTTCGTAGAGCTTCTCCGCCGTCTCGCGGTCGAGCTGACGCATCTCCAGCGCGACTATTTTGAGACCCTTGCGCTCGAGGCGTCGAATCACCTCTCCGACCAGACCTCTAACCACGCCGTCCGGCTTGATCATAACGAACTCCCTCTGAACTTCCGCCAACGGACGAACCCCCGAGCCGCGCCTTCCTTCAATTTAATCACCTTTGCGGACGATCCTAACAGTGGGAGTATCCGGTCCGGGTTCCGGCAGATCGACGTTCTCAAGGTACCGCTCGACTTCCCGTCCGAGTTTTCCTTCCAGTTTCAGTGCTAATAACTCGCCTCTCTCGATGCGTTCCTGCAGGACTTCCGCCACGGCTTCCGGATCGACTTCCTCACAGTAACCACCTAACGTGCCTCCGATCACCGCTCCGTACTTACCCCACAGATCCGAAGCCACGCTCAACGCGTACCGGACAGTCTGCTCGTTCACCGCCGGATGTGCGTCGACGAGCTCGTTTCCACTGAGTTCAAGTCGGGAAGGGACTGGTCCCCGAGCCCGAGCAGCCTCCACGTCCTCGCTGTCCGCTAGGCCGGAGATTAACGCGGTAGCGGACGCGAGTCCGAAGCAGCGGTCGTGGAACGGGATGCCGAAAGCTTCGAACTCGACGTGGATGTCGTCGTATTTCACGGTTCCATCGGAAATACGGACTCGATGCACTTTAGGACCCATCAGCGAAAGCTTCACTGCTTCACGGTGCTCGACCACTACCTCAGCACCCGATTCCAGTAACGTCTTCTTCTTCGCGCGGAGTGCGGACGACGATCCGCTGGCTATCGGGTAGTCGTAAGGGGCCCCTGTGAATACCGCGTAGTCCGCCGCCGAAGTGATCCCCAACGAGACCTCACAAACGTAGGGTCCGCTCGTCTCGCGTACTACTTCGAGGACGCGGGCAGGCGTGACCGAGGGACGACCTACTGGAGACTCGTCCGTAGTCGACAGAGCCGGCCGGTGTCCTGCTTCCTCCAGTATCCACGCGAGGTAAGTCGCGGTCGTCGTCTTCCCTCTTACTCCGGTAACCTCGAAGAGAAAGTCCTGCTTGTAGCGAGTCGCGAGGGCTCCGGCGAGTGCGTGATGAGTTACCTGCGGCCCTTCTACGTTTCCGAAATCCACGCCACAGTGAACTGGGACGGCAATGAAATCGAACCCTCCGAAGGCCCGACGGAGGATCGGGTAAGGCCGGGCCTCATCGCACGTCCCGTAGACATCGACGAGTACGACCTCGTGTCCCATCTCATGCAGTTCGTCGCTCAGTACCAACCCTCCGTGGGTGGCGTCGACGACACACGCTCTAAGCGGTTCACCACCATCCGTTCCAAACGCTTCGCCATCGATCTGGCCCCGGAAGGCGTACTCGAGGAGGAGATGACTGAACACACCGGTTCACCCCGAGGGATAACCGTACCGGGACGTGGTCTGTCTCGGGCCCATGAGAGATAAGGCACGCGCACCGTGTCCGGGGCGTATATGACCCTCTTGCACGACCAGCCTCGTATCTTCCATCGTTCTGGCAAGCTACCATCGAAGGCTCGCAGGTGAAGGCGAATGGGGTTGTCCCATGATACCCGTGCCAGACACTCCGTAACCGCGGTCGGTCGAGGGTTAACCTCTATGACGTGGAGTCCATCCTTGTTGAGTACGGCATCGATACCGTTCAAACCGACCAAGCCCAACTCGTCCACTAACACCTCACAGACCTTCCGTGCCTCCTCCCTTACGCTCGGCACCAGGTAGTACGGAGACGGTACGAGGTTCCCCTTGTAAGAATACTCGGATCGCAGGTTGATCAGCTGGTCGTTGACCGATAGCACCTTGACATCCGACCCGTCGGAGACGAATGTCACGCTGACGTGACGACCAGGTACGAACTCCTGGAAGATCGTGCCCGGGCGCGGATCGGCTTCGTCGGGTTTCACCTTTCGAACTCCTAGGCCACCGGCTCCCCGTACGGGTTTCTCGACTAAGGTCTCGACGTCGAGCTCCGATGGATCTTCCGAGGTTTCTGGCATGGGAAGGACGTCGGAGAGTCTACTGAACAGCTCCAACTTGTCCGCCGCGATGTTCACTACCTCGGGCTCGTTGCCCGCGTATTCCGCGCCGAGCTTTTTGGATGTCCTAAACGCCGCTTCGACGGCGAACTCCGAGGTGGGTACCATCACATCTGGCTGAAGTTCTTCGAGCGCCCTAATCAGCCACCGATAGTTCGGAGGTCTGAACCTGGGCAGTAATCTACCTGGCCCTTCCCGTACGTACGACATGACGTCGCCCGGCTGGTCATCTGGGTCATAGAACTGAACGGCACCTACTTCGAGCTCCAACTCGATCGCTAGCTCCGAGAACTGGCGGTTTACCACCCCCACGAACACCAGCTTACAGCTTTTTGAGAATCTCGAGTGCCTTCTCGGCAACTTCCAGCTCCCGCAAAGCGTGTTCCGGATCTTTCGTCTCGGCGGCCCGCTTCAACCTGGTGGTGACCACTTGAAGGACAACCTTCTGTACGTCCTCACCACTTCGGAGCTCCTGCCTACGTTTCTGTTTTTCCTTCTCAGGTTCCCGTTCCTCTTTGCCACTATCCAGTTTCTTTTTCACCCGCTTCGTTTTCCTTTTCCCATTTTCGGCCCGCTTCCTGCGCTCCTTCGCTTCTCTCTTGACTTTCTCCGCCTTCTCCTCTTCTATCACCTCGAACTCCGTTCCGCAGATTGGGCAGCTCACGGTTCCCGTTTTCGGGTCCTGGAACAGCGGTACCTTACACTCGGGGCAGTGGATACCAAGCATTTTGTGTCCCGCGAGCAATCGTTCCGCCATCTTGTTCAGATCTGACCTTTTGATGACGGGTTCCCCCCTCAGTGTGAAGGGAACGCTGTCGGTGCCCTCATCACGAACATCGGGACTTCTCGTCCAACCTCCTCTTCAATGATCTCACGCACATTCTTCTCGTTCTCTGTGATAATAAACAGGACGGATTGTTCTTCACCTGTGTACCCGCCACGTCCAGTCATTTCCGTAACTCCTTCGCCTTCCTGAATTAGTCTATTGATCACATCCTCCGACTTATCGACCGGCACTATAGCAATAACTAGCGCCGGTCCTAAACTCATTTCGAGCTTGCCTATGATCCTAGCCATTTGGAAGTCATTATCTACTTTCATCTTCATCCGAGCCTGTTCTAAGTGATTTCTTACACCCGATACCGTAATGCCTAGCTCCTCAGCTATTTCCCGATACGACATCCCTTCCGATCTCATGACCGAGACTGTAGCCTGCCGTTCTGTCAAGTTGTATACGTTCATCAGCACCTCGATTACGTCTCGGTTTGTCACGGAACGCATAAGGAACGACCCCCGAGATCCAGTTCCGAAAGATTTTTTTCAAAGTGTCGGAAGCCCGGCAACAGCCCTCACCGGAGGGGGGGTGGCGACTTGTCGGACTACGAGGAGAAGTTCGAACAGTGTTGCACCCTGTTGGAACAGCGGATTATCCAAGACGACCAGATCCCGAGGAACGTGCGCCGCGCGGCTAAGCAGGCGATCGAGGCGTTGAAAGAAGAGGGACAGTCCCCAGGCGTCCGGGCCAGCACGGCTATCTCTACCCTGGAGGAAGTTGTAAACGACCAAAACACGCCCGAATACGCCCGCACCGTGCTCTTGCAAGTGATAGCGACCCTCGAACAAGTTAAGGATGAAGTTTAAATACCGCCAACCTGGCTGCCCCTTCTAAGGCTTCCGCGAGTCTCAAGGCCGCATCGGGTCTATCCGCGACGACGAGGCCGCCATGACGCTCCAGTGCGGCTACCATGGGTTTACGGGCTACTTCCGCCACGGCTTCAGCTAGACGCTCGCTTCCGGGCGGCTGGTATTCCACCCATACGATTTCTCCGACGGATCTCCGTATGTCCTCCGTCTCCAGCGGGCGGTTCCCGGAGTGAACCAGCACCGTCAAGTATGGTGAATGAGTGTGAATTATGACCCCATTACCGACTTCCCGGTAGATGGATAAGTGCATGAGCAGTTCCGATGTGGGTTTCGTGACCCCCAGGACTTCGCGACCCTCTATGTCGACGATCGGCACGTGCCGCGGGCGCACATCGGACAACCTGAACCCGGAGGGCGATACCGCTACGTAGCGACCGGAGCGCACGCTAACGTTCCCTGATCCTCCTATCGTAAGACCGGTCCGATGTACTTCCTTACACAGTTCTGCGACGGTTCTCCTCAATCCCGCAAACGAGCTAGAGGGCACTTTCATAATTTTCTCACCTGCCGAAGCTTGATGGTGTTCACATCGACAACAACCTCTTTATCCTCGTTGTAAACTCCCATTCCCTCAGCTTCAATGTAGTAAGGTGTCGAATATATAATTATAGTTTCCCCCTTAATCTTCACTCTTTCCACATATCCGACGGCTTTTATTAGTATTTTTGTACCCTTATTCGGTTCGGGTTTTGTATCCGCGTATACCATTAACTTACCTTTAGCAATATCATCAACATGCGCTAGTTCCATCAACTTAGTGCAAACATCTTCCGAATTAGCGGCCCTGACCCTATACCTGAATAGTTTCTCCTTAACTTCTTCCTTTATGAATCTGGCCTTAATTCCGAGGTATTCTAGTAACGTTTGTAAACCTTCGTGGAGTCTAGACGTTAACTGTAGATACGCCATTGCGAAATCACGGTTGAACGCATCGTAGTCACCTCGCGCCAGGTCGGAGGACATCCTCATAACTAACTGAGGGTCGACCGGGGACTTCCCGGTCAGCGACACGGCGAAAAGGAAGCCGGAAGCCGTCATCGCTACGAGGATGATCGCGGCGGCCGCTATCCGCACCGTCCATACCACTGACCGCAACCCGGGCCGGCCCCCGAACGGCCACACCGATCCCATCTTAATCCCGTTTCGGGGGTAGTTCCGTGAAAAGTGAAAAGGCTAAACAACTGGCGCGCAAGGTCGCGGAAGAGTACGGCGTACTCCTAACACCCGAAGCGCTCCGGAAGCTGAGAGACGACGATATCCCCGAAATGCTTGAGAGGTCGGATGAAGTGGATCTTCCCGTGTTCACCGCCAAGCTGATTCGAGGAGAGGTGGATCCGGACTTCCTCGAGGGGATGGAAGGGGACGTTTACGAAATACTCGGAGCGGAAGAAAGTGAAGAGGAACATGAGGCGCGCCCGCGGGTGGAGCGTCCCTCCAAGTTGCCCCCTGCCGCCGAGGTCGATGCGGAAGTGGAAATCCTCGAAGAGGTACGTTCCGTGTCCGCGGACGGTAGTGTGAAGGGATTCGTGGCGCACTTCCGAGATCGCCTCGAGAAACTCCGACCGCTCGTTAAAGCCAAGCTCGACGGGGAATGGGTAAAGAACATCGAGGAGCTCGTGGAGCGGGCGCGCCGTGAGCCCGGGAATTACTGCGTCGCCGGAGTGGTGACGGATTTACGGGAAACGGAGCGCGCGTTCTTGCTCGACTTGGAGGATGAAGTGGGAAAGGTCAGGGTGGTGATCTCGAAATCTAAAGCCCCGAAAATCTCGGAGAAGGTCAGGCGAGACGTCGCTCCCGGGATGGTGATCGGTGTCAAAGGGTTCGCCAAAGTCGAGCGCGGTCCTGTTGTGTTCGTCGGCGACCGGTACGGTGAGGTGACGTTACCGGGTGAGGGAGACCGTAAGAGTCGAGTTCCGGCCGTGGAGGACGACGTGAAGGCCGTCTTCATCGGAGACGTGCACATCGGATCGAAGAAGTTCAGGGAGGATCTCTTCCGCAGGTTCTTGGAATGGTTGAACAACCCGAACGACTCCGTAGCTGGTCACGTGAAGTACGTCATAGTGACCGGAGACGTGGTCGACGGGATCGGGATTTACCCAGGTCAGCGCGAAGAGCTCGAGATCGCAGATATAGACGAGCAATACCAGCGGTTCGCGGAGTACCTGGAACTCCTGCCGGACTGGATCGAAGTGATCGTGATACCGGGGAACCACGATGCCATCCGACAAGCGCTCCCACAGCCGAGCCTCAGCTCCTCGGATCCGGCTCAACCACTCACCGAGCTCGACGGCGTTCACTTGCCGTCCAACCCTGCGCTCGTGCGGATCCACGGAGAACTAGACGTACTCCTGTTCCACGGGCAGTCCCTGGACGATATAATCATCGATCACCCCGACGCGGAACACAACCCAGACGGGGTGAGGAAAGCTGTCAAGCTGTGCCTCCGCGCGCGTCACCTGGTACCTATATACGGGGGGTCCGTCCCGATAGCTCCACTTCCAGAGGATCGCCTAGTGATACGGAAATTTCCGCACGTCCTCGCCGTGGGACACACCCACGTGAGCGCTGTCGAGGTCTGGAACGGTTGTAACGTGATATCGACGGCGACTTTCCAAGAACAGACTGAGTTCCAGAAAAAGGTCGGGATAAGTCCCACGGTTGGCCGCGTCATCGTGCTGAACATGCGTCGAGATGAGTACGAGAACCCGAAGCGTAGGTTTACAATCGTGGATCTCACCGATTGAACCCCGCTACAGCATCCGGACGGGGTGGATCCGTTGGAACATCCCGAAGTCACTCGGGCCGTGATGGTGCCGTTCACTAAGGTTGCCGCCGGGATCCTGAGGTTCGCAGACATCGAGATCGTCGGTATTTGCGACTATCGGGATAGGAAGGTCGGAAAAACAACCAAAGAGCTGGTAGGTGACGACGTTCCCGAGTTCGAGATAAGACCGATAGAGGATCTCGGGGAACTACTCGAGGAAGCGGAGTGGCTGATATGGACCAAGGAAGTCTTCGATGAGGACGTGCATTACCTCAAATGGAGAGAGGCTGTGGACGAGGCCGTCGTGAAAGGCGTTAATGTGTACAACATGGGTCGTCTCCACATGGTTGCTCAGGATCCGAACTGGAGGTTAGAAGCCCATAAGAGAGGGGTCCAGTACTTTGACACGAGCGATCCCGAACTGTACTTGGAATACCTCCACTACGGAATGAAGGCGCGTGAGGAGGGCGTGAACGCCGATGTAGTTTCGATCGTAGGTACAGGCCGCCGTACAGGGAAGTTCACCACCTTGAACACTGCCAGGAGGATCTTGGAGGAAGAGGGTATCAACGTACGCTCGGTAGGGACCGAACCTAGCAGCCTGCTTACGGGTTCGGAGGCTATGGTAATCCCACAGGTCCTACCGATGGCTCACGCGGCCGGTACCGTCTACGGTGCAGTGAAGAAGCTGGACGAGGAGTACGAACCCGACTTGATCCTCGTGGGTGCGCAGACAGGGATCACCGCTGACCCGTTAGAAGTGGGGACGGGACGTGGTGGGTCCCTAGCCGCTCTCACTATCTTACTAGGTAGCGACCCGGACCGCGTAGTCGTAACCACACGACCGGAGCTGCTTAACGAGCTCCAGGACGTCGTCGAAGTGGTCACGCTGCTCACGGGAGCGAGGGTGCAGTTCGTGAGCGTGAACGGCAAGGACTATTGTGAGGAAGAAGTCCGCGAAGTGTGTGAAAGGATCGAGGACGAGTTCGGACTGCCGGCGGCCGATCCGATTAAGATGGAGGAAGAGTTCAGCGACTTGGTCCTAGACTTGATGGCTCCCGGCTAGTAAGGTGCAGGGAGGATGTTCGCACACGTCAGATAGGCTCTGGCGCATCGCACCACATCCTCCACTTTGACCCACTCGTCCGGTCCGTGTATGTTTCCACCGCTGGGACCCAGTATAACGGCGTCTAGTCCGGCTTCATGCACCAAGTACTCGATGTCACAGTGCCCCCGCTTGAAATCTAGCTCACCCTGTAAGCCGACCTTACGAGCGGCGATTACCGCGGCCTTAACCACTGGCGCCTCAACGTTCACAACTGTGGCCCGAGAAGCCGACTTTACACCCACACTCACTTCGAACCCCGAGGGTACGGCCCGCTTGGCGGCCCTTTCGACTCGCCTCTTCACTTCTTCCGCACTCTCCCCAGGTACCGTTCTGTAATCCACGGTCATCTCGCACTGCTCCGGTATCACGTTCGAAGGTCCGTCCGTTTCGATTCCAGTGACCGTTAAGTCCGACCTCACGATGCCGATTCCCGGCAGCCTGTACTCCGTGGGTCTCATCTTGGAGAGTTCCTCCACGACGCGAGTTGCGGCCTCTATGGGATTCTTCCCCATTTCCGGGGTCGAGGCGTGGGCACTGCGACCACGCACCGTGACTCGAAGGGTAATCCTCCCACGATCACCCACGTGAACTTGACCGTCCGTCGGCTCACACACTATTCCGGCTCGGGCCTCTAACTCACGGGTCCTGCAGACGTGGAGGGCCCCGTTGTCCTCTTCACTACTCGATTCCTCCCCGACAGTCGCCAACAAGCCTATCGGCACTTCCTCGTAGTGCCCTTGAACCACCGCCGCCGTCGCAGCTGCCAGTCCTCCCTTACAGTCGGCCGCACCGCGTCCGTACAGCTTCCCGTTGCGGATTGTGGGATCGAAAGGGTCCGTAACTTCCCACCCGTCACCAGGAGGGACCGTGTCGAGGTGCGCGTTCAGTATCAGCCCGCTCAGATCACCAGCGAGGACGTTGCCCATATCGTCTACCTCGTAAGGCACGCCGTGTTCGTCTAACACTTCCGTCAGGAGACGAACCATCTCGTGTTCCTCTCCGGTCACACTCGGAGTGGCTACGGCATCCTTCAGGAGCTCAATCGGGTCGAGCTCTAGATCGTTCACCCTCTGAAGTGCCCTCGGAGGGTCACGGGCACACACTTATCCGAGTCCCGCGTAAGGGATGAAGAGCCTTGTTCACTATCTGAGTTCTAGAGTTCACGTGTCGTGTTCTCAAGCAACGTATAAACAGCTCTGGCCCAAGATCCACGGGGGAGCATCCTATGGAGGACTTGACGCGATTCGAGATCGCAAGGATCGTTGGAGCACGTGCCCTCCAGATCGCTATGGGGTCACCAGTGCTGGTAGAGGTCGAAGGAGATGAGGACCCGCTGGAAATTGCTAAAAGGGAGTTCGACGAGGGCGTTGTGCCCGTCGTGGTGATCCGGAGATAGAGGGTATGGGGGTAAGGGAAGGTGCCGAAGGTCGTGATCGACTACGATGCGTGCGTCGGAGTATCGGAGTGTGGCGAATGTATCGAAGCCTGTCCAATGGACGTCCTTGATGAGGAGGACGACAAGCCGGTCGTCGTGAACGAGGATGACTGCACCGGCTGTGGCCTCTGCGAGCAAGCTTGTCCACACGGTGCCATTGTAGTCGAGGTGTAATCCCTCTCCCCTGACGTATCTTCCGGGGGTGACTCGATGTCTGAAAACGACGATTTGCTCGTTCCGCTGAACGACTACTTGGCGGCAGGCGTGCACATCGGTACCCAGCAGAAAACGAAGGATATGGAACCGTTCATTTACAGGACGCGGGCCGACGGACTCCACGTCATCGACGTACGTAAGACCGACGAGCGCATCCGGATCGCGGCCAACTTCCTGTCCATGTACAATACCGACGAGATACTTGTAGTATCCAGGCGTTATTATGGTCAGAAGCCTGTCAGTAAGTTTGCAGAGGCCACCGGGGCTACCGCGATTCCGGGCAGGTTCGTGCCCGGAACACTGACGAACCCAGAGTACGATGGATATCTGGAGCCCGAGGTGATCGTCCTCACAGATCCGCGTGCGGACTTCCAGGCACTCGTCGAGGCACAGAGCGTCGGGATCCCGATCGTGGCACTGTGCGACACGGACAACTTCACAGGTAACGTGGACCTGGCGATTCCGACGAACAACAAGGGCAGGAAGGCACTGGCCCTGGTGTACTGGCTGTTGGCACGCGAGCTCCTGAAAAAGCTGGATCGTCTGGAGGAAGACGAGGAGTTCGAGTACGATCTGGAGGACTTCGAAGGACCACCCCCGCAGTGAACCGGGGTCCACGCCCCCATGACCTACGGAATCTCGAAGCACATAGAGATAAGTGGTGAGTACAGGGATAAGCTCCTCCGGGGTGAGAAACGAGCGACGATCCGAGTGGGACGTGTTCCTGGAGCGCGACCCGGTAAAGTGGTGTACATTCACTGTGGTGGCTACGTGTACGGAAAAGTCAGGATCACGAACGTTCGAACAAAGAGAGTCAGGGATTTGACGGACGAAGATGCTAAGCTCGACGGGTTCGAAAACCGTGAGGAGTTGCTGAAGGCCCTTCGGGATCACTACCCGAACCTCCGGGACGACGATATTGTCACTATCATCGAGTTCAAATGGGTAGAGCGCTTCGACGAACCCATCCTTTCAGAACACCTTCCGTACGAGGGCCACGATCCTATCAAGATCGCCAAGCTGGCCCTCGAGGAGGATATCCCCATGAGCCCGCGGGACCGTGAGTTATTGGAGCTCTTAGTAGAATGCGGAAGCATTCGTAAGGCCGCCAAAGCGTTAGGCGGCCTCGGAAAGCGGGACGTAATCAGGCGTGCCGTGAGAAAGGCGTTCCGACTTTTAAAGTCCCGCGGAGCGCTCAAAGGTCGGTGATGAACCGGAAAGGTTATAATCGGCATTAATCCGACTCTGCGGGGTAGACGCAATAAAACCGGAAAACGATTTCCGGGTGGTGGTCAGAAGTGACCGGAGACGCTGAATTGGAGAAGGTGGGTCTGAAGCGTGAGCTTACCATGTTGGGTTTCATTTCAACGATCTGCTGCACCGTGATCGGAGGAGGAATCAACGTCCTGACGTGTATGATACAAGTCAAGGCACCGGGAGTCGGTCCTTACGTTCCGTTGGCGTTCTTGATCGGAGCCGTTCCGAGCTTAGTAGCCGGTATCGTAGCAGGAGCCCTCAGCGCGGCTGTTCCACGGGCAGGCGGTCACTACACGTACGTGAGCAGACTGTTCGACCCGTTTTTGGCATTCTTCAGCTCTTGGAGCCGATTCGTGGGTGAGATCGGAGCCTTCGTAGCGATCGCGATCGGAGACGTGGCACTGTTGGCTGCGATGTGCAAGTTCTGGGGTGCACCAGGAGCCGGAAACTGGCTCAACGCCCATACCCTCGAAGTGGCGACAGCCATCATCATTTTCACGTGGCTAGTCAACGTCTTAGGAATCCGGATTTATGAAGCCGTCGTCGATGTGATGTTCTTCATCCTACTGACGGGTTTCTTCATCGTCGTCGGGTATGGATTCACACACTCCCCTGCCGAGTACCTCAAGGCGATAGGCGGAACGACCGCACTGAAATCGTTGATATCTCAGGCTGGAGGACTACCGAAAGACGTGGGCACCCTCAGCGCGATATTCTCGGCGGCAGCGACGCTGGTGTTCGCGTATGTAGGTTTCGAGACGGGTACGCAGGCGGCCGGTGAGGTCAAGAAGCCGGAGAAGACTGTGTTCAGAGGCATGCTGATCGCACTGGGAATCATCACGGCGTACTATCTGCTGTACTCGGCCGCGGTGTACCACGCCGTGCCCTGGGAGTACATCTACGCTAAGGCGGCGCTCGCCGACAAGGCTGGCAGTAACTTCACTGTCCCCGAGGCGATGGCTCCGATAATGCCGAGCGCACTCGCGGGATACGTGGCGTTCGTAGCCGCTATCGCGCTGCTAAGCGACCTGCCGCCGATGTTCCTGTCGACTAGCAGGATGACGTTCGCCTGGGCCTACGACGGGATGTTCCCGAAGGCGCTCGCCAAGGTGCACAAGCGCTTCGGTACCCCGCACTGGGCGCTGACGGTCCTAATGATAATCTCGGTGATCCTGACGTGGGCGGTCGGTGAGTTCCTGGCGGCCGTAGACATCACGACGGTAGCACTACTGTTCACATATCTGTTCATCTGTATGACCGGACTGGTCTGGAAGTTCGTGAGACCGGACATCTACGAGAAGGCCCCGTTGGGTGACAAGACCAAGAAGGCTGTTAACTGGTTGGGAGCCATCGGTACCGTGCTGAGTTTACTCTTCCTGGGTGAGATCGCCATCAGCGATTCGACGAGCTTCTACTGGTGGATCGCCCTGATGGTGCCGGGACCGTTCATCTTCTACTACGCGTACAACAGGACCGTGAAGAAGCTGGGTCCGGAGAAGGCCAGGGAGCGCCTAATGACTATACCACCTGAGTAATGGGGGCCTCCCCTCCCATACGCGCCGTCATCGGAACCCTCGTCGACGCGCTCACAGACATGGAAGAGCGAGGTTACTCGCTTAAAGCCGCCCTTCGTAACGCACTTCGCGGTATTGATGAACGCCGACATAGGTTCGTTCAGGCTTTAGCCCACGAGCTCGTACGAGTTCTAGGTAACGTAGACCTAGTCCTCAATAACGTCCTCCGCGGTTCCACGGTCGAGGACCTTCACCCGTATCTCCGTAACGCTTTACGGGTAGGTACGTGGGAGATTCACTGGCGTCGTGAGCACCCTGGGCCAGTCACTAAGGCAGTAGTGGACGTCGTCAAGGAGCGCGTCGGGCCTAAACACGCCCGTTTCGCCAACGCCATTCTCAGGCAGGTGGAGCGTGTGAGCCCCGAGGAAGTCGTAAGTTCCATTAGGGACCCTACGGCCCGCTTCGCGGCCCGTTATAACTTCCCCAAGTGGTACGTGGAGCTCGTGCGCTCGGCCTTTGACAGCATGGACGAGTTGAGCAGGTTCCTGGAAGCCTGCAACCGGAGGCCTGCCCGGTACGTCCGTGTCAACACCTTAGTATCCGACCCTGAAGAAGTCGTGAGACGGCTGAAAAGGAGGGGAATCGAAGCAGAACGGGACCCGGACGTACCAGATGTACTCCGCGTAAGGTCCGCCGGAACACCGGTCATCAAGACTCCGGAGTTCAAGAAGGGCGTAGTATACCCTCAGACGAAGGCCTCCGCAGCCGTCGCTCACGCCGCCGAACCTGAGCCCGGGATGACCGTCGTCGACTTGTGCGCGGCTCCAGGTGGGAAAACCACCCATCTAGCCCAGCTGATGGAAGGTTGCGGGGAGATCATCGCGATCGACATGCACCCGAAGAGGTTCGAGACGCTGAAGAAGCGGGTCAGGCAGTTCCACGCGGACGATATCGTGGAAACACTGCGCATGGACGCGCGCGACGCGCCCGATCAGCTGGGTGAGGGGATCGCGGACTTAGTCCTCGTCGACCCGCCGTGCACGGGCACGGGGTCCGTTTATTCCAAGCCTGAGAAGAGGTGGGATCGGGAGACAACCGGCGAACCGACCAAGTGGGCTCAGCTCCAGTGGGAGCTCCTGAAGGTCGCCGTGAGGCTGCTGAAGCCGGGAGGAAGAGTGGTGTACTCCACTTGTTCGATCACGCTAACTGAGAACGAGCGCTTGATCGAACGTCTCGTTCGGCGCTACCGGGACCTCGAGCTCGTAGACGTCCCGTTGGAATGGGCCTCGCCCGGTATAAGGATGCCGGAAGCTCGCAGGATCTGGCCGCATCGTCACGATACCGACGGTTTCTTCGTGGCCCGAGTTGAGGCGTGATGAGGCCCGTCGCTGGTGACGTCCGGATGATCGGAGGCCCTCCTACCGCGGCGGCTGAATCCGCCGATGAGATACGCACCTACAGGGCGACGACGACCGAAACGGTGGTTCCTGAGGACCGGGATGACCTGTCGGGCGGGTTCCGACGAGAGATGGGGAGGCGTCCCTTGGGGGACCGAGATCAGAGCCTCTCCGAAATCCGCATCGGCACGTACGCCGGCTCTCCACCTACGACCTTCGCCAAGTATGCAGATTCCGAGAGTCCCGTACAATGACACGCGTAAACTTCTCGAACCCCGTATTCCCAGAACAGCTCGGCAGTCCGCTCTAGTTCCTCTTCGGTGGCACCCATCAGGTGCAGGCCGCCGACCACCGTCCTCGGCTCGTACTCGTTCAGTAGCTCCTCCAAGTCGAAATGACAGCATCCTATCAGCGCTACGTTCCCAACGATCAACGCCTGCTCTGGCATTGGTCTACCCTCGTACTCTCCCTCGAACGTCCTCGTCACGACAACATCGTCGAGGGTCTCCTCTCCGCCGCCGGGTCGGTGAACGGTTCCCTCAACGGCTTCCAAACCGCCCGTATGGTCCCAGTGTTCGTGAGATACCACTACGTGGTCGAAGCTCACGTCGAATCCTGCCAGCTTCAAATTGTTAACCAAAACATTCGCGGAAGGACCGGTGTCGAAGAGTATCAGCGAGTCGTCGGTTTCCACGACGATCGCCAGACCGTGTCGGGCGACGTAAGGATCGCGGACCATACCGACCCGGTTGTCCACCACTATTGTGATCTCGGCCACCACCCGACGGAACCCCCTATTTCACCAGACCTTGGAACACACCACCGTCCGACCTGATGTGGAGGTGCGTGTACGAAGCTACCGTGTTCCCCTTAACGAGTCCGTCTAGGCCATCCTCTACCCCGGTTCCCCGTGAGAGTTTGTACGCGTACTCCAGATCCTCCTTCACGTCCACTACTGAGTAGTGGAACTCGTGACCACGGATCTCGGATCCGGACGGTGCAAACGGGTGCGCGTCAGTCACACTACCTTCGACGTATCCCAGCGCAGCCAACCGTTCCCGCATCCGTGCCACCGCATCGAACACTCCCACCATATCATGACGATTTCCATCCGCGTCCACTATCTCTGAACACAGGTACATCAGTCCTCCGCATTCTCCCAGGATCTTACCTCCCTCCTCGTGGAACTCCAGGAGGTCCCTCATCAACCGGCCGTCGAGGTTATCTGCGTACACTTCTGGGTATCCGCCCGGAATGTACACGGCGTCGACGTCCGGAAGCCGATCCTTCTCTGGATCCACCGGCACGATCTCCGCGGATTCCGCTAAAAAGCGCAAGTTCTCCCTGTAGTAGAAGGTGAATACGCGGCCCGAGATTACCGCAACTCTGGCTTCGACTCGCTCCGGTTCGGGGGGTGGACTGGGCTCTACTGAGGATCCTTCGACCTCCAGCTCTCGGAGCGCGTCGAGGTCTACGTGTTCGGCGACAACCTCACCCCAGTACTCCGCCACCCGCTCGGCGAACCCGTTGCGCTCGTCCGCCGGGATGAGGCCCAAATGTCTGTCCGGTATGACGGCGTCCTCGAGTCTGGGGATTATCCCGAACACCCGAACACCGGGACAGTAACGTCTCAGCGCTGTGATTAGCAGTCGCCTGTGACGCTCGCTCCCGACCCTGTTGAGAATCACCCCTTCGAGTCTGGCTCCGATTTCGTAGGCCATGTCCAGGAACCCGCGGACCTCGGCTGCGACCGTCGTGGCGTAACTCCTACAATCCACTACCAGAATCACCGGGACGCCTAAAAGGGCCGCCACGTGGGCGGTACTCCCCTCGATAGTGCCTTCCCCGTGCCCGTCGAACATTCCCATCACGCCTTCTATGACCGCCGCATCGCATCCCCGTGTATACCTCTCGAAAGCATCTACCACGCCGCCTTCTCCCATCATCCAGACGTCCAGGTTGAACGCCTCCCGACCGGCCGCGACTTCCAAGTACGTAGGGTCTATGTAATCTGGACCTACCTTAAAGGGGCGTACCCGGATTCCCTCCTCACGTAGTGCCCTCGCCAACCCTATCGAGAGCGAGGTTTTACCGCAGCCACTTCGAACTCCGGCGACGGCCACGGCTAGCATCGAGACCACCCAGCCACTCCGCGACTCGACAGTCTACGTGGACTTTTCTCGGAGGTATTCAGACTATGTCGAATGAACTCGAATGAGCCACGGTGACAGCGTATCCTATCACCGCGTGATTCGCCGATGGTGAAGGGGCACTTAGATAGTTAAGAGTGCACATAAAGTGAATCTGGTTCTCGAACTATATGCTTACGTTGGGACGAATTCCACGGTTACGAGCTCGGCGGCGGATATTTCTCGGCGGATCCCATTCACGATCCGTCTCCTGACGACATCGAGTTCCTGGAGATGTGCTTCAGGATCCGCGGCTATGAAAACGTCGAAATGGTAGGCCGGACCCATCTTCCTGCCACGCACCGCGATGAGTTCAACGTCAAAATCAACGTCTTGAAGTGTGTTCTCCACGATCTCGTGAACGCGCTCGAGTAGTTCGTCCTCGGGAGCCACGTCCATAAGCTCGTGGATGCTCTCCCAACACAACTCCAGACCCATGTGCGCGACCATCAGCGAGACTACGAGCGCGGCACCGGGATCCGCCCATGGATATCCCAAGAGTGCTCCGGCGATACCGACGCTAGCAGCCACCGAGGATAGGGCATCACTGCGATGGTGCTTAGCGTCCGCTTTCAGCGCCGAGCTTCCTATGCGTTCGGCCAGCCTCAGTGTGTACCTGTACATACCTTCCTTAGCCGCCACGGTTCCGAGGGCCACCGCTAAGGGCAGTGTGGAAGTCGGTGGTTCCGGGTTGTGAAGACGCATCATTGACTCCCATAGCAGTAGAAGACCCGTGAACGTGACCATCATGGAAACTCCCAGTCCTGCGAGGGCTTCGGCCTTGTAGTGACCGTACATGTGACGGGCGTCCGGCGGTTTTCGGGCGACTTTGGCGCCCAAGAGTACCATTACGGAAGATACGGTATCTCCCAGGGAATGAACGCCGTCGGAGACCAACGCCCAGCTGCTGGCGATATATCCTATCGCTATTTTGAGAGCCGATAAAAGGACGTTTCCGTAGATCCCTATCAGCGCACCTCTACGAACTTCCTGAAGGCGCTCCTCGACGCGGCTCAACGCCTCACCCCGAGGAGAGATACCAGTGTTATCGCCGCCGCCGCGAGAGTGGCGAACCTCCAACCGTCGAGTCCCGCGGACAGGATCGCTCCCACTATCGTCTGATTCACGGCGTAACCCACTCCTATTGCCGTGGAAACGGCCCTAACTCCCCTACCTCCACCGCTGTAGACGTTAGCCGCGTAGTACATGAGACCTGTGGCGGTTCCGGCCGCGAGCACGCTCGCTATCGAGTAGCCGAGAGCAGCACTGACCACGCAGAGTACGGTCGCCAGCAGTGTTGACTCGAGTTCACCGAGCCTGGGACCTAGAAGTTGAGCTACTCCCCCGACCGCGGTCATCATGGCGATTACGAGCCCGTAATCACCTCCGTATTTGGGGGCAAGGAGTGTGATGGCTGAGTTGGGTAGTGTCGAGGCCAGCGTAAGTGCGAGCGCAGCTCCGAACGCCACCGGATACCCGTGATACGCGCTTACGTCTTCCAACGGTTGGATCCTCAGCGTCAACAGTGGAAGACTTAAGACCGCGGCGAGTACGCTGAGGACCGAGCAGATACCGAACGGGTCCCGTACGTGGGAAGAAGCCAAATAGCCGGTGATGAAACCGACGTTGGACCAGAAATTGTTCTTGGACACTACGGAACGTCCCAACTGTAGTGCGGCGGCCACGTTAGCTGGGAAAGAGAATCCAGAGCAGACTCCTTGAAGGGCTCTGGCGAGAGTCAATGACGCTATCGAGCCGTGAACGAAGAAAGGTAGAAGGGCCCAACCGTATCCCAGACATCCCAAACATATAGGGATACCAGCTCGAACTCCTTCCAGGAGGCTCGTTGAAGCCAAAGAGGTGATAGTCATCGTGATCGAGAACATCGATAGGACTAGGCTGGCCGCGAGCTCATCCCCGCCACGACTGTATACGTATACCGGTACGTTCGGGAGCATCAGGGCTGCCGCCGCCGAAATCACCGCCGAGTTGACGTAAAGGGACCAACGGACGACGGACACCGCTACCCCGGGCGTATCACCCCGTCGCGCGGAAAAACCTTCACGGCTGATGGGCCAGATGTCTGTGGATCTATAAGAGGGGCCGAGGAGGTGGGAGAACCGTACCGGGTCTTCGAGCCGTTCGTCGTTGTGGATCATCCTTTAACGTCAGCTATATCCAGCTGACGATACCACGGGCGTGTACACCAGATAATTTACCTTCACCTTCACCGCCTAAGGTGTACCCCGTGTCCCGGTATAACGACCGGGTACGACAGAACCTTCTCGAGGGAGTCTTCCGCGAGTTCGCGGTCCCAACTGACAGCCGGCGGTACGCGTTTCAGCGCGTTGTCGGGAGTCGGACACGCGTCCCCGGCGATCACGATCCGGCCCCCCACGACTACGGATATATGACCAGGGGTGTGACCCGGAGTCTCGATGATCTCGACACCTTCGGGCGGGTCGAACGAGTCGATAGGGTCCACGTCGACGGGGATCGATCCAACCTCCTTCTCGTGCGCGTAGAATTCCGGGTGGAACGCCTCGGCGATCGTCCGGGCGTTACCTACGTGATCCCGATGTCCGTGGGTGAAGATAACGGCGTCGACGCCGTACGGCTCGAGATCGCGGATCAGTCCTTTCGGGTCCTCGTTTCCGGTGTCTACCAACAGGTTCATCTCCTCCGTGAGAACGAGGGTGGACGACGAGTCGGCCTCTAGCACGCCGCCGGACGCCGATCTTACCAGTTTACCTTTCCGCACGACCACTACTACTGTCATCGGCCGTAGTTCCCCTCGTACCGACCAGCATCTTCCGCCCGGAGGAACACAGCCTGAACGACACGTTCTCCACGGGCTACCCGGTACGGTGCCGTGTGGTGATTGACGGCGAGAACCCTGATCTTACCCCTGAAACCCGGGTCGCCGAGAGCCGTATGTACGGAGACACCGGATCTTAATAGTGTAGATCGCGGTAGGAATAGGGCGGCAGTGTCTTCTGGGACCTCGAGCTCGGGTGCCAGCTCGAGTACGTAAGGGACATTCGGTTCGAGCTCGAACACCCCACTTTCGGTTTCGACTTCGCGATACTCCGGTAGCCGCTTATCGTCGCCCTCCAACAGGGCACTCTGACCCTCGAGACGGAAAACCCTATCCAGCTTGAGATCGATGCCAGCTGGCTGGTACTGGTTCTCGTCCAAGTCGGGGAACAGCTCCCGTAGTACGTGCTCTCCCAAGATCATCCGCTCAGCGCCCCCCTCACGACCCACACGGTCTGAGAGGATGCCAGTAGCAAGCGTCCGGTGGGTGTGGTCTCGAGGTCTCGGACTCTCGGTCCCAGTGAGGACGTCAGAGACCTCGCCTCCTCCAGGAGGTCCTCCGCGACGTTGGAATTGAGTGTCTCTCGGAGCAACGGTTCGACCTCGTCCCCCACCCATGCCGGGAACAATTTCCACAATTCGTCCACCTCTAATCCCCGACGACGTAACATGAGCGTGGACGTCGCTTTGAACGTGCGCGGGTATCCCAGTTCGACCAGGTAACGGTGGAGATCGTCGAGGTCCCCGAACCCTACCAACCCTACAGTACTTCCCCGGACGCCCTTCAGGAAGAGCGCAAACGTTCGTGTACACAGTGCGAGGACGTTCGAGGCTTCAAACGGCCGATATTCGTTCATCTCGACCTCGGCACCGGCTCTTCGAAGGTCCTCTTCCGGGCAAGGACCCGCCCACGAGACCGTAGGTGGTCGGAGTGAGGAGCGGACGACCCTGAGTAGTGGCCGTTTCAGCAGCTCTGCTAACGACTCGCTGTCGGTGTACACTCGAATAATACCCGACATCTTGATCCAACGCCAAACGCTCCGGAAGTCTTCAGGGGTGATCGTGAACGGGTGCGTCAGGGGAACAACGCCAACACTTCGGCTCACCCCTCTCCTTTCTGCGAGCCTCGTTTCGGCTTCACCGGCCTGAACACCTCGAAGAACCGACGCGGGTTCTTCAGCGACCGACCGTCTCGCGGCTTGATGATCACCCGGTTTCCGGTCAACGTCGACGCGATCATCCCTCCGTCCTCCCTCCAACCGTGGAACACGACTACTTCGCCTTTCGACAGCCCAGTCGTGATTGCGTTCGGATCCTTCACTTGTAGCATCGTCCCTTCTTCCAACTCCTCCGGATTGCGTATCGGTAGTCTGGAGTAATCGCCAAACCTTCGAGAGCCACCTCCGAAGGCCGTGACGACGGCTCGTCTGACCGTCTCACGATCCACGCGCTTCTTCACCCTACGACCGAGTTGTCCGCGACGTGCGATCGCGAGCGCCGCTACTCCGTGATCCCGGAGGTCCCTGGATCGAACGTTCTCGAGCTTGCCCGACGATAACCTGTACACGGCTTCCTTCGTCGTCTCACGCTCGTCGACTAACACTATCTCGACCTCAGGAAGCACATCCACTACGGCTTCGACAGCCACATCGTGACCTGGTCCGTTACCGACGTACACGAGGTTCGGTTCTTCTCGGTCCGCTAAGAACATCTTCAGTGTACGCCTCAGCTCTTCCACCTTGGCGTCACGGGTGTGCCCGGTTAGCTTGACGGAGGTGACGTCGCAAGGACCTCTTCTGGGGATGTACGCGATCCCAAAGTTCACCTCGCCCGGATCCACGGATAGTATCGGGCCACCCGCACCTGCGGACGAGATCAGTCGTATCCTCGCCCGTCCCGACGTCTCCGTCATGAGATCGCTCACGAGCTCGTTAAGCCGCGGCGCCGGCACTATCGCCTTGATCGAAGACTCGTCCGATTCGATGACTTGCCCCTCGTGCTTGTACACCAGGGAAGCTGCCTTCCCGACGTTGTCTACCTCAATAAGTACGTTCTCGATCGGGTACAGTTCGAAGATCCCGACCTCTTCAATCGCCGCCGCGATAGCATCCGCTAGAGCTTCGGGAGGGGATTCGCCCTCGGAGAGTATGTTCACGACGAGTCCGTCCAGTCCGAGTTCCTCCGCGACTAGGTGGACCGTTGTAATCTCCTTCGTGGTGGCGCGATCCTTGCCCCGCTTGAACACCCGAACGCCTTCAGAGGCTCTTGGGAGCACCTCGACCTCGACCGGACCGGAGCGACCCACCGCCCTTCCACCGACGGTCTTCACCCCCTCGAACTCTCTGGACGTAACCTCTACCTGAATTCCCGCTCCCTCGAGCTCCGAGCGGATCTTGTCGAATTGTACGTCACCGAGACACGAGATCTTAATGCGGCGTTCATCGATGATCTCGGTTTCGACCCCGAGGTTCCTCCTTTCTACGTCTTCGAGAATATCACGGGCTTTCCTCAAGTCGTCTACCTCGACAGTGTACCGGACGCAAGGGCGCACGTCCTCGGGGTTCTCGACCCTGTACCCTCCTGTTTCCGTAAGAAGGATTCCTGTCTCCGGCGCACGGTCCATCGCGACCAGTACTACGTCACCCGGCTGAGCTTCTTGCATTCGTTTCTCGTCCGGGGAGAGGAGGGCCCGAACCCTATAGACCTCTCCCTCGTATCGGAGTTCATCCCCAGGTTTCAGGGTACCCGCACGCACCACTCCGGTAGCTACCGAACCGAGTCCTTCCCGCTCTCCGACGTCGACGACGAGGAAAGCCGTCTCCTCGTCCGGGTCTCCCCACCCGCGCGGTTCGATGTGTTCCACGATAGCGTCCAGTAAGTCCTCGATTCCCTCACCCGTTTTGGCCGACGTGGGGACGGCGGCCACGGGTTCGAGCCCTCGTTCTTTGACCTCCCTGACTACACGCTCGAAATCCGCCCCTTCCTTGTCCATCTTGTTTACCGCTAGGACCACTGGCAGCCCGAGCTCCTTCGCCTCCTCGATGATGACTTCCGTCCTAGCTTGCACGCCGTCGTCGGCCGCCACGACGAGCACTAAGCCGTCCGACACTAACAGCGCTTTACCCACCTCCTCCCTGAAGTCCGAGTGTCCCGGCGTGTCGATGAAACGTATCTCTACGCCTTTCCATTCCGTCGGTATCACCTTCATGACCGCAGTGATACCGCGGCTGAGCTCGAACTCCTCTTTGTCAGGAAACTCCCCGGTGATGCTCTCGAGCAGCGAGGATTTACCATGGTCTACGTGACCGGCGATCGCGACGTTGATACGTCTCTTCACCGCGGTGCCCCTCGCTAGCGCCGTCGACTGGTAAAGAACGTTTGACGGTCGGTAGCGACGTACGACGGGACTCCCGTCCGGCGGGGTTACCTCGGTAACTTCGAGAGCGGCTACTCCTAAGCGACCTTTCGGAACCCAGAGATCACAACCGGCAGATACTGCGCGGAGTGAGCACGTTTTCGGCGATCTTAACTGGGGTCCCGTAACAATGTCGGGCCAGCGTTCCTGACGAGCCATCCATCGACAGTGTCTTGGTGGCCTCACAGAGCTCTTCGAGACTCGTTTCGTACCTCGTCCAGAACTGTGGGAAGTCTGACCGCTCGCGCTCTCGGTAGACAGCGTTCGATACAGCTATCTCCACATCATCGCGGTGCGCCGTCAATACCTAACGAAACGGTAGCACCTTTAATTTAGCATGTCTTCTGAGAGATCACCCCATAATCTCCAGGGATCGACACACCGACACCTTCGCAATCCCTTCCGAACGTTCTACCGATGTGGAGTGCTGAAAAGCACCGTTATTGCGAGCAACTTGGCCGTCAGGGTAGGTTCTCCCGTGTTCGGAATACGCGCCATGTTCTCGAAGCTATACTCCTGACGACACTCGTGAGTGCAATTCGCCTCATTCATCCTCGCCGCATGCTGCTCGGCCAGTCTCGCCGAACCCGGACCCCATTTCAGCGGGAATAATCCCCTAAATCCGTTGATTTCCGAGCGAAACATCTCATCAACGCCTGCTGCAACGAGCGAGGCCGGCGATAACATGACAAGTGGGACCGAGGATACACGTACTTCCGAGTTGGTAACCCACCGTACCTGGGAAGGGAGCTACTAAAAAGGTACGTTTGACGTGTGACTGCCAGGGCTCGAGTTGAAGGTCTATATCGTGGGCGCAGGCCCTTCGGGATGTTGGGTAGCGCGGCGAGTTAATGAGATGGGATACGACGTTACCGTGATTACCCACCCCGAGAACAGACTGCAGTCGGAGCGCTTCGGGCATTATAGGGTTTACTACGGAGAGGGGCTCGGTGGCTCCGCCAGGTACTCGATGGGTAACTTCTGGTTTTGGGGCCCTGAGGGCCTCCGGAGGCCATTTGAGCGAGTTCTCCGCGACATGACGTGCGAGGTACGAAGAACACCTGACTCGGTCATGTCAAACCTCGATATTGAGTTCGAAGAGGCCGCTGAGGACGTCGGACTTGAACCAGAGCATATGCCTAAATCCGTTCATTTTGATCTGTGTGATGGGTGTGGAGAATGCTTAGAGTGTCCGAGAAATGCGAAGTGGGTTCCACAGGACGAGCTGCCTGAAGGAGTTAGCGTACTGAGAGACGAGTGCATTCGATTTGAGTTTTCTGGAGGTAAAGCGGCCGCTATCGTACTTAGATCCCAGACAGTAGAACTTGAAACCGACGACATTGTTGTATTGTGCGCGGGTTGTCCCGGCACACCCCGGCTCCTGGAGCGTAGCGGAATAGACGCAGACGGTCCGCTGTTCGTGGACGCTTACATCCACGTCGTGTCCGACCTGGAGGCGGAACCCGGCATTCAAATGCCAATAATCGTCGACATGGGTGAGTACATCTTGTCTCCACATCGAACTTCGGCTTATGAGGGCAAATACTCGATCATGGTGAAAATTGCGGACGAACTCTCGGGCGACGTCATCAGCGGGGAGAAACCAATCAGCGTCCGAGAGATAGAGCTTTTCGCTGAAGGGTGCGCGGTGGCGGGCGAAATCATCTCAAGGATGGGGGGTAGAGTACGCGCCGTCACGGAGCCTTCGGGCGCACATCCCGGTGGAACGTTGTCCGATAGAGTCGACAACAGGTACGCGCTGGAGGGATACGACAACGTTTACGTCGTGGATGCTAACGTATTGCCCGAGCCGTTGGGTAAACCCCCAGTCGGTGTTATCTTGGCGATGGCAGAGGACTTCTGCGACAAGCTGAGGAGGAGCGGCTGACGTCCTCAAGGGTAAGGCTTCCGATGGCTGTGAAGTCGTACGACATCATCGTAATCGGGGCCGGACCCGCCGGGCTCTCCGCCGCTATCCATGACGCTAGAGACGGGGTCGAGGACCTCGTCGTCGCGCAGGAGCTCGGTTGGTCAGCTCACCACGGCGCCTGAGGTCGGGAACTGCCCCGGGTTTCCCGCCCACACCGGGATACGAACCCGTCGATCGAATGTTGGCATACGCTGAAACCGTCGGAGTAGAGCCGGACGTCAAGTACACCAACAAGTACACTAACAGAATCTAGGGGATCGAGATAACGGACGATACCTCCCCGCGTCCTGGATGAGGAGTGCAGGGCTGTGGTGATTGCCACGGGAGCCAGGCCGAAGCAGTTAGGAGTTCCTAGAGAGCGAGAGTTCGAAGACTGGGGAGTCAGCTACTGTGCGATTTGCGACAACCCTATCTTTCAAAAACCGGACCGTCACGGCTGTTGGTGTGAGGTACCTACGCAGCGAACATGGGTCTCTTCCTCTTCGGAGATAGCCGAGCGTGTATAAATCCAGACGGTACGCTCGAGTGTAAGACTCCTGACTGAACGTATGCTCTTACGCCGCAACGCGGAGGTTGGTCGTAACTAAATTCGGCGGATCGTCGGGAACGAGCGCGTCGAGGGCATCGAGCTCTCCGATGGGAACATCTCCTACCCTGTGAGGGCGTCTTCATAGCGGCCGGTAAGGCGCCGAACTCGGAACCGTTTCGGTATCTCTTGGAAACCGACGATCACGGCCACATAGTCGTGGACAGTGAAATGCGCACATCCTGGAGGGAGTTTTCCGCCAGAGACGTTACGACGGTCTCGCATCGGAACTTGCCCTTTGCCGTGTACCATGGCAGCGTGGCCGGAATCAACGCCGCCGAGTACGCGTTGAAGTCTCGACGAGCTGCCACTCCGAGTACTCCGGGACGTCGAACTTCTTGCGCTTTAACTCCACGTACACCACATCCGGTCTGGTCTTCACGGTTACGAACGCCCTGAGTAAGTTGGACATAGTCGCCTCTTGAAATACGATCTTTCGGCCGTCCCTAATCTCAATCTCCGTCCTAATATGCCGGTGTCTCTCCGGGACGCCGACCTTAGCCCGCACGACGTCGTAGTTGGAGAATGCCTGTTCGTAGATCGGTTTTAACATTTCGGTCACGTCGATGCCGTCGATCATCACCTTACCCACTCTACGCTTACTGCGGTAAAGTCGGAAAAGGACGTCGAACGCTGTGATCGCGTGAAGGATGTCTCGCCTACATCCGCCGATCTCAAACCGTAGCACCTCCGGCTCTTCCGAGGCTATGTCTCGTAGGATGTTGTCGAGGTACTCTTCATAGGACGACCATTCAGAGGTTTCGCAGCGATGCACGTCCCGATAACACACGGTTGGGACTTTCACGCTCCACCACCACCCGATATCAGGTAGATCACCGTCGGAACCGTCGCTAGCGATATCACGGTAGTCGAGAACACCAGGGCGGCGGTTACGTGCAGTCTCAGTCCCAAGAGCTCTGCCAGTACCAAGTTCATCAGGGCCGGAGGCATTGCGGCTTCTAGAACGGCCACTTTACCGTCCAACCCCGATGGGGCGATTGCCACCGCCACTACCGGTGATGTACACAACTTAACGACCCAGACGGTCGGTATCACATTGATGACGGATTTGGGGAGATCCCACCGAAGTGAGGCTCCGAGTGAGACCATGATGACCGGCACTACGGAGCGTCCCAGCAACTGCAGAGTCGAGCGGATGGTATCGGGCAGGTGAAGTCCGAGGGCCGTCCAACATATCCCAGCGACGGCGGCATGGGCGGGCGGAAAGCGTAGGCTCATCTTCAATGGGTTTTCGCGGCGGGAAGACAGCATCAGGTAGGCCGCTATCACCGACAAGGTCGTCCCGAAGTCGTAGAAAACCGCCGCTTCGAGGCCCGGTTCCCCGAATGTGGAGAGGCATATGGGGTACCCAAAAAACCCGGTGTTTCCCAAACCCGAGGCTAGGGCAGCGGCTATCGCATCGCGCCGATCGCGCGCCGTATTACGAGCGATCGCGAAACCGATGAAGGCACACGTGACCGACAGCAACATCGAGATAACCACGAGCTTGAGATGTTGGAGTAGCCCCTGGATCGGGGCCCTCAACATCGCGGAGAACACTAACGCCGGCATGGCCAAATAAACCACGTACGCGTTGAGGTGAGAGGGTGTATCTTCGGAGAAGATCCCAACCTTACGTAACGTGTATCCAATGAACACTAGTCCGAGTACCTCGGGGAACACTTCCAGTCCTCCCACGTGCGGGGGACCCCCTCTTGGACGTTCTGGACGAGTTATACCTGCGGTTCCGTGAGGCCGTCGAAGTAGCTGGATATTCGGAGATACCCTCCCAATTCTTACAGCACTGGGTCGCGCGCACTTTGGAGGATGCGTTGGAGGTGGTGGGAGACTTATGCCCTGGTGACGTGATGCTGGAGGTAGGAGTCGGATCGGAAGTCGGAACCTTTCAAGACAGACCCAGAAGGATCGACATCCTCGTTCGTGACCGGGTGATAATCGAAACGAAGAGACCGGGTGAGCTAAACAGCGGAGGGAGGCTCGAGGAAGCCCGTGATCAGCTGCTCAGGTACTTCGCCTACCTCGTCAGAGAACGGGATGTGAGACCGGAGGACGTTCTCGCGGTCCTCACAGATGGGGAAATCGTTGTCTATTACGAGGTCGAGAAGGAAGAGCTCGTCCAGGAAGGTCCCAGAAAGCTCGACAGAAGCGAGTTCAGGAGGATGATCAAAACCATACTTCGTAGGGTGGGAGAGGATCCCAGCCCGCTAGAGTTCAGCCGAACGTCGGTCGAATTGAACCATGCGGCGATGGTTCAGTGGATCGAAACGTGGAAGGAGGTCCGAGAGCTCCTAGAGAGGGTCGAGAAGGAGCTTACGGGGGACGGGCGGGGTGGCCCGAGGGACCTCCTCCTATAAAGATTTGCGTCGGCACGTGCTCAGGTACACCGTGGACGACGTCAAGGTGGTAAGGTTACTCCCGGAGTTCGGTCGAGCGGAAGTCGGTCTAGCCGACTACGACGATGCGGCCGTGGTGATGGTGGATGGGAAGCTCGTAGTCAGCTCTGACGGTCCATATGCGTTCCGGTTGGTAAGGAAGTCGGCCCTTGTCCACGCCTCAACGGACGTGCTAGTGGCCGGAGGGGAGCCACGATTCGCTGTCGACACCATCATCGCACCCACGGAGAAGGGAGCGCTGGAGGCCGCGAAATGGATAGGACGACAAGCGCGTGCGCTGGGTATCGAGATACTCGGCGGCAACACGATGATCGAGGACGACGTCGAAGAGCCGAAAGTATCGATGACAGTGATGGGGCCGCTCGTAGCTCCCGAGCCGATCACGGACTGCGGGGCCGAGTCCGGGGATTCGGTCCTGCTCGTGGGTGAGCCTATCCATGGGAGTTTCCAGGAGAGGATGGAAAGAGCACGCCGTCTGTTCGACGCATTCCCAGAGTTGGCCCGTAGGGGGCTGGTGAAAGCGGCAAAAGACGTGACTAAAGGAGGTCTTGTAGCTATGGCGGCCCTCGTCTGCGCTAAGTCCGGTGTTGGAATGGATTTGAACTCGGTTCCCTACTCATCCATCACTCGGAACTGGGATAACGTCCTCGCCGTCGTATCCCAGGATGACGTCGAGGAAGTCCTCGATGTGTGCGCCGAGCGTGGGTGTCCTGTGACGGTGCTCGGCGAGGTAATCGAAGAACCCATCCTTCGAATCGCCGGTCGAACACTCGTCGACAGTGAGCTCATAGCGAAGATCGAGGATCATCTCAAAACATTTAAAAATTTCAAAGAATCTTAAACTCTCGGGATACGAGATGCCGGACGTCATCGCCGAGTTCCTGGGTGACGGTGAGTGCGCCGTTGAATTCGAAGAGGAGAGGATGGAGCTCGTTAGCAGCAAGGTGGCGGAGCCTGAACACGTCACCCCGTACCACCTCTTTCTGGCCGGTATTCTCTCTTGTGTGACGATGAACGCGGGCCGCGCGTTGGAGAAAGCCGGAATCGACGCCGAGGTGACGGCGGAGGCGACCGGGAAGAAGGACTGGGACCGCCTGGCGGTGACGATAGAGATCACGATTAGGGTGAAACTGAAGGATGACACCGACTCCGACGAAGTTCGAAAGATTGTAGAGAAGGGCGCCGACCGGTGTATCCTGAGCCGTACCTTGGGCTCAGCCATCGTCAGTAAAGAAGTGGTCGTAGAGCGGGAGAACTAACGCGCTCATCCCAACTCTTCGTTCCCTCCACCCGCATATCACGGTTGGATTGCGTTTCACAGATGGTACAGATGTGGTGTCCTCGATGTGTGTTTAGTTCGAGCTCGATCGGACCCGCAGTCGCACGCGAGTGTAGCAGTCGGCTCACGAGCGATGACGTGGGACCCTGTTACTGCTCGGGGAGAAAAGCTAACGTCCTTCCAAACTCCGAACACGTGGGGTCCCGATGATCCACACCACCCTGTGGATAACGTTAGCGGGGCTCTGTCTCGTCCTCGCCGGCATCGCACTGATTTCTGCGATAGTCGTGGAAGGAACCATCGAAGCCACTACTTGGTTCACGATCGCCGACCTAGCGGTTTGCGCGGCGGCCATCTACGTCGGGATTACTGGCCACCAGTTCTCCTCTCTGCTCCCAACTGTGGGTCTAGTCGTTGCTACCTTGATGGCCGTAGCACACGTCATTTACACGTGGATCATTGGTATTCTCAGGCTGGTGACGGGGCGAGAGTCCAAGAGCGTCGGAGAGAGACCGGACACGCTCCGTGCGTTCCTCACGCGCGTGCTGGAAAAGCTCGGTTATAAAGGGAAGGTCGATCCAGGAGACCGCGAGGCCGCTAGAAGGGTACTCGAAACGTGTCGAAGATGGGGGTGGGACAGATGATGACGGTAGCGACCGCCGGGGCTGCATCCATCTATTTGGGGGGCAAGCTCGCTCCCGGTAAAGAAGCCTGGAAGTCCGAAGGAAGGCCGCTCGTCGAGCTGGGTGCCGTACTGTACGCAACCTGTCTCCGCCTGTCCGATAGCCCGATCCCAGAAAACGTCGCGTTAGTGGCGTTTCGTGGTTTAGAACATGTCCACGTTTACAAGCGAGAGATAGGTCTGAACGTCCCCGGATTCGCCCAGGCGGTGAAGAAGTCCGTCGAACGTCCTGATGAGGCATTCGTAGAAGCTCTGAAGAGCATGTCCCAAACGTTGCGTTATCGCGTAGATTCCCTGCTTAACCACGACCAGAAGCTGGTCGAGAGGTTTTCCAGGGACATCCTTAGGACTATGGAGGGATCCCTAGGTAGCTCCCCCACCATAGCCGAAATACTAGACGTCATCGACGAACACGTGGAGGAGGACGAAGGATGGATTACTTGGGATCCAGTTAGAGCGTTGCTCGAGATCTTGGGGTGGCGATGATTGGTTTGAGATCACGAATTAGAATTCTTCGGACCGGAACTAGCCAACGTTCTCGGCAATGGAGAGGACATCACTCATGACGGCGCTAGCGGTTTCTAAGGGACCGGCGCCCCGACCCGACACGTAAATGTCCCCAGCTACGTCGGTCTCGAGTCTCACGACGTTCATGACGCCCCTCACCTTGGCCACAGGGTCGGACTTCGGCACCAGACACGGACGTACCGAGAGCTCGCCGTCGCTGTCCGCTCGACCGATTAATTTGATCCTGTAGCCACGCTCCTCCGCGATCCGAATGGCCTCAGGTGTGACGTCCTCGATACCCGTAACGTCAACGTCCTTGATGGTGCAGTCTAGTCCCAAGATGGCGTTCGCGAGGATGACGACCTTACAGGCGGTATCCCACCCTTCAATGTCCATACTCGGATCCGCTTCGGCTATCCCACGAGATTGCGCCTCGGCGATGGCATCCTTCAGAGATATACCCTCTTCTTCCATCCTGGTGAGGATATAGTTGACAGTGCCATTGAGTACACCCTCTATCGAACGTATGTCCACACTCTTCAGCGTCTCACGTACGAGGTTGAACACAGGCATGGCACCGCCAGCCGTAGCCTCGTAACGCACGACGACGCCGGCTTCTTCGGCCGCCTCCATGATTTCCCCGTAAGCCACTGCCAGTGGTCCTTTGTTCGCAGTTACCACGTGCCTACCCAACTCTATGGCTTTCATGATGTGTGATAGACCGGGTTCGCCCGTTTCTATATCGGTGGGCGTGAGCTCCACGAGAACGTCGAACTCCACTTCCTCCATGACCTGCAACGCATCGCCGCTCTCACCGACCTCCGCCACGGTACCCAGTTCCCGCTTAGCCTTCAGCACTTCGGCCGGGTTAAGGTCGTTCTTCACCCAGACGCCTCGAGAATCCGCGACTCCTACCACGCGAACGTCGATGCCGAACTCCCGGGCGTACGCGTCCCGCTTCTTGGCCAGAAGTCGCATTAGTCCCAGTCCAACAGCCCCGAGGCCGATCACGAAGAGGCGCGCCTGGCGCACCGTATCACCTCCACCGGGAAGATGGCTACGAGATCCTTCTCTTCAGCGATCTTCTCGATGGTCTGGACGGCTTTCCTCAGCGCCTCCTCGTCCTCGTAGATGAGCGTGAATCCCGCGGACGACTCCCGCTCCGGATCCGGCATCTCCAAGTCGACGTCCACGACGCGGGCGCCTTGTATAGCGTTCACCCGGTCGATCGTGTCCTTAATGTCCGTGTCTACGATGTGCCCTATCAGCACGACGTCCGTCTCGTGCCCCGGCCCCCTACCGAACCGCAGGATCTTGACACCCTCTAACTCACTGATGCTCCGCGAATACTCACGGGCGACGTCTTCCGTGGCTTCGAACACTATGTGCACCCGGGCGCGGTCACCATCTCGCGAATGGGATATACTGATCACGTTACCACCGATTTTCGACAACGGTTCGAGGACTTTTACGAGCTGTCCGGGCTTATCCGGCAACACTACGTCTAACTCGAACCGTTTCATTCCGAATCCCCCGGGGTGGTCCGCGTGCTTCGGTCCTTCTCCATTCTGGCCTTTATCATGGTGCTGGGAGGGGCGGCGCATGCAATCAGTGTACAGGAGCACACGTGGAAACTCATCGCGATCAACATCAAAACGACTGAAGGAGTGATTAAGGCCAAGTTCTCGAAACCCCAAACTGTGCACTTCCTCGTTCCCGAACCCGACTACGGTCAGGTCGACTTCGGTAGAGACGTAGATGGGGACGGAGTACCGGATCACACGTGGTGCGGGGAGCTCGCATCCCTAACCTTGTACAACGTAGCCGTAGCCAAAGGTTGGTGGAAGCCCACCGCAGGCAATGAGTTGACCCCGGAGGACCTCGAGAAGCGCGAGGAATGGTTCGCCAAGACCACGAACATTCCGGTCGAGGACCCCCAATACGACGCCCCCACTGCCTCTACGGATCCACCGTGGTTCCCAGCGCTGATCTCGCTGGCGGCGGACTCCGAGCATCCTAACGCCATCGGAGTGGTACTCTACGCACCGTTAGTCACGGTATCGAGGTGGTTCGTCGTCGTGCCGCCTATGATGCACGCCGTCGTGGTCATGGGTGCGACGAGCAACGGACGCTACTTAGTCGTGAAAGATTGCTCCGCAATTCAGGGACCGGATTACGACTGGAAGCACGACTACTATCTGGTGCCTGCTTACTCACTGGAGCTGAACATATCGCGGGCTATCCAGGACGCCTTTAACCCGCTGGAGCAGTACTCTTCAACTATACCCGTGCTGTTCTTCCCGGTCCCAACCGACGGAAAGTTGCCACCCGGGCTCGACGAGTTCTTCCAGGGGGAGAGAACCGTCGACGTCGGTGGTGGGCTGAAGGTGCGATTCTACGTGTTCCTGGCGTCCACGTTATCCGACGTGTTAGAAATATGTCGACACCTGGCTGAAGCCGGAGTTCCGGTTATGTGTATAGTGAAAGAACCGTTCGCATGGCTAGCTTACCGAGGGCAAGTACTGGAAGTACCGCTGGTGGGTACCCACGTACTTCGAATACTTTCCGTTCCGATCACCGCGGTCGTCGCACAACCGACTAATTCTAACGGAGCCGAGGCCCAGAACCAGTCCGTTAAAGTCTCGAACACCCAGGAAGGGATTGAACCTAAAGAGAACGAGTCCGAGGCGAACAACCAGGCGTCCACAACGTCCTCAAAACGAAGGAAGATACCCTTGATACCGATCGTGCCAGCTCTCCCGAGGGGGACGAACCGTGGCCGAGACTCCGACTGTCAGGTTGAAGGGTAAAGACAGGATCGTAGTGTGGCCGGCATACTTCGACGCCGACAGGTCGAGGTCCGAAGGACGTAAAGTCCCGAAACGGTTAGCCGTTAAGAATCCTCGGCTCACCGAGCTCCGTCGCATCGCGGAGAAGCTAGGCCTGAACCCAGAGGTCCAGCGCGATAAGCGGTACCCGAAGCGGTGGTGGGACGACAAGGGGAGGTTGATCGTGGATAAGGTGGAATCGAAGAGGAAAACTCTCCTCATGATCGCCGAGAAGCTGAGGGAGCGGAGGAAGAGTTGAGGGCTCTGGTCGTTAGAGCACCGGGTCTCGAGAGTGAAACGGTTCGAGCCTTCAGAAAGGTCGGCCTAGACGCTGAAGTCGTGTGTCCCGTCGAGCTTGTACCGCTGGACCGTCCTAAGATAAGTGTCAGGTTACTATCCAAGTACGACGCGGTAGCTTTCACCAGCCCGCGCACCATCGAGTTTCTCTCCGAAGAAGAGGTTGAAGAACTGCAACGCTCAGATGTCGATATAGCCGCTGTCGGTCCCAGAACGCGCGAGGCGCTCGAACGAGCTGGACTGCGTGTAGACGTAATGCCTACCGAATATACGACCGGAAAGTTGGCCGAAGAACTCCGTCAATACGATGCCGTGTTGGCGCTCCGTTCTAGACGGAGAACGGAGGACCTCAGAAGGACACTTGAGTCCTGCGGGGTTAAGGTCGAGGAGTTTGAGGTATACGACCTCAAACCCAAACGCGTTGAGGTGAACCCGAGGGAGTTCGACGTGGTATGTTTCCTGAGCGCGTTCACCGCGCGGTGTTTCCTCGAGAGCGTGGATCCTGCCGAAATTCCGGAGCCGGTTGTGAGTATAGGTCCGGTCACCACCGAGGAGCTCCGAAGAGTCGGCTTGAAGGTCGTGGAGGCCGAAGAACGCACCGTGGAAGCCGTAGCGAAGACGGCGCTCTTGGTGAACGAGGAGTGAGTTTCACGCCTCCACTTCGAACACCTCCTTAAGAACCTCTCCGTGAGTCATGTCGACGCCGATCAGGAAACCGAGCCTCCGGAGGGCTTCCACGATCTTTTCCTTGTCCTCTTCCCGCCGGACTATGATACGGTGAGAATGAACGTCGTCCGACATCCTATGAAGCCTCTCCAGGGCCTCTCTAGTCTCCGAGTCTTCGTGCATTTCCAGGCGCCGTTTCACGTCGCTCTCATCCTCTACCCAGAGGTCCTTCACCAACGGCTCCGGTAACGGAGGGATGTGGTACCGAACGTCGACGACTATCCCGCCATGTCTTATGATCTCCCGGAACTCTCGGAAGGTATCTTCCAACGGATGACTCACAGTCACCAGGAACGACAGGGGGTCCATCAACCTGTTGGCTATGACTATCCCGGCCGCCTCGTATACCCTCACCACCTCATCGGCCCCGGCACGTTGCAGGGTCCTCGCACCGGTTTTGGACCGAGCTGCTGCCACTATCCACGCGTCGGGGTTGAGGTCGCGAACCAGCACACAGGCGAAGACGTTAGTTTCGTCTGAATCGGTGACTAGTGCCACGGCCTGCGCACGTTCCACCCCGGCCTTCAGTAGCGTCTCCTCCGAAGTCACGTCGCCTTGCACCGCCAGGTGGCCGTCACGGAAGGCCCGATCGCACTTTTCCGAGTCTTTGTCCACAACCACGACCTCGAACCCGTGCTTCCCTAAGTTGCGGGCTATTTCACGACCCTTCTTGCCGTACCCGCACACCACCACGTGATCGCGCATGCGCTCTATCCGTGCCATCGCGTCGCTCTCTTTGATACGCAACAGAACGTCTCCCCGCAGAAGTGCGGCGAATATTCTCGAAATGATGTGAATGAGCGCCCCAAGACCCACGGCCAGGAGGCCTATCGTGAAGATCTCACCAGCGGGTGTCGTGGGAGGATTGGCGCACCCGACCCCTGTCAAGATAAGGACCGTGGTGTAGAACGCGTCAACCGGCGACCGTCCTTCGAGTATCCAGTACCCGAGAGTACCCATGCATAGGAGCGCCGCTACGTACGCGATCGCGTACTTCACGGTCGGTACGCTGATCGCATCGCATAGTAAATGCCAAAGGTACCTGAACGTTCGAACCTTCGCCTTCAACGCGTCTCCCTACCCAGTATCTCCTTCCACCACTCTACGACCTCTCCCACCACGACAACGGCGGGGGGACGGGCTTTCATCCTACCTTCAGCTGCATCCTCCAGCGTCCCTACCTTGACACGCTCTTGCTCGGTGGTCCCTCGCTCCAGTATAGCGACGGACTCGTTCCCCCGCCTTTCCAGGATCTCTCGGGCTATTTCCCGAAGACGTCGGGCCCCCATCAGCACCACCAGGGTGTCCGCGGCCTCGGCCAAAGCGCCGAAATCGACGCGGTTTTCGGGTTTCGAAGGATCCTCGTGTCCCGTGGCGACGACGAAGCTTGAAGCACACTTTCGATGAGTGAGAGGGAGTCCCAGGGACGTCGGTACGCCGATGGCCGAGGTTACCCCAGGCACGACCTCGACATCCATTCCGTGTTTCAATGCCACCTCTATCTCCTCCGCCCCACGACCGAATATCAACGGATCTCCGCTCTTCACGCGAACAACGGTCTTTCCCTTGGTCCCCTCCCGAACTATGAGCTCGTTGATCTCCTCCTGTGTCCACCCTTCGCCCCCAGGTTTCTTCCCTACGTCTATGATTTCGGCGTCCTCCGACGCATGTTCCTCGATTATCTCATCCGGTACCAGCCGGTCCTTGAGTATCACATCACCTCTCGAGATGGCCCGAGCCGCCTTAAAGGTGAGCAGCTCCGGATCTCCGGGTCCAGCTCCTACGAGCACGAGCTTACCGGCCACTCCTCATCCCCCAGACCACGGACATGATCGTGCTTTAAGTTCCGAGGGTGAGGTCATCTTGCACGAGCTGAGCGTGGCTCAGTCAGTACTCGAAACCGTGTTGGACGTCGCGCGAAAGCGAGGTGCCGAAAGGGTGCTCTCGGTTCGACTCCGGATAGGCGAGTTCACGCTACTGAATCCGGAGCAACTGCGGTTCTGCCTGGAAGTGCTCGCGGAAGGAACGCCCGTAGAGGGGGCAAAGTTCGAGATCGAGATCGAACGTGGGTACTTCAAGTGTGTGGAATGCGGGCACAAATGGCGCCCGGAGGACGAAAGTCTAAAGGATCCTTCGCTGCATACCGCGTTCGGTACGTCCGAGTTAACCGAACTGCTGGACCTTAAATGCCCGAAATGTGGCTCCCGAGCGGTGGAGCTGGACGGTGGGGATGCTTGCTCGATCGAGTCCGTACGGCTTGAGGTGCCGGGTGAGCAGCATGCACAAGGTTGAAGTCGACGTCTCCGAAGATCTGCTCGAAGTCAACCGTAATTTGGCCCGCGAGGTTCGGGAAACACTGGACGAGCATAACGTCCGGGCAGTGGAGGTGCTTGGATCTATCGGTTCCGGAAAGACCTCGCTCATCGAGTGGATCGTGAAGGAGTACGGGGACGAGTACTCCTTCGCAGTTATCGCAGGAGACGTGGTGAGCGAGTACGACGAGAGCAGGTTCAAGGACCTAGGGGTACCGACGGTAGGTCTCAACACGGGTCGTGAGTGTCACCTCGATGCTCATATGGTACAACACGGTTTAGAACATCTCGAGGAACTGACGGACCTGGACGAGGTGGACGTGTTGTTCATAGAAAACGTGGGAAACCTCGTGTGCCCAGCCGATTTCCCCATTGGCGCCCACCTGCGCGTTATCGTAGTCTCGGCAACGGAGGGTGAGGACGTCATCGGTAAGCATCCGATGATGATCCGGAGGGGTGACGTGTTGGTCGTTAATAAGATCGATCTGGCTGATGCCTGCGGTGTCTCTCCGGAGACAATGGTCAGTACGGCTAAGGAGATAAATCCGGACCTCGAGGTATACCTCACGAGCATCAAGACGGGAGAAGGGATGGCGGAACTCGCCGAGAGACTGCTCCCTTAACCTTCTTTCTCCTCTTCCTCCTTGATGAGGACAGCGTTAACAACGGGTTCCTGACCTGGTCGATTCGTGACTTTCGCGAGCCCGATCTCAGTCCTAATGATCGCTCCCTTAGTGATCACCCCGTGACGCTCGTAGTACTGGGACGCTGGGTTCTCGACGACTTCCTCGATCCTCACGCACTTCACCTCACCCGTTTCCGGGTCGGCTACGTTGGCGTGCGTCGCGAACTTGAGACCCTTCTTGACGTTGCCACCCATGCCGCGTCGCTCCTTGAGTTTCCTCTCTTCCCCTACCAGCGTCTCCGTGGGAGGATTACCCATTTCGAACTTCCGCTTCTTCCGGTGTGGCCGAATCCTTCCTCCGGTCGGCTTACGTAGTGAGCGTCCGTGCCATACGCCCAAACTGAACCCCCCAGGTCGGCCGATCTACCCGGCCGTAAAAAGCTGGCGGGGGAAACACTGGCTTGAGTAAAGTACGCCGCGAACACGGAGCCGGCGGGGAACTCATGGAGTCCCTGATCAAGGAGGAGCTGCTGCCTAACCTGACGATGCGTGGCGAAGGGTCGGTTACGCTGGATGACCTCGACGATGGAGCGACGTTCCCTTCCGTCGACGGTGAGATGGTGATGACAACCGATGCGCATATCGTGGACCCACCGTTTTTCCCCGGGGGAGATGTGGGTAAGCTCGCGGCCGCGGGTACGGCCAACGATCTCGCCGTTATGGGTGCGAAGCCCGTAGCCTTCGCGTGCTCCATCGTCGTGCGCGAGGGGTTCCCTATCGATGACTTGAAGCTCGTATACCGTTCGATCGACGAGGTACTGAGCGAGTTGGACGCTCATCTGATCACCGGCGACACTAAGGTCGGAAACACTGGTGGCGTCGATATCGTCGTCACCATGACCGGTGTGGGTGAGATCGTCGAGCTTGTCCGAGACCGTGGTCTCAGGCCCGGTGATAAGATCATTGTCACGGGTACGGTGGGAGACCACGGGATGGCGATTCTGGCGGCTCAGCAGGGATTGGAGACTGATCTCGAGTCCGACGTGGCCCCGGTATGGGAAGCCGTCAACGCAGCGCTCGAAGTCGGTGGTGTCACTTCGATGAAGGATCCCACCCGGGGAGGCCTCGCCGGGGCACTGAACGAGATGGCGGAGAAGTCGGGTGTACGGATCGTGATCGAGGAGGAGCGGATTCCAATTCGGGAGGAGGTCCGAGTGCTTTCGGAGATGCTGGGTGTCAACCCCCTGGAAGTGGCGAACGAGGGCAAAGTCGTTATGGGAGTCCGTCCGGATACTGTCGATGACGTGCTCGACGCGATCCGCTCTACCGAGGTCGGCAAAAACGCCGAGGTGATAGGAATCGTGGAAGAGGGCACACCGCGCGTCGAGATGGAAACCGAAGTCGGTGGTCGGAGAATAGTGGAAAAGCCCGTTGGAGACCCGGTACCACGGGTGTGCTGATGTTGCGCGTGAGCCCGTCAGAAGGAGCTCGGAGAGTTTGGCGAGCGATCAAGACCGAACTATCGGAGCATGGGCCCGAACTCGGCAAGTTGGAGGAAGAGCTGAGCGCGGCCGTACCGGAGGACGCCGAGATAAAAGAGATCCGGGCGTACGGTTACAGGCGATCCGTAGGGATCTTCCGTCGTATCGACAGGTTGTGGATACTGATCCGAGGGGACGAAAGTGTGGCAAAAGACATGGAGCGGAACCTTATAGATAGAATCGTGAAGGACATCGAGGACCCGAAGATCCGCCACAAGCTCAATTGGGCACTAAGAGGGGCCCTGCGTGTGACCACCATAGACGACGTTCGACCGGAGCCCGAGGTGATCCGCAGAATAACGAAGTTGTGTGTTCTCTGTGGATCGGCTTCGGTGACTCTGCTCGGAATAGAAGCGCTCGCGTATCCTGAGCGTGTCGTGAAACTCCTTCCTCCAGCCATCGCGGTTTCAGGGGCAGCCGGATGCCTACTGCCATGGCGTGTAGGCCTCCTGGGACTGGCCGACGACGCGCTCGATCGCCCGAAGAGGGTCTCGGTACCCGTGGCAGTTTCTCTGGCCCTCCTCGTTCTGGCGGGTTTGGTGTCATCGTTACTCCTACCGTACCTCGGTATCGGGTTCCTGGGCGTGGTGATCGCAGCGTGTGTGATGGGGTTCGTGGCGGCGCGGTTCGTCGAGATGATCAACCGTGAAATCGTGAAAGTAGAATGAGGGAGGTCGGGCCCGACGGCGGTCCTCACCACTCGGTCGGAAAGGTGCTCGTCATCCCTACCTTTCGTACGACTCTCCAGGCTCCAGGATCACGACTTCCACGTCCAGTCCGAGTTCCTTCACCTCCCGTTTGAATTCCTCAGGATCCTGATCGATCGGTGGGAAGGTCCCGTAGTGCATCGGTATCGCCACCTCCGGCTCGATCAGTTCCACGGCTTTAGCAGCCTCCTTGGGTCCCATGGTGAACCTGCTGCCTATCGGTAGCAGCGCCACCTCTGGCTCGTAGAGCTCACCGATGAGCTTCATGTCCATGGACAGACCGGTATCGCCCGCGTGATAAACGGATCCCTCCTCACCGGACACTACGTAACCCACTGGGGTGCCGCCGGCGACTATCTCACCGTCTTCTACGATCTCCGAGGAGTGCCACGCTGGTACCTGGATGATCCTCAGTCCCTCTACCTCGATGGTGCCGCCGATGTTCATCTCCTCCACGTTCTCGACGCCCTGTCCCTTGGCGTACACGGCGATCTCGTAGATTCCGACCAACGTAGCCCCAGTGCGCTTGCAGATCTCGACGGCGTCGCCCAGATGATCGCCGTGACCGTGAGTCACGAGGACGAGGTCCGGATCCACCTCGTCCGGCGACTTGGCCGCCTTCGGATTCCCGCTTAAGAACGGGTCGATGAGCACGTTGACTCCGTCGATTTCCACTTCGAACGCCGCATGACCCAACCACGTTACCCTCATGACTTACCCCCCGCTACGAGTCGTCTCAAACACCTTCCTAAAAACTCAGCGAAAGTGGTCGAACTCGCCCCCACCGTAGTACCGCATGTCGTCATGGACTTTGGTACCTGAGTTGTGGTATTGTGGATAGACATCGAATTCTCCGTCCCACGACCTGGGCTCGTTATGGATTTCATAACGATTCCTGGCTTGGTCCGGCCGCCGGGATTTGAACCCGGGACCACGGGATCTACAGTCCCGCGCTCTAGCCAGACTGAGCTGCGGCCGGACCCCCATCCTCCGTGCCGGGACACTGACCGATAATATAAATAACTATCGCCTCAATCAAGCCGCTCGGGGGTGTTTAACTGAAGGGTAAGAGCCGCAAAGAGGAACGTTCGGACGAGGAGCGGAAGGACGATACGGTGAGGAGTGAATCCAGGGAGAAGAAGGAGAGAGAGGAGAGAAAGAAGGAGAAGAAGAAAGAGGAGAAGCTAACCGAAAGAGTCCAGCGACTGGTCCGGGAGTTCCCACAGCGTATACGCGAGCTGGGTCCAGTCAAAGGGGGGTTGGTCGCACTGGCACTAGTGATCGCGGCGGGTCAGGCGACCGGTCACCTGTACTTGACCTTCTCTCCGTCGGAGCCCAGCTATCCGGTGAAGAACGGCGACACAGTTTGGGGAGGACACAAGATAATGTCTGCGTATTCCCTGCCGTGGTACAGCGTGTGGGCGCACCCGTTCATCGCCTGCAAGGCGATCGAGGAGTACGGTGCTGTCGCAAGTCTGTCGGCAGTGTTCTTCGGCGTAGTCCCATCGCCGGCAGAACGGTGGGTGCGCGGGGATTACAAGGTAGAACACGGATGGATCGTAGCTGACTACCAGGGACCTGGTGTCGTCCTGATAAGGGGCAGCCATCTGTACGTGAAGAAACCGGGCTTGGTAGTCTGGGGACGGAAGGTCCCGAAGGTCGTGGCCGTGAAGGTCGGGAGCGACGAGATCGAGGTCGAGGGCAAACGCATGACGTTCGAGGAGGCGGCCAAGAAGTACGGTTGGGAGAAACTGAAATACTTGAAGAAAGCTGACATCGGGGAGCGCGCGGCGCTGGTTTACGAGCTGAAGTTCACGGACGGCCGCCGACCGATGGATGAGAACGAGGTCAAGAAGGTGTTCGGTGAGGCGGCGTACCGACGGATGGTAGAGATGGCCGACTATTCCGCTGTGGTCGTGTGGATTGGCAAGTACCGGAAGAAGTTGATCGGACACGCCGAGACAACGATGGAGGGTGTCGGCCACCTAGACGATCTCAGGGTGGTCAACGCCGCGAGGATGTGCCGAGGATGGAACGGAGTGATCGTACCACCACATTCCTGGACGCACGGGAGGCGCCAGTACTTCGACGTGTTCGAGGTCCCAGGGTACGAGAAAGCCGCACACGGATGCTGTCCACCGGCCCGAGCGCTCAGGGACGCATGCTTGGATGCAGGACTCCCGAAACCTAAGGGAATCGACATGGGCGTGCACCCAATGGAGTACGGTTTTCATCCTACTGAAGGGGTAGTAGTCTACAACACGAAGCCGTATCCGATACTTATCGAAATAGGTTTCAAGGGGAAGCCGAAGATCGGCGGGATCATATTCTGCAACATATACGCCCTCTTACCCGCTTAACCGCATTATTTTTCTGTGGGGTCCCCTCGCTTGCGCGACGCGCTAGGTCGTGAGGTTCGAAGCGTTAGGATATCCGTAACGATGCGATGCAACATGGCCTGCGTGTACTGCCACAGGGAAGGGGAACAGCCTGGGAGATCCGAACTGAGCGCCGCCGAATGGTGCCGACTGCTCCGAGCCTGTGCTGAAATCGGCATTAGGAAGGTCAAGATCACAGGTGGCGAACCGTTGCTTCGAGAAGACCTGGTCGAAATAATCGAAAACGCCAAGGGGTTCGAGGAAACTTCCCTTGTCACGAACGGTGTACTGCTCGCGAGGTACTCGGGTGACCTAGCTGAGGCCGGACTGGACCGCGTGAACGTGAGTCTCGACACGGTAAATCGGAAACTGTACCGTAAGCTCACCCGGTCTCGTTTCTCTCCTGACTACGTCATCAGAGGGATAGAAGCGGCAGTGTCTGAGGGATTGACCCCAGTTAAGGTAAACGTCGTACTGGTCTCGGATACCGTGAAGACGCTGCCGACGCTCGTGGAGGAGCTGTCCGACTTAGAGGGTCTGAAGCTGCAGTTGATCGAGCCGATGGGTTCGATACCAGGATTTAAGCCCGCACGTGCCGAAGACGGTCTGAAAGCGCTCGGTGAGTATGAACCGGAGCTGGAGCGAGTTCGCACGTTCCATAACCGCGAGATATACCGGCTTAACAACGGTATGTCCGTCGAAGTCGTCAAACCCATGGACGGGGTCATGTGCGAAGCCTGCACTCGTATCCGTTTAACCCACGATGGAAAGTACAAGGGGTGCCTGATGGCACCTCCCAAGTCGCTTCCTCGGAACGACTTCGAAGAACTCGTTCGCACGCTGAAGGGATACGTTCGAACCCGGAACGACACGTTCGAACTGCATCAGGGAGCGTCGGTGACGGGGATGATGCACGGTGACGTCCCGGAACGCTAAGACCTACGAAGAGGCTATGGAAATAGTGCTCCGTACGTTGGTGAAAGCGGAGAGGGTTAAACCCACGCAGTACGCCAGACGCCTGGTAATGAAGGAGGTGAATCCCTCTCGAGAGGCCAGATCCGTGTCCGCCGGGATGCTGTACAGTGTGTTACAGAAACGTGGACTCTTGGACGAGGTGATAGAGGACGTCCTGGAGATCACGGATGACGTGACCGAGCTCGACACGTGGGTAAGGAACGCGGCACGGATCGCCGTGAACGAGGTCGTGTTCGAAGACGGCGACCCCGAGGAGGTAGCCGACGTACTACACGGGCTGGTCCGGAAGCTAGCTAATCCCGGGGCAGCGGCGATCGTGAAAGCGTTCACGCTGGATTTAATGGACTACGAACCTCCCGAGCCGGAGGATGAACTCGACAGGTTGAAGTGGGAATACTACCATCCGCGATGGTTGATCGAGCGATGGATGGAGATGTTCGGCAACCACGACGAGGTGATCGCCCTATTGGAAGCCAACAACCGGAGGCCGCCGCTGACCATCCGCGTGAACACCCTCAAGGTGGACCCCAAAGAGCTGGCGGATCGGTTACAGAAGAAGTATCGGGTGACGGTCGAGCCGGGACGCTTCTTGGATGAGATACTGAAGATCCCTGAAGGACTCCCCATCGGAGAGATGCCGGAATGGGAAGAAGGTCTTTTCGTGATCCAGGACGAGGCCGCGGCGCTCGCATCGGCGGTTCTCAATCCGAAGCCCGGGGAGGTAATCGTCGACCTTTGTGCGGCTCCGGGCGGTAAGACCACTCACATGGCGCAGCTGATGGGAGGAGAGGGTAAGGTCGTGGCGATCGACGTGGATGAGGTTCGGATGGAACGTCTTCGGGAGATCGCAGAACGGATGGGTGTCCTAGACTGCATTGAAACACACTTGATGGACGGACGTGAAGCGCCAGAGAAGCTGGGTCGTGAGTTCGCCGATGCCGTATTAGTCGACCCACCTTGCTCCGCCGACGGTACTATTCCAAAGAATCCCGAGCGTCGGTGGAGGATCACCTCGGATGAGCTGGAACGACTGCCTAAGTTCCAGTACGAGCTCCTGAAAGCGGGCGCCGAAATGGTCAAACCCGGAGGTCGACTTCTTTATTCCACCTGCTCAATGTTCCCCGAGGAGAACGAAGAGGTAGTCCGGAGGTTCTTGGACGAGCACCCAGAGTTCGAGCTGCTGGAAGTCGAGGTCGGTGACCCAGGATTCGACATGCCCGAAGCGTGCCGACTGTTCCCGCATCGATATGAGACCTGTGGATTCTTCATAGCACTCATGGGACGGACCGGCTGATGGGGGTTACGCTGATGAAGGTAGAGCGACCCAAAGGAACCCGCGACTTCACTCCGGAGGAGATGAGGGCACGCAGGTGGCTGGAGCGGTACCTGCTGGACGTGTTCCGTTCTTACGGGTACGAGGAAATCCTCACCCCTACTTTCGAGCACGCGAAGCTATTCGAGGAGAAATCAGGTGAGGAGATACTGGAGGAGATGTACGTGTTCGAAGACAAGAAGGGGAGGAAGCTGGCGCTCAGGCCGGAGATGACGGCGCCCGTCGTCCGGTTTTACAATACGGAACTGAAGACGCGACCTCACCCTCTCAAGTTGGCGTACATCGTGAACTGTTTCCGGTACGAGCAGCCGCAGCGTGGACGTTGGCGTGAGTTCTGGCAGGCCGGCGTGGAGATACTCGGCTCGGACCGCCCGGAGGCGGACGTCGAGGTGATCGAGCTGACCTACCGCATCTTCGACGGTATCCTGCCTTCCGGTACCTTCGAAGTCCGCCTGGGACACTTGGGAATACTCCGGGGATTGCTCGAGGAGTACGGGATAGGTGAAGACGTACAGAACAAGGTCGCGCACCTCGTCGACAAGGGCGAACTGGATGAAGTGAGGACGTTGCTACCGGCCGAACCGGCCGAGACGGTCCTAGCGGTAGTAACGGCACGATCGGAGTCCGAGGTAGAGGAGACCGTTAGTGGGAAAGAACGCGCCGAGCGGGCCTTGGAGAACCTCATGGAAATCTCGGACGCGCTCCGGGAAGCTGGGGTCGACCACGAACTCGATTTCTCCGTCGCGAGAGGATTGGATTACTACACCGGTATGGTGTTCGAGATACATGTGCCGGAGCTCGGTGGAGGATCCCAATGCGCCGGTGGCGGCCGCTACGACGACTTGGTAAAGGAGCTCGGAGGACCCGATGTTCCGGCCGTCGGCATGGCCATAGGTTTCGACAGGCTCCTCCTCGCAGCCGAGCTGTACGATCGAATTCCGAACGGAGTGGAGGAAACTCGAGCCCTATTGATACCACTCGTGAGGTCGGGCAAGATCTGGGAGATAGCCGCGAAGCTGCGCGAGCTCGGGTGGGTAGTGAACGTGGAGGTTTCAGGAAAGCACATACGCAAGGCGCTATCACTGGCGGACTCACTCGAGTACAACTACGCCGTGATCGTAGGGGAGCGGGAACTGAAGGAAGGATACGTGTCGGTGAAGAACCTGAGAACAGGGGTTCAGGAGGAGGTTCCGCTGGATAAACTCGAGAGGGCGGCTGAAGTATGAATCACGTACCACTGGATCCCGAGACCGCGCGGAAGGTCACGTCCTCCCTGAACTACCGGATCGAGATCGGCGGGGAGCCATTGGTGATCGCGATCACCCAGGACGCCGAGAATGGCGATGTGTTGATGACGGCGTTCGCGAACGAGGAGGCGGTATACCGGACGCTCACGACAGGTTACGCTCACTACTGGAGCACGAGTCGGCGCGAAGTATGGAAGAAAGGGGAAGAGTCGGGTCACGTGCAACGAGTAGTCGAAGTCCGCGTGGACTGTGACAAAGACGCAGTCCTGTACGTGGTAGAGCAGGAAGGTGGGGCTTGCCACACCGGTTATAGGTCCTGTTTCTACCGACGCGTTACTCGGGATGGATCGTTCGAGGTCGTGATGGATAGAGTTTTCAGCCCGGACGAGGTGTACCGTTAATATATTGATGAGGTGCTTACGGGAGAGGACGAAGTCGGTGAACGCTACACGTGGGAAGGTGTGGGATCCATGGATGTAGAGATCGAGACGGAGTACATCGTTCCGGACACCAGCGTGGTGATCGACGGTAGGATATCCCGCCTCGCCGAGGAAGGTTACCTCGAGGGCAAGATCGTGGTCATCCCACGTGCTGTTCTCTCGGAACTGGAGTACCAGGCCAACCGCGGTAGGGAGACGGGATTCGCTGGACTTCAAGAACTGCAGGAGCTCCAGCGACTCGCCGAGGAGGGAATCATCGAGATCGAGTTCGCGGGCGAACGGCCGGGTCTCGAGGAGATCAGGCTCGCACGGAGCGGTGAGATCGATGCCATGATCCGTGAGGTGGCGAGGGAGTACAACGCGACGCTCATCACCAGCGACAAGGTCCAGGCGGAGGTAGCGAAAGCCGAGGGCCTCGAGGTAGTGTATTTCGAGCCCATAACCCGTGCGGGTGAGACCGAGATCGAGCGGATGATGCCTGAGAACGCGATGTCACTCCACCTAAAGGAGAACGTGCCCCCGAAGGCGAAGGTGGGACGACCCGGAGAGTGGAAGCTGATAGAGCTCCGCCCGGAGCCGTGTACTCGTGAGGAGATGGAGAAATGGGCTAGAGAGGTCATCGAGAAGGCGTATACGGACGAGGAAAGCTTCGTGGAGATCGACCGAAGTGGAGCGACCGTGGTGCAGCTACGCGACCTCCGGATCTCGATAGCTCGACCTCCGTTCTCTGAAGGATGGGAGATCACTGCCGTCCGGCCGGTCGTCAAGGTGAGTCTCGACGACTACGACCTATCCGAGAAGTTGAAGGAACGACTAAGAGAGCGTGCTGAGGGTATCCTGGTGGCCGGTCCGCCAGGGTCCGGTAAGTCGACGTTCTGCGCGGCGCTTGCCGAGTTCTACGCCGAACAGGGCAAGATCGTCAAGACTATGGAGAGCCCGCGTGATCTGCAGGTCGGTGACGAAATAACCCAGTACGCACCACTGGACGGCGACATGGAGAAGACCGCGGACATACTTCTCCTGGTACGTCCGGACTACACAATCTACGACGAGGTCCGGAAGACTAAGGACTTCGAGGTCTTCGCGGACATGAGGCTAGCCGGCGTCGGGATGGTTGGAGTGGTTCACGCCACCAGACCCATCGACGCGATCCAGCGGCTCATAGGTAGGGTGGAGTTGGGTGTCATCCCGCAGATCGTGGACACGGTCATCTTCATCGAAGACGGTGAGATCAAGAAGGTGTACGACGTGTCACTGACCGTGAAGGTCCCCACCGGGATGACGGAGGAGGACCTAGCGCGTCCCGTTGTGGAGATTCGGGACTTCGAGACTGGAGAGCTAGAGTACGAGATCTATACCTACGGAGAGGAAGTCTTCGTCGTCCCCGTTAAGGGAGAGGAAGAGCAGGAGACGGCATCAGAACGACTCGCGGCCGAAGTCGTGGAACGGGAAGTTCGCCGCTTCATAGGCGGCCGTGCCCCGGTGGACGTCGAGGTGAAGGGCTCACAGGCCACGGTCTACGTCCCAGAGCACATGGTTCCTATGGTGATAGGCAAGAAAGGCAGGAATGTCGAGCAAATCGAGCACCGCACGGGGCTGAAGATAACCGTTAAGCCGCTGGAGGAGCGGCGAGGTGAACGATCGCAGCCGACTGGTTCTCCGGTTCCCGAAGGGAAGGGAGAGGTAATCGAGGTGGAGTCAGGAGAGCGGTTCCCCATGCGCGTCGTCGACGACGGCGAATACATCAGGCTGCAGCTGGGGGGCAGGTTCTCAGGACGTCCTGTGAAGGTGTTCGTGGGAGACGAGTACGTGTTTACGGCCACGGTGGGCTCTAGCGGTGAAGTCAGGGTGAACAAGGATACATCGGTCGGACAGCGGCTGGAGGAGGCCCTCCACAAGGGGATGAAGGTCCGGGCCCAGACTGTACCGTAAACTTTATTCAGACAACGGTTTTATGCCGCCTGGAAGCGCCGGGGCGGCCGAGCCCGGTCCAAGGCGCGGGATTGGAGATCCCGTGGCCCGTAACGGGCCGCCCGGGTTCAAATCCCGGCCCCGGCGCCAACACGGAATCGTTATGAGTCTCATAACGAAGAGGGGACCGATCTTGGAGGTTCACAAGTTCGGAGGAACTTCGGTATCCTCTGAGGAGGGACTTCGGACCCTCGAGGCTTCCGCGGCTTCCGGTCATGTTATCGTGGTCTCGGCCCTAGCCGGTGTCACGGATGCACTGGAGGACTTCGTTCGACGTGCCGCCGAGGGTTCCGCCGATCCGACTCCCATACTAGAGCGTCACAGGGAGTTCATCGCGGAACACCTGGAACAGCGACACGAGGAAGTAGAATCGTTCCTGAAAGATATGGAGTCCCTCCTACACAGTGTCGTCACGGTTCTCGAGCAACTGGGTAGACCCGAAGAGCGCCTCCGCGACTTGGTTCTGTCACTCGGAGAGCGCGCGTCCGCCCGCATCGTAGCGGCGTACCTGAGGGAGCTGGGTATCAAGGCGGTGGCGTACGACGCTTGGGACGTGGGGCTGGTCACCACCGACGACCCAGGAAACGCGGATATCATTAGATGGGACGGAACGCGTTCGAGACTCCTACGAGACCTCCGCTCGGGCCGCGTTCCAGTCATCACGGGGTTCATCGGGAGGTCCGATCGTGGCCACGTGACCACGCTGGGACGAGGGGGCTCCGACTACACGGCCACCGTTCTGGCCGGGGTGTTGGGATCGCGGTCAGTAATATGGACGGACGTCGACGGCATCATGACCGCCGACCCGGAACTGGTGGACGCAGAGGTCGTCGAGCGACTGTCGTACGAGGAAGCTGTGATGGCGGGCGCCTCAGGGGCGGAAGTCCTCCATCCCAAGGCCGTGGAGGCTGCTAAGAACCTCGGAGTGACGGTTCTCATTGGGAACTCGTTCACCGGGGAGATAGGGACCGTGATATCCGATAGTACGGAGCCCGGTCCTAAGGTAGTTGCGTCCAGGGACGACGTCGCGCTGATCAGGGTGAGCGGTGCCAAGATGGTGGACGAGCCCGGAGTGGTGGGTAGGGTGACCTCCGCGCTGGGGAACGCCGGCGTGAACCTCCTTGCGGTATTCACGACGGTCTCGGAGCCCTACATCAACCTCCTGGTGGAGGAGACAAACTTGAAGAGCGCGGAGGAAGCTCTGAACGGCCTGGACTACGATTGGGAAGTCGACAAGGACGTGGGATTGGTCACGGTGATAGGCGAAGGAATGTCGGCCCGGGACGTGTCCGAGTTCCTGGCAGCTTGCGAGGAGTTCGACTTGTTGGGCAGCGCACATGGGGTCGTAGCGGTGAGCGTCGTGGTACCGGAGTCCGAGATCCGCGAAGTCACGCGGCGACTGGCGGAACGGTTGTTGGTGTAGCCCACGTAGCTCGCGGCCTAGGACCCGCCGGTTGAATCCTCCACACCAAGATGAACAGTAGAGTCAGAAGCAGGGCGATGACCCACTCCCAGATGACCTTCGGACCCGAAGAGGGTTGAGAAGTCCTGACGAACGTCCGGGAGGCATTCTCAGGTTGCACCTTAGACTCGGTCGCCGCTGTACGGTTGATCGCTCGGTGCGCGGACTTCGTGGAACCGGCGACCGAACCTGAAATCGTCGAGGCTCCAGTGGCTCCCCGGACCGAGCTCTTGAGCAGCGCTCCGATGAGCCCCACCACCGTTTGAACTCCGCTCTTTCTTCCTGGCACACCAAGTTTGTGACGTATCGAAGACGAGACAACCGCCGACGTAGCCGAAAACTGTGATACCGGATGTACCGAAGGGCTGGTAGACGACGGTGCGGTCCCCGAGGTTGACCGGATGGATTCTGTGGGATGCGACCTGGTAGCGACAGCGGCAGTCACTTCTTTCACCAATCGTTCGATCTCGCGAGCGATATTCGGACTGTCCAGCTTGGCGTACCACTTCACGACTTTGGATACCAACTGCTCAACTTCAGATTTGGAGTAACCAGCATCTAATAGGACCCGTGCGGCGTACGCTACTAACGCGGGATTGGGGCTGGTGTGGTGACACGTCGCGGGTCCGTGTTTGGCCATCGTATCCAATAGGACTTCCGCAGCACGCGCTAAGGTCTTCGAGTTAGGCCTCCACACGCCCGTTCGGGCGAGTTCTACGAACCAAGCGACGGCACCGACGACGGACGCCCACCCGTACTCGGTCCTGGGTGGTACCTGACCGATACGTTGGACCAGTGTCCTGAACACTTCGGTGTACACTGAATTCAGGTACGGACGCAGTGATGGTACCGTAATCCCCCAACCGGCCAGGAACTCGATTCTCCTGGCGATCCTAGACCAGCCGTAGTCACCGTGCTCTATCATGGCTTTCCACCAGGATTCGCTGAGCAACTTCGTATAGACCTCGCCTACCAGTTGCTGATAACCCGTTAGCATCCTCGCGGCGGTCGGATCGACGGCGTTCCCGATGTACAATTCCGGAGCGTGACCCGAGGCGTGTATCGCGTACAGAGTCATTCCACCGACCCAGTCGTAGAAATCGTCCGTGTCGATCAGTCCCCACGTGTTTACGACGTTGTGAACGACGACGTCGACCTTGGACATGAGGTATCGGAACGCCTCGACCGATGGGATGGCGTGGTAGACGCGGTCCGTACTGGTTCTCAGCACGACGATCCTGACCTTGTTCCCCTCTCGGATCGTCAGGATCCGAGCTTTAACCGTGTAAACGTACGCCATCCGGTTCTCACAGGTCACCCTGAACTTCTCCCAGAATCTCCGCTCGAAGCTCTTCAGCGCTGTCTCGGAGTCCTCAAAGAGACCGACCGTACCCGCGACGTCGGTCCAGGCGTGTTCCACTATGTCGCAAGCTCCGGTGCCCGCGTAGACTCCGGGTGGTTGGGCGAAGAACCCCGAAGACGCGATCACGTCGGCCATCTCTTCGGCTTCTTCGGGTGAGAACCCCTTCTTATTGAGCTCTTCCAACAGTCTGGGTTTCAGCTCCAGATAGTGCTTCCTGCGGTAGTTATAATAGGTAGGCTCGCCCACATGAGAGACCAAGTAATAAGCCTCGGTCAGCAGCTTCAGCGGATCTTCCATGTGTAAGGCGGCCCACACCACCACGTCGATCCTTGGCCGGTTGATCCACCGGTTACCGACCTTCACCCTCAGCTCGTCTAACGGGATCAGCTCGACCCCGATGACCTGGCCGGAGTCCGGGTTCCAGACGGGTTTCACGCCCAGCAGGTACAGAACCTCCGCGATGCCTAGACCTCCGGTACAGAGCTCGTGAACACCCCACAGGACTACGCCCACAGCCTCGGGCCACCTGCCGTACTTCAGGTAGTAGTCCGCGAGCATCTGATCGACGAGCTTGCGCGCGACGTCCCAAGCCTCCGGCGTGGGAATACTGGAGGGATCGATTGGGTAGCCGTCCCGCCCGGTGGGCAGGACCTTGGCATTCCACATCGGTTCGCCCAACATCCCCGGAGGGACGAACCTGCCGTCGAGGGCTGCGAGCAGTTCCTCCAACTCGACACGTCCCGAGTCACGGTAGTGCACGTAGATCCTGTACAGGTCGACCACGGCCTCGGCGAGGAGGTGCTCGTGGTCAGGATCGTCTCGCCAGCCGTGGAGGTGCCACTCGATCGCCCTTCGGGCCACCATCACTAACTTGTTCGATATCTGCCAGAACAGGCGCTTAGCCTCCCTGCCCGGTCCCTCTATGTCGTCGGACTCTGCGTAGTAATCCTCGCGGTCTTTTAGCGTCACGTAACGCTCCAGCCGATAGGCCAAGCCCTTGTCCCTCAGAACGGCCCGGAGGATCTCCTTCAGGCACCCCCTGAGCTCGCGTTTGAACCACGTGAACAGGTCCGGAGCGTCGGACTGCAATCGGTTCAGCGCGGCCTGATCCGGGGAGTCGATCAGCCCTGCATAGTACGCGAACACCGGAGCGACTCGTGAGGACGCAAGTGCCGCGGCCTGCTCTACGGCCACGTCCTCGTCTACGTCTCCGCCGTACACGTGCAATCCATACGCGACGTTCCTCAGCGCGAGGTCCAATAGGAAGTCGTGGAGTTTGTCGATGAACTCTTCAATGTGGCTCATCGCCCACTCCTTTGGGTTCTCGGGCGGTGGTTCCTTCCTCCCCACGGCGACCATGTTGACGACATCCTTCAGAAGTCCCAGGCGCTCCGCCGTCTCGACGATCTGCCGTTTCAGCTCCTCCAGCACGCGGGGGTCTCCTCCGAAATTCTTCATCTGGAAGTACCTCGCGAGCTCGCGCTCCAGTTCCCCATACTTGCCTAGGTCCTTGAAGTAACCCCACGGCGGTGGTAGATGTGTTATGAGGATCGGACCGGAGCGGTACTTGGCGACCATCGCCTCGCCGGGATTACTGACGATATAGAGGTAGATATGGGGCACATCGGGTAGCAGTACATGGGGCCAATCCAAACCCAATAGACCGACCTGATGACCCGGCAACCACTCCAAGGTTCCATGCGTACCCACGTGGACTACGGCGTCCGCGTGGAAGACTCTACGTAACCACTCGTATGCGGCGACGTATTGCCACTGCGGCGGCAGGTCCGGGGAGTGGTAGACCAACTCTGGGCTTCCTGACCAACCGCGCACCGGCTGCAGTATAACGGCCACGTTGCCCAGTCGCAGGGCCGGGATGACGTAGTACGGACCGTACCTCATGATCCCACGGTTGTCCGTAGGGGGTCCGAACTTCTCCTCGATGGCCCTCATCCACTCCATGAGGGACTTCCGAGCCCACTCAGTCTGTGGATCGTCGCCGATCAGTAGCGATAGGTAGTATTCGAACCTCCGCACGATGTCCTCCCGGTACCAGCGCTCCAGTGTCTCCACTGGGACTAGTTGATCTTCGCCCACAGTTCCTAGCACGTACGACGACCCGTCCACGTCGATCCACCGGATCGTACCACGATCGACGATTACCTTCATCGACTTTCCGTTCCAATCTACGCTCGCCTCGGCCCGCCCACCTCGGTACAGCTGAACGATGTCGGCGAGCTCACCTCTCGCCCACGGGCCCACGTTCTTCAGTACGAGGTCGGACGCCGCCATCAGAGCGTGTGCTAGACGCTTCTCCATCTCCTCGGCAGCCTTCGGGTCCTCCCGCCGGAGCTCCACCAGCTTCCGGTATAAAGCGGTCGCGGGGCCCAGGTCGTAGCCCCGTTCCGCCAACGCCTCGAAGATCCTCACCAGGGACCGGAACACGTCCAGGTAAGAGGCGCCGATACACCCACGTCCCGGCGGGTAGCAGTACACTACGAACGCCACTCGTTTCTTTGACTCGGGCAGATACCGTAGCCTCAGGAACCCGGTTACCGTCCGGGCCAGATCTTCGATCATGTCCTCCAGCGGGAACACCCTCATCCGATCGCGCTCCTTGAGCGCCACCATCTTGAACCAAAAAGCACCCTCGGGTTCGGGACCTCCGATTACCTGGTAACCCCACTCGAAGAGCGCGCCGATGCGGCCGGATTCCGGATCTTCCTCGTCCATGTTCAAATAGCGCTGCGGCTCGTCCATCCAATTAGCCCAGAACGGATACACCACCTTGATGACCGGGGCATCGATCCGCTCGAGCGCCCAGGTACCGGGCTTGGGGTAATCGAGCGTGAATGCCCACAGGGAGACCACGGCCGCGATGTCGTACCCGGCGTCTTTCAACCCGAGTAGAGCTTCGATCGGAGAGACCACGTTCCCATCACACAGAACGGCTATCGTCATCACGTCCCGGAACTCACGGGAAACCTCACGGTACACTGTATCTGTGAGCTTCTCCACGAGATCCTTCTCGCCCTTGTAAAGTGCATCGATGTAACCAAGCACTACTACGGTGCGTCGTTTCGGAAGTTTTATGGACTGGAAGAGCCTGGAAGACATTTCCCTGATGGCTTTCACCCACGATGGTATCGAGCCTAGGCGGACCTCCGTCCAGAGAGGCTCGGTGATACGATCCCGACCTTCGAGCGCGTGAAGCCACCGGTGGTATGACGCCTCGATAACTTCTCCCGGTGTCTCCGGGAAAATCCAACCTCGACCCGGTACATAAACGGCCACGAACGATATCCGTACCCCGGAAAGATGCAAGTCCTCCGCCGGTACCGACGGGTTCGCGAGCCACACCAGGAACTCTACGGCCGGTGTCAGATCCGAGGAGAACCTGAACAGGAAACCGAGATTAACGACTGCGGCGGTGTTGTCGACTACGCGCCGACAACCGGGCCCTAAAATCACGAAATCGTGTCGGTCTCCCGTTACGTAGGCCACCACCCGCTTTCTGTCGGCGAGTTCTCTGAGGAACTCCTGCATCGAGGGGACGGGTTTGCCCAGGACGCGCTTCGACAACTCCATCGTGAAGGGCGTAGGCATTGGTCCCATGTTGTCCAGAACGACGATATCGGAGAGCTCGATATCCTTGGCTAACGAGTCAAAATCCACCGGAGCGCTCTGGTCGGACCAGCTCACGAGTACGTTGTGTACGTGAATTCGGACGTCCACGTTCAGATCCTTCTTCACACGCTCCTCCACTGCGTGGATTCCTTCGGGTGATCCCCTCGCGGCGTTCCCGAATATCACCACGTCTAGCGAATGCGCTGGGGTCGGGACGGTTAAGGATACGGCGACGAGAATCAGGAAAGGTGCCAAGTGTATCATAGGGCGTGCGGACCCCCACCGAGCCGTCGCGTGATTACTAAATTTTTATTTCTTACTCCTACCATACGTTGTAGTTAGGGGTGGGTGCGGTGTGCGTCCTCGCTGCCGCGATAGCCGTTCTGGTAACCGCCGCACCGACGACAGCGCTGGACTGGAGGAATGCGGAGCCGTATAAGGAGCTCCAAACGGAGTGTACGGACGCCGTGAAAGCGGGCACCGTATGGTGGTTCATCACCGCGGATCGTGGCGGTCCCTACTTGGCTTCGATCCACTTGTGGAACCCTCAGATGACGTTCGGATACGAGCTGAAGGCGATCTCACTGGCGTATCCCACGCTGGAGAGCGCTGAGCGCGCTGGATTACTAGCCGACAGGGTACCTGCCGGTGTGCCGGCGATGACGCCGATATCGGAGTGGCCTAAGGCTTCCGAGGAGGCCGTCAGATGGGTACTAGACAACCAGAACGAGGACGGTGGTTGGGGGCAGGCATGGACGTATCGGGGTATAACCCACTCGGGTAGTCAAACTAGCGACACTGCGGCGGCGGTCATGCTGCTGATCCATGAGATCGAGCGGCGACACGATTCGGGTGTGGAGTGCGAGCTAGTGAGCGCCGTACGCAGGGGACTGACCTGGCTTCTGGACCAACAACTTGGGGATGGTAGCTGGAGCAGGAAGAAAGAGGAATCACGGGAGGGGTCTCCGTGGCACACTCGTGCGGCGGTCGCGGCGTTGTTGATGGCGTTGGAACACCGGGATCTGCTGAGCCTCGACGACCGTGCGGTGGAGCGGATCAAAAGCGCCATCGAGCGGGGAGTCTCCTGGATGCTGGAGAGTCAAAACCCCGACGGGTCTTGGTACTCCGGGCTGATGTGTCAGGAATACTCGGCCGACACTCAGGCGTACATCCTCTCGACGCTGATCGACGTCTACCTGAAAGCGGACAGGCTCGGACTCCACGTGGACCGCGATCGGATCCTAAATGCCATCCGCAATGGTATCGAGTGGCTCTTCAACAGCGAGAAGTCCGGGATAGCGTGGGTAGTTGGAAATCACGGTCGAGGTCCCGCGTGGGCGTACTCCTCGGCTTACCTAGAGGCGCAGGGATCGCCGGAGACGACCGTTACAGGGAACGTCCTGAGTTTGGCACTGCTGAAGGCTCTGTGGTTCGACGTCGCGACGGACGCGGAAATCTGCACGCCGGTGGGCAGACGCAAGCTCCGGGACCTCGTGACGGATCCGAAGTACAACATTCACGCCACCGTCGAGTGGCTCGTATCCCAGCAGTACCGAGGGACCGAACACCCGGAGTGGTACGGAGCTTGGCCGTGGCCGGCCCGGAATGTGATGTCAACTGATAGTGGAGCTAGCTACGAACCGGCGTCGATATGGGCTACGGCCTACGCTATGCGGGCACTCGAGGCTTACCTGAACCCGGAGCTGTTTTACGGGAAAATAACGAAACCGAGCGGGAGCGAAGTGTCCAGGAGTGAGACCGTGTCAGGAGGGATGGAAACGAACAGGAGAGAGGGGTCAAGGAAGGGTTTGCCGGTTCTGTTACCGGCTATACCTCCTGTACGCCGCCAGTGTCAGTATCGCCGCCAATACCGCCATCGGTGATATCGCGACCTTCCTACGCTCGAGCTTCTGCTCCAGCTTCTTCACGCGTCCTTCGAGATTCTCTACAGTATGCTTCAACTCCTGAGCGGTCTGTATCAGCTCGTTCGCCTTCTTCTCCAGGTCGGAGACCTTCTTCTTGAGCCCTGAGTAGCTGTTGAAAATCGCGTTGTTCACGACATCCATGGTACCAGTCAGGTTGTTGAGCAGCTCGGCGGCCGACGACATGAACTCGTCGACGGGATCACCGATGCCTACCGTCAGTATGACGGCGTCGCCGATACTATGGCCGCGGCTCCCACTGTCACCCTTGTAGCAGGCTACGACCAACTCGGCGTTCTTGTACTCGCTATTGACCGTGGCTAAGGCCGGACAGTAGTAATAATACCCACTACCGAACCCAGTGAGGTCGTACTGCGCGATCACCTGGATCTTGCCATCTTTGACACGGAACAGGACGCCCGCCAATCGTTCCCTACCAAAACCGCCACTGTTATCCGCGAACACCGATAAGTAGTACGACGTGCCGTTGTCCGTGTAAACCTTGGCTACTGTGGGGCCCGTCTGCGTGTAGATACGGCGGTAGATCGTGGTGTCCGACGAGAACGTCCAGTTCCCATCACCTGAATTCACTATCAGCGCGGCGTTGATGTCCGGGATTGTGGTGTCTCCCGACATCCCTCCCCAGAGCGATCCGACCCGGTACACTACCACGTTGTCGCACACCCACGGGCACTCGTTGGTGTTATCGGAGGTCGATAGTGATCCTTGTACCTCGTGAACGTCCTCCTGGTTCAATTCACCGATCGTCGATAGATCGGCTGGAAGATCCACCACGTACGCCTTCACTTTGCACCCCTTCCACTCGCCATAGAAGCCCCAGCTGGTCACGTTGGGGCTCGCTTGCGAGTAGTCCGTCAGTACCACCACGAGGTACTTAGAGCCGCCCTGTTGGTACACCGATGCTACGGGTCTGGCGTGTCCGAAATAGTGAACGCCGTCCTTGACGTAGTCCTTGCACACTCCTTCCGCGATGACTAGCGGCTGACCCAAGACCGGGGTGATGTTCCCGTTCGTGTATATCTTGAGCACCTGTAGAACGACGTTACCACTCCCACCGTTCCACTTCTCGTACACGATCGCCACATACTCGTTACCATCATTGTCCGATCCGAGGTATACCATGTGCGGATACGCGGCGTTCCCGTCCACTTGGACCGGTTGGGAATCCATCGAAATCTGATCACCAGAGACACTGACATTGTACACCAGAAGCTCGCCGTAATCCTGAGTGGCTAAGTTGTCCTGCGGCACCTCCGTCACGGCCAGGAGGAACTTACCATGACCGTAGCTCACAAGAGCCGGTGCGAAATCGACGTGGCCGGATTCCGGGGTCACATAAGCAGCACTACCCGATGGAGTTCTCAAGCCGATCTTACCGACCACGTTGCCGTTCTCGGACCATTCCTCCCAAGCTACTAGTACCGTACCGGCACTATCCACTGCCACGGCCGGCCCTTTGACTTGGTAGTAGTAACCGTCCCTGGCGGCCACGTCGGAGTCCACGTACCTGCCCTGTTGCTGATCCCATTTCATCTCCGTGTCGAGGGTAAGCTGAGGACTCACAGAAACAGCCGATGCTTGTCCTACGAGCGCCGCTAGCAGGGCCAGTAGCGCGGTAGTTCTCCTCAACTGGTGTGCCCTTCAACACAACCTTAGTTGATATATTTTAACTTTAGCTTAACATTTCCGGTGTTGAGGACTAGTACACACGGCTGCCACGTGGGAATTACAGTATGTTCATACTCGGACTCTCGTCGGTCCCCTCGACGACTATCTTGACGGGTTCCCCAGCCTTAGGCTTGTGAACTACCTCCAGCATCATCGAGCATATATCTTCCAGGTCGTAGCGCCGAATTCCTGGTGCTACCTCGGACTCGACGTACAGATGGAGGCGGTACCTGGTGATTTTAACAACTTCACCGGGTACGTGCACGAACGCGTAGTTGAGCTCTAACTGATCCCCTTCTTCTACCTTCTCTCGGAAGTACCTCAGTAACTCTTCGGGGGACATTCGGAGCGTCTTCACGTCGACGATCCCCGGGGGGTTCGTTAAGGGGGAAATAACGATACAGGTCGTGGGGGCGGAGCTCACGGTACCTCGTTGAGCGTTGCGTTTAAGTACAGTTCACCCTCGACCTTAGGTCCGTTCGCGTAATCGCCCGTGAAGAGATGGAAGGTTCCGGTTTCCCCCATCGGATCTTCTCGGAGTCCTTCGTATCGGAAGCTGGGCAGTACGTCCTCGGCGCGGCCGCAGACGACGACGGTCCCTCCCTCCATCTGGGCGCCGGGACGCGCTCCGACGTCTCCTCTCACGATGATGGTACCTCCCTGCATGTGGATTCCTATCATTATGCCTGCGTCGCCCTCCACGATGATTTTCCCGTCAGACATCCACTCTCCGATCTCGTCGCCAACGTCCCCTTTCACTAGGATACAGCCACCGCTCATCCCACGCCACTCACCTCGATACGAGGAACCCACGTAGTTCCCAGCGTTTCCGTACACCGTGATCTCCCCGCCCTTCATCTCCCGACCGAGCCAGTCGTCGGCATCCCCCTCCACGACCAGCTTACCTCCTTTCATCTCGGCACCCGCGTGCCGTCCGATATCTCCCTTAACTAGAATCTCGCCGGCGCTCATCCTGTACCCTATCAACTTAACCCAGGGTACGTCTCCTTCGATCACGATCCTGGTGTTCTCAGGCGAGTCGCCCGCATTCCCCTCCACGTCGAAGTACTCGCCGAGCTCGACGGTCGAGTTACCTTCGTATATCTTCAGCGCTGCGATCTCGTCCTCGGACTTACCCGCGAACTCGTCCGTACATATAACCTCGGCCTCGATTGGTACGTCCGGTTCTCCTTTCGGCGTCAGCACGACCTCCTTCAACAGGGGTACCCCCAAGGAAAATAATATTTACGAGAGGCGATCGCGGGCGTCGATTTCAATTCGCTCCTCCTTCGGTATGTACACGTCCTGAACCTCATAGCTACCCATATTGACCGAGTAATACTTCCGAAACTTCGTCTTGAGATCCTCCTTGACTTCTTCGAGCAGATCCTCCGGGACCTTAACATCGACCCAGTAAGTACGCCCGACGGGCTCGTTCACCACCATACCTTCCTGAACTACTATCTTCCCATCCTTCACCACGAGCCACGCCTGTTCGAACGCCCTCTCCACTTCCTCATAGTCCCGAGAAGGATCCACCTCGTCGGGTTTGATGTCGTAAATGGCGATGTGCGCGTAAGCTCCCTCACCAAGGTGTCCGATACGGTCCGAGAGACCCAACATCTTCGCTGGGGCGGCTCGGGTCGTGATCGCGATATCGGTCCATGTGTACTCGCGGTCGATGGTCGCGATCGCTGCGCGCTGACCCACCCACGGGTGCATGTTCTCGATCCACTCCTCACGGTACGGTTCACTCATCAGCCACGCGATGATCCTCGGGTACCGGATGAACGGACCAGCGTTCGGGTGGTCCGTCGAGATCACGACTTGCCATGGATTCTCGGTTAGTAGTGCGATCTCCAAACCGATAGCCCACTGAACCGAGTGCACGGGGTTCTTCGGGCTGTAGATGAACGGTACAACGCCCGATCCCGTCTCGAGCTCGACGTCGTAGTTTGCCCACTTGAAGCCTGTCAGCTCATGTAGCTCCCATTCGAGCGGACCGTCTGCGGTCATAGTCGTGGTCTCGTCCAGGGTGACCGCGCCCAGGTCGACCGTCATATGGTCGTTCTTGTTCAGGTACTTCGCGATTTCATCTGCCTTCGACTCGAAAGTGGGCCACGAATCACCGCCGTACGAATGAAACTGTACGTGTGTGTTGTGTGCGATCTGCTCACGCTCACCTATTTCGGGGTTCGGTTCTACACCCGTATTCTTGATTACGTCCCAGCTGTCCGTCGTTATCCCGTAGTTACCGGGCTCGCCGAGCAGGTTCGGATGGATGTGTATCGAGTGTGGTAAACCTAGCATCTCGTTGATCTTTACGTAGTTCTCGTAGATTTCGGCCGGGGTGATCTCGAAGTATGGTACTGGATCGTCCAGGCTATGGACGTTCTCGCCCCATCCCCAAGCCTCGGTACCTCCGGGGTTCACCATCTTAATCACGAAACCTTTAGTCGCTCGGAGTAGCCAGGCGGCGTACGCGGCTGCCTTCTCCAGCTCACCCTCCTTGATGTACTCGTATAGGATCCAGTTATTAGCCATCAGTGTGTACGCGCCTTCGTCCAGGATCGGGGTGTCCTTAATCTCCTCGTGGGTGTGCCTGGTCAGTAGCGGCGGAGTGGCAGCCTCCATCACGGTGGTGTATCCCATCTGAGCGTACAAATATCCCGTGATCGTGGTCGACGGAACCGAAAAGCCCGTACCGGAGCGTGTTCCAAGTTTCTTGGTTGCTATCTGCAGGCGACGGCTGTCCTCCGGTCTAAATATACGACCCACGTTGACTTTAGGGCCGGCCACGTGGGAGTGTATGTCGACGCCTCCGGCCATGGTCAGACGACCTTCAGCGTCGATGACCTTCGCTTTGGATTCGTCTACTTCCGACGGATCGACTATCTTGCCATCCTTGACACCTATATCCATGACCTCGCCCTCGATCCCGTTAAAAGGGTCGTACACGCACGCGTTCTTAATCAGGAGCTCCTTAGCCAATCGGATCCCCCCAACCCCGTACGGAGTTTAACACACGATCTTACGGCGGGAAGGCGCCACGTTGGCCTCCCGCCCGCATTCGGGACATCGTGCTGTCATCCCATCTGATTCTAGCTCCGGGGTGAGGGAGTGACAGTACGGACACGTCCATATACGCTTGGAAGTCTCCTTACAGACCCCAACTTCACCGAACGAGGGACGGAAGTTTGGATCTTCATCCACGTCGTCTCGCTCCTCAACCATGTACCTCGCGACACGTTCGGACGCTCGGAAGAATAACGATAGAACGGATTCGTTCACGCAGGAATGTGAGCCGCAGTACGGGCATCGGTATTCCATACGGACTCACCCCAAGGAATACGAGGTGGAAGGGCCCGGGCCGCGGGGGACTTGCCCCCGCTTCACCCCACGGGGCTCCCCGGGGACGGGGTTCGCCCCGTGGGGCGGCCCGGGCTTACATCTCCTCTATTTTCTCTATTATCATTTGTAGGATTTGTTTGTCGTTGGGTATTTGTTCTGGTGGTTCGGTTATTTTCTTCATTCTGATTGGTACTGCGTCCATTCTGTAGGCGGTTCCTTCCCATTCTATGCCCGCGATGGCTACTGGTATGTATAAGTCTGAGAGTTCTGCTGTTGGCGTCCAGTGTGGGTCGATGCATACGAGTGGTATTCTAGCCATGTGTTCTACTGCTTTTTGTGGGAAGTGTGCGCCTGGGTCGCTTGCGATGACCATCATCGCGTCGGCTTCTCCTCTGATTAGTAAGTCTACAGTACTCGTTTCACCCGGGTTATACCGCGGGTATCCTCTAGTGAAGTCTACAGCGTACGGGTATCCCGTCGTCCATGCTAGTACTTCATTGAACCCAGTCACATTGTAATGACCTCGCATCATGATTAGAGTCCACTTCGAGTACTCGTTCAAATCCCTGATTAGGCAGATTGCATTATCAATGTTCCGATGCCTACCGCGAGACATTGTCAAACCCATTCCCCAGAATAGTGTACCAAAGCTAGCCTCCTTGAGCAAGTCAGCGACCTCGTAGACTAGTTCTACCGGTACTCCAGCCACTTTCTCACGCTCGATTTCAAGCCCATGAACAGCCATTCGAAGCGCGCTGATTAACTCGTAATCCTCGTTCGGCTTGACTTGTATGTAAACGTCAGCCAGTCTAGACGTGGCAGTCCTCCGCGGGTCAACGACGATCACAGTACGATCCCCACGACCCTTCGGCCTGAAATAACCCCTAGCAAACACTGGATACCGACTCATATGCCGCGGATGAGCATGCATCGGATTACAACCCCAGTAAATCACCGTATCAGCCCTGTTCTTCACCTCACCCAACGTACACCCCGGAACACCAACATCCTGCAACCCCAACACCGAAGGACCGTGTCACACTGAGGCCGTGTTGTCGATGACGCCACCGACTAGTTCTGCTAGTTCAACACCCTTCTCCTGTGCCTCTACCAACGTCGCGGACCAACCGTACAGGATCGGTAACTTAGCCTCAACGAGTATCCTAGCCGCTTCTTCCGCAGCATCCTCGTAGTCAATCTTCTTCCACTCTCCATTCTCCCTGATCATCGGTTCCGTATGACGATGCTCCTCCTGCGCACTCAAGAACTTCGCAGCACCAATCCTACAAGCATGCCGAACCTCCACGATCTCACCGTCCTCCACGACCACCTCCAAATCATCACACAACGTACCACAGAACGGACAAACCACGTCCCTGATTACTTTCCTCGCCATTTTTTCACCCCCTTTCAGTTGTAGCCGATGTTGATATTCGATGAAGATGAAAATGACCAGCTGTCAAGTTACCGCGAGTTATTCAGAGAGGTACTCGGAGCGCATGAATTCTGACATATCTTCGATCGGCTCATCATCAGTGGGTTCTATTTCGACTTTTATCCCCTTGAAACCAGGCATTCCCGTGCTCTTGGTGTTCGGATCTACGACTTTATTTGCCCAGGGACCCATCGGGATGAAAACCACACCGCGAGGCGGCACGTCGGTGTCCGCAGCTTTAGCCCGTACGATTACTTTACCGTATTTGGACTTGACCTTAACGGGATCACCTTCGCTAATGCCGAGCTCTCTCATGTCCTTTGGATTGAAGTAGCATATTGCAGTGGCGTTAGGGTAAATCTCGCCAGCTTTGTCGGTTTCGATAGCTTCGCCCTGCCAGATCGTTCGACCCGTGAGCAGGATGAATTCGACCATTCCCCGTGGCTCCCCTACGTTTTGATTTCGATAGCGTCCACGGGACAAGCGAGTTCGCAAGTCATGCATGCCTCGCACAAGTCCTCGTTAATCACCGAGACTGTCCCGTTCACGACCTTGATCACCACATCTTCACCATCTTCGGGACCCTTTCCACCCCATGCATTTGGAGAATTACAAGCGTTGACTGGGCAAGCGATCACGCAGTTACCGCATCCGTGACAGCGTTCCTCGCGGATGATTATCTCTACCAACCCGCGACCCCCACTAGTCTCCACGCCCGCCTCGGAGTTAGGAATTAAATAAGTGGGGTCGGTGGGGACGAGTGGACGACCGGTGGACACCTTCAGAACCTACGTTCTACCTCATCGAACAAGTTAAGGAACCCGCGCAGCGGGAGAATCAGAGCACGCTCCGAGCCTCCGGGAGGAACGAGGGCGAAGCCGTCGGTCTCCCGAAACAGCGCGAAGTGACTGGGACGGTCCTTGGACATCTTCTCGACACCATCGGAAAGACGAACACGTGCTATCACGCCGACCTCGCGTTTGGATTTGATCCCGGAGGCTTCTGCCTCGAAACCGACCACTAACGGGTCCGCTCCGGCCAGCATGAGTAGCGAAGGTATCACCCAAACCCGGAAAGTAGAGTAACACGAGGTGGGCCATCCTGGCAGGGTGAAGGCGACGGTTCCCTCCCGTACGGCGATACCAAATGGACGCCCGGGCCGGGCTCTGATCCCGTGGATGAAGGCATCGAACGTGTCGTCCAGTATGTCCTTGACATGGTCTCTCTCCCCAACCGAGGATCCTCCAGTGATCAGAACTACGTCGGAGCAATCGGCGTAGTCCTTCACTGTCTCACGGATCTCTTCCGGATCATCCTTGACCAAGCTCATCCCTACTACCTCGACACAGCCCATGTTCTCGAGTTCCGCGGTGAGCACTGGGCCGATACAATCCACAACCTGCGTCTCACTCTCCAGCTCTGATGGACGGTGGACGAGCTCGTTTCCGGTTACTACGACCGAGACACGCAGGGGTCTGTGGACATCCACTTCCTCCACTCCGTGTTCGAGCATCACTCCGACGTCCACGGGCTCGACGAGATGGCCGGACCGGTAGAGAACTTCTTCCTCCTCGACGTAGCAGCCGGCCGGATCCAGGTTGTCCCCCGGATCGACGCTTTTCTCCACAATTATCTCGTTACCGTCGCGTTCCACGAACTCTACGGGGATGACGGCGTCCGCACCCTCCGGAATCGGAGCTCCGGTGTCGACGTACACTGCCTCTCCCGGACCGACCTCGACGTCGGTCCCTTCTCCTATCCTAGACTTGCCCACGACTTTCAACTTGGTTCCGGGCTCGGTGTCTTCGGATCTCACGGCATACCCATCCATAGCGGACCGGGTGAAAGGTGGAGAGGGACGCTCCGCACGAACGTCTTCCGCGAGCACGCGTCCTGAAAGTTCGGACCCTACTTCCACGGTCTCGGGTTCCGGAGGTGAAACGAAGCGTCGTAGGAATTGGATGAACTCCTCGGGCTTGGCCAGATCGTCTGCGTACACGAAGCCCTTGTACTTACGCTTTGACACTTTCCACACCCCGTTTCAACTTCTCGAGCGCCTCGTCCACTGAACCCACATCCATCGCCTTACCCCCTACTAAAACCGTGAAGGTGTCACCGATACGCTCGGCTTCCCATGGGTCGTGCGTGACGTACAGGGCGGGTACGCCCGTTTCCTTCAGTACCTCGCGGAACTTCGGGACGAGGTCCGTCTTCACGGCCAGGTCGACGTCGCTGAGAGGCTCATCCAGAAGCATCACCTTCGGATCGGAGAATAGAGCTCGAGCGAGTGATACCCGACTCTGGTACCCGCCGCTGAGCTCGTCGGGCTTCAGATCGAGGTATTCCTTCAGTCCGAGGAGCTCCACGAGTTCGTCCAGTCGATCGGGATCGCCGCGACCGTTGTGGAGGGAGTACGTGATGTTGTCCTTGACGGTCATGTGTGGGAACAGCGCAGGTTGCTGTGGGACATACCCAACGTGGCGCTCCTCGGGTGGGAGGTCGGTGACGTCTTCCTCTCCGATGATCACGCGACCCTTGTCGGGCTTCAGAATGCCGGCGACGATCTTGAGGAGCGTGGACTTACCGCTCCCGTTGGGACCGAAGAGTACCCGTACTTTACCGGGCTTTACTTCCAGGTCGACACCGCGTAGGACCTCCCGGTCTCCGTAGGAGAACTCGACTCCCTCAACCCTCAGCACGGCGAAGTCCCCCTGTTACCGAGCGCACTAACGCGACCATGGTCAGCGATAGGACCATACAGAACACGCTGGCGGCGACGGCGACTTCTAGATCTCCTGCTTCCACCCGGGTGAACACGTACGACGCGAGTACCTGTGTCTTACCTGGAAGGTTACCTCCGAACATGATCACCGTGGCGAACTCGCTCAGGGATCTGGAGAACCCTAGTAGGAAACCGCCGAGCAGCGCCTCCCGCAGAGCAGGTACGACCACTCGTATGTAGGCCTTTGGCGGTTCGTCACCGAGTGTGCGGGCGACGTCCACGAGCTCACGTCCTAGTTCCTCGACACCCGACTGTACGGTCCTGGCCGCTAGCGGGTACGATACGAAGAGCATGGCGAGGACTACTGCGATCAAAGTGAACGCGAGCCCGTTCTCACCCAACCATCCGAAATAGTTGCGACCGAACGCCAACAGTAACGCTAGTCCTGCTACGGTGTGCGGCAAGGCGATGGGTAGGTCGTTTAGGAAGTCCGCTACCCTGTAGATCACCGAGTTTCGCTTGAACAGATGATAGTAGCCAAACCCTATCGCGATCACCACACCCACGGCGGCGGCTGCGACAGCGCAGAGCACCGTGTTGAACGTGGCGGACCAGAAGTAGGGATCACTGAACGCCCACGCTATCCCTTGGGGCGTTAGGTTCATGGTCAGTGCTACCAACGGGAACACTATGAATACGAAGAACAGGGGAGGGAACAGAGTACTCAGGATTTCGTACCTCCCGATCATGCTGGACTCCACCCGTACTTCTTGAACTCGTCGATGTGCTCGAGACAGTAGTTCAGGAAGTCCTCTGCGAGCCGTTCGTTACCTCCCTTGATGACGGCCGCTCCCCAGATTATCGGCCCAGTCAGGGAGTGAGGGAACATCTGCACGATCGGCAGACCGAAGCCGACTGCCACACTCCGATAGACGAAACCTGCATCGATCTGGTCGTTCTTCACCATCGTGGCGACCTGGTTGACGGTACCAGGTCTGGCCTTCAGGTTCCCGTTTTTCACGATAGTGTCCCAGAGTCCGAGCTTCTTCAGCGCGCGCTGTGTGTACTCACCGACAGGTGCCTTCGGGTCAGCCACGGCAACCGTGACGCCAGGCTTTGTGATGTCCTCGACGTCCTTGATGCCTTTCTCCTTGCCCGTCTTGGATACCACCAGAACGAGGTAGTCCTTCAGGAATTTCTTAGTCTTGATAGTCTTGCCGGCCTTCTGGAGCTTGACCACGTACTTCCAATCCGCGGAGAAGAACAGGTCGCACTTCTGCCCTTGGAGTATCTGCGCAGTCAGTCCTCCGGATGGACCGAAGTTGAGGGCTACCTTAACGCCTTTTTCCTTCTCGTACTGCTTCGCGAGCTTGGTGAGTGGTTTCTTCAGGCTGGCCGCAGCGAACACCGTGAGCTGGTTCGAGGACGTGTAGTAGTAACCGGCGGCCGCCGCGATCACTACTACTGATAGGATCCCTATTGCGATCGGTACCCCGCGCACGCTTCACATCCCCCGATTGATATGATCATGCGATTCGCATGGTCGGAGTAGTCCGGCCACTACCTCTTATTTATGGGGCGTCTACCGGCGGGTGTTGAGTAGAACTCGACTGGGGGTGATCCGTTGAAGCCGAGAGTGGTGGATCTATTCTGCGGAGCCGGCGGTTTCTCTAGGGGTTTCAGGGAAGCTGGGTTCAAGGTCTTGGGAGGTGTTGAGAACAACCCCGCGCCGGCCGCGACATATCGGAAGAACTTCCCGAAAGCCGAGGTGATCGAGCGTGATATCCAGCGGGTCGACTCGGAGGAAATCGTGGACGAGTTAGGCGAACCGGATGTGATTATTGGAGGGCCGCCCTGCGAGCCGTTCACAGCCGCCAACGCGGATCGGAAACCTAACCCGCTGGATCGACTCTACGACGATCCCGTAGGCAGGTTAGTACTCCACTTCGTGAGGATTATCGGTGACCTCCAGCCCGAGGTTTTCGTCATGGAGAACGTCCCCGCAATCATGGAGGGGCCTTTAGAAAAAGCGTTGAGGAAGGAGTTCGCACGTGTTGGATACGAGAGGATACACTTCAACGTACTCCAAGCGGTACATTACGAGGTACCTTCGTATCGGCGCCGCGTCTTCATTTCAAACGTAAGAATAGACCCCGAACCCACAGCGGAACGGCCGAAAACTGTGTGGGAAGCTATCGGAAATCTCCCCAGCCCTGACTCGGAGATTCCCAACCACGAACTGCGCCCCATGTCCAAGAGGAAGCTCCGAAGGATCCGACGCCTTAGGTGGGGGGAGGCCCTGAGCGTCATAAGAGGGGCTAGAGGTAGCTTCAAGAACTGGCTCAGGCTGCACCCCTTCAAGCCGGCCCCTACTGTGATGGGTGGGTCCAGGTTCATACACCCGTTCGAGGACCGACTGCTTACCGTCAGGGAGCAAGCCCGGCTGATGAGTTATCCCGACGATCACGTGTTCGAAGGAGGGTACGAGACGCAGTACGACCAGGTAGGAGAGTCGGTGCCGCCGGAGCTCGCCCGCGTTATCGCCGAGGAAGTCCGTGATCACCTCGCGTAATACAGTAGCGCCGCCACTAACAGGCCGATAGCCACGGCGGCTACGATGAGGTACTCCTTAGGTAGCGGAACCGTCGGTAACCTCCTGGGTCTCCACTCCTCCCACTCTCCGGGCTCCTCTACCCAGGTGACCTCCTGAGGAATGGTCTCGGCTTCCTCTGCGCTCTCATGAGCCCTACCGAAGAACTCCTCCCCGCGCTCGGTGAGTATCACATCTTCTTCGGTACTCTCGGCCCTGCCGATCCCCTCCACCTCACGCTCCTCGTACTCTCCGTACTCGTACGATTCCTCGCGGTATGACTCCTCGTATTCCTCTCCTTCATACGCTTCCGTACGTTCCTCCGCCTCTTCCTCATCCCCCCTGACTACAGTATCAGTTCTCGTTTTCCCAGGTCTTTTTCCAGGAGCTCACTTTTGACAACACTCTTCAACTCATCGATGAACTCCTCCAAGCGCTTGGTGAGTTGCTTCGCCTCGTCGTAGTCGTCGGTCTCCAACTCTACGGTCACCTTAATCACGTAGCTCTTGGTACCGTTTTCCGCGTCGAAGCTGGTCGTACGGTCCACATGGATTCGGGCGTTAACCAACGTCAGTACCCCCGTCGCCTTGCCTCCTCCCAACCGGCTTGTACGGCCCGATAGGATACCGCACCGAGCCGTCCCTCTTCCGAAAGCAGCGCCTTTTTCACGTCTTCTAACTCGCAGAGGCGCGCGATGCGACACATGGCCCCTAATAAGATTAGAGAATGGACTGAAGGAACCCTTTCATCTCGAGCGACTCTGGAGCAGTCTATTCCGATCCATCCTTCGGGCGGATCGAACCCTACGAAGGACTGATGAGAGAGATCGTACACCGCCCTTCGGGCGTTCGTACACGCCCCGAACCTGCTGAGTATCATGGCATAATCACACTCCGAGACCCTATCCACTGTCGCCACTATCACGTCGCAATTCCATCGATATCCACCGATCCACTTCCGCCCGGACCCGCCTGTGGACTGTGGAAGCATCAGAACGCCAACAGTGCGTCCCGAACGTTTGATAGCTTTCGAAAGCACCCGGGCCGCTCGTGTGAATCCGTCCCCACGCCCTCCGACTATGCAGACTACTTTCGGGATCTTTTCCACCCCAAAGCCGCGGTAACGGTGTTTCCGAAAGTCCGTTTCGGCCGAACGATTTCGTACCCGTGAGTTATAAGGACACCCTCACACACGGAACCTCGAACCCCTAGTAGGTCCCTCGCTCGGGAATCGCTCGGTGTGTAGTCAGCGAACTTCTCGACGAACCGTACGGGGATCCCTAACCGGCGACCAATTTCAACCAGCGCCTTTCCGGAGGGCTGGTCCCGCTTTCGGGTTATCGTGATGATCTCACCGAGTTCGCCTGCTTCCTCCAGACCCCATCGTATCGCAGTCACCAGGTCCTGCCGTCGCACTCTCCGCCTCATCCCGACTCCCAAAGCATACAACTATCACACCTCCATGTGTGGTGCTCCCGATGACGAGATGCACCTCCGCCGAATCCTATGACGAGGACGAAGTGCCGAGGGCCGTCGAGTCCCTCAACGTTGAAGGGCGTGTTCTGGTTCAGGCCCCGGATGGGCTGAAGCGAATCGCCCGTGAGGTTGCCGACGTGCTGGAAGCCCGTGGCTGCGAGGTGGAGCTCGACGCAGGTCGCGTGTTCGGAGCTTGCGACATCACTTCCGGTACCGTGATCCGGACGGATTATATCGTTCACATCGGTCATTATCCCATACCCGAGGTCGAGCGACGGATACGGGAGCTCGGGGCGACCGCACATTTCCTACCGGTACGTGGACGTAAACGCGTGGAACCATGGATGGTCGAGGAAGTCGCCGAAGTACTTCGAAACTTAGGAATCGAGCGTGTGAATATCTGCGCAACGGCACAGTACGTAACCGATCTCGAGCTCGTGTCAGAGATCCTACGGGAATCCGGTATCGAGCCCGTAATCCGATCGGGAGACGGTCGCAGGGTGGCAACGCCCGGGTTGGTGCTCGGGTGCAATTTCTCCGCTCTCGATACGTCCCTACCAACGGTAGTGGTGTGTTCTGGAAGCTTCCATCCCGCCGGTGTCGCTATTAGGACGAATCAGCCCGTGGTACAACTCGACCCCACGAAGGGGGTCTTAGACCCAGAGGACGTGGAGGGTGTCACCAAGAGGATTCTGGCCGTTAGACTGTCTAAAATCCGTGAGTTCGACTGGGAAGAGGGGTTCGAGATCGTAGAGAGCACCGCGTTGGGTCAGAGGAGACCAGGCGTGGTACAGATCCTGAACCGCCCAATATGGAGGTTGAGATATCTGACGGAAGATGCGCTAAGATCGCTCCGCAGACGTCAATGCGTGTTCTGCGGGTGTCCCAGGGTGCCCGTCGACGAGGCCTCTAGGTTCAAGCGATGGGTGTTGCTGAACCCAGCCGAACTAGCCGCGGTGCGTGCTGGGTGGAGAGAGTACCGCCTCGATGAGATTCCGACCCCTGAGGACGTCCTCAACGTCCTACGGCGGTGATGGCGTTGGACCCCCTCCTTACCGCGTACCTGGCGGTGGCTCTGGACCTGCTCCTGGGAGACCCGCCGAACCGTTTCCATCCGGTGGCATGGTGCGGCCGGGTGATGGAGCTCGTGGAGAAGAAAGTACGGTGCGGAAGTATCCTCGACGTAATCTGGGGAGGACTGTCCCTAACGGTCGGTTGCGGGTTCCTGCTGGGAGTGTGTTACTTGCTTCACTCCATCCCGATGGTGGGAGATGCCCTGGTCCTGTGGGTGTGCATTTCCGTACGGGGACTTGTCGAACACTTGCTTCCGGTGGAGCGGGCGCTCCAAGATGGGGATTTAGACGTGGCTCGACGGGCCGTGAAGAGGCTCGTCAGTCGTGACGTAAGCTGTTTAAACGGGGCGGAGGTAGCTTCGGCCGCGGTGGAAAGTTGTTTCGAGAACTTACTAGATTCTATCGTGGGCCCCTTGTGGTGGTACTATATCCTCGGGTGGCCGGGTGCTGTCGTGTACCGAGCGACGAACGTCGCGGACGCCATGTTCGGATACCGAGGCGAGTACAAGATGTTCGGTAAGATTCCGGCGAGGTTGGACGACCTGCTGAATGTGCTCTCACTGCCCGCATGCGCCGCGGCGCTTACGGTAACTCTACCTTGGTGGATACTTCGGGCGAGGCCCCGGTCACTGTTGCGGGCGGTACGGGAGGTCCCGAGCCCGAGCTCCTGGTTGCCTATGTACGTGGGAGCCTGCGCACTGGGAGTCCGACTGGAGAAACCGAACGTGTACGTCCTAAAAGGAGGGGACTGGCTTCCGAAGCCCGACGACGTGCGTCGCGCGGCTCAGATCGCCGTGATATTCGGGCTCGTCGCTCCGAGTATCACGTACGTCGCAGCTGATCTTTTAAATCTCTAATCACTCTCAATACGCGCTCGCCACGCTCGGTAAGCCTGTAAAACGTTCTACCGCCTTCGGAGCGCTTGGTGACCAAACCGACTTCCAGGAGCTTCTTCAAGTGATATGCAGTCGACGGTTGGTTCTCCCCCAAAATTTCGGCTAGCTTGCATAAACACTCCTCACTGTGCCCCAGTATCTCGAGCGCGGCGACACGACGCTCATCTCCGAGTGCTTTCAGGACGGCGACGAGCTCGTCATGATGTCCGGACATGGGGCGTATGTCAGGGTCGGCATCGAACGTCTCTGGTTCGAGGACGACCTCGACGCCTTCTGGGGAGACATCTAGGAGGCCTGCACCGAGCCTCCTCAACGGGTCTACGAGCTCGTCGGTATCTCCAGAGTACGCGATCGATGCTTTCGGGACCTTCCCGACGAGTCTCGTAAGTCGACCCAGTTTCTTCTCTACGGTGCTCTTGTTGGCCACGAGGTACGCGTGACCTTCCTCTGGGTCGTATAGGTCCACCGGTACGTCATCCACGAGTACCGCTTCAAAAGGGTCAGAGATCCAGTCACGGAGTACTCTCAGGATCTCAGATTCGTCCATAGGTCGCAACCCCTGGAAGTCTCACCTTCTGGGATGTAAGGGAGGAGGAACTGCATTGTCGCAGTAGATTGTCCGTAGAGATCGCCCCTGTCACTACTCATCGTTTCGTGATGTTGGTGTTCGTGACCGATCCGACAACCCCCGATGCAACCCACACAAACGGCGAGGGAACCGTTCGTGGGGGTGGGGAGTTCGGAACCTCCACCGCGGTACTAAGGGTTAGTTTTTCCCGGATCCCCACCGTCCTTCTACCAGTACCATGTCCTCGATGGCAACGACCTTCGAGTAAGGTATGCGGATGGCTTTCTCTTCACCACTTAGCCACTTTATCTTCCGAAGAACGCCGGGGCGCTTGGAGTGCCCCACTATCAGTGTAGTGACTTCTCCTGACTCTTCGTCGAACTCAACATCGAGGACTTCGCCGATGTGCTTGGCATTGGAGTCGATTACGGGTTTGCCGATGAGATCGCGCAAGATCCTCATAGGTATCACCCCCACAGCCAGTACAATATTGCGGACTCCAAAGACAGGTGCATCAGCCGGTGTGTCACTCGACCTTTAACGGTTCCTAACAGCGCTTCGTGAAATAGGTCGATTCCGAAGTGTACTGAGGCCGCTGTTACCGCCATCGGAACCGGAAGTATCAACGACAGGACCACAGCGTGGAAAAGGAACTCCAAGGTTTCGTGTATCAACCAGACGAACAGAGCCGAATGTCGGACCCTGAGGTACGCTCCCAACAGGAGGTACTGGCTGCGAAGGGCTCCCCACACGAGACCGGTGTGCAGCTCGTCACTTAGTGAAAGCAACAGTGCGGCACCGAGCCAATCGGGTATCGATAGCACCGCGGTTCACCTCCTGCGCCTCAAGCTCTCTTGAAGTGCTACCGTTTCGATCAGCGTGGCGGTGTCTCGACCCGGGACCACGTCCAGATGGAACACCTTTCCATCCCTTTTTTTCACCCACTTCACTACCTTCTCCTCCTCGGAAGGCGTGGAAGAGACTGGTTCATCCGGTCTCATGGATGGATCGTGATGCGGGTGGTGGGGTCCCGGAATCATCTTAATGACCACGCCTATACCCTTACGGCTCCGGAGCGCCCGGATGCCATAGAGTTCCGCGACGTCCACGGCGATTTTATCCCGAATAGGACGTAGCTTCAGGTCGCTACCGCAGTCACACCCTTCCTTCATCTTGAGGGCGGAGAAAGTATATACTCGACCGCACTCGGGGCAGTACAGCTCCGCAAGGGCAAGTCGGATCTCCATTTTTCCGGCTAAGTTCTCCGGCGGCCTGCCGACGGGGTACTCGTAACTGTCATCGCACTCCACGATCACCGCATCGTCTGACACTAACCTGTGGCCGCGACGTATGAGTTCCAAGGCTGTCTCGCTCTTCCCTACCCCACGTGGACCTACCAGGAGTACCCCTACCCCGAACACGTCCATCAGTGTGCCATGTACGACGACCCGCTCCACGTTACCCCCTCCGTATCGCCACGAACTCACAGTGGTCGTGACCTTCGGCCATGCACTTGGTCTCGTGCACCTCCCAGCGCTCGCTGGTAGCCCCGTGTAGGATCCCAGCGATGAACCCGGCTTGGTAGTAACACAACTTCTTCCCTATGTCGTAACCGGCAGCCGTCGCCGACTCGCGCATAATGATCTCGATCTTATCATCCTCCTCAATTTCCCAGCGCTCAATGATGCCTGTACCAGTCTTCTCGAACGCTTTCTCTACGTATTCAAAGGCCTCTTTGACGCCCTCCAGGCCGTGTGATTTCGCTTTGTAAACACCGATGTCGTAACCGGCCCTGTAGAAGGTGGATCCGGCCCCTCGACCCAGGGTGATGACCATCGATGCTAGGATGTAACGCAGGGTCGACAGCGACACGTCGCCGCCTAGCTCGGATCTCACCTCTCGGATGTTCCTCATAGATTCTTCAACTTCTCGAAATATTCTTTCGCGGGACATCCTCAACGACGCGCCCCCGTTAGAATCTCACCGAGCAACTTTAACCCCACTGGTCCGCTTTTTTCGGGGTGGAATTGTACCCCGTAGATCAGTCTATCCCGGTCCCCGATCACGCTCGGAAACCGTTCCCCGTACTCCGTTTCACCTAGGACGACGTCGTCTTCGGGAGCCACCCGGTACGAGTGGACGAAGTAGAACATCTCACCGTCGAACTTCCGAAACTCCTCCGTCCGGAACTCCACCGTGTTCCATCCCATGTGTGGCGTCTTCACGTCATCCGGAAGCGCTACACATGTTCCCCGGAACAACCCTAGACCGCGTGACCCGGGGCTCTCCTCGCTCGATTCCATCAAGAGCTGCATCCCAAGGCATATGCCTAAGAGTGGAACGGACTCCAGTAGCTCTCGAATCTCGTCACATAATCCGGTCTCTTCGAGTTTTTCCGATGCGGCGCGGAAGTTTCCCACACCTGGGAGAATTACGGCGTCGGCGTCGTGCAACTCCGAGGGATCATTGGTAACGACGGGCTCGTACCCCAAGTGTTTAACCGCGCGGCACACGCTGTTCAAGTTGCCGACGCCATACTCTACTATCGCCACTTTCAAACCGGATGCCCCCTTGGTGGGATTGGTTGGGGTGAGGGTGTTGTCCGAATACAAGGGTAAGGCCAGGGAGTTGCTACAGGAGCATGGGCTTAGTGTCGGCGACCGGGTTCGTATAGTCCGGGACGATGGGGTGGTCGTGGAAGGCATCATTATGCCCAGATCGGAACTTGGAGACGACGAGCACATCGTCGTCAAAATGGACAACGGTTACAACGTAGGGGTTCGCGTCGACAGGATCGAGAAGCTTGAAGCCCCGGGTGAAGGACACGAACCTAGCTTCGAACCGATAGAGGGGGAGATCGGACACGATCCGGAACTCCCTAACGTGTCGGTGATGTCGACCGGCGGCACCATCGCGTGTCGTGTGGACTACGAGACAGGGGCCGTGAAACCCGCGTTCACAGCAGAGGAGCTCGTCGGAGCGGTCCCGGAGCTCCTCGACGTGGTCAACATCGTGGACGCCAGGGCCGTGCTCGACCTGCTCAGTGAGAACATGGAACCCAAACACTGGATGAAGATTGCCGAAGAGATCGTGGATGTCCTTTCAGATCCGGACGTAGACGGTATCGTGATCGGACACGGAACGGACACGATGGCGTTCACAGCCGCGGCGCTGTCGTTCGTCATCGAGGGACTCAACGGACCGGTCGTGCTGGTCGGAGCGCAGCGGAGTTCGGACAGGCCGTCTTCGGACGCGGCCTCGAACCTCATCGCGGCGTGTGCCTTCGCGGGCGACGGAGAGGTGGGTGAAATCACCGTCTGCATGCACGGGTGGACCTCCGACGAGGTATGCCTCGTGCATCGGGGAGTGAGAGTCAGGAAGATGCACACCTCACGCAGGGACGCGTTCAGGTCGGTGGAATCCATCCCAATCGCGAAGGTTGACATAATGGATCTCAGGAATCCCAAGATAGAGTTCCTACGAAGCGATTACCGGAGGCCGGAGGACGGGGAGCCTGAGATCTCGGGTGGATTCGAGGATAAGGTGGCTTTGGTGAAGTTCGCCCCGGGTATGGATCCCGAAATCTTAGACTTCTACGTGGATCGGGGCTACCGTGGAATCGTCCTCGAAGGCACCGGTTTGGGCCACGTCTCGGAGCGGTGGTTGGAGTCGATCGAACGGGCTGTGGACGATGGAATCGCCGTCGTGATGACCTCACAGTGCCTGTACGGACGTGTGAACATGAACGTGTACAGGACAGGGCGACTGCTGAGAGCCGCTGGTGTTATACCGGGAGAAGATATGTTGCCAGAGGTTGCTTACGTGAAGCTCATGTACGTGCTCCATAAAACCGACGACCTCGAGGAGGTCGAGAGACTCATGAGGACGAACATCGCTGGAGAGATCGAAGGCTGTCGAGTTCTGGGAGGATTCGAGCCAGCAGACGGTCCACACCATCGCATGTAGCTGGAGTCGCAGAGGCGTGGTGTTTAGTTCGGTACACGCATCGCTTCAAAACACCATGATTTCTCCCTCTACAATACGTTCCGTGAGCTCGGTGATGTTCTCCAGTAGCTCGTCCGCAACGCGTCGAGCCATGCGCTCATCCTCCTTCGATACATCCCCTACGAGGTGCACGTCGACTGCCTTGGGATCGTCGATGGGGTGACCTATCTGACTTAGTAGTCGGACGTATACCTCGTCGGCTGACGTTTCCTCGTAGATCTCCCGGGCCATCCGGTGGGCCAGTACGTTGTAGAGTTTACCGACGTGGTTCACTGGGTTCTTTCCGGCCGCGGCTTCCATGCTCATCGGCCGGAACGGCGTGATCAGACCGTTGACACGGTTCCCACGGCCGACGGAACCGTCGTCACCTTGTTCGGCCGATGTGCCGGTAACTGTCAAGTATACGGACTCCCGCTCGTAGTCGTCGGCAGCGTTCACGCGCACCTTTACTTCGTGATCCGAGGCTATTTCGGCCGCTAAGTCCGCGACTCGGTCTCTCAGCTCCTCGACCACCGAAATGTAGTGGTCGATATCGTCGATACGCTGCGACACCATCGCGGCGGCCACGGTTAGTTCGATTTCATCTCCTTCCCGAAGCGCCATGACCTTAACATCTTCTCCGACCTCCGGTAGATCCTTCTTGAGCTTCTGGGAGTTGATCTCCCGCTCTGTCTCGTACACGAGCCTCTCGGTGGTAGTCAGTGGTGCGTACCCTACGCCGAAGGAGGTGTCGTTCGCCAGTGGAACCTCCTCACCGCGCTCGAACACGTCACGCAGATCCGCCGAACCGTGGCCGATCTTCGGCTCGATTACCACGTGCTTTTCGGTATCCAGGTGTCTGACGGTCTCCTCTAAGTACTCCGTCGCGGCTTCTAGCGCGATGGTGCCGACTGGGATCTTCTCGTCCCCTACGTACGCCGTGGCGCGTCCGGTTACCAGGATGTAGATAGGCCGGATTACCTCCCCGCCTCCGAACTCCGGCCTCGATTCACCCGCCACGATTTGAACCTCGTCGGTGTTGTGGTGTAGAATCCGTCCGAATCGCTCGATGTACTCCCGACATAGAGCCCTAGATACGCTCTCTGCGATACCATCAGCTAGGCTGTCCGGATGTCCCACACCCTTTCGCTCGACTATCTCCACCTCGGTTTCGGTGAAAGGACTGCGTTCCATGGTTTCGACGACGATGTTTCTAGCCATCACAGAACCCCCGGATAGCGACGAGGTCCGAGACCGAGATCTTCAGGACCTCCTTCCCACCATGGTACAGCCGGATCCTGCCGGATTCTGATAATACTATTACGGGACAGTTGAGCTCCTTAGAGACGTGGAGTGCGGTGGTGTGTCGGGCGCCGAATCCGGGCTCCGCACTCCCGGAATCCACGTCGAAGATCGCGCCCGCCGCCTCGATGTTGCCCTCCGGATCCACGACGATAGCACCGTCGAGCCTAGCCAGTGCCTTGAGAACGCGTTTCCCCGAACCCGTCATCACGTTAACATCCTCCACCTTGACCGGAACCGTGGTCCGGTACATTCGATCGGCACCTTCCGATATCACGCACAAGGTACCTACCCGATCTCCCTCCACCCCCTCAACCGCCAGCTCCATCATAGTTTCCAATATCCTGCTGACCACGCGGTAGTAATCCAGTGCCGCCAGTCTCGCCTCCTCGGGGCGTATGGGACGGAACTCCAGACTACATCGTGAATACGACGCTATGAGCACGGTTTCTCCCTCTTTCAAGCCTAAACTGGCGCAGGCTTCAACAGGACCCACTGAGTGCAGTATGCTTGAAGGGAGCTTGATAACCGGAGTGGAGCGGAGCGATTCGGTTTGAAGATCGAAGTCCACGACTACTGCCGACGGTTGTAAGCATCGTAGGGCTCGACGGAACGTCTCGACGAAGTCCAAAGTCGCACCCCCGGGGTGATCAGTTGAAAGCCGCGGTGATCAATCGGAGCAAAGGCACCGTGCTCGCTCACAGTGCCGAGATCGCGGAGTCGTTCTTCGCAAGGCTTCGGGGGTTGATGTTCCGTCGAAGATTGGAGGAGGGGGAAGGATTAATTCTGAAGCCTCCTTACCGCGGACGTAGACGTTGCGCGATCCACACCTTCTTCATGCGTTTCCCGATCGATGTGGTGTTCCTGGCAGACGGGGAAGTGGTGGACGTTGTCGAGCGCCTTAAGCCGTGGCGAATGTACGTACCAGAAGAATCTCCTGAAGAGATCGTGGAACTCCCTGCCGGCATCGTCAGTGCGACCGATACCGAGGTTGGAGACTCCGTCGAAGTTGTGGCAGGGGACCTCGAATCGGAGCTGGCCGTTAGGATCCTCAACCGAAAGCTGGTCACGAGAAAGCTCGCCCAGGTGATCATGCGGGCGGTAGCTAAATCCGGGCTACAGGGCGAGGTGTTCTACAACAAAGACACTGGTTGCATCCACATCTCGGGGGAGGACAAGTACATCGTTGCGGACACCATTAAAGAGACGTTCGGGGACAGCGTCGAGATCGTCGAAGGGCGAGCGAAGATACTCTCCGACGATCATTCTCTCGTCGTGATCGTGAAGGACGTGCATTCGGTCCTCGAGAAGATCGGCGTCTCCCGCCCTGGTGTGGGAGAGCTAGCGTACCTGGAGGAACCCAAACCGGTGCGGTGGGGAAAGCAACGTGAAAAAGGAGGTGATGACCGTAGTGGACAAGTTGAGGAAGGAGATAGGGACGAAGGGGAAGGGAGAGCCCGACATCGTGGACGTACGTGAGGAGGACGGCACGCTAGTGATCGTAGGTAGGGACCGTTCCGACATGTCTTATTTCATCGGTCCGGGTGGATACGTCGCCGGTAGACTCAAAGAAGAGCTCGGTGTAGACCGCGTGGTTGTCCAGGCCTGGACGGATCTGAAGATGAGACTGTTGAGGTTGGACGCATCGCACGAGGTTCTAGAGCGGTACTCCCGTCACCAGCCCGATCTAAAGGGCGTCCTTCGGGGGATCGAGATAGAGAAAGCCAGGCTCTACGGGGAACTGCCGTGGGACTACTGGGAACGCTGGGAGGGAGAAGAACCTCGCGACATGCGGATCACCGTTGCGGCGTCAGGTGGATACGACAGTACGGCCTCCGCGATAATACTCCGAAAGCTGGGTTACGAGGTCGAATCTGTCACGGTAGACCCGGGTCCGATGTTCCTGCCGCCTAAGCTGCGCAGAAACGTCGAGATACTCTCCGAGTACCTCGGCACGGAACCTAAATTCGTCGAGGAGGACCTGTCCGACGTCGTAGAAGGAGCTTTGGAGAAGGGTCGCTTCCACCCTTGTGGACGCTGTAACGCTAAGATCCGGAAAAGAGTGATGGAAGAATCCGATACCGACGTCGTAGCGTTCGGGGACGGGTTACCCACAGGCCATCACTGCGTACAACCAGAGGACGATCGGTTCAAACTACATGTCCCCGCAGCCCTGGCGAAGACTAAGTTCGAGCTACGCCGTCTCGTAGAGGAGGTCCTCCCGAAGTTTCACGACTACAAGTACGCGTGTCCGTTCCTGCATCAGGTTCACCAACGCCATCCGCACTTACGAAGGGCCTCGATTCAGAGGGTACTACGAGAACTCCGTCACGGCTTCTTGGAAGTGGGTGAAGCTCTGAAGGCCGTTTACGATATCTTAGGAGGTTGAACTCCTTGACCAGGTTCCGCAAAGTAGTCGTCGGGGGCACATTCGACAGGTTACATCCAGGTCACCAGCGCCTGTTGTCCGTAGCGCTCGAACTGGGAAACCGAGTGGTGATAGGGGTCACGACGGACTCCTTCGTTCGTGAAGAGGGAAAAAGAGGAGTCGAGCCCTTTGAGGAGAGGGTGCGGGACGTCCGAAGATTCGTCGAGAAAAAAGGAGCGTCTGACCGGGTCGAGATCGTTCCGTTGGAGGATCGCTACGGCACGACGCTGGAGGATGACGAGTTGGACGCGATCGTTGTGAGTCCGGAGACGGAACCGGTGGCGTTGGAGATCAACGAGCTCAGGAGGAAGCGCGGCCTTCCACCGTTGTCCATCGTTGTCGTTCCGTTCGTGCTGGACGGTGACGGAAGGAAGATATCCTCAAGCCAGCTGCGGGGAGATGTGGATGAAGGTCCGTGTCGGGACGACTAACCCAGTAAAAGTTCGGGCTACGGAGCGAGCGTTTCTCAGAGCGTTTCCGGACCGTGAGATCACCGTCGAGGCGGTGAGCGTCGACTCAGACGTACCACCTCAACCTGTGGGAACGAGAGAGGTTCATCAGGGCGCTAAGAACAGGGCTCGGAAGGTGTGGAACCTGGGTAGCTACTCGGTGGGCTTGGAAGCCGGACTGATAAAAGTCGGTGACGTCTACGTGGACATCCACGTGGCCGTGGTGCGGGACCCCGAAGGACGAGAGGCGGTGGGAACGAGCCCGGGGTTCCAACTTCCTCCTGACGTAACGGAGGAAGCTTTGTCGGGTGAGGAGGTAGGAGAAGTCTTCTCGGAGCTCGTCGGAGTCAGGGAGATAGGCAAGCGCTCCGGTGTAATAGGGGTACTATCCGACGGAAAGGTGTTGAGGGAAGACCTCTGCGAGCTCGCGGTCCTGATGGCTTTAATAGGTCTCGAGACTTCAAGATGACGGTGCTACCAAGTATTAATTCACCGTGTGGGGGATCCTCGGGTGAGCAAAGGCGAGGACAATCTGGTACGAACCTCGATAACCATACCAAACAACCTACTCCAGAAAGTTAACGAACTAATAGCCTCGGGGTACTTCGCGAGCCGATCGGAGATCTTCCGCCAGGCTCTACGGGAATACCTTCAGAGGATCGAATGGACCGAACGATTAGGAGATGAGGAGTACTTCGGCGTCCTTACGTACGTGTTCCATCACGAGCGCGCCGAGCCCGAGCTAGTGAAAGTGCAGCACGAATTCACGGATTTGATAATATCTACGACACACATACACGTTTCCCACGAAAAGTGTCTCGAAGTACTGTTACTACAAGGACCTGGAAAACGGATTGCCGAGCTCGCGAAGCGCATTCGTGGGGTCCGAGGGGTGGAACAAGCTAAGCTGACTGTAGTTTCGAGTGAGGGTGAATAAGAAATGGAAGAAGGACCTATCAGGGTGCCCAATGAGCTAAAGGATAGACGCGAACTGATGAAATCTTTGATATTAGCGTTCATTGGATTGCGTCAACCTAGAGTTCATTTAGGTGACATTGGGGACGAGTTAGGAGTATCCTTGCAGGCTATCCACAACTACGTAAAGGAACTTATCGACGAAGGATTGGTAGAGAAAAAAGGTCGAGCTGAATATGTTCTGACTGATAAAGGGGCTGAAAAAGCCCTCGAATCGATTAATAATATTCGTAGGTTCTCGGCTAAAATCGCGGAAGCTCTTGGGAAGCGCATGACTTGGGCGGCCATAGCTGCGGAGGATATCCGGAAAGGTGAAGAGGTCCACCTGTACATGGAAGGCGGGCTGTTGTACGCGTCGAAGAGTCGTAAGACCGGAGCACGAGCCATAGCCCAAGCCGACGCGGAGAAAGGACAAGACCTGCCGGTGACGAACATCGAGGGCGACATTCCGGGGCTCGAAAAAGGGGAGGTGGTGTTCGTATGCGTCCCGAGCGCGCGCGAAGGAGGGACCCGCAAACTGAACCTCGACAGGCTGAAAGAGGTGCTGGAGAAGGAGGACTACGATCTTATCGGAGCGGCCGGCACCGCGGCGAAGGCGGCCCTGAACATGCTCGGGATCGAACCGGACTTGAAATTCGGGGTGGTGGACGGAGCCATCATGGCGGCGCTCAAGGGCCTGAAGGCGTTAGTGGTAATCACCACCCCTATGCTGAGGAGGGCGAGGGGCAAGGCGGAACGGCGGGGAGCCGAATACCGGATAGAGTACGTATGATCATCCAGCGTGACTCTGATTATTCCGACGGTACCGTACTCGGATCAATGTGCACCGAACCTCACCCTGTCGCCGCCAAAGCGTTCGTAGCTGGGCTTCACGTCAATTTGGGTGATCCTTACCTCTTTCCCAACGCGTACCGGGTCGAGCGTGAGTGCATTGAATGGTTGGCGGAGACGCTCCTAGATCACCCAGATCCGGAGGAGGCCGAGGGTAGTATAGTGTCGGGAGGTACCGAGGCCAACATCCTAGCCGCGTACGCGGCTCGAGAAGTCACAGGCGGTAGGGAGATCATAGTTCCCGCCACTCGCCATTTCTCATTCGAGAAGGCGGCGCGGATGTTACGTATGAAACTCGTCGAGGCGCCGCTGAAGTCCGACTATACCGTGGATGTAGACGCGGTTCAGGACCTGATTTCCCGGGATACCGCGCTGATCGTCGGCATCGTCGGCACCACCGAGACGGGGTCCGTCGACGACATCGAGGCGCTATCGGACGTGGCGGAGGATCACGACGTTCCTCTCCACGTAGACGCCGCGTTCGGGGGCTTCACGGCACCGTTCCTCCGGGATGAGTACCCATTACCCCGTTTCGGCTTCGATCTGGAGGCGGTTGTATCCGTTACCGTCGACCCCCATAAGATGGGGCTGGTACCCCCGCCAGCAGGTGGCATCGTGTTCCGCGACGACGAGTTCCCGAAAACCATCGAGGTGTATGCACCTTACTTGTCGGGTGGTGGGGCATCACAGTACACTATCACCGGCACACGACCTGGAGCTCCGGTCCTAGCGCTCTACGCGAACATATTGGAGCTCGGGGAAGAAGGGTATCGGAAGATAGCTTTCAGATGCTACGAAGAGACCCTGAAAGTCGCAGAAAAGGCCAAAGAACTCGGCCTAAAACTAGCCGTGGACCCGCCCCACCTCAACTTGGTAAACATACTGTTGCCCGGCAGAGAGACCGCGGAACGACTGTTGCGGGAAGCGGAGCGGGAGGGTTGGAAGATCTCCATTTCCACCAATCCCCTCGGAGTCAGGATAGTAATGATGCCACACCTCGACGCGGAGACGGTCTCACGGTTCCTCGAGCTCGTCGCCAGGGTGCTGGGTGGATGATCGGACCCTTGGAACCACTCCGAGACTACCTCCGAGAACTGCTGGGAGAAGGATTCGTTCTAGTCGGTCTCGGCAATCCATTGGCCGCGGATGACGGATTCGGGCATTGGGTCGCGCGACGCCTTTCTCCCCTCAAGACCCACAAGTTCAAAGCCGTGGCCGCCGGCGTGTGGCTCGAACGCCTTCGACCACCGAGCGAACCCGTAGTTCTAGTCGACACGGTGTGTGTCGATCGCGAGCCCGGAACACTGGTTGTGGTGGAGAAGCCGAAACTAGGTCCGGACAGGGGTTCCCACGGGCTACCTCCCGACGAGATGATGGACATCCGCCTGCTGATAGGACTCGTCCCCGTGAAGTTGGGATTCGGCCCGATGTCTCCGGAAGCTAAGAGCGTCGCCGACGCGGTCGTGCGGGTGGTGAAGGATGTCGTCCTCGAAGGAACTGAAGGACTTACTGACAAAGGTCTACGTGGAAGCGCGGCCCTATATTGAGAACGCCAAGAAAGCGCGCAGACTACTCGAGAGGGCGTATGACCGCTGCGAAGATCCGGAATGCGTCATCAGGTTCCTCGAAAAGGCCGAGCGGGAAGCAGAGACTGAGACGGAACGCACCGACATGCGTATCCTTAGGGATAAGCTGGAAGGGATGCTGAAATCGTGAGGGTAGTACTCAAAGCGGGAACCGGGGCGGTGAAGGAAATCGATGCCGTGAGGGACGCGGTCGTCGCGTTCGAAGGCGAGCTCCTAGTGGTGCCGGGAGGATGGAGGTTCGCGAACCTCGTGCGGGAGATCTACGGAGACGAGGATCTATCCGACGACGCGGCCCATTGGATGGCAATAGCCGCGATGGACCAGACCGGGTATCTGCTCTCGGACCTACTCGACCTGCCGACCACTGAGGAGCCAGAGTTCGGCGATAAGCTGGTGTTACTGCCATACCGTTACCTTAGAATGAAAGATCCTCTGCCACATTCGTGGGAGGTCACCTCCGATGCTATCTCGGTGTACGTCGCAGCCGAAGCGGACGCGAACCTGGTGGTGTTCGCTAAGGACGTACCAGGCATCCTTGAGGATCCGAAGTGCCCCGGTTCTTTGATCCGCAAGATCGATGCTCGGGAACTGAAGGGGAACTGGACCGCCTTGGATCCCGTAGCCCCCCGACTCGCGGAAGAGTACGATCTCGAACTTCGCGTCGTTCACGCAGGAAACCCGGACAACCTCCTGAGAGCCATGCGCGGGGATGAGTTCGTTGGAACCCGTATCGTTCCAGGATGAAGTGAAGACTATCGTCATCGATGTGGGAGTGGGAACGACCGACGTGGTGGCTTACACTGGAAATCCTGAGTATTCACCGAGATTCGTGGGGCCCTCACGCGTGTCGACGCTAGCCCAGAGGTTGCGCTCCATGCTGCGAGAACCGCCGAGGTACTTGGCATTGGTTGGCGTTCCGATGGGCGGAGGACCCACCACTCACGAGTTCAAGGAACTCATGAAAAGGGGCACCGAGATTTACTCGGAGCTTGATGCGGCACTGACGCTTCATAACGACGTGCGCAGGCTGAAGGAGATGCCCAACCTTCATATTGTCGAGGACCCCATCGAGGAGATCCCACCTGACTCCCCCGTGGTCGAAACGTACGACTTCCGAGTTTCGGATGTGTTCGAGGCGCTACAGCGTTCGAACGTCGACATGGACGGTGTAGAGATGATCGTGGCTTGCGTCCAGGACCACGGTTACCACCCGGACTACGAGTCTAACCGGAAGCACAGGTTCGAGCGGCTGTTCCGCCGGTATCTCGGGACGAACGGTTGCAGGCTCGATCGGATGACGTTCGACGACGTCCCGCCCGAGAACTTCCCAAGACTACGTGCGGCCTACATGGAAGCGGAATCGGCGGGAGCCGACGCCGTTGCGATGGACTCGAAGGTCCCGATCGCCATGCTCGGGCGAGTCGATTCGGACGCGGACAGACTTCTGGTGATCGACTACGGGACTGGGCACGTAACTGCGTTCCTATTCGACGGTGACAGGGTCGTCGGTGTCTACGAGCATCACACTATCAGATTATCGTCGGAGAAGTTCGAGAGGCAGATCCGCGAGTTCGTGGAAGGCAAACTCGAGAACGAGGACGTCTATCGGGACGGCGGTCACGGTTGCCACAACGTCTCGCCGATGGATTGGGACGAGCTGGAAGATATCGTCTCCCTGGGCCCGAAGAAGCCCGAGTTCCAGCTAGGTAGAGATCCGGAGCGCTTCCCCGATCGGATGATACCAGCGTACGGACCCGCGGTGTACTTGACCGACCGGGGAGAGTGATCGTTGACGGTGTACGTGGACGCCACCGATATCTTAGACCCCAAGTGGCTGTTCATGGGTGATCCGGACCGCATCTACGTCTTCAGGACCGGACACGCCCCTATGCACTTACATTTCGAGCTCAAACGGCTCGTCGGGTTCCGGGTCAGCGTCAACGGCAACGCCATCACCGGAACCGTGACACCAGAAGGCTGCCTCTCCTCCACCTGCATAACACCTTGGGTCGCACAGGTAGTCGACGCGCGACCCGGAGACGATGTCCTCGTAATCGGTGGACCGGAAGGTAGGATCGACCGCGTCTTCGAGCTGTTTCCCGACGTGGATGAGGTTGAACCCGATGAACCCGAGCCGATCCGAGAGCCACACTCGAACACCGTCGTTATACCACACCGGAAGTGTAAGGCGGCCCGGAAATACGATACGGAGCTCAAAGAGATCCTAAAAAAGGCAGGGTTCGAGATCGTCGAGCCGAGCGTGAAACGGTACGTGTGCGGTTTCGAAGCGATGCAGCGAACTATACTCCGCGGGGACGCCCGGATAGGTGTCGCCGCCTCCTTCGACCTGGTTTCAGGCGAATATCTGGGTCTCATCCCAGTGGACGTTCACGGGGTCGTGGGAACGCCACGACTTAATCCGGAGCTCCGTGTCAAGACCAAAGACTCCCCCGAGCTCCTACGTAATTTGCTCAGAATGTCGCCCGAGTATCGACGAGAGGTCTATGGCCAGCTATTGTTGAAAGAGCCTAGTTGGGACAGGAAGTTTCCGAACGCGTGAACTCGTCCCGTCTACAGTACTCCTGGTCGAGAGGGTTACGCCAGAAGTCGACACGTCGGACCAGAGACCGAGCGGCTTCAAGTGTGGGCCGCGAGAGGATCGATCGGGGACCGGAGCTTGCCGTACGTACCACTGTTCGTCCGGGTTGAGCGGGTTGTGATCGTAGGCGACGGACGCGTCGCCGAACGGAAGGCGCGCACCCTGATCGATCTCGGAGTCGACGTGACCGTCGTCGCGCCGGAAGAGCCAGAGTGGTCCCGTGACTTGCCAGTGAAATTTGTGCGTCGGAGGGTGGAGGGACCGGAAGACTTGCCTGAAGCTGACCTCTATGTGGTTGCGACGGACGATCCGGACTTGAACTCCCGATTGGAAAGGGAGTTGTCGCTCGTCAACCGCGTCGACACCTCGAGACCGAAAGTGCGGTTCCCCTCCGTACTCCGGTGTGGGGACGCTGTACTGGCCATCTCCACCGGTAAACCTCGAGTTACCAGGGCACTCCGAATGATCGCCGCGGAACTCCTGGGCCCTATCCTAAAGAAGGCCGCCGAACTGCCAGAGGATGCCCGGAAGTGGTCGCTAGAGCGTGTGATAGACGAATTGACAGGTGTGAGGAGATGATCGTTACACGTCTTACGTAGTAACCCCCTCCTACAATCCATCTCAACAGCGACCCGCGCTCCGATCGCTAGATTACCAGGTTCGACTGTTCGACTGCTAGCGGAGATTCTATAGTCAAAAATGCCCAAGGCGCCGCGATTAACCATTCGAACATCCGTCCTCATCACGCTTCCCTCGGGTTCTCCCTCGAGCGTCGGTACCGAGGTGAGCTCCGACCCGGGGGGTGCCAGAGCGGTGGATCTCGAAGGGTTGGCCATGCACATGATGGATTTAGGGGCCTCCGAGGACGAAATCCGAGAGCTACTCGCGGACCTGGTGGAAATATGGAAACGGGATTGGTCAAGGGACGAAATCATGGAATTCGTGGACGCGGTCCTCGATGAAGTGCGATACGTCCGGAGAGCTCACTCTATAGACGGAGGGATAGGCGACATCCTTCGACCGCCTGAGTCGGGAGTTAGTATGGGAGAAATGGGGGTGGGATCTCGAGGTGAAGGTGATTTCTTCGTACACGAATTGCTCACGGAGCTCGCAGCCGAGGCGTCGGAAAACGCGCTGATATCGCCGGAAGAGCGCGATGATGCGGGCGCAGTTCGTGTAGATCGGGAGGAGGTGATCCTAGTGAGTGCCGTCGACGGCATGCACTCTCGGCTAAGTGAGTTCCCCTTTCTCGCCGGCTTTCACGCGACTAGGGCCGCCATGCGGGACGTACTAGTCAACGGGGCTCGTCCTCGCGGTCTCTTAGTCGATCTACATTTAGCGGACGACGGGGATGTGGGTCGTCTCTTCGACTTCACTGCCGGCGTGACCGCTGTAGGTGCTGCCACCGGCGTTCCGATACTCGCCGGTAGTACGTTACGCGTCGGCGGGGATATGGTGCATGGGCGACGTCTAGTCGCCGGTGTAGCCTGCGTCGGTACCGCACGACCCGACGATCTCACACCGCGAAGGAACGCGAAGCCCGGTGATCTGATCGTTCTCACGGAGGGCGCCGGAGGAGGTACTGTATCCACAACCGCCATCTACCACGGTTACTACGACGTCGTCGAGGAAACCCTCAACGTTGATTTCGTCCGTGCGGTTAACGCGCTCCGCAAGGAGAAACTACTCTCGAAGGTCGACGCCATGACCGACATCACGAACGGTGGCATCCGCGGTGACGCGGCCGAAATCTCGGAGACCGCAGGCGTCCGTCTTGTATTCAACGAAGAGGCGATACGATCCCTCGTGAACGACCGAGTTTTAGAGATGCTCGACGAGCTCGGTATAGATTACCTCGGGCTGTCCCTGGACATGCTCATGGTGATAGCGCCTGAAGACGTGGCGGAACGATGCGTTGAGGTCCTCGACGGTGCTGGGGTGCGTGCGGACATCGTAGGACGCGTCGAGGAGGGCTCCGGTGTCTTCCTCGAGCGGGACGGCGAGAAAATCGAGTTGGACGTGAAGTTCCGGGAGGCCGCGTACACCAAAGTGAAGCGTGTTATCGGAGAGGAACATCCTGAGGACTTCGAAGAAATGAAGGAGAGGGTCAAGCGAGCGTACGAGGAAGCCGAACGAAAACTCAAACTGGTGCTAGAACTGCTCGAGGAGTCCGGATAAAGTGTTGGACGATCACTCGGTACGCTTTACGATCCACTCCAGAAACCCCTCGAACCCTCCGAACACCGGTAAGATGAGTACAGCTGGAGTTTCATACGAGTGCAGCTCGAGGATTTTATCCACGACGTCTTCTGCGCGTTTCGCGGTCGTCTTGACTAATAGGGCGTACTCTTCGTCTTCGCACAACTCTCCATCCCACTCGTACACGGACCGTATCGGCCAGATATTCACGCACGCGGCAAGTCCCTCCTCGACTAATTTCCGGGCTATTCGCTTCGCCTCATCTTCGTCTCCTGCGGTGGAGTAAACGACCACGAACAACGTCCATCCCCCCGTAGGAGGTGAGACCGCGACAAATTATCAACGTTCGCACAAATTACTCACAAGGTCGAAGCGCGAGCACGCGGACTCTCTCGAAGAACAACGACTCCTCGGCCACGACCTCCACTTCGAAGTGCCTCAGCGGCTCCAAACACTCATCCGGAGTCAGACTGGACACGACGACCCTGGCTTCATCCCACAGGATCTCCCCTCGGAGGAGACCGTTCAAGAAGCGTCGAATGACCACCGGATCCTCGGTTGCCCGGGATATCGGGTCACCTTCAGGCAGTTCACGACCGGGTAGATAAGGCGGGTTGAACAGGACGACGTCGAAACGTTCACCCAGGACCGGATCGAATAGATCACCCTCGCGGACGTCGACGTCTAGACCGTTGAGACGGGAGTTCCACATTGCACAGTGGACTGCCGCGGGGTTAACGTCCGTCGCCACCACTTCGCACCCTTCCGCGGCCGCAGATAACCCCTGAATACCACACCCGGTCCCTACGTCCAGAACGCGTTCCGATCCGGACACTCCTTGATGCTCGACGAGCAAGAATGAGTCTTCTGCTGGCGAGTACACGTTCTCGAACACCAAGAGCTTAAGTTGCCCGTACCCTATTACGTCCTTGACGACCACACCCACGCCCGACCACCCGCTACCGGGGATGATGGCGGGATTAGCCCCAGCTCGACCGGGACCGGGATGAGATGTCCCGAGGGTGCTGACCCGGCTATTTCCGGCCTATCGGGAAGACGTACAGCGGTACGGCATCACCTTCGGTTATTCCCAAGATCTCCTTAACTCGATCGTCGTAGAACGCTCCGACGGCGACTGTACCTAGACCCAACGCCGTGCACGCGAGGTACACGTTCTGGCCTACGTGTCCCGCCTCGAGCGCCATATACCGAAACGATCGTTCTCCGTACTTGGGACGCAGCACCCGCTCGTACCCGACGATGACCAGATCAACCGCGGCTCGACCAACCCACTCTTGATCCAGACACGCTCGTTGTAACTCCGCTGTGAAATCGCCCCGCCTGACGAGTCCTAGCGTGTGGGTCTTAGGATCATACACGTAGATGCCTGGAGCTAAACCCTCAACTTTACGAACTACTACAAATACCCTCAACGGGTACAAAGCACCCGCACTGGGAGCCGTTCGGAAGCCGCGCGGATCCGTAATCCCTTGTGCGGCCCACAACACCGTGGAGAGCTCCTTGAGGGTTATAGGTTCGTCACGGTACTCACGGATCGATCGGCGCTTCTCCAACGCCTCCGACACCGACATCTCCATCTTCAGTGGCTTAGGCAGCTCCACCCTAGCTTTGATGGGCACCTCCGAAACCCCCTCAGACGGGTGAAGATACAAATAGGCCAGACAACCGACCGCGACGGCGATAACGGCGGGCACGATGATCCGTGGAGACATCTCGCTACCCCTCTACACCAACCCCTCCAAGACCCTGAGGACTTCACGGGCCAACCTCACAGAGTCCTTTTCATCACGCATTACGATGTCAGTCCGAACGATCTCTAAGCCGTCCGGCGGTTCGACATCGTCCCTCTCATCCATAACGAGGATATCCGGCTCAACCCCCCATTCCCGGTAATACTCGACGAGACCTCGAACCGACGGTTCGAAGCCGACAGCCCTCATCAGCTTACCAGCAGGACCACTCACTGGCTCCTTGCCTATGAACGGGGACACGATCAGGATGGACTTCTCACGAACGATATGGCGGATCTCAGATACCGATAAAATGGGACCAATACTGGTCACCGGGTTGCTCGGTCCTATTACGACCGCATCGGCCCTCAGGAGCTCGTCGACGGCATCGGGCGGTGGAGAAGCTTCCTCCGCCCCCTCGTACCTGACCCCACGTACGGGGAGCTCACCACCACGCTCGACCCAGAACTCCCTAAAATGCAAATCACCCTCATCCGTCTCGATCACAGTCGTAACACGGTCGTCGGTCATAGGATACACCTTCCACTTGATACCAAGTCGACGTCGGATTTCGTCCACAGCCTCGGAGAGTTTCAACCCCTTCTCTCGCATCAAGTACGTACGATACTGCTTAAGCGCACGGTCGGCGTCACCTATCCTCAAGGGCTCGTTCACTCCCAGCTTTTCCAAGAACTCGTGCCCACGGAACCCGTCACCACCGATACCGTACCACGTCTCGTCGTTGACTATACCAGCGAGCGTGTACAGGACAGTATCAACATCGGGAGAGACGTACAATCCGAGGATCTCGTCGTCTTCCCCAGTATTAACTATTACTGAAAAATCGGCGTCGAGATCCCTGAGGCCACGAAGCAGCTTCGGCGTGCCTGTACCTCCTGACAACACCACCAGCCGCAAGTTAAAACCCCGCATTACCGGGGGATCAGGTCACGACCCGAATGAAGTACCGCACCAAAATGCTTACCGCGCCCGATGACGAACCCACCCCGGACGGACCAATGACGAAGGGAGCGTTTGCGGAGGGCTTACGGCAGTGGGGACGCGAGAATCCTGGCGACCTCTTCGGGTTTTCTGCACGTCATAACCGTGTATCCGAGCGCCGCCAACCTTCCTACCAACTCCTCCCGAGACCACCCGTCAAGCGTCCTACCATCCGGACCGAACATGGCATCTGGAAGGATTATCACAGGGAATTCCGTCCTAGGATCATAACGCTCGACCTCCCTCAAGACGTCCCTCGCCGTGAGCAAGCTCGACGCCCCTATCACACCACCGAACACCCTGTTCTTCACCACGAGCAGCTCCACGTTCTCAAGGTCACGAACAGCCGGTTCGAAGATAGGGGCCGCTAGTTCACCAACGACGATCACGGCCTCAAAATCGGGCTCGGGAAGATCAGGAGGTTCGAACACGGGTTCCCCCAACAGCGCGTCAATGGTCGGCGACGGTATCACCTCGACGTCCAGCTCACGATCCAACAGTCGAGAAGTTTCCCTCATCCACTCCAACTCACCTCTCGTCGGAAACCGGAACCCACGAGCGTAGTCAGTACCACCGGCGGGGAACACGCGGACTTGCCTAACACCCATGCTCTCCAAGTCTTTACACGTCCTCGGTAACTCTTCCAAGTTGTACCCCGGAGTGAGTACCAAATCGGCGATGACGTCGATACCGACATCCTCAAACTTCGGTAACAGCTCCAACAACTCGTCCGCGTTCGGATTACCCATCAACCTCTTCCTGGTCTCCGGGACCGTCGTGTGCAACGAAATCTGTATCTCATCGATCCCGGCCGCGGCCAACGACTCAATGCGCCCTTCATCAACACCGACGTTCCCAGCCGTATCCACTATCCTGAACCTGAGATCATGGTACCTATCCCGGGCAGATTCCACACGCTCCTCCAAGTTCGGATCGTTCAACGTATCGTGACGCGTCGTGTCCACACTACCACCACGTTCCTTGAGCACTTCAGGTGGATTCTGCCTGATGTAGCAGAAAACACAGGAATTACCGCACGATCCAGCCTCACTCGATGGAGGGACGACCGCGAGATCCTCGGGTTCCTCCAACAAATCCAAGTCGATCTCGTCGATCTCTCGCGCTACCCCCATCTCATCGATCTCGTACGGTATCCGACGATCCCCCCAGAACACCTCTCCCAGGGTGGTCACCACACGATCAGACAGGGCATCCGAGTGCGCGTGTCAACTGATTAGGCACGCCTATTATGACTCGTAATTTTTATTCTTGTAGTCGGGGTGGTTGCCCTTCCGGAGGGTAACGCGGGGTGAGTCACCCTCGCCCCGCCCGTTAGAGTAACACTCACTGGTTGTAACTCGGGTTATGCGAGTGACCAAACTGGTAACGATGACCCACACACGGGGGATAATGGTTAATGTTAGGTTATGTAATGGTTTTAATTCCGGTGTTCGTTATGATGATTCCATCCTCCGGTTTTTACTGTCAGGACGTGTGCGATCGAGCCTTGTCACTCGAGAAGGAAGTCCTAAAACACGCGAGAATCACGGCGACGAACAAGGCGATCGGGGAGGGTCCACTTCACGCGACACCGTACTACTCTAAGAACAAGAAAGAGGTTATAATATCCAATGAGCCGGGGTGTGGTAAGCAGCAAGTGTTACTATATTAGCCTGTTCTGTACTCACATCAGCTTCTCTGTCACATACAGTCAACCGCGGAGGTATCAACGACCTTGGGTTCGTCTGTCACCCGAAGTTTCTCGTTGTGTATATGCGGTCCGATTGTCCAGCGATTCTAAATACTCCACTACCGATGGAAACACTTGGGATACGCGGACATGCCTGTGGTACGTTGTGAACCGATCGTCGACGTTGATGAGCCAGTTGAAGCGGAAGTCCTGGTATCTTCGCGGCGTCTCTCGTTTCTGGGTGGAGTGGATCCGGAAACAGGTGAGGTAGTGGATCCGTCCCACGAGCTCTGTGGAAAGGTGTTAACGGATCAGGTCTTGGTCCTGCCGGGTGGGCGTGGTTCTACCGTAGGGTCGTATGTACTGATGGAGATGGCTCATCGTGGTACTGCACCTGCCGGTATCGTCGTACGCGAAGCCGAGCCGATTTTAGTAGTAGGGTGTGTTCTGGGTGATATCCCGTTGTTTCACAAGCCCGAGCGCGACCTCGTGTCGGAACTGGACAACGGTGATGTTGTGAGGATCTTGCCGGGTGGTAAGGTTGAAGTATAGGGCTCGGGAACGCCAGCCTACCTCATCTCTTTCGGTCGGACCCACTTCATCATCGCCCGGTGTAAGATGAAGTCGCAATGTTGAAAAGGTACCGGGTCAGTAGACCGATGTGGGGTGAACCGAGTTGGCGGAGGAAGGATCCGAGTTGAAGGAGGTCATCATAGGGGCACCGGCGATGGCGGACACGGATCGAGCAGACGCTTACGTGAAAGATGTCCGTGATTCCAGCCAATTCTTCGGTCGTGACGCCAGGCTATACTTCGGTCTGAACGTGAACAGGTTCGCGGGTCTGGCCTGCGGTATGGTCTTCGCGGGCGTGCTGCTGGTACCGTTGTTGCTTCTCTCGTTCTAGGCCAAGTCTTTTTTACAAGCCTTAACGGGTGTTGGTCTGTTGGGACTCCGTATAGGCTGGTGTATAACAGGTGCAGCGCATTTCTTGGTGGAAAGTTTTAAAGTTATGAAAGAGGTGTCGCGGGAGCACCGAGTTAGCGCGTTCCTCTCGGAAGCGGGTGAGGAAGTCGTTCGAATGTTCGGGTTGTGGGAGGATTTGAGGGAGATCTGCCCGGGCGGATTCTACCGTGAGGTGTTCACGCAATCGGATGAGGGTGCAAGTTGTCCTATCATCGGCAGGTTCGCGCTTGGAAAGTACGACCTGTTGGTGGTGTCGCCGGCTACCGCCAACACGGTGGCTAAGATCGCACACGGGATCGCGGATACCCTGGTGACGAACGCGGTGGCGCAGGCCGGTAAAGGAGACGTTCCTGTTTGGGTTGTTCCGTGCGATTATGAGGAAGGGAAAGTCCGCACGATCACGCCGTATATGGTGCTCAGGGAGCGATGTGAAGGATGTGGGATCTGCGTGGACACGTGTCCGAGGGGCGCTATCGACATGGTCGATGGTAAGGCGTTCATCAGGCTGCTGCGATGCGTGGGGTGTGGCAGGTGTTCCGAAGCCTGCCCCGAGAACGCCATTCACGGAGGTATTGAGTACGAAATGAGGGTTAGGTCCGTCGACGCGGAGAACGTGAGGAAACTGGATCGGATCGAGGGTATCGAGGTCCTACGACGACCCGATGAGATCTTGGAGAGACTTGGGGAACTCGCCGGTGAGGGTACTACTTCTGACCGGTAGACTAGCCGCTGAGGATGTGAGGAAGGCGGCTGAGGATTTCGAGTGGGCAGAAGTCAAGGTGCTACCTATCGACGTGGCCGCTCTGATGACTACGAGCTTTGTCCTCGGGCAGTTGCGTGGGGAGGACCTCACTGGGTACGATTACGTTCTGCTACCCGGTTGGTTCCGCGGCGATGTCAGGAAGCTGGACGAAGCTTTGGGCGCGGACTTCAGGCTGAGTTCTCGAGAGGTCCGTGACCTACCTCTGGTTCTCCGCAAGATGGAGGAGGGGTTCGTCCCATCCAAGGACGTGCCGGCCTGCGTGCTGCTCCGTGATGAGATACTACGGGAGTTGGGGAAGAAAGTTCGTGATGCCGAGAGGGATATCCCCGAGCGGAATTGGATCGACGTGGGGCCCGTGAAGATTGCACGCGGTTGTAGACCGCGGGTTTTATCGGAGGTGTTCGCCGACGACCTGTCCCCGGAGGAGGCCGCGTCCGAGGCTGAGAAGAGGGCGGAGCTGGGTGCCGAAATCGTCGACGTAGGGTTCCACGAGCGGCCTCCTGGGGATGTCCGTAGGATCGTACTGGAGGTACTGGATCGCGTAGGAGATCGTGTCGCTGTGAGCGTCGACTCGGGTGATCCAGAGGTCCTCGAGGCGGGCGTCGAGGCGGGTGCCGATCTCATCCTCAACGCGTCTCCGGATCTGAAGGAGCCGGTAGACCTGGCGGCCGAGTACGACGTACCGGTAGTTCTGGTTCCCGGGGGCAGGAGACCCGAGACAGTCGTACGGCAGCTCCGAGAGCTGATCCACCTGTGCGAACGTCGCGATGTCGACTACATTCTCGACCCGGTGATGGACCCACCCGGAAATATCGTGGAGTCGATAGTAAGGTACCGAGTCGTGGCCGAAGAGTTTCCGGAAGCACCACTCTTCTTCGGTGCTGGAAACGTACTCGAGCTCATAGACGCAGATTCTCCCGGAGTCTCGGCTCTTTGCGCTCAGCTTGCGGTCGAGTTGGAATGTTCTATAATCTTCACACCGGAAGCCAGTGGGAAGACCAAGATGAGCACGCTCGAGCTCGCTGTGGCGTCCAGGATGTGTTACGTAGCACACAAGTTCGGCGGTTTCCCAAAGGACGTTGGGTTGGACCTAGTCGTGTTCAAAGACAAGCGCATCGATAGTGTTAGCGCGTCTGGTCTCGACGCCGAGTACTTCGCCTCGGAGCCGCACCGGGACGTTCGTGGGGACTTCGTGATACTGACTGACCATGACCGTCGTATCTTGATCTTAGAGCACAGATACGGTGACTACGAACCGTTACGCCTGGAATCCGACGACGGCTTGAAACTGGGGGCGGCGGCGGTATCTCTGGGATTATTATCTGACCTACATCATGCCGTGTACTTGGGGTATGAACTGGCACGTGCGGAGGAGCGGCTGAAGTCATGCGGCCAATACATACAAGACGACGGGATAGAACGCTACGACCGTCTGTTACGTGATTTAAAGATCTTAGAGGAGGTCGAGGAAAGTTGAGGATCGTAGCGACACCGTACTACGCCAGGTTGTTGGAGCGTCTGAGCTCCGACGTCGACGTGGTCGACCCGAACCCGGAAGTTCTACAGAAGACTGAGGCGGACATCCTGGTAGTCCCTTGGGACCTACTCGATACGAAGGCGGAGTACCGGGCCGAGCATGTAGTTCCCGGTTCGGTGGCTTCTTTCTCGGAAGCGTTGAAGACGGGACTCAGGGTCGGCGTGTTATCGGGGTACGACGTAGAGGACCTCGTGCGGTTCACCTCTTTGATTCTTAAGGTGTGGTCGGAGTTCGCTCCACTGAAGGGTACAGTGCGTTCCGAGAAACGGTTCTTGAGAGAGTTGTGTTGGGACTTCGGGGTGAAGGTCTCGGAACGAGGGACGCCAGTGAAACCCGACTACGAGGGAGGTGGATTACCTTCACACGTGTTCGAGGATCCTCTTGAGGCGTTGAGGGCTCGAGCTAAGTACCTCGCTAACTTTTTCCGCGAAACTCGCTGAGGAGGAACTCCCAGAACGCCTCCGTGGCGCTGGCGTGGAGCGGTCTGTCCGACTTTAGGGCGTAGAAGAACCTGCGGGGCCTATCCTCGAGTCGGGCGATTCGGATCAGGCCGGCGGATTCGGCACGTTTGGCGGCTCGCTCAGAAATGATACTGATCCCAACGCCTTGAGATACCGCGGTAATCACGGCCTCGGTGCTTCCCGTCTCCTCCACGATCTTGAAATCCTCGAACCCTAACCCGTGGCTCTTGAGGTATTTCTCCACCTCCTTCCTGGTTCCGGAACCGGGCTCACGGTTGACGTAGGGTTCGCCCACGATATCGTCGATGCTGACTTCCATGGCATCGGCGAGCTCGTGGTCCGGCGGAAGGATTACGACGAGTTCTTCGGAGGCTATCGGTACGACCTCTACACTCTTCCTAGTCACGAACGCGTCGGTTCCCACTATCGCGACGTCGGCATCGCCGCTGAGCACGTGCTCGGTCGCCTCGAGTGAATCACACACGCGGATTATCACGTCGACCTTCGGGTACTCGGAGCGGAACTCTTTGACACTACCGGGAAGTAGATATCCGCCCGGTACCGTACTGGTCGAGACGCGGACCTTACCCGAGGGTTCCTTGGACACAGCGGCGATCTTGTCCTTGGCTCGTTCTACGGCGTCCAGGACCGTCTCAATAGCCTCTAGGGCTATTTCACCCTCTTCGGTCAGTTCGACACCTTCCGGTGTCCGGACGAAGAGGCGCGCGTCGAAGAACCGCTCTAGCGAGGCGATTTGATTGCTGACGGTTCCTTGAGTTATTCCGAGCGCTTCCGCAGCTTTCGAGAAACTCTTCTGTCTGACGACCTCCCGGAAGGTCCGGAAATAACTGAACCTCGGGTCGGACAATGTATCACCTACCCATCAGGTTGTATGATGGCGGGTATTCTGACTTTCACTCACCCCCTCGTTTTTATTGCATTAACTGGTCCCAGAGGCTAACTAGGGCGTATCAGCTCACGGATATGATCCTCCCGGACGGTACGCTCGCAATACCGACAGCGATATTCCAGCGGCTCTCTGGACTCCCTAATGAAAACCGTGTTCACTGGTTCCCTTTCGTCGTTCGTAATGCAGTTGGGGTTGGGGCAGCGGAGGAACCCTTCCACCCGTTCGGGTGGTTTGACTTGGAACTTCTCGGCGACAGAATAGTCCCGAACGATGTTGACCGTGGCATTGGGGGCCACGAGCGCGACCTTGTTCGCCTCCTCCTCGCTCAGGATTTTCCCTTCGATCTTCAGTATGTCTTTGCGACCCATCTTCGAACTCTCCACGTTTATGGCGACGAGCAGGGTAGTTTCGGTCGGGTCGATGTCCAGGATGCGCATGATCTTGGGGGCGGTGCCCGGCGGCAGATGGTCAAGGACGGTGCCCATTTCAATTCTCTTCACTTTGAGGGCCATGATCACTCGCCCCCGAGGATGAGGTCGAGGAGCGCCATCCGTACGATCACGCCGTTACGAACTTGATCGAAGTAGCGGGCCTGTGGCAGTTCATCCACCTCGGGCTCGATCTCGTCTACCCTGGGGAGAGGGTGCAGGATTGCCAAGTCGCTCTGCGCGTGTTCTTCGATGAGATCCCTCGTCACCTTGTAACTACCTTTCACACGCTCGAACTCCTCCGGGTCCGGGAACATCTCGCGCTGAATCCTGGTTACGTAGAGTACGTCCAAGTCGGGCAGGATCTCCTCCAGATCCCGGTGCTCCTCGACCTTCGCTCCTATCCGTTCGAGCTCTGCCAGTATATGGGAGGGCATCCGAAGCTCCTCCGGTGATATCAGGTGGATCCTCGCCCCGAACAGTGCGAGGGCGTACGCCAGCGAGTGAACTGTTCGTCCGTATTTGAGGTCTCCCAACAGCCCGATTCTGAGTCCTCCGATACGTCCCTTTTCCTTCATTATCGTGTAGAGGTCTAGGAACGTCTGCGTCGGGTGTTGGTTGGCGCCGTCACCCGCGTTGATCACGGGGACGTCGGTGAGTTCTGCGGCGAGTCGGGCGGCACCTTCCTTCGGGTGTCGCAACACGATAACGTCGCAGTAATGTTCGACTGTACGGACGGTATCCGCGAGATTTTCACCCTTAGCCGTAGACGCCGCCTCCTTGCCACCCAACGAGATTACGTCACCTCCGAGACGGTGCATGGCGCTTTCGAACGAGAGTCGAGTCCTCGTGCTAGGAGAGAAGAAGAGAGTGGCTAGGATCTTGCCGGAGAGTCTGTCGTCTCCGCCCCGTTCGTACACTCTTTCCATCTCTTCCGCGTTGCTGAGTAGCTCCTCTAACTCTCTCCGGGTGAAATCCCGGACGGAAATCACGTCCCTGTTCGCGAAGGACGACACGAAGGCCCTCCAACACGACGTGTACTGGGCCTTAAACGGCTCGCGGTTGAAGAAGTAATGATTGTACCTCCGGCTGGAGGGCGGGAGGTCATCGGAGGTGATTCTCACCACCTACCTCCCGACGCCGCCGTCGAATGTACCGGAGGCCCGGAGCACCGGCTCATCGGAACACCCGTGACCTCACCGGCCCTCTCGGCCGCACCGCCATGGATGGTATCGCACTGGGTAAATGAAGCTGCCGCCCAATTGTTACGAGAATGCTAACATTGGGCGCGAAAAACGTGTGGGGGGGTTAAAGTATGCCCGCGGAGCTCATACCCGAGAGTACGTTCAGTGCCACCAGCTTAATGAGGTAATCGATGTATTCGCCCGTTAGTAGGTCCTTCAGGACGCCTACCGTGAGCCTTTTGACGGTCTGCTTGACGTCGTCGGCGGTCGTGCTCACTATTTTAGCGATGTCGTCCGCGTACTTGCCGATGATACTATCGACGATGCTCGATAGCGTGTTTTCCAGCGATTCGATTACCATGTCGTAAGACGCTTTAACGGCCGATACCAGGAAGTCGTACAGAGGACTGCCGTACGCGGCCTTGCGCACCATCAACGTGTTCACGTTTACCTCATTCGGGTACTGAGATAGGTACAGGCCAACTAGGAACATCCTGATATGCTGGGCATACGGTACCATAGTGCTGATGATGGCGTCCTTCATCCTGAGGATCTGCTTCGAGGCCAGCGTCTTCAGGAACGTCGGTAGGAACTTCTCTGTAAGGATTTCGAGGGCAGGATTACCGTGTGCCTTATCCTGAATCGGCTTCAGGAACTCGTCGATTTTCGTGTTCACTACCGCCTCGATCTCTTCCATGTACGGATCCACGATCATCGATATCATATCTTCCTGGCTCGGTACCAGCGGCTCCTCACCACTTACAAGCAGCTGTAGTGCGTCCACTTTCGTCGGTGCGTATATCACTTCAATCTTGTCGCCATCACCGTGTGCATGTACCTGGGCCAGCTTCACGAACACCTTACCCGGTTCCGCCTTCTCCAGTATCCTGTACCAGTCCATCTGGAGCACTGCCGGCTTTAGGGTGATTTCCTTGATCACCGGTAAGCACAGTAAGACCTCGTCCTTCGCCTCCGTCGGATCGATCGACGGTGCCATCAGCGGTAGACCCTTTTCGTCGTAATGGCCCAGAACCTGGACGACAGTCGCTGTGAAGCCGCCGAATCCAGGAGCGTACTTGGTCACGGCTTTCTGCTCCTCCTCGTAGCGTACAACGTACTTCTTCGTCTCACCTTCGCCTCCCCTAACACCTAGGTAGCCTACGAAGTACTTGCCTTCGGGCACTTCATATCCCAATGCCCCTACTACGTACTCCTCGTTGGTGATGTTACCCTCGCGCGCCTCAGCGATCTTGCAAGCGACGTTGGTCACTTGGACCTCCCTGCCGTCGACGTTTACTTTCAGTCCTGACAATATGTCCTTTACTACCTGCTTACCCTCGTCGGTGAACTTCACTCGGACGTCGGAAAGCGGAACTCCCTGCAGGCTGACGACGACCGGCGTCTTGGTTACCTCGAAGTACTTACCCGCCGACGCTGCTCCGGTTAGGGCCAGCATGCAGGCCAGGAGCGTGGCTACGGCTCGCACGTGATCTCACCCCCATCCACCGTTGATCCTGCCATGGGCTTGAGTGTATTATCCCGTTCGTAACCGGTGTGCGGTATTGTTATGCACGGGAGTCCTAAAGCCGGACCGGCCTACCAGCATCGTTACAATTAACGTAACAATTGGAGGGTGGGGCCGCCCGGATTTGAACCGGGGTCCCGCGGCCTCCGGGCCGCGGCTCCCCAGCCGCGGAGGATAGACCAGGCTACCCCACGGCCCCCTTGGCGTGGACCAGAGGGCCCACGAAAGATCATGTTTAAGAATTTAGCGGGGCATTCCGAGTCGTGGTGGCGTGTAGGGAAGGGACTCCTCAAGCAGGTCTACGTGGGATAGGAACATCCTCCTGCAGCAGTACCGATCGATGTCTAGCTCATCCAGTGCCTCCCCGGGTTCCTTTCCCTCCTCTTCGATTAACTTCACATACTTCTCCCATAAGTGGGCGATAGGACGCCCACAAGTGAAGCACCTGATCGGTATGATCATCCGTAGACACCCGCCTTAACGGTAGCTCTTCTGTCTCCGCGCTCTGGCGCCGCGGCCACCGAACTTCTTCGGCTCCTTACGGCGTGGGTCACCTTTCAGCATATGGCGGTCGTAGGCCATGTAAGCGTCCCGTAAGTCCGGGTCACCGGTCCACTCGACGAGGCCTCGGGCGATGGCGATACGAGCGGCCTCGGCTTGGCTCATCCATCCTCCTCCCTGAACCTTCACGTCGATGTCGACCTGACTGACGATGTCCTCACCTGCGATGATAAGTGGCTCCATGATCTTCATTCGGGCCATTTCGGGCTCGATGATGTTCACCGGACGCTTATTCACGCGGACCCTACCCTCCCCCTCCTTGACGACGGCCCGGGCGATGGCGGTCTTCCTCTTGCCCGTAGTCTGAACTACCCTAACCATTTACTGGCCCCCAGGTATTTGGTAACCGAGCTCCTCTGATAGCTCGCCGAGAGTTATGTACCAAAGGTGTCCCAATCGACTCATGTCAGCCTCGGCAACCCGCTCGGGCTCGATGTTCGCCTCCTCGACCCATCTCGGAATACCGATATACGCTCGGAGCCGCTTGAAGGCTTCACGCCCGCGCTTGGTCTTCCATGGAAGCATGCCTCGGACTACCCGTCGGAAAATCAGATCAGGCCTCCTCGGGTAGAACGGACCTTTCTTCGGGTCACCTCGCTGGATCTTCTGGAGCCACTCTTCCTTGATAGTGTTCTTCTTGCCGGTGATGATGGCTTTTTCAGTGTTGATGACGGCGATCCTCTCACCCTTGAGGATTCTCTTCGCCACTACGCTGGCTAGGCGGCCGAGCACCGCGTTTTCGGCGTCGATAACGGTCCATTCTTCCGGGTCGACGGGTTTCGAGTGGGCGTACTCCACCAAGGCTCCGTATCCCCCTCACTCGATGATCCGAACGTACGATCCTTCTGGGTTCTCTTCGAGTAGCTCACGAATCGTCAGACATTCTCCGCCGACGGCCTCGATCTTCGTCCTGGCGGTCCTACTGAACTTCCAGGCGGCCACTCGTAGAGGTTGGGTGATCACTCCGTCACCCAATACCTTGCCAGGCACGAGAACCGTCTCTTCCTCCTGGATGACACCGCGGCGGGCTAGTCCGTCGAGCTTTCCGACGTTAACTTCAGCTCGCTGCCTTCTGGGTCTGGATAGGCGTTCCGCCACATCTCGCCAGACCGGCGCGTTGTACTCACGTGCCGCCTTCTTCAGGTCACGGATCAGTTTCCTTAGTTCCACATTAGTGGGTCCGGTGGGCGCCCAAGTCATTCTCCGCTCACCTCCTTCTGCAGGTTTTTCTTCAGAGACTCGAGCTTTTGCTCGATCGCACCAAGAGCTTTCAAGATCGCGGTGTCGAGCGACATCGAGCCGTCGGTCTCAACGTTGAACACGAAAGCGTCATCACGGAAACGGACGCGGACGGCCCCGTCGGTCTCGCGCTCGTACTCCTTGTACATCCGACACTCGGGAAGACGATCCTCATCGATATGGACTACTTCACCGTTCTCGATTCTGATAATACCCTGAGGGCACTCGTACGTGATCTTATTTTCCTTGAGTTTGTCTTCATCGATTTCGAGCTCGGGGAGGCCTTTGTACCCGACTGCGCTCACCGGCTTCCACTTCGCGTGTTCGAGGCCCAGACCCGGTACGGCGATCGCCTCGAGCCTGATCCGCTGGCCCTCTCCGACCTCGGTGATGAGCGTGTCGGGGAAGGCTGGTTCTACGTCAGGATGATCGAATTCAAGATCTCGAGCGTAAACCTTGGTTGGCCCTTCTACTTCGAGCTCCGCCCTCACCTGGCACTTCTCGCAACCTTTCCCACCACAGTCGCACAGGTCGGGTAACTCGAACTGGTCGATGTCGTCGGCGCGCAGCGGTATCAGCCCAAGTCGATGGGCCAGCATTTCGTCGTACATCGGTGTGTCGTTCTCGTAGATAATGACCTCTTCAATGCGTAAGGTGGGAACGAGTGTGTAGAGGGCGCGGCGGATGGTGTTGACGAACTCCGCGGACGTGTCCTCGATGATAAACGTGGCGCGCTCGACGTCGGCTTTCCGGTAGTCGTAGAGACGGACGCGCAAGGGACTCATACCCTGCGTCCCCTCTTACCTCCGGGTCTTCTGGTACCGTCGTGCGGGATCGGCGTGACGTCCTCGATCCGTCCGATCTTCAGGCCTGCACGGGCTAAAGCTCGGATGGCGGCCTGGGCGCCCGGTCCGGGTGTCTTAGGACCGTGACCACCGGGAGCGCGCACCTTCACGTGGACTGCGGTGATACCCTTCTCCATGGCTTCCTCGGCGGCGCGTCTGGCAGCCTTCATGGCGGCGTACGGTGAGCTCTCTTCTCGGTCCGCGTCGACGACCATACCTCCGGACCAACGGGCGAACGTCTCGGCACCTGTGAGGTCAGTGATCGTGATGATCGTGTTGTTGAAGGAGGCGTAGATGTGAGCGATTCCCCACCGCTCTTTCTTCTCCTTCTTACCCTCCTTCTCGGCCATCCGTCAACCCCCGAAGTTTACTATTCAGCCACGGTTTCTTCCGGTGACTCACCTCGTGCTTCGCACCTGATCGGGTGATCTTCATCCTTGAGCGGAGAGTACGGGGAGTAGTCTACTTCCTCTTCCTCCTCGCGAGACACTAAGTAGCTCGGGACGGTGACGATCCGATCGCCTATCGCGATATGACGGTGCACAATGAGCTGCCTGGCTTGTAGTGGAGTCTTGGCGAGACCCTTTCGGTACACAATCGTCTGAAGACGACGCTCCAAAACATCCTCTACGGTCAGCCTGAGGACGTCGTCCAGCGTGGCCTCCTCTGGCTTCTTGTCCAAAATACCGAGATCGTACAGCTTGCGGAAGAGGGCTTCCCGCTCACGCTGTGCTTCGGGGTCCGTCCTAGCCATGAGCTCTTTGGCTCTCTCACGCCATCGCTTGAGTTGCGTCTGGTGTCGCCATATCTCTTTCTTACGCCGCAGTCCGTACTTGCGCATCAGCTTTCGCTCGTACTCCAGTCGCTCGGCTTCCCATGGATGTCTGGGGGTCTCGTACTTTTTACGTGGTTTCTTGGGATCGCCCATCCGGTTTACCCCCTACCGCTTCTTCTTCACACCTACGGTTTTACCTCGGCGGAACGAGGACTTCGTACGCTGACCACGGACTGGGAGTCCCAGCTCGTGGCGTATACCACGGTAGGCGCGGATCTTCTTCAACCGATCGATGTCTTGCTTCACCGTCATCTCCAGTTCAGCGCCGACCAAGTGCATATCTTCGCCCGTTTCGTAGTCCTTCTGACGATTGTACATCCAGGAGGGGATATTGGACTCTCCTTCTGATAACCTCTTTATCTCCTCCTCAATGCGCTCGATTTCCTCGTCTGAGAGTTCTCCGAGCTTCTTCTCCTCGTCGATGCCTAGCTCCCGGCAGATAGCGTATGCCATTCGGATCCCGATACCTTTGATTCCGGTGAGCGCGTACGGGACCTTTTTATGCCCGTCAAGGTCGACATCGGCTATCCGGACGATCGGTTTCACCTCGTCGTCCGCCACGAGAACACCCCCGGACGCCGGATTCGATAGTCTTAAAAAAGTCGCGGAGGCGTCGGGTAAACCCCATCATCCCCATCTTCCCATCGGCCGACCCCTAACTCCTCATCCGCCACTCCTTTTCCAGCCACTCCAGAAACAGTACCATCCTCCGCCTTCTCTTCTCCGCCAATCGGCGGGCCGTCTCAGTGTGCATCAACCTCGGTAGTCGGAGTAGTTTTTCGTGGAAGTGTTCTACACCGGATTCTAGCGATGTCCTCCGCTCTCCGACCACGCAGAAACATCGGGCTATCCCAACGGCCCCCAGTGCGTCGAGGTTGTCTGCATCCTGAAGTATCTTGGCCTCTAAAGTCCGCGGCTCGGGTCCACTGGAGAAACGGTGAGCTCGGATCGCGTGCGTTACCTCCTCTAACTTGTCCGAAGGGAATCCCACGCGTGGGAGTAAGTCTTCCGCTATTTCGGCACTGACTTCCGCATGGTCCTCACCCGATCGTTCCTCCGCCCGCCTTCCAATATCGTGTAACCAGGAAGCCGCGCGGAGTATCTCCGGATCTCCTCCCTCCTTGCGCCTAATGAGCTCACAGAGCTCCACTACGCGCTTCACGTGTTCGAAGTCGTGGGAAGGCGAGACCTCGGACATCTCCGTCCGAACGAACTCGATCACCTCTCGTTCCCAAGGGAATTTGGGGTTGACCTTCACAGCTCGATTACCACCGTACCACCCGGGCCTGGGTTGATCACCCGGGTGTTACCGAGCTCGTCCTCGCCAGCCGCCTCGTGGATGTGCGCGCAGATGTGGAGCTCGGGTTGGAACTCCTCCACGATCTTTCGGATCGCCTCACTCCCCACATGGTCGCCGGCCTCGATCTTGTCCACCGCCGTATTCTTCGGGGGTGCGTGTGTCAGGAGTATCACCGGCTCACCGGCCGAGTTCATAAGTTCACTGAGCCTCGACTCAATGACGTTTTCCTCGAACTCCAGCGGCGTATCGAACGGTGTCGGGTTGGACCCACCCATTCCGACCACGTCGTAGCGACCGATGTGTTTGACCTTCAGGTGCACCGAGACTCCGCTGGTATCGAGGACTCTGACGACCTCCGGAGTGTCGCAGTTACCTGGCACGGCCATGATCTCCTGACCGTGCTCCTTCAGTACATCAACGATCTCCTCAACCACCTGCACGGGATCCTCCAAGTTGAAGTCGGATACGTCTCCCGCTACGAAGATGACGTCGGCATCCTCGTCGGCGGCCTTTTCCGCGACCTGCTCTGCCTTCTCCACGTCTCCGTGGAAGTCAGCCGTCGCGATACCGATCACGAGCGCATCACCCCGATTTCGCGATCAGCGGAACCGTCCATCGATCTTTACTTATTCATTGCTCTTGCGTTTCTCGAGCATCTTCTTCCAGGATTCCGGCAGCTCTCTGAGCTCTTTGAGTGCCGTCCCGACGCGATCCCTGTCACCGGATATTTCCACTACGTCCACCTCTTTTACTTCGACTATCACTCCAGCGAACTCACACACGTCCTGAAGCCTCTCGACTTCAATCGGTTCCGGGAGCTTCACACGGGCGAACCCGTCACCGGCCCTGAAAACCGGTCGATTGGGCATCGGTTCGAATTTAGAGCGGGCGGTATCCTCCCGGAACTTCGCGGCTAGCTCCTTCACGCGTTTCGGCCACTTTACCAACTTATCCAGTAGATCCGGATGGGATTCACAGATCCTGGCGAGCGCCCGCTGAGCCCTGTCTAGGTACTTGTGGGCCTTTCCCAGGGTCTTGGCGGATGTGTGGGGGTCGAACTCGTAATGATGGAGGACTACTCGCGCCGTCCGCAAGTTCTCGAGTACTTCTCTCGGCACCTCTTCTCCACGTGCTCGGAGCTCGCTTACTACCTCGTTCAGGGCGACCCATTGGGCCTTCAGCGGTTCAGCGCTCTCTTCACCGACGCTTTCGAATCCCGTGATAGCTCTGCCCCCATATCCTCCCTTAACAGTCGTTCGACGTCCTCTTCGGACTCTACCTCCTCGAAAAACACTATGTAGTAACTACTTGTACCTTCGATGTTGAATACAATCAGTTCGGGGTCCTTGTTCAAGTCCACGCCGGCCAAGTGCGCCTTTAATCGTGCGAAGTTCTTCAGTTCTTCGTCGAGCTCCGAGTAACGGGCCGAGCCCAGGTACTTCGCCACGAACACGCTGGGTATCCCATGATAGACCGGCCTACGAAGACTTAAGAGGGAAACGGTCGGCGACGGCCGTTGTCGTCATCTCTCAGTCGGTGTCCAGGCCCTCTCCTCATCACCGGGGGATAGACGCTTGATCCTGACTCCGGTAATCGCGGTGATCGGGGTCCTGTTAGGGCTCCTCTACGCCCCGATTTCCGTGGTGATAGCGTTCCTGGTAGAAACAGTCCTGACGTCGGGCCTAAACGCTGGCCCCCATCGGCTAGTTATAGCGGCCGTAGTTGTAGCTCCGATAGTTGAAGAACTATCCAAAGGGCTCGGGTTCCTCGTAGTCCCGCGAGTGTTGGCCGGCTCTCTTCGATTGGCATCGGGGTTTCCCGTGATCGGACCGACTCTTGAAGCGGCCGCGAACGTCGTACGGGAGTGTGGTAGGCGTCCGGTGGGAATCGTTACGGTCGCGGCCACCACCGCCTTGGGGTTCGGGTCCATAGAGAACGTGTTCTACGCGCTGGTAGGGCTGAAGTTCGGACCTCTAGGCCCTATAATAGTGGGGTTCCTTCGAACGTTCACGTCGTTACCCATTCACGTGATCGCGACGTCTTCTTTCGGACTATTGTACGGATTCTTAAGGCGACGATGGCTTGGGTTCACGTTAGGGTATTCAACGGCGATCTCGATCCACGCGGCGTTTAATTTCGCCGCAGTGTACGCCAGGTACAAGGTGGCGCACGGGTTGATCGGCACTTAAAGGAATCGTCATCGCATCGTGTACTCGGTCCGCCCATCACTCGTCATCTCGGTCCTCGGGGGAGGAGGTTTGCGAGTCTTCATAGGAGTTACGGGAGCCAGTGGGCAGATTTACACCAGAAGGCTCATCGAAGTGCTGCACGAGGAGGGGGTGGACGTAGAGATCTCGGTCACTAGACCCGCGGAGTACGTTATGAAGCGGGAGGGGGTCGACCTCCCCGAGAACGTGCGGAAGTACGACCCCGAGGACCTCACGGCACCGCCAGCTAGCGGCACATACCGGATCGACGCGTACGTCGTGTGCCCGTGCACGTTACACACCCTTTCGAGTGTGGCCGCTGGAGTGACCGGAGATCTGATCAAGCGCGCCGCGGTAGTTGCGCTGAAGGAGGATCGTCCGTTGGTTTTCGTCGTCCGGGAAACGCCGTGGCCCAGGTCCGCCCTGCAGGCTGCGTTGAAGTTGAGGGAGGAGGGTGCCGTGATACTGCCGGCGTGTCCGGCTTTCTATCACAGCCCGACGACCATCGACGACTTAGTGGACTACGTGATTCAGAAGGTACTGGACGCGATAGGGGTTGAGGTCGATCTCGTCCGGTATCAACCTTGAGGTATGAACTTCCGGTAAGGATCCTCTTGAAGCAGTTTCCGTAGCTCTTCTACGCTCAATCCCGTGATTTTGTCCCCGAAGAAGTCACACCTCCCGAGGTCTACACGCCCTTTACGCTCCAGCTCCGGACTGCTAACGGTGACACCGATTTCGGCTTTCTCGCCGCCCGGGGTTCTGATTTTGATGTTGACGTAGTGCTCCGGGATGTCAAGAGGTTTCCCACCGCGCTCCGTAATAACCACTTCATCCACGTCCAACACTTCGATCCCGGCTTCCTTCAAGCGTTCGATGACCTCTTCGGGATCCGTCGTCCCCAGAACAGCGATATCGATGTCACTTTCCCGTTTGATATTTCCACGCCACACACTTCCAATCAGCCGCGGCTCCAAGTCCTCTATGGCCTCCATAACTTCGAGTGCCTCTTCCCTTAGCCTCTTCAACCGGCGCAACTTCTCCTCACCTTCAAGCTCGTCTCCGATTCGGTCTAGTTCTATCGCGACTTCACGGTTGGACGGCATCACATCGACACCTAGGCGCCTAGCGGCCAGTCTCTTTGCGTCGATATACTCGTCGACGGCACCCTCGTAGAGGAGTCTAGCCGCCTCACGTGCCACCCTCTTCCTCACCCATTCGAGCTCCCTACGGTTTAGCCTCTTCTGTATCAAGGCCAGCGTTCTACCCCTGAGCGTCGGATGGACCGCACCAGCTCGCGCACTCGGTCCACGTCTACGGGGTTCTCGGTGATCCCGTTCTTCTTGAAGTATGTCCCCACTATGAAACCCGTCGCCCCGGCTCGGAGGAAAACGTGAGCGTTTTCCGGAGTCACGCCACTACCCACCAGAACTCGATCGACGACCCTGGAGACCTTGCGCACCTCTTCAGGCCGTGGAGGTGACCCGGTGGCGGAACCAGTGACTATCACAGCGTCGGCTAATCCTCGCTCCACAGCGTCCCGTGCGACCTCTTCGACAGGCCTGTCGTCCAGGGGTCGTCCGTGCTTCACTCTGATATCAGCGTATACCTCGACGTTCACTCCGAGTCGGTCGATCTCGCGCCAGACCATATGTGCGATTGGTTGGAGGACGCCCTGATCCGTAGCGACGACCTCCACGTACGCATTAACACGGATGAAGGAGGCGCCGGTCGCAGCACACACGTCGACAGCCGCTACACCGTCATTGCGTAGCACGTTCACGCCGACGGGGACGCTCACGGTATCTACGACCTCGGCCACCGCCCTGGTCATACAGGCGACGGTAATCTTAGGCACGTCATCTGGGTAATATGGAGCGTCTCCGAAGTTCTCAACGAGGACCGCGTCGACACCACCGTCTTCAAGACGCGCTGCATCCCGGCGGGCTCGTTCAACTACCTCCTCGATGGACTTGGCCCTCGGAGACCCTGGTAGAGGCGGTAAGTGTACCACGCCTACAACTTCCAACGGCAACGCCCCCGGTGAGTCGCCTGTGCAGTTCACGCGCGTCACAGTAGGTACACGGCACGCTGAACCCCCGCGGTTTCTCGGTCCGTCGAAGGTCTACCGTCGAAAGAATTCTCTCGTATCGAACTGGGCCTCTGGCAAGGGGGTTCGAGGGTGGAGAGGATCGATGTTCGAACTATCACCCAAGTATGCCATCGAGCGTTTCCCTGTGAGTGCGGTGGACACGATGACTTCATCTCTCGAGGTTAAGACGTTACGGTTCTACGTATTCAACAACGAGTCGATGTCTTCGGATTGGATCCTACTCATCCCTGCGTGTTCTGTGTGGTTACTTCCTATCGAGCTCGGTGTCGTTCAAAAAGACGCTATATTCACTGCATTCAACGTTCATTCCTCTCGATCCTCTTCCCCCTCGACCTCCAGGTAAGAGTCAACCAGCGCCGTCACGACGGAAGGCACGACGTGTTCTGTCGCGAACGTTACCCCCGGGCATAGGTCCACGACGAAGTCACAGGTTCTCAACACTCCCCGCGGTAGCCCTACCCGCGATCCCGCCAGCACGACCACCTCGTCAGCTTCTCGGAGTGTTTCCCCCAGTTCCTCCCGAACCTTCGTGTACGGCTCGCCCTTCGGATCCGTTCCAACGATCGGAGCGTCCCGCTTCATCCGTACCAGCTGGTAAAGGTCGTAGACTAGCAGTTCCGTCCGTCGGAACTTCCGCCCGTACGATTCTCGCTGTACTTCCATCCTGGATTTCACTCCGTCCCGTAGGCCCCGCAAAAAGTGTAGTAATTCGACGGCGTTCACAGGTTCGTATGGGGTGACGATGTACGACTTCAATTCGAACCCCTGAACCGCTCGTCCGATCCGTTCACCCATGGAATAGGCGGCTCGTGGGTCCCCGAGATAGGGTATCTGCGCCAACTCCACCTTGGCCAGCAGCGGATCGGCCTCGGGTTTCCCTGGAGGTAACTTCTTCCACTCCTCCTCGCCGTGTAGGACCGCCAGGTACGCCCGGTCCCTGATTATCTCGACCCATACTATCTTATCGGGATCATCTAGGTCCACGGAGGCGCCGGTAACCTCCCGGACCGCGTCACCGGCCTCGACGTTAACGTCGACGCTGGTGAAGTCGTGCTTACCCCTACGGATAGTCCTAACCGCGAAGGTCTCGTCCTCCGAAATTTTGGTCTTCGCCAGTTCGGCCGCGGTTTCGGCAATCTCCTTCGGATCCGCGCGGCACTCGGCTTCTACCGGTATAGCTCGCTCTACCTCTTGGATACTCTCGAGTTCCTCCTTAGTAACATGTCCCGTAACGATAACCAGTCCGAGGTAACCGAAGGGCCTTGGCTCGGTCTCGGCCCCGGTTTCTTCCTCGATTCTCGCTGCCGCCACATTCTCCAGGTTTCGTTGCGTTTTCACTAGGAACATCTCGCACGCGCCCGAAGACCGTTGCGGAGGGAGGCTCAGTAGCTGGCCAGTTCCGGGGTGGCCCTGTCCCCCACTGCCTCGTACGGTGGTAGGCCGTTCGGCTCTTCCAGGACCTCCGTCTTCCTGATCTCGGCCTGCCGGATCGGGTAGATCTTACGACCTGCCTCCTTAATCTGCTCCGGGATGCTCTCCTCTTCGCTGATCGACAGGCACCTGCGGATGAACTCGTCGAAGTCGCACTCCTTCGCGTTCTCTTCGACCACCTTGAACATCTCCTTCCTGATGGCCCGCTGCTGGGAGGTTTTGGCGCGTCGCGTCGTGAACGCTAGTCCCGCGACGCGTACCTTATACCCGTCCTTGGTGACGACGTCGATGACACCGTCGATCCTGCTCGTTCCGCGTCTCACCAGGCTGCGAACGTAGTCGCGCATAAGTCTATGTCCTTCGAACTTGGAGTACGCGGTCGTCCCCTCGACGTCGTAAATGCGGAAGAACACTTTGATGTGATGCTTAGTAATGTCGTCTAAGACGTCACCTAGGGTAGTTTCGAGCACTCGACCGATTACCTTCTCCGGATCATCGGCGGGCGTCTCACCTACCTCTACATTGTCGAACATATCCGGCGCGAGGATCGTGTACCACACCTTGTCCTTCCACTTGTCTCTGACCAAGCTCGCAAGCCCCCAGGCCCGCCGGAAGGCGCCGTTGAAAAAAGGATCGGGATCGGACTACTTCGGCCAGGTTAGTGTCTTCGGTACCTCGGGTAACCCACCGAACCTCTCATCGATCCTCTCAAGGATAGGCTCCGGCCACTCCTCAGGTTCGAACCCGTGTTGGGCCAGTAACCCAACCATCCATCGGGTGACACCCAAACCCGCACAGCCCGTGAACAATGTCCTTCCAGACTTCTCCTTCACGTTGAAACCATCGACGAAGTGTTCGCCGTGCACGTTGAACGAACCCACAGAAATCCAGGCTTCTTTCGACGATCGCTCTCCCTTGAACGGTAAGTAGACTTCAAACTCGTACGACGGTACGTCTGGGAGTTCGATGTTTCGATCCTCCAGCAGCCGACCTTCTAGGTAGAAAGGATCGTCTGATACGACTACCTTCCACTCGAGCTCCAGCTCCTCCGCGACACGTTTGGTAGCTTCCAGTAACTCCTCTCGGATCCTCTCCGCCTCCTCCGGCTCGGCGATCCATACGTGCTCGATCCGTTGGAACTCGTTTACGCGTTCCAGACCCTTTGCTGCACCACCCTCCCATCGGTACGTCCAACCGCTGCAGTCGTAAAGCTTGATCGGGAGTCGCTCGGGGTCCACTACCTCGTCCCGCAGCAGCTCGTAGAACGGCTCACACTGGGCGGGTGCCAGAACGTATCCGGGATCGCGGAGCTTCTCCCTCAACGATCCGAGAATCCTCTCGTTGAGCTCTCCCCACACGTAAAGCTCCCGCTTGAAGTCGTCGAACAACTCCGGGTCACGCTTCGGGGGACACACGTAGTACATACCGTCGGGTAGACCGTGAAGGTAACGCATCCGGAACATAGTTTCCAATGGGACCAGCTTCGGGAACAGGACGGGCTCGAAGCCCAACTTACGCGTCACACGCTCCAGAAGAAAGTCACGGAGAACTTCGAACAGGGCGGCCATCGGGGGGTTGTAAATCCACTGTCCGCGGCCGGGGAACTCCTTCACCCAACCCCGTCGACGCGCCTCTTCGGTGACGTCCCCATCGAACCGAATCTCTCGCGGACCGCTCTCATCCACCACGGTACCTGGTTCGACCTTGGTGACGCGCTCCACTAGCTCCGATCTCTCCTCGACTGCCCAAGCTACTAACCGTATCACCCGGTCGATGACGTGTCGGCGGAGCATTTCCTCGTCGACGTCTTGGAACGTCAGCCGTACGGTCCCGTCCTCCACTACCACGTCGTCGGCTACTGGTACGTACCCGACGTCGTCCCGCGTAACTTCACGATCGAACCGGAACACGACCTCGTACCGAGGGATCTTCAGGTCGCGAACGCCGATCCGGTGCTCCCTTCCGAGACGTTCGGCAAGTCGCTTACGGACCCTCATAGCGGCTTCGTGAGGACGTAGGTACCTCGTTCCGGTTATCTCCATCTCGATTATATCCTCGAGTACTCGATAACCCTCAATCTTGGCCCCCTCCTCCCCAGTTGGGACACCTCGCTGGAGGAGATCCTCGTTAGCCTCTTTGACGAACTCCTCAACCGTAGGCTCGATCTCGTCGGGGTCGACTTCACGCGAGAGAGTGAGCTCGACCTCAGCCGAGAACTCCAGCTCCACTTAAGCTGCCCCCTCTCCCGGTCGGCCTCGGTGGTCCAGTTTTAGTTCATCCGGCCTCTTCGATGAGATGTCCGAGTCCCGCTGTGTTGAATCTCCCCACTCCATCACTATAAACGTCGGAGAAGGACCACCTCACCGACGCTGTCTGGGAGCTTTAGAGGGAAGCTCGTATACGAAGGTTCCCACGATCGTGTGGGACACGTGCTTCCCCAGTTGGGCCGACCTGCGCTCGAGGATTTCGAAACCCGTAATTCATGTCTGGTTGTTTCGGCCCGTTCGATCCACCCGATGATATTACTGACCTGGCGCCGGGTTCCCTCGAGACAGAACTTTCAGTGCAGCACGGTGGACTTCCTGGCTGCGTTCCGAGCTATCACAGCTCGTGAACTTAGGTTTCCCGCCGTGAGCGACGTGAGTAGGTGTCGTGGAAGTGGTCACCAAGTTCCTCCCCACCGACTCGCGAGCGTCGAGCTTCTCCGATTTCACGCATCGGTACGCGGATTCCCCATACGGGCTCTCTCTCGTCTCGGCGTGTTCGACGCGTCGCAGCACGAACTTGGTCGATCCCAGACACAACCCGCCGTCCACCAGCACGAGGGTTATCTCATAGTCTCTGTCAACAGGGTCTCCGAAGAGGTTCGGGCGGAAGTTCACTATGTCTCCCCGCACTGACATCTCGCCGGTTTAGCGGTGGGACTTGGCTCACGGCCGGGACCGGGTGAGGACGGTGAACCCCTTCGAACTTAGGCAGGGCACCGGGGCTCGACGTACTCGATATCCGTACTTTCGACGTTCCTGGAATGGACGAGTGCATACAGGCGGGGTCGGCATGGGTCCACACACATTGCTAGTGACGAGAGCCTCCTCCGGCCTCGACGTTCTGCCTGAAACCAGACAAGAGTGCTTAAGCCCGGCTTGATCGTGCTCCGTCTTATCCGTTTTACGAGCTCATAACTCTGAGCTCGTGAGACTGATTTCCACTGGAGGATGGTATCCACCGTCGTCTTACGGACCGTTCCAACCACCACGGCGTGGGTCCTATGAACTACCTCCTCTACCTTTGGGAATCGGCAGATCTGGAAGGATGGGCAGCCCACGGGACGGACGCCTCGTCTACACGGTATCGTTGCTTGACGATAGCCTTCTCCGGGATCTCATCTGGCGGTATCGAGAGGCCGTGTTCGTGGACAAGGATCCCAGTCCAAGCGATCATGGCTCCGTTGTCTCCGGCCAGTTCCTGGGGCACCGTATACGCCTCCGCACCGCGGCTTTCCGCCATTTCGTGTATCATCTCGGAGAGACGGCGGTTTGCGGCCACCCCACCCGTGAGCAGGATCTCATCCCGGCCTAGCTGGGCCGCGGCACGCTCCGTTATCTCCACCAGCATTGCGAAGGCTGTCTCCTGAAGCCCTGCACACACGTCCTCGAGCCTGTCTCCCTGCTTATATCTCCGCAGTGCCGCAGTTAGAAGGCCTGAGAACGACACGTCGGTGCCTCGTACAGTGTAAGGGAGTTCTACTGGCTCACCCTTCTCGGCGAGGCGTTCTATCTCGGGCCCACCTGGATGTGGGAGTCCGACCTTGCGGGAGAAGGTGTCCAGCATGTTACCAACGGGTAGGTCCAAGGTTTCCCCGAACACCCGGTACCGTCCGGCTTTGAGGGCCAGCACCTGGGTGTTCCCTCCGGACACGTAGAGTGTTACCGGATCGTCGAAGTCGAGCCCGTCCTGGCGTGCCGCTAACTTCCCTATCTCCACGTGGGCCACGCAATGGTTGACCGGTGCCAGGGGAACCTCGAGCGCTAGTGCCAGGGTTCTGGCCGCGGTGGCGCCGACACGTAAGCAAGGTCCCAGCCCAGGCCCTTGCGAGTAAGCTACTAGGTCGATGTCTTCGGGTTCTACTCCCGCGTTCTTCAACGCGCGTTCGAGGAGCTCCGGCAGTTCTCTGGAGTGATGTTCAGCCGCCTCTCTGGGTAATATTCCAGAACCAGGAGGGGGGACATACTGGGCCTTCACGTTAGCCAGTATCTCCCCATCGTCCGTCACGACACCTACGCCGAGTTTCTCGGCCGTAGACTCTATACCTACACAGATCATCGTCGACATTACGGCACCCCGCCTGCGGGGAAAGGTGCGATGACGGATCTTAACTTGTCCATGTTCCGTCGGGACTGTAGGTTCGTACTGGAGGAGCTGGGCTGCATCGTGGAGGATGTAGACAGCGACTACCGGCTGGACTTCGTGGTCCGTTCGGACGATTTCTGCTTCGCGCTGGTATGCGTCGGAGGTCTCAGTGATCTAGCTTCGATGTCGGCCTTAGGGGAGTGGGAAGAGGGACTGGCCGAGATCGCACGTGACGCGGAGGCACTGGGTTTGGGAGCTCTGGTAGTCTTTCCCCGTGAGCCGAGGGAGGAAGTGATGTCCGTATCGGCATTCTGTGAGCACTACAGTCTCGGGTTAGCAGTGACCGAGTGGGAGACGCTACCCCTAGAAGTTATTGAGGACCCACTTAAACTGGACTACGGTTCGGCGACTGAAGTGTTTCTCGAGGCGAAGCTCGGAATGATCCCGGAGTGGCCGGACACCGAACCACTGGAGGACCTTCTGGTGGGAGACCGCCCGGTGACTCCGAATGATGTGGTACAGATAGTCAAGCGTGAGGTGAGCCTAGACTGGAGGGACCTCGTGATGAGACTCCGATGGTCAGGGTACTCCGGTGAGAGACTTTCCGAAGCCCTGTACTCGGCGCTGATGAGCGATGAGGTAGAAATGACAGAGGATGGTGAACTAATGCACGTGCCGGAGCGCCTGTCTGAGGTACTCGGTGCTTTGCTGGTGTGGTTGCAGAATCGGGGCAGGGTACCCGAAGACGAGGTCTACGAGTTCTTGTTCGCACAGTTCGGCGTCCCGTACGACGTCACGCACATCGCCCTCAAAAAGCTCGAAGAACGTGGGGAGATCGAGGTTAAAAGTGGCCTCGTGGTGGCGAGGGTTTAAATGTACCGGACCCTGGACTTGAGGCCCTCCAGGGCCCGGAGCACAGTGTCGGTGGTTTCTTCCCTCTCTTCCCTGTAGCCTCGCAGGAAAGCCTTCCACGCCTTCTCCTTAGCTTCGGGGTGGGAGCTCTCGAGACACCGTTCGAACACGCGCAGGTCTACGGCATGGTCTTCTGGGTCGTCGGAATCCTCGCTCAGTCCCAGGTCGATGATGTAGAGGTTGTCACCGGACACGAGGACGTTCGATGTGGTCAGGTCGTAGTGGACGAATCCGTGCTCGTGCATCCGCCCGACGAGTTTGCCCAACTCCCGGTAACGGTCCGAATCGAAGGAACTTTCGGTTGCCTGCTTGAGAGTTTTCCCGGGAACGTACTCGATGATCAGCAGGTTGAGGTCTAAGTCGACCTCATATAGGGTAGGAGTCGGCACGCCTATTTCGGGTAATCTGATCAACGCTCGGGCTTCTCGTCGGGTCCTGAGGCGACGGAGGCGCTCGTCCAAGGACGGGTGGCGGTAGGGTTTGGGGAGACGGATCTTGTAGACGGCGGGGAGCCCGAGCCAGTCGTGCCGAACCAGGAGCGACTCAGCGCCGAGGGCTATGACGTCACCGGCTTCCACTACGTCGCGCAGTCGGTCGGGAACTCTCAGGTTCAAGACGCCTCACTTCGCTCGCGAATATTACTTCTCTATTACTTCTTTTTCTTGGGCTCCGGCTGGTCCTTGAACTCGGTGTATCCGCATCTACCACACGCGTACCGGTTCCCGTGGTCCGCCATGAACACGCCGGGTCCACATCTCGGACAGAACGGGTTCTTGCGCTCCACCTTACCGTCCTTAACCTCGTACAGCTTAGCCCTTCTAGGCACTCCCATCCCGTTTTACCCCCGGTTACTCGCCTTCTTCAGACTCCTCCGACTCAGACTCTTCGGACTCCTCGGATTCGGACTCTAGCTCTTCAAGCACCTTCTTGTGTCGCTCGACCATGTACTCGGGCTCGATGTCCTCCAGGTGTTCCACGCTCTTGTAGATCTTCGCGTACCCTTTGGTTTTACGACTCCCGAACTCCGATTCCATGCGGTCGATCAGGACTACCTCCCTGTCGACATCGAGAATTGCCGCGAGCTTCCGAAGGACCTCTGACTTTCGGGGCGTACCCCCGTCTTCGTGACGTACGACGAACTTCACCTCTTTGCGGTACAGTAGTGGGTTATCCCGCTGATCCAAGATCTCGACTTCCATTCGTCGTACCCCCGAAACCTCGTCAGCAGTCGGAGGACAGAATCCTTGAGGTGTCGGGTTATCCGCGCCGCCACCATCCCCTCGCCCGGCAACCCGTAGCAGACTATCGAGTTTTCGGGAGCGACCAGGATAGCAGGGATGGCTAGTAGATCTTCCTCTCCGGTAACGTCGATGAGGGTCGCGTCGCCATCGAGTGCGTATTCGATACCCTGCCGTACGGTCTCCCAAGCTTCCTTGGTGATAGTTCCGGGCGGGTTGTTCACGTTGAGAGTAACCGGGAACTTATTCCCCGGATCCACTGGGACCGTCCTGAGCATCTTCCGGTCTACGACGGCGACGTCCGGCCGGATACCACATCGGAGGAAGCTTCGAGTAGTCATGTCGCCGACTGTAATCAGCGCTTCTGAGTCCTCATGGAGACGTCGGTAGGTCTTGACGGACGGTCGTGGGTATAGTGTGCCCCAGGGTCGACGTAGCTCGGGGCGTAGCTCCCTAGGTAGCCTCAGCACGACCGTCACTCCTCAACCCTCAGGGCGTATTTACCTGGGATCTTCGCGTTCAACCTATCCGCAGTCTGGGACTCAGTATCGAGGATCACTGCGATACCGCACCAGTTCTCCGTGAACTCGTCCCCGTGACAGGCGGGACAGATCTCGGTATCTTCTTCCACCAGATACCCGCACTTGACGCACGCTTTCAGCTTGGACAACGGCTTTCACGACCCCCCTGGAAAGTCCCGCCCTTCAGGTGATGGGAAGCGTGTAGTGTGTATACGAGTTCTTTTTTGGTACTGATACTGATGACGTGTTGGGAGGTGATGAAGCGTGAACCCGCAGGATTTGCCCTGGTCCTTGACGCCCGATACTCTCAGATGTTGTGGATCTTTCGCTGAGATGAAAGATGTCCTGAATAGAGTCGGAATGGATCATCCTGCTCGCTCAGGGCGGGGTCATTCCCACCACTCCGGCTTTCCTAGACCAGGTCTCTTCACTGTCAATGCGATTTTCGAGTCTCTGGGCCGTTCCTCGTTGAGGCTCACACCGATAATCATCACTTTAACTATATCACCCCGTTTGAGCTCCCGGCCTGTCTCCTCACCGACTAGCGCCTCTCGGGCTCCGTCGTAGTACATGTACTCGTCGAGGATCTGGGAAACATGCAGAAGACCGTCTAGCGGTCCCAGACGCACGAAGGCTCCGTACTCCTTTACCTTGGTTACTTCGCCCATTACCACTTCGCGCTCCACCGGGCGGAAGACCAGAGCCCTAAACCTTACGCGGTGGTAGGAGGAGCCATCGCCGGGGAAAATGCCCTCGTTCTCCACATCAAGAATTTCGTCCACGAAGACCACGAATCCGATGGGCTCACCGGTGTCGTCTTCCCGGAAGAGCTTCCCCTCGACGTCGTTCTCTAAGGCCTTGAGCACGGCATCCTCGACGTCGGAGGTGAATTGAGTGGGAGGAATTCTAACCGTGGTCTCAAGTTCCACGAGCTCGTACAACGGAATTCACCCGTGCTCCTCCTCGTACAACTCCATCGCGTGAACTATGGCTTCCTTAGCCGCGTCCGCACCTTCCCATCCGAGTACTTCGGTCTCCTTGCCTTCCAGTCGCTTGTACTCGGAGAACATGTGGGCGATTTCGTCGAGCAGGTGCTTTGGAACGTCGTCCAGGTCCTTAACGTCCTTGAACCTGGGGTCCTCAGTGGGCACCGCCAGAACCTTGTCGTCCTGATCGCTGTCGTCCAACATCTTCATCAGACCGATCGGTCGTGCCTCTATGACGCATCCGGGGAACGTGGGATCTTGCATGATCACTAAGATGTCGAGTGGGTCACCGTCGTCGTACAGCGTTCTGGGGATGAACCCGTAGTCCAGCGGGTAATGGAACGGTGAGTATAGTACCCGATCCAGCTTGAAGTACCCACGCTCTTCGTCGTACTCGTACTTGTTCCTCGAGCCACGTGGGATTTCTATCACCGCGTACACTACGTCGGGTGGATTCGGGCCCGGTTCCAGGTCTTTCCATAAGTTCATTACCATTCCTCACCATCCCCCTAACTTATCCAGCACGATCTCCCACCATGCACGGTTAGCCGCGATGTCGGCCCTAATGTCATCCTCCAATTCGAGTGTCTCACGGGCCCGCTTGAGCGCATCTTCCCACTCCTCATCGGGAACGACCACGACGCCGCTCTCGTCCCCCACTATAACATCACCGGGACGCACGAGCACACCCGAGACGTACAGGTCGACGTTAATCTTTCCGGATCGACGGTGGGTTCCCGCTCTAGGGGTAACGCCGCGGGCGAAAACGGTGTAGCCTATCTCGCGTACATCGTCTACGTCCCTCACCAATCCGTCCACGACTGTCCCGGCCAATCCTTTCCGCTTGGCTGATAGAGAGGAGAGACCTCCCCAGTACGCCCTCGCCCTGTCTCTGGCTTGGATTACAAGTACGTCACCTTCCTCGGCTTCGTCGATAGCTTCCACCACGGTCCCCCAGTCCGTTCCTTCCACAAGCACAGTCACCGCTCGTCCGCAGATCGGTACCGGGCCTACGATGTGATTGATTCCCCGGAGTACGTAGCGCTTCCCTAGGGCATCGCTCAAGACAGGAGAAGGCGGTACTTCCAAGGTGTCAACCCCGCTCGATAACCAAGTGTGTGCGCTGACGCAACGTTATCACCGGAATACCGAGTTTCCACAAGCGCTTTTTGAGCTCCTTATCTCGGGTGGCCACGTACACTCGATCCCACCGTCGGACGAGGTTCAAGATGGCCTCGTCTCCGTCCTTCCCTTCAACGTCGTCTACTACTTCGATTCCTTTAGCGTCTACGAGGGAGATGGCTACCCTCGCTGCGATCTTGTCCCGACCGGTAGCCGCACGTTTCACGTGTTCCAGTTCCTCGAGGACCTGACGGGGAACGATGGGTCGGTAGGAGCCCAAGAGGCGGTCGAGTTCGGAGAACACGTCCACCCTTTCCTGGTGCGGTATCATTAGGAAGTTGGCGTCCAACACGACTCTGATGGTCACGCCCCTTCACCCTTTGATGACGCCATGACCTATCAGACGCCACCGCTGGATCCTACGGCTTATCGCGATCATGTCGCCCTCTTCGGCGCACACCGGTTGCTTCAGCTTAATCTCGATCTCGTCGTCCCGTGCACTAGTCACCACGCCCACTGTGGTTGCCGTACCCACGGTGAGCATCAGTACCTCGTTCGTCCGGATAGGTTCCACCTTACGCTCCTCTTCTGTCCCTACCACTCGCTCGAGCAGCTCCACCTCCAGCAGCAACTCGTGGCGGACGGGTGGCAGCGTGTCGGGTTCTCCGGCAACTTGGCCCGACAACCGGTCCGCTTTGGTCATGGTAGGGTCTAGCTTCGTGCCTATACCGACCAAACCGCCAGGTCTCGCACGCTCCACCGGCGTCACGTTCGCGTGGAGACTCACCACCTCCGTGTATACTGGCTCCCACTCGGTGCGACCGTATCGCTCCACTCGGATTCCCGGTCGTATCTCGATTTCGTCACCGATCTCGACTTCTCCCTGAACAATGGCCCCTCCTATCACGCCACCCTTGAGTTCGCTCGGTCTGGTGCCGGGCTTGTTGACGTCGAACGATCGGGCGATGTACATGCGAAATGGTGCGTTCGGGTCGTATTCGGGGGGCTCGAAGTGCTCGTACATGGCCTCGACTAAAACGTCTAAGTTCGCCTTATGCTGGGCGGATACTGGTATGATGGGGGTTTTATCTGGATCGAGGTGCGTCTCCTCCTCTAGGAATTGCACGATCTGCTCGTAATGCCCTCTAGCTTCCTCCGAAGTGACTAAGTCTATCTTGTTCTGAACGACGATCACGTCTTCGGTTCCGATTATTTCCAGTGCCATCAGGTGCTCTCGGGTCTGAGGCTGCGGGCAGGGCTCGTTCGCGGCGATTACCAGGATGGCAGCGTCCATGATCGCGGCACCGGAGAGCATCGTCGCCATCAACGTCTCGTGGCCCGGGGAGTCGACGAAGGAGACCCGCCGGAGCCACTCGGTTTCGGCTCCACACTTTGGACACTTCTCTTCCACCGAGTACGTGTCGCATTCGGGACACCGAGTGAGAACGGTGTCCGCGTAACCTAGTCTGATGGAGATGCCGCGCCTAGTCTCCTCGCTGTGCGTGTCCGTCCACACACCGGAAAGGGCTTTCGTCAGCGTGGTTTTACCGTGATCTACGTGCCCCACCATTCCGATGTTCATCTCAGCCTGTTGGAACCGTTCGTCGTCCACTCGTCGTAAGTCGACGGGCACGGTACTCACCCGCGGTTACTCCTCCTCGCCGCCCTCGCCGAGTAACTCCTCTACGGGCTTGTCTCCGTACTCGACGATGACGGTGTTCACTTGAACGATATCCTCGCTGATCGTGTTTCCTCGAACGGTTTTACGCCTACGCTCACCCTTACGCTCAGGGCGGAAACCCGGCGGACCGCTGAGGAGTAGGCGAACGCGCACCGGTCCATGGATGTCGGGTCGCATCGGGAACCCATCCTTGTCCGTCCCGCCAGTGATCTTGAGCTTGTATCCAGGTAGACCGACGATTTCGCCGTCGATCACATCGCCGATTCTCTTCCCGATCAGCTTCTCAGCGTCCTCACCTTTCACGTCCACCTGGTAGGAGCGAGCCTTTTCCGGATCCGCCACTACCACCTTGAACTCGGGCAAGTGGCCACCCCCAGCGCGCCGAACCCACCCTTCACTTTAAGTCTTGTACCGCGTCCGAACCCCCGACGAAACTTCATAACCGGGATCAGGGAAAGTCTCGTTTAGGGGTGAGTAGGATGGTAGAGTGCGATTACGACCCGACGGAGGATGCGACACCAGCGGAAGTCGTGGAGATCTTAGGGCGCACCGGAATGGCCGGCGAAGTGACACAGGTGAAGGTCAGGATCTTGGAAGGACCGGATAAGGGTAGGATAATCACTAGAAACGTCAAAGGACCCGTTCGAGAGGGAGATATCCTACTGCTGAGGGAGACCGAAAGGGAGGCGCGACCGATCGAGTAAGGGGGACTTAAAATGCCCGATGTTCGGCGCTGTGACTTCTGCGGTCGGATCATCGAACCAGGGACAGGAAAGATGTTCGTTGGGAACGATGGTACTATCCTATGGTTTTGCTCCAGCAAGTGTGAGCGTAACATGCTGAAGCTCGGAAGGGATCCGAAGAAGGTTCGATGGACGGAGAAGCACCGAGAGTTCATGGCTGGACAGCGCGGAAAACTCTAACCCCACCATATGTCCTCCAAGATGCCCGAAGTCCTAAGCAGTTCTTCCAAGTTTTCCACCGACGACAAGAACTCGACGACCTCTTCCAGGTTAAGTTCTGGGAGTATCTCCGCTACCTCACGCGCACATCCGAACGTGTCACCGAATTCTTCTTTCCATTGGTCTTGGTATTGTTTTAGGAAGGTGGCGGACGTGTCGTCCTCTTCGATCGCTTCGGCCGCGACCTCACCCGCGATCCGACCACAAACCAGGGAAGTGTGAAGACCACCACCGGTCACCGGGTTAACCTGACGAGCCGCATCACCCACCACGAGAATACCATCACCATACGTCCGCCCAACAGGCCCACACACCGGCACACCACCCACATTCACCTCCACGGGGACGGCCTCCGCTACAGCTTCTGAAATGAGCTCGTGATCCTCCAAGGCGCGGTTCAGTACCTTCAGCGCATCTCCGGGTTCGGATTCGGACCCTCGGATGCCCACTCCCACGTTCGCCCGACCTTCGCCCTTCGGGAAGATCCAGAAGTATCCTCCCGGAAAGAACTCGGCGTCGACGAAGAAGTGCGTGGCGTCCTCCTCAACATCAACACCTATCATCTCGTACTGTGCGCATGTGCATATCTCTGTGGGTTTGAGTGGTGGGACTAGTCCTGCGGTTCTTCCTATGCGAGACTCGATCCCGTCCGCGGCGATGGTGACGCGTGCTCGAACCTCATGCACACCATCCACTCCCTCGTACTCGACCCCAACCACCCGACCATCATCAACCAACGCCCGACGAGCACGCGCCAACAACTTAACCTCCGCACCAGCCTCAACAGCCCGAACAACCAACCACTTATCAAACACACGACGCTCCAACACGTACCCGTCACCGGGGACCTCGAACTCCTTCCCGTTGGGAGCGTAAATGAGAGCACGCGAGATCTCGGTAGCGATCCACTCGTCCTGTGGCTCGATTCCAGCGTGTTCGAGCCCATGTGCGCTGATACCCTCGGCACACTGTTTTGGGACACCGACCTCGGCCTTACGCTCGAGTACCAAGACATCACAACCTGCCTCCGCCGCAGCCCACGCCGCGACCGAACCCGCCGGACCAGCACCAACCACAACCACATCGAACTCCACGAGTTTCACCCGCTGGGCTCGGATGGGACCGGGAGCTCGTCATCGGGTTTTCGGCTATTGGGCCTGTCTTCATCGCTCGGGTAGTTCCACGTCCCGAATGCCTCCTTCCGTGATCCTGAACGGCGCCTCACGCTGTGGGAGGTACGGTGAGTCGATGATCCGTGCGATTCGGACCTCACCTTTGGCTCTCCTGAGCATGATCCTATGCGTTGCTTGGTGGGCTACGATCGTTCCTCCGACGGGTTCGTAACGCCTGCCCTTACCCTTCGTGGCTGCTTCAATGTCGACATGCACTTGGTTAGTGAAGACTACGGCCACGTCGTGATCCATGGCCAGGTTCCTGAGCTGATCCACGTGCTTCATCAGTCTGGCCTGACGCTCGCTGACATCCCCCAGCTTCGAGTATTCCGCGCGGAAGTGCGCCGTGAGGGAATCTATAACGACGAGTCCGACATCCTCACGCTCGCACAGCTTGTGCGCCTCCTCCGCGGCTCGCATTTGCTCTTCAACGGATCTCACCTGCGTCACGAAGACGTTACGTAGAGCTTCCCCGGGATCGAGTCCTAAGGCCTCCGCCATTCCCTTGATACGACCGGGTGACACAGTTCCCTCTGTGTCGATGAAGATGGCCTTGGACTCCAATCCACCCTCCTCCTCAGGCAGTTGTACGTTCACACATAGTTGGAACGCGATCTGGGATTTACCCGAGCCGAAGGGGCCCGCGAACTCCGTCAACTCTCCGCACGGGACGCCCCCTCCCAAGATCTCGTCGAGCGCGCTGGAGCTCGTGGTTATGCGTCTGCGTTCCCGTTCCAGCTTCTCTAGCGTTTCGAACTCCACTTCGATATTCCTCAACTCCTCTTGTATGTCCTCCATATCCCGCTCGGACATCCCCGTCACCTCCGATAGGTACTTCGGATCGGCGTAAATGAAGTCCTCGACAGTTACAACCCCCTTCTCTTCCAGCTTTTTGACGGTTTCATCTGGTAGTAAGTCCAGATCACTCAGCTTCCTCTCCTTCACCCTCCTCCCCCCTTTAGCTCCCGGGCCAAGATCTGGATCTCACGTTTGAAGTCCTCCTCGGTGAGTATCCTAGCCCGCAGTGCGACGGCATCGTAGTCCTCTACGACCCCTTCTCCCCGAACCCTGAGCACCACGGAAACGCTTTCACCTAAAAGTCTCTCTTCGATGTCGGATTCGTCGGCTTCCAGGTATTCCTTCGTGGTCTCGTATCCCACGAACTCGACCGCGTGTTCTCCGAAGAACACCGTCCTTACAGTCCCGGAGCCGTCGTCTACTACCACGTTCAGCACTGGTCTCCGTTCGGGTTCCACGGCCCCGTGCTCGGGACACTCCCCCTCTTTCATGGCCCGACCGCAGGTGGGGCACGCCTCGTAGTACCGACGGCGTGCGTACACGGTGACGATGACGCCTGATACCTCTGCTACATCCCCCTTATCGAGCTCCTCGACACGCTTCCGGATAGCGGGCTTGATGGAAACCTCAGTGGGCTCCACACGACCTTGGGTCCTGAGTACGTTGATCACCGGGTGATCACTGCGGGTAGAAACCCACCCTTCCACGATCACACCGTCGCCGTAGTCGAGGTCCATCGCACGCTCGGCTTCCTCACCCCACAGGTTGACACGCGTCGAACCTGTCTCGTCGGAGAGCCAGAAGTACACGCGTTCTCCCGTGTCGACGGGCTCGCTCGCCACGACACCTCGCACGCGTACGTACTCTCCGTGTTTCACCTCGGAGATGCTTCGCTCGATGATCCGATCCGGATTCTCCTCGTGGCCTACTACTTCAAGCTCGGTCTCTCGGGTAACCACCAGCTGCGGGCTGTTGCGGAACGAACCCACCGTCAGGTTCCTAGCCAGTACCAAGTCACCTTCATCAAGTTCCTCGAGTTTCTCGACGACCTCGTCGAACGCTACCAACGCGGCGGATCGCGTCTCGTCTCCTACCACTAAAGTCACCATTCTACCGCCCGACCTGGTCTCCGCGGGGTCCGATACGCGTACGACGATGAACTCCGTATCGAAAGACTGTAGTTCTTGAGAAATTGCTTCATCCAGAGTCACCTTCCCCGGTTTTTCCTCTCCCGTTCGCATCAGCTTCACACCCATTCGGTCGGCGAAGGCGAGAAGCGCTCCAAGCTCCGACACTCCCCACTGTTTCCGGATTCTGTCGATCTCCCGGCGCACCTCCTCCTTGCGCTTTCCGACCTCCTCAGCCAGCTTTTCTACCAGCCGGTCAATGTCTGAGGTCAGGATCGCCCCTCTAAACTTTGGCACTTCCACCTGTTATACGGAGCTCGGGTCCCCGATCCTTTTTCAACTGCCGCCCGGGGGCGGCCGGGGGTCGAGCACCGTGGGGAAGACGATGGCCGAGAAGATACTGTCCCGAGCGTCCGGGGAGGACGCCGAAGCGGGGGATATCGTCGTCGCCAACATCGATGTTGCGATGGTCCATGATATCACGGGTCCGATCACAGTTCAGCGGTTCGAGGAGATGGGAGTCGAGCGCGTGTGGAATCCGTCCAAGATCGTCGTGTTGTTCGACCATCAGGTGCCAGCGGACTCCGTGGAAGCCGCGGAGAACCACAGGATGATGCGGGAGTTCGTCGAAGAACAGGGTATCGAGCACTTTTACGACGTTCGGGAAGGTGTCTGTCACCAGGTTCTCCCCGAGAAGGGTCACGTGCGTCCTGGGGACGTGATCGTAGGGGCCGACTCCCACACCTGCACCCACGGAGCTCTCGGAGCCTTCGCTACCGGGATCGGTTCCACCGACATGGCGGCGGTCTTCGCGACCGGTAAGCTGTGGTTCCGTGTCCCGGAAACGTACCGCGTAGAGATTACGGGAGAACTTCAGGAGGGTGTGTACGCTAAGGACGTCGTGCTCAAGGTGACGGGAGAAATCGGTGCCGACGGCGCGACGTACATGGCGATCGAGTACCACGGCGAGGTCGTCCGAGAAATGTCCGTATCGGACCGTATGTGTCTGTGTAACATGGCGATCGAAATGGGGGCGAAGACGGGGATGATCCCGCCCGATGAGAAGACGTTCGAGTACGTCAAGAAGCGTGCGGGTACGGAAGGGCGCCCGGTTGAGCCAGACCCAGACGCCCGGTACGAGGCCGAGTTGACCTTGGACGTGAGTGACCTCGAGCCGCAGGTCGCGAAGCCGTTCTCTCCGGACAACGTGGTGCCCGTGGGGGAAGTCGAAGGTATCGCGATCGACCAAGTCTTCATCGGTTCCTGCACCAACGGTCGGTACGAGGACCTGAAGGTCGCGGCGGAGGTACTTGAAGGCGAGGAAGTCCACGACGACGTCCGGCTGATCGTCATCCCGGCGTCGAGGGAAGTCTACGACCGGGCGCTCAAGGACGGCATACTCGAAGTACTCCACGAGTCGGGAGCACTGATCTGCCCGCCGAACTGCGGTCCGTGTCTGGGTGGTCATATGGGGGTTCTCGCGGAAGGCGAGCGGTGCGTGGCGACGTCCAACAGGAATTTCCCTGGTAGGATGGGACACCGTGAGTCGGAAGTGTACCTGGCCAGCCCGGCGACGGCCGCCGCTAGCGCTATCGAGGGTGAGATCACTGACCCTCGTTCCTACCTCTAGGGTACATCCGTGAAGATCCTATCGATCCGACCGCGGGCGCTCCCCAACAACATCCTCTTCCACCGTATGAACCCTGAGCCGCGTAACCCTGTCGATCGAACTATGATCCCTACTTCGGAGGTAGTAGGTACCCCCGGTAGTACAGCGTTCGGGTGACGCGCTCGATCGACGAATCTTCATACACCCGAACTCTTCTCTCCAGTTTGAACGGGAGACCAGACCCCATCTCCCTGGATAAATTCAGGTTACCGTGATCCCGACGAGCGCGTCGATCACAGCCGAATACCGAACCTGAGTACTACACTGCCAATGACTCCGCTCGGAAAGATCCCGTTCGCCCGGGCCGTCGGATCCTTCAACGCTTCTTGAGGCATTAATTCGTACGACCGCCGCCCCGCGGCTGCCAGGTACCTTAAATTCCGTCCGTTTTAATCTCTCGGCGCCGGGTGACCGCGAATGGGAAGGTCAGAGCGCTCGATACCGGTGCTCTTACCCTTCCTCGAAGATCCTCTCACCATGTCCCCTTCGCGTGTAATAATTCCCAGCACCAGGTACATCATGGAAGTAGTTCGCGACCTTCGTGCTCCGTGGAGAGGAGAGATCCTCGATGCCGGAGCGGGTTGCGGATCTTTCGCCCTGACGGTGGCCGCCCTCGGTCCTTACACCGTGTACGCCGTGGAACCGGATCAGGAGCACTCCGCAGCTTTGTCGGCCAACATCTCCGCGAATCGGGACGTCCTTCTGGGTGACGTCCTCCCGCTGGAATGCGGCATCGAAGATTTTAGACGTCCCGTCGACGAGGTGCTGACAGATCCCCCGTGGGGACCCCGTAGCGGCATCTCCAGAACACCCGATCTCGAGTTCGTGCTGTCGTTCCTGGACACCTGTGTGGACGTCTTGCGTCCGAAGACGGGTCGTCTTGTGACGAGGTGTCCGCCAGAGTTCATCGACGATATCGTGAACCACATGTCGGAGCGAGGATATCTCTTGGACAGGGTAAAACGACGTCATAAGGCGGCGGTGCTCGTACTCCGGTCGGAGGACCATCGGGACTACTATGACGATCGTGAGAGCGCCGTCGCAGCGGCCGGTGGCCAGGTGTTAGTCGCCTGGGAAGGTGGAGAACTCGACCCGGAAGCCGACTGGTACTCCCTCGTCACCCCTTACGAAAGTGGTTGGCACGTCTGGGAGGTCCCTAACACGAACAGGGTACGTGAATTCTTGAAGGGCTTCCTCAAAGGATAGTGAGTACTCGACTCGGGTGTCAAAGACGTCTGATAGCGATGTGTTTTCGGTGAAGCAACGACTTTGAACCAACGGTTAAAGGTCGGCCGAGGGGGAAAGCATTGGGTCTGGATGAAATCGTGAACGGGTTTCCACTCAAGGAGGAATGGGTGTACCTCGACAACGCTGCCACGTCGCTGAAGCATGAACGTGTTATAAGAGCCATGGAAAGAGCCTTACGGGAGTTCGGCGTGAACGTGGGTCGCGGGGCGCATCCCCCGGGCGAGCGTGCCACCGAGGAGTTCGAGCGCGCTAGGGATATCGTCGCCTCGTTCCTCGGAGTTGAGCCGGAGTGTCTCGCCTTCACGCTGAATACGACCCACTCGATCCATTACGTGCTAGCTTCGATCCGATGGGAGAAAGGCGATGTCGTCGTTACCACGGCCCTCGAGCACCACTCGAACCTGGTGCCGTGGCTGAAGTTCTCCGAGACGTTCGGGTTCGAAGTCGAGGTGGTAGGGTTCAACCGGGAAAACGGTGAAATTGACATGACCGAGCTGGAGACCGTGGTCGACGACGACACACGTCTGATCGCCATAACTCACGAGAGCAACGCTCTGGGTTCGTTGCAGCCCGTGGACGAGATCTTAGAGCTCGCCGAAGAGTTCGGCGCGTACGTGCTGCTCGACGCGGCCCAGTCGTTGGGCCACATGGATCACGATTGGTCGAGGTATCACTTCATAGCGGCACCCGGCCATAAGGGCCTCCTGGGACCTCATGGTACTGGAATCCTTTACGTTCGAGAGGACGTGATGGAGGAGCTGGAGCTACGGCTCTAGGTGGAGGGTCGACGGACTACGTAACCAGAGATTTCGAGGTCGTCACCAGAGAACCTCCACTCTCCTTCGAATCCGGAACGCCGAACCTCCCGGGTGTGATAGGACTGGCGGAAGGCGTCAAGATCCTGGAGGAAGTCGGGTTGGACCGCGTAGAGCGGAGTATCCGCAAGGTTACCGATCGGATCCTCAACGGATTAGAAGAGATCGAAGGGGGTCGAGATTCTAGCACCCGAGGCGGAGAGGAAGGCCATCGTCCCGTTCCTCGTCGACGGCGTGGATCACGCAGAGGTAGGCAAAAAGCTCAGTGAGCGGAAAATCTGTGTGCGAACGGGGAGGCACTGTGCGAGCTTGGTGTTCGAGAAGCTCGGGCTCGACGGTTGTGTTCGGGCCTCGGTGGCGTTCTACAACGACATCGAGGAAGCGGAGATGTTCCTGTCGGCTATGGAGGACATAACACGCGGGTCGTGAGATCATCCTCGGAGCTTCCTCCTGATCCTCTCCCTCCTCGACCTACGCTCCTCCACGTATCGTTTGCCCGCGGTCCGGATTCGCTTGGCGAGCTTCGGCCCGACTCCGTCGACCTTCATCAGGTCGGATTTTTTGGCCGTCAGCACCCGGTAGGGGCTGCCGAATTCCTCGACGAGTCGGTCGGCCAGCTCCGGACTGACCCCTTTGACGTCTAAGAGTGCCTTCCAGGCCGGGTCCGCTTGAGCCTTGATCTCCTTGACCAAACTCAATCCGACGCCCGGAACTTTCACCAACTCCGATACGGGTGCTTCCTTCACCTTAGTCCAGGTATCGAAACGCTCCAGTAGCCGCTCCGCTTTCTCCACACTCATCCCTCGTACCTGGAGCATAGTTTCCGGGATACTCTTGATACGCGCGATCTTACGATCGGAGAGGCCGAGCTCGCGCAGTGCTTTCACCGGTGCCTTCCGTACGGCGGAGACGGAACCGTATCTACGCTTGAGCTCGTACGCGGTGTCCACGTCCAGGCCCTTATTCACCAGGCTACGCAGGCCCAGGATCCTCGCGATCTTGGCGTCGCTGAGGCCGAGTTCGCGTAACTCGTCCGGAGTGGCTTCTTCTTGGACTTTGGAGACCGACCCGTACCGTTTCAGCACGCGCTCCGCTTCAACCGGTGTGAGACCGGCGTCTCGTAGGGTCTTATAACCCGGTACGAGCCTGGCGACGGCCTCGTCGCCTATACCAGGGACCTCCAGCAGCTTCGATACTTCGGCGTTCTCGGCCAGTTTTCCTACCTCACCCGCGGATCCGAAATACTCGATCAGCCGGCGAGATCTCCCCTCACCGACCTTACGCTCGAGCCACTCCTTCCATTCTTCCTCCGATCGCTCCTGGCGGCCGGACTTTCTGCGACTTTCTACGCGCTCCCTAGCGGCGTACACGACGCGTTCCGCGAGTTCTTCACCCAGTCCTTTCACTTTCTCCTCGAGTTCCTCTGGATTCATGGAAGCCAATCGCTCGAGGTCGTAATCCACTGCCTCGAGTATCCGCTCGGCGAGTTCCGGTCCGACCCCTTCGATGTTCAAGAGGAACTTGAACTCCGGTCCCTTGATCTCAGCTGCGGCCTTCGGAGTCGCACCGAGCTCGAGTAGATCGTCGTAAGATAATCGACGACCGATCTCCTTCAGCGAACCGTACTGCTCGTAGAGTTCCGCGGCGGTCTCGAGGTCGAAGGCCTCCCGGAGCTTCTTAGGTACTCCTTTAATCTCGGCGATTTCGTCGTCGGAGAACCCGAGTTCGCGCAGCTCCTCTACGGGTAGACTTCGAACCGCGGACGCGGATCCGTACTTCCGCTTTAGTTCGTCGGCCTTTTCTAAATCCCCTACTACGCTCTCGAGGGTCTTTAGACCCTTGAGCTCCCGGATTTGGGCGTCGGTGAGGCCGTCCTCGCGCAACTCTTCGACGCCGGCCTCACGGACCTTGGAGTAGCCGCCGTACTTCTTGAGCAGACGCTCCGCCCGCTCCCGGTCGATGCCACGGATTGAGATCAGCGAAGCGTACCCCGGGACGAGACTGCGTAGGACGCGCTCGCCGACCCCTTCCACCGAGGCTAGCTTCTCGATCTCGAACTCGCGGGCCAGCTGCTTGACGCGTTCGGGGTTTCCGAAGGCGCGTAAGAGACGCTCCGCAGTCTTCCTACCCACACCTCCCTTCTTCGTGAGCTCTGCCAGCTGTATCTCGACGGCGGCCCGGTAAGCCTCCTCGGATAGCCTTCCTTCCTCGTGCATTTGATCTATCTCCTTCAAGTCGGTAGCCAAAATACCGGCGATCGATTCGAAGTTCTCGATGAGCTCGTCCGCGGCGTCGGGGCTGAGACCGTGCTCGTCGATCAGTGTCGCCAGGGTGCGGTTGATGGACTTGGCCTCCTCGAGTGTCAGGTCGGGGCACACGTCCTTGAGCGTCCGGTACGGAGTGGTAGAGATCATTGAGATGGACCCGTCGAAAGTCCTTGCGAGACACAGTGCCGCATCCTCACGGATCCCGTAACGGTCCTGGAGCTTGAGCGCACACTCGACGATCCGCTGCTCGAGGTACCTTCTCATGATGTCGCGCTTATGTTCGACGATCCACCGTCTAGTCAACGGACGACGTAAGTACCTCTCCGAGAGCTCCTCCAGGCGCTCGTATAGTTCTTCGAGAATTCGATCCCGGCGCTTAACGTGTCGCTCGGCCGTACGCTCGTCGTACTCGATGTTCACGACGACTCGAGACCACAGGCTGTAGATACCGCTGCTCTCCGGATCCTTCTCACCCTCGACTTCCGAAACCGAGAGCCCGAGCCGTCTCGCGATTTCGTCGTGTGGGGTCCATGGGTTCTCCCTGAGGATCTCGAGTATGCGCTCCTCCTTCTCGTTGATCGGGACGTCGTACCGTTCGATCAGTCGCTCGAACTCGCCGGCCATCTCAGGTGGCACCTCGTCCACGGTTATGGGCATTAGGTCGACGCGCCCGTATCGTACCAGGATCCGGTACAATGCCGGCTGGAGTGGGTTGCGTTTCACAGCACGCACCTCTATGGCAGGAACGTCTTCCTCGTCGATATTCAAGGCCTTGGCGATCGCCTTCCAGCCACGCCTGTACACGATCGCGTAGCGAGCCGGTGAACCGCCCGTGGACAGGCGTTGAACTCGTTCATCGAAGTTAACACCACGAACTATGACGTTTTGATACCTATCTTCTGTCGGATCTATCGAGCAGGCGTACGATCCCGTGAGAAGGATGAAATTCTGGTGAAGCTCTAACAGCTCCTCGTCGTCCTTTGCGCTAGGAGACCTCTCTATCAAGTAACGGGTGGCCAGAACGCCGTCGTAAGCCTTGACACCTTTGAGGAACGTCTCGCGTTCTTCCTCGAACTCTCGCTCCGAGCCCACGAACTCAGCGTCGTACACCAGAGCCACGACCTTCACCCTCTACCCGTAATGCTCCTCTACGCACGTGAGAGCAGATCAGCCAGACGCAGCGGCTCTGGCCACTTTCCTACTCGGGTGAGGCGTAACGTCCATCTCACGGCGTCCTCGAGGTTACACCGATGACCAGGGCTCACTACTACGGGTCGGGCTTCGGCGTCGGTTCGTACGAGGTAGCCGACTACCTCCCTTCTATGTACGAGAGGTGCGGTATCTCCCACCCTTCTTGGTTCCTCCTTCGACCTACCCACGAGCGGACGTCGCGCTACCCCTATCGTCGGGACGTTTAGGGCTACCCCGAGGTGGGAAGCGAGACCGGCACGCCTGGGATGGGCTATGCCGTGACCGTGGACGAACAACAGATCGAAGTCCAGGCCTTCGAGGGCCTTCAGGGCGGGCGGACCCTCGCGGAACGCGAGGAACCCGGGCTCGTATGGGACGCTCGTAGTCCCTTGGACCACCCGACGGTCAACCACTTCGTAGGTTTCGGGGTCCAAAACCACCGCGGCGGCCTTGTACTCTTCACCACGGTAAGAGACGTCCACCCCGGCGACGGCGTCCACGTCGTCGAGCGGTTCCAGTCGGACTTCACGGGCTACTTTCCGCTGAATTTCTACGCGCTCCTTCTCGGTGTCGGCCTCGAACCATTCAGTGCTTTTCACTCTCGGCGGACCTCCTTGGGGTTCCGGATCACGCGAGTGATGCAGTCCGGAGGTATCGTGCCTTCCACCACGTAGACGCTCTTACCAGCTTTCCTGGGAACCAACCCATGCCGTCTTAGTCGCTCCGTGTCAATGACGAGTATCACCGGGTTTCGGGTGTGACGGAGCGCCGTGATCAGGGCCTCACGCTCGTCGTCCGTCAAGTGCACCGCACGTCTACCCATCGGCTTGATCCCGTGCTGAAGTATGGACTCTAGGTTCTCACGCGCCGTGCCGTGGTACAGTCCCTTAACGTTCTCGGCTTCGGGGAGCGTCGGCCTGACGTTGAGACGCTTCGAGTGACCGTACCTAGCCCGAATACGGCCATGTTCGTCGATCTCGAACCGGCCCTTGGGGCAGGTCTCCACGACCGCGATGATGTGCTCTCCAGTGAGCCAGCGATAGTACTCGCGGTTCTTCCAGTACTTCTTGATCCGCTCCGCCAGCTCGTGTACGTCGCAGTCCGTGAAACCCTCCTCGTCGAGTTTCACCTTCACCTCCTCAGGAAAGTGCCGGAGGATACCCGAGAGGAGTTTGCTGAGCGCGAGCCTTCGCCGCCCGTCCAAAAACTCCTCGGTGCGCCGACCACACCGCTCGCACGTGTATCTTTCCGTGTACTTGCCGCACTCCGGGCACACCCGGACGGGTTTCAAGGACCTCACCCCGTTCGGACAACCTAATAAGATGTTGAAGTGTCTCTTCCGGCGACGAGATGGGGGGAACCAACGGTGTCGTGGGTAATCCACGTGGAGGACTTAGTCAAGGAGCTCGAGGATTTCCGCTTAGAGATCCCGGAGCTCGAGATCGAGGAAGGCGAAGTCCTCGGAGTCCTCGGAGAAAGCGGCGCAGGTAAGTCCGTCTTCATCCACGCGCTGAAGGGATTGGACGACTACGAGCCCGACGAAGGAAGCATTCTCTACAGGGTGGGAATGTGCCCAGAATGCGGCTGGGTAGAGCGTCCGGAGTTCATCGGTGAGCCATGTCCTAAGTGTGAGAAGGGAGAACTGGAGGAGGAAGTTGTCGACCTGTGGGGACTCTCGGACACGGAGCGCCGTAGATTCCGTAAAAGAATCGCCATCATGTTCCAGCGAACCTTCGCCCTGTACGAGGAGCAAACTGTCCTCGAGAACGTCATGGAGGCGCTCGAAGAGTCGGGCTACTCGGGAGAGGAAGCCGTACAGCGTGCGGTGGATCTCATCGAGATGGTACAACTCGAGCACCGCATCACGCACCTAGCGCGAGATTTGAGCGGTGGCGAGAAGCAGCGTGTGGTGTTGATTCGGCAGTTGGCAAAGAAGCCGATCGTGTTCCTGGCTGATGAACCTACCGGTACCTTAGACCCGGAGACCGCGGACATCGTGCACAAGGCTCTCCGTGAAGGTGTGAAGGAAGAGGGCATCACCATGGTGATCACGTCCCACTGGCCCGAGGTTATCGAAGACATCTCCGATAAGGTCGTGTGGCTGGAGGACGGGTGTGTGAAGGAGGTGGGTAAACCCTCCGAGGTCGTCAGCAAGTACCTGGAGCTCGTGGAAGAGGTTGAGCGGGAAGAGGTGGAGGTCGGAGAGGACATCATCCGAGTTAGGGACGCCAAGAAGTACTACTACTCGATCGAGCGTGGTGTCGTGAAGGCCGTGGACGGAGTCTCACTGGACGTGAAGGAGGCCGAGATCTACGGGATCGTCGGAAGGAGCGGAGCAGGCAAGACCACGCTGGCGAAGATCCTCGCGGGTGTGCTGGAGCCGACCGACGGCGAGGTGTACGTGCGGGTGGGTGACGACTGGGTTGACATGACCGACCGTCGTGAACGGGGTCGAGCGAAACGGTACATCGGGATGCTGCACCAGCAGTATACGCTCTATCCACACCGCACCGTGCTGGAGAACCTTACTAAGGCCATCGGTATCGAGCTGCCGGACGAGCTCGCCAGGATGAAGGCCGTTCACGTCCTGAAGGCGGTCGGGTTCGACGAGAAGAAGGCTGGTAACATCTTGGACAAGTACCCGGATCAGCTCTCAGAAGGCGAGAGGCACCGAGTGGCACTAGCTCAGGTACTCATCAGGGAACCACGTATACTAATCCTCGACGAGCCGACGGGTACCATGGACCCGATCACTATGCGCAAGGTCGCGAAATCGATTTTGAACGCCAGGAAGGAGATGAACCAGACGTTCGTGATAGTCTCGCACGACATGGACTTCGTTCTCATGGTTTGCGACCGTGCTTCACTGATGCGGGATGGAAAATTCGTTAAAACCGGAGATCCAGAGGAGATCATCCGCGAACTGACACCCGAAGAGCGGGAGGAAATGATTCGACAGGAGTGATAGGTATGAACGCTGTTAAGGAAGGTTGGCCAGACGCCCCGTCGCACGTGTGTCGTGGAGGACCCCCGGAAGCGCTCGCCTTCTGCTGCCCACCCGTAAAACCTTGTCCGATCTTTCACGCGTTAGACGAGGCGGACCTAGATCCAGAGGAATACGTACGGAGGAAAAAGGAATTCGCGAAGAAGACCCCGCTGGGTTCTGGGAAGAACACGTGCTTCGGTGGTTTAGTATGGTGTTGCAAGATCACCAAGCCGTGTCCGTTGCGGGACTCGACGCTGCAGCGCATCGGAATGAGTCCTGAGGAGTACATGTGGTGGAAGAAGAAGCTGTCGGAGTACCTCCTTGGAAAGAAGGATCTGGAGGAAATCCTACGGGAGACCAAGGAATCCGAGCCGGATGACAAGACCGTCGAGGCTGTGGCGGAGGCTGCCGGAGTATCGGAAGAAGAGGCGAGACGTGCGTTGGAGGAGGCGGACGGAGACCCGGTGAGAGCCGTGAAGCTGTTGAAGTCATGGGGCAAGGGTGATTGAACGCCAAGATCGTTCACATTTCCGACCTCCACATTTCACCGTACCGAAAGAGCTGGAACCCCAAGATTTTCTATCATGGTATCGATCAAGTTAACGAGATCGGACCTGATGTGGTCATTGTCACCGGTGATCTCACCGACAACGGGGTAGTCCGCGAGTACGAGGAGGCGTCCTTGCTGCTTGAAAAGATAGAAGCACCAGTGGTCCCCGTCCCTGGCAACCACGACGCGAGAAACCTCGGATGGATGATCTTCGAAGACGTGTTCGGAGACCGATACAGGGTCGAGCGTATCTCGGCCGATCTTTACGTGGTAGGGTTGGACTCGTCGGAGCCGGACGTCGATTACGGCCAGCTCGGAAGAGAACGACAGGAATGGTTGGAAAAGATCCTTGGACGCATTCCGGACAGCGCTTGCAAGTGCGTCGCGATGCACCATCACTTGCTCCCTGTACCGGGTGCGGGTAGGGAGAGGAACGTGCTCGTGGATGCCGGCGAGATGATCAACCTCTGTATCAAGTACGGTGTTGACCTAGTCCTGTGTGGTCACCGACACGTGCCGTTCGCGGCGAAGGTGGAGGATACCGTGGTGGTGAACGCAGGCACGTTCTCGGCTACCAAGCTCCGTGGGTACAGCAGGAACTCTTTCAACGTGATCGAGTTCTCGGAGGACGCCGTCATCGTCAACCTGTACGAAATAACGACGGAGCGCAAACTGGAGCTAGCCCGATACAAACCGGTGGTCGAGGGAGGAGAGTACCGCCTAATGCGCGTTAAGGGAATATCGGACATCCTCAGAGAATCGGCTTGAGGTCCTTCTCACGGACCTCCTTTACGGCCCGCTCGTACTCCTCGACCAACTTACGGCCGAAGTCCGTGAGTGAAGCCCGGCCGCCCTCGGGTCCTCCCCTCTCAGTTCTGACGACTTTGCGACCGAACGCCCTCTCGAGGGCCTCGATGCTCCTCCTGGCGTACCCGTACGACCAGCCCAGCCGCTCCGCCGCTTTTTTGACAGTTCCCTCCTCGGAAATTGCCTTCAGCAGTGCGTACCGGCCTGGACCCATCACGGGTCGTCCGTCCGCGCAGATGAACACTTTCACACGACACTCCATCTACCCTAACACCGCCTCCACGATTTCTCTCGAGCACCACCTGAGGGCAGATTTGAAGATCTTCCGACGTCCGTACCACGTCAGCGCTCGGATCGCCAACTTCACCAGTGGCCCGTGTCCGTTGGCTCGAGCGTATTCCTCGTATAGCTCCGGCAACCACTTCAGGTCGTGGTCGACGCACTTCAAGATGATCTCCCAGTGCGCCTCGGTGAGTTTTTTCGGGGTGAAGAAATCGTGATCGCTCAGTCTGGATTCGCCGATCGGCACGAAAAACAGCGGCACGATGAAGCTCTTGTAATCCCGCAATCGGTCCAAGAGTTCGACTGTCATCATGACGTCGTCCTCGGTCTCACCCGGTAGTCCCAAGATGAGGGTTCCGCAAGGCACCCAACCATGATCGTTCATGATCCCGAACGCTTGCTCGACGACGTCTGGCCACTCCTCCACCTTGTATGGGGCCACCTTCCCAGGCATGTGCTCGGCCATCAACCTCGGACTGCCTGTTTCCACACCTACTTGTGCTCCCATCCAGGGTATGAGCTCACCCACACCCGCCACCTCCGAGATTTCCCCTAGCCTCTCGTCGAACTGACAGACAGTCGAAAGTGCTACGTGACTAACGCTGACGCGTTTAACTCCCGGTTGATCCATTACGGCCGAAAACAGCTCCAGCACCGCTTCGACGTTCGGCCGCCACCCGTCCGCCTTGTATCGCAATACGTCCTCCGCGTGGAGTAATATCTCCTCATGGCCTCTGCGTACGTTAACGTCGACGTCTTCCAGGATCTTACTTAGTGGGAAACTCCTGAGCTCGCGCATGTCCGGACTGCAGAACTTGCATCCGCGACCGCAGCCACGGGCCACCTCGACGATTCCGTTGGTAGTAGGGTTGACAATGGTTGGTATATCCTCCGCCGCTACCGGCTCGCCGCGGACGATCTCGGGACCGCGGTCCCCCTCCTCAATCCTGCGTACGACCTCTCCGACCACGTACTCCCCTTCACCCATTATCAGGAAGTCGATTCCGAAGCGTGGGAACGTCTCGGCGACCTGCCAAGCGCCCGGTCCTCCCATGAACACTCCGAACTCGTAGCGATCCTTTAGCTCGCGGATTCTATCCATGAGGTCCTCGAAGCACACCTTCATGTACGCCGGCTTACCGGAGAAGGACGTGAAAGTCGTCGTAGCCGGACCCATCCCCTGGGGATCTATCTCGGAAATTCCGACCGCGATGGTGTCCTCGTCGATGGCTTTGTGAACGGCATCCGGGTGGACCACGGTCACGTCGTAACCTTCCCGACGCAGCTGCGCCTCGATACGCCGTATACCCAAGGGGGCTTCCTTAACTTCCCCAGTTTCCCCGTCGTACTCGACGCTTGGGCAGAACACCGAGAAGTATAGCCAGTCGGGTATGATACCCTTCGGTACGCAGGCACTGAACCCCATGAACATGCCGCCGCGGTAATTGCTGGCCAGCGTACGATCCATTGTCAACACGACTTCCGCCAAGGTCTCTTCCCCCCTCATACCGTGATCGTTACCTTAACGTGGGTTTCGAACTAGCATGATCCGGCTCGAATATCGCCACCGTGAACTCGGAAAAGTCCCGTAACGAGTGCAGTTCGGTCGCGAGACGCTCGTCCGGGTACCATAATCGCTCTCCAGCGATCACTTTTACGTTTAGGCCCGTCGACTCAATGACTTCGACGACTTTCGCCGGTCGAACCTTACCGAACAGTACCGCTGTGGTACGACCGGCTCCTAGGTTCTCTACGACCTTTTTAACGTCCTTCCCGCTGTGAAGGTTGACGTGCGCTTCGACCTCGTGAAAGCCCAGACCGAACCGGGCCGTCAACGCCTGCAGTGAGGATACCCCCGGCACGATTTTGACGTCGTCAAAAAGTAACGACGCCAGCCTCCCGACACCCATGTAGGTCGGATCGCCTCTGGCGATCACCACCGGATCGTTGTCCGCGTACTCCGTCAGCGTCTCCCGAACGGAACCGTCCCAGACAACTATCTCCTTGTCGGAGAGGTCTATCTCCGCCTCGATCCTGAATCCGTCGATCTCTCGGAGCATCGACTCACTACTGATCAGTAGATCCGCTTGCAAGATTCGTTCGATCGCCTCGACCGTCAGAAACCTCGCCGGATTCGGACCGACCCCGACTATCTGCACCGGAAGCCCCTTGGGGGATCTCGACCGTGACGCGCTTAAGCCTGCCGACATCACGTCACTGCGAGGGGTGTCCTGGGGCCGAAGGGGAAGGTCCTCACCATCCGACGCTCGAGTTGACCACATCCTGTCCGTACAAGTGCCCTCATTGCTACGCACGCTACGCGAAGAACGTGGGTATGGTCGTGAAACCGGGACTGTACGGGGAACCCCGTGGGTGCCTTACAGTCTCTCAGTACGGGGAACCCACGGTCCTCGGGAGAGAATTGATCGATATCCTGGAAACTGTCCGAGAGGCCGGACTTTTCGACAGGATAGACCTCCAGACCAGAGGATACAGACCCGATCTGGCCCCGGAGCTGTCGGAGATCTGTGACCTGGTGATGGTGAGCATCGACGTCACGTGTCCCGACGTTTATCGGCGCCTCCACGGTGTAGGGCCCGAAAGGACGCTGCGATTCGCCGAGAACACGGACTGTCCCGTGGTCCGTTCACTGTACCTACCCGGTATCAACGACGACCTGCCCCAGGGGCTCGCCAACACCGAGATAGAACCCGCTGAGGTCTTCGTACAACCCCTGATACCCTTCGGGAAGAAATCCGTAGAGAGACTCAAACGGATCGGCTTACGGGACCATTACAACGTGGTCGGATCCCTGCTGGACTGGGCCGAGAAGTTCGAAGAGCTCGGATTCGACGTCAGATTCCCAGCGTGCTGGGTTGACAGTCTCGGAAGGCTCGAGGAGAGAATGGAGGACGAGCTGGGATTCGTCGACCTCCGGAGCGTCCGGTACTCCCCGAATCCCGGCACTCCAGCCCCTGAACGACGTTTCACACCTCTACACGAGCTACTCGATGAATTAGTGCGCTAAGCAACTCAGAGTGCCGTAGCTGCGACTTATGTGCACGGATCGTAGTGTCGCTTACTACGGCGCGTTGCGTCACTCCTCGAGCAGCACTTCTTTCACGACTTCTATGAACCTTCGATCCTCCTCGAGCGTGCCGGTAGACACCCGGACGTAAAACGGCTCTATACCCTCGAAGCTGGAACAGTCGCGTACTATTACGCCATGCTTCAGGAGCTCTCCCGTGAATTCCGACGCGTTCATTCCGGTGTCGGAAACGTCCACCAGGAGGTAGTTGGCCTCCGAGGGGAACGGTGTTAACCGATCTAACTTCCGGAGTTCCCGGTACAGGTACTCTCGACTCTCTATCATTAACCGTACGGACTTCTCGACGTAGTCCCGATCGCGGAACGTGGCCTCGGCTGCGGCCGCACTAGGTCTAGTCAGGCTGAACACGGGTTTGATCCGGTGTAAGTGCTCGATCAGCTCAGGATCGGCTATTCCGTAACCGACCCGGGCCCCGGCCAGGCCCAGCGCTTTGGAACACGTGCGCAGCACGAGGACGTTGTCGTACTCGAGCGCCAGCGGTGTGTAGTCGTGGTCGGCGAACTCGACGTAGGCGTGGTCGATCAAGACGACTCCGCGGCACTCCTCCACGACGTCCCTCACGACCCGCTCCCGGATCCGGTTGCCAGTGGGGTTGTTCGGGGTGCAGAGGTACACTAGACGCACTTTCCGGTCGAGGGCCTCGAACAGTGAGTCCTCGTCCAGCTTGAACCCCCGCTCCGGGTCGAAGCGGGGCTTCCTGACCTCGGCACCGCACGCCCGTGCGGAGATACCGTACTGCGAGAAGGTGGGTACGGGAATCACCACGGGGTCGCCCGGGTCGACGAGTACGCGCGTCAGCACGTCGATGATCTCGTCGGCACCGTCCCCACCGACCACTAGGTGCCCCCGCGTGACCTCCACTGGTTTTCCGGCGGGATAAGGGGGGTCCGCCAGGTAATCGATGATGGCTTCGTACAGGGACGGAGGTGCTAACGGCTCCGGGTACTCGTGAAGGTGTTCCAGCTCACGCTTCGCGGCCTTCACGGCTTTGGGTGAAGGACCCAGTGGGTTCTCGTTGGATCCCAGCTTCACTATCTCATCCGGTTCGATACCGTATTCCCGAGCGATCTCCTCCTTCGACTTGCCGGGAACGTACGGGTCGATGTTCAGCACGGCTTCCCGGATCCTCACGCTCCGGCCCCCGGTGAGAGGACGTACGCGATCCACACGGCGGTGAGACCCGTCACGAACACGGCGTCGAACGTGCCGGCCCCTCCGATACTGAGGACCGGCGCATCGCCCCAATTCACAGCCTTCCTCAGGTTGAGCAAGTCGGCCCCGATGAGCGTCCCGAGCGTACCGGCCACGTACGCGACGCTGGCGGCGCCGCCCTTAGCCGTCAGCAGGGCCACCGTACCGGCCACGGTCGCGGGGAGGAAGAACGGGACCGCAATACCGACCCCCGGTATGACTCGCGCGGTAGCGTAGGACACTACGGTGGTGACGGCGGTAGCCATCAGGTACTGGAGCCACAGGTCGAGGTTGGTGGCGATGAGGTACACCGAGACAGCGATAGGGATCAGACAGCCCCCGACGTTCACGGCGATCACGATCTCCTCGGAGCGCCGGACCGGTACCTGGTACGAGATACCCCAGAACCCGAAGGTCTCGTGTTGCACCGTGACTAGCTTGCGTATACGTTTGATCGGGACGTTGACCGCGCTCCCCACGATGGATAGGAGGGACAGTAGCAGTGCCGTCTTGGGTTCCAGTCCTAGGGCGTGGAAGAACCCGGGGATGCTCACGAAGTACAGGAATGTCATCAAAAACGACAGGAACAGCCAGGCCGATAGGAAGAGCAGGAAAGCCCTGGAGGTGGGTGAATGGATCACATGACCGTTCAACACCGTCACCCCATCGGGTGGCTCAGCCGGAACCGTGATATTTAGGCTCCCGGGGTCGTGCCGGGGGAGACGCCGGTGGAGGACTACGACCCGAAAGATGTCGAGCCGAAATGGAGAGAGCGGTGGCTGGAGGAGCGGAAGTACAAGTTCGAGGGCGGCGAGGACCGACCCGCGTTCGTAATCGATACCCCACCGCCGTACCCGACCGGAGAGCTGCATATGGGTCACGTGCTGAACTGGACCTACATGGACGTGGTGGCTCGGTACAAACGTATGTGTGGGTACGACGTGTTTTTCCCACAGGGCTGGGACTGTCATGGTCTGCCCACCGAGGTTAAGGTGGAAGAGATCCACGGGATCACGAAGCGAGACGTGCCTAGACAGGAATTCCGGAAGCTCTGCGAGGAGCTGACCTTAGAGAACATCCGGAAGATGCGAGAGCAGCTGATACAGCTCGGATGCTCGATCGACTGGTGGACCGACTGCATCGACTACGAGAACGAGGAGCTGAAGGAACTCGGTTCCTACGTGACCATGGACCCCGATTACATCCGACGCAGTCAGTACGGGTTTCTCGAGCTGCTCGAGAAAGGGTACGCGTACCGTGAGGAGCACCCCGTCAACTGGTGTCCTAGGTGCGAGACGGCGATCGCCTTCGCCGAAGTGGAGTACGTAACCCGAGAGACGTACCTCAACTACATCGAATTCCCCGTAGCCGACGGCGACGGTTCGGTGACCATTGCCACCACGAGACCCGAGCTGCTTCCGGCGTGCGTGGCGGTCGCCGTTCACCCGGACGACGACCGGTACAGTGATCTCATAGGGAAGAGGCTCGTGGTGCCCCTCCACGAGCGGTTCGGAGACCGGGACATCCCCTGGGAGGTTCCGGTCATCGCGGACGAGGAGGTGGATCCCGAGTTCGGAACGGGTATCGTGATGATCTGTACCTTCGGTGATAACCAGGACGTGGTTTGGGTCAAGCGGCACGACCTGCCGATCGTGAGGGCGATCGACGAGCAGGGTAAGATGACAGAGGTGGCGGGCGAGTTCGCCGGGATGGAGGTGGAGGATGCGCGTGCCGCCATCGTTGAGGCACTGAAGGAGGAGGGGTACCTGATCAAGCGCGAGAAGATCACGCAGAATGTCGGCGTCTGCTGGCGATGTAAGACTCCCATCGAGATCCTCGTCAAGGAGCAGTGGTTCGTGAAGGTCAGGGAGCTGGCCGAGGACGTCAAGGAAGCGGCACGGAAGATGGATTGGATACCGGAGCACATGCGCAAGCGTCTCGAGGACTGGACGGAATCAATGGACTGGGACTGGTGCATCTCTCGGCAGCGGATATTCGCGACGCCGATCCCAGTCTGGTACTGCAAGGAGTGCGGTGAGGTGATCCCGGCGGAGAAGGACCAGCTCCCGGTGGATCCCACACGGGACGATCCGCCCGTGAACGAGTGTCCGAAGTGCGGGTGCTCGGAATTCGAACCGGAGACGGACGTGATGGACACCTGGATGGACAGCTCGATCACTCCCTTGGTGATCACCGGCTGGCCGGACGAGGAGCCGAACCTGCCGGTAGACCTCCGCCCGCAGGGTCACGACATAATCCGTACGTGGTTGTACTACACGACCGTACGAGCGTTAGTTCACGCCGACAGTGAACCGTTCAAGGAGATCCTAATCAACGGTATGGTGTTCGGCGAAGATGGGTACAAAATGAGTAAGTCCCGGGGTAACGTGGTCGAGCCCACCGAAGTGATAGAGGAGTACGGTGCGGACGCGCTCAGGTACTGGGCCGTGTCGTCCGGGGCGCCCGGATCGGACGTTCAGTATATGACGAAGACCATCAAGCGCGGTTATAGGTTTGCGAAGAAGATTTGGAACGTGTGCCGACTGGCTAGAGACCACATCGATGACGCACCGTCGGTGAACGATGTCGAGGAGAACTTGACACCGGCCGACAGGTGGATCCTCTCCAAGTTCCACCGACTTATAGACGAGGTGACGAGATATCTGGAGTCGGGGTATCGGTTCAACGACGCGATCAAGGCCATCGAAGAGTTCGCATGGGAGGAACTTGCCGACGACTACCTGGAGATGGCGAAGCTAAGGTTGTACCGGCCCGAGGAACTCGGTGAGGGTTCACGGGAAGCCGCCAGAGCGGTACTACGCCACGTATTGGAAGGTCTCCTGAGGTTGCTGGCACCGTTCATGCCGTTTGTGACGGAAGAACTCTACCACCGACTGTTCAATGAGAGCGTACACGACCAGGAGTGGCCTAAGACGAGCGAGAAATGGATCAAGGAAGGAGTCGAGGAAGTCGGTGAGATCCTCCGCGAGATCGTGACCGAAGTGAGGAAGGCGAAGACGGACGCCGGATTGAGGATGGGCGCGGAGTTCGAGGGCCTGACGGTACACGTTCAGGACGAAGAGCTGGCTGAAAGCCTCGAGAAAGCGGTCCCGGACCTCAAGAGCGCCACTCGTGCGGAAGAAGTCGAAGTAGAAGTCGGCGAGCCGGAATTGGAGAGGGTCCCGGTGAAAGTCGAACCGCGGATGGATGTCATTGGTCCGAGGTATAAGGAGCTCACACGGGATATCATCGAGTACGTGGAGAACAACCCGGAAGAAGTCGCGTCAGCGATCAAGGAAGACGGTAAAGTGGAGCTAAAAATCAGCGGGAAAGGAGTCGTGCTGGACGAGGAGTGCGTCGACGTGGAGTGGGAGCTGAGAGTTAAGGGAGGAGAGGGGAAGGCCGTGGAGATCAGGCCTGGCGTGGTCGTGGAAATCCTAGGTCTCTCCACGTAACTCCTTTCCGGATAACTCGATAACTGGACCGACTTTCGGTAATCCTCCGGCGGCGGTAGCGTGTACGTGCCGATCGGTGACACTTGCAGGCCGTCGGGCGTGCTGACGCTGAAACACGGGCCCACATTGCCGTGCCAGCGTGACGCTGGACCCTTCGCCCGCCCCGCTCGTTAGCGTGGGACGGTTCCGTCGAGTAGCCCCATTGGACCTCCATCCGGAACACGAGACCCTACAGCCGGCGACGCGATCGGTGACAGGTTTAAGCGCCTCCTTATATAAACATTCGATTAACACCAAAGCTCAACTTCACCGACCCGTCGGGTTTCACGACGAAGATCGCGACGGGTAGGTAGTTCCCGAAAAAGCAAACAATTCTCTCTACTATTGGAGATTCGTCTGGAGTTGTGGCATGGAGCAACCTGAGACGGAACCTATCCTAAAAAATGAGAGGTTAGTAAGGGGGCCACCTTTAGGCCGGAAGCTGGAAGGTGCACAGTGTAATCTCCGGCAGTGTCACCGGCAGCTTCAGTGGTGTAGTCGTCTCGTAGGTGATCGTCGGCGACAATTTCAGTGTCGACGCTGATAGGCTCGCTCCCAGGTAAGCGGTTACGGTCGCGTTGTCGATCAGTTCCTCCGACACGTTCACCGGTGTGAGTTCCAAATACGGTCCCTCGTAGTCCTCTGACGGGCTGACCTCTAGCTCGAACAGGTGCACGACGACTTTCAGCGCTCCGGTCAGCAGGTCTAGAGTGGCCTTGATGAACGGTTCCTCGGCCGTGTGCAGCAGCCGTAGAGCCACGCTGATGCAGGCTTTCACCGGGTCCTCCACGGTTTCGCTCCACTCACGATCGAGGTCCAGCTTTGGTACCTCGATATTGAGGACCGTCGCTGTCAGTTTGACACCACAGTCCTCTGCCAGCTCCGCGGTCACGGTCGGAATCTCCACTCCGGCCTCCAGTTTCACGCCTGGTAGTACCTCCTTACCGTCGATAGGCGCCACGATAGCGTTGATAGCACCCGCTAGGGCAGCCGTCAGGACGTCTGACAACAGGTCCTGTCCCTCGGCAACCAGCGAGTAGCCTCCGGCCAGAGTTAAGACCGCTTCTCCGTTCTTCAGGTCCACGGTGAAGTCCGCCTGAAGGCTCGGCGTCAGTTTCAGCGCCACCGTCTTGGGCGCCGACGCGGTAGCCTTCTGCTCGGTCTGCTGCTCCGTGGTTTGCGCCTGCTGTGACTGCTGCTCGCTGGCCTGTGTCTGCTGCTCGGTCACCGCTGCGACCTTGTCTTCCGCCAGTCCCGGAGCCGCCAGAGCCACCAGGGCGATGGAGAGGACTACCAACACGCGCCTCACACCTTCACCCCCCAAGCCGGAGCCGGAGTTCCGGGTTTATAACCCTTCCTCCCGTTTCCCGCCGAACAGTACGTCCCTCATCGAGTAAATCCCCGGAGGGGCCTCCACGACGAACTTCGCGGCTACCAAGGCTCCCTTGGCGAAGGCGTCACGTGAGAGGGCCCTGTGCGTGAGTTCGATCCTCTCGTGCTCGCCCAACGCCATGACGGTGTGATCGCCTACGACCTCACCTCCTCGAACTGCCAACACACCGATCTCGTCGTCATCACGTGGTCCTACGTTCCCCTCACGACCGAAGACCTTCTTTTCCTTACCCAGCTCTTCCTCTATGACTGCCGCCAATTCGAGGGCCGTCCCGCTCGGTGCATCCACCTTGTGCCGATGATGGATCTCCACGATCTCGAAATCGAACCCGTTGTTTCCGAGCACCCTAGCGAGCTGTCTTGTGAGCTCGAAGAGCAGGTTGACTCCTAAGGACATGTTCGCGGAGATCACGGCCGAAACTCCTGCTTCCTCGATCTCGTGTTCGAGCATCCTGAGGTCTTCACCTCTGAACCCAGTGGTACCAATTACGAGGTCCAACCCCGCATGGGCGGCTTTGGGCGCGTTCTCCAACGTCGCTTCACGGACTGTAAAATCGATCGCGACGTCCGCGTCCTTAGCGATGTTAGGTAAAGCGGCTGGAGGAGCGATTTCTACACCTGTCTCGCCCACTCCTATGAGCAGTCCCACGTCCCTCCCCAGGTGCTCGGAGGTGGGTGATGCGATAGCGCCTACCAGCTCGAGCTCTTCATCTTCTATCACCATCCGGCATATCCGGCGACCCATCCTACCAGTGGCCCCGAGGACGACGATCCCGATCACCTCCGCCTGCCCCCAACCACGAGCTTGTGGCGTTTGTACCTGGGTGAGAGCTCCCACTCCACACCCTTGAAGTCCTCAGGTGATGGTTTCAGGTATCGGAATTCGTCCTCGCTCCAAGCCTTTTCCATCGCTGAGGTGTGTACGGCTCCCACCACCACCGCGACACGATCGAAATCTTCGGTTACGTCGGCGATGCGGCTGAGCATGTACCACTCTCGAAACTCTAGGTGGAAGCGGACGAAGGTCTCCGAGGCCACGAGGGAGACGTTGGTGCGAATTTCTTCGCCGAGCCTCCTGAGCACGGGCTCGACTTCCTCGTACTCGAGGAAGAACAACTCACCGGTGGGTCCCAAGACGCGCTCGACTTCCGAAGTGTACTCGAACACGATAGGATCGCGGAGACACTCGGGATTTTTCCTAGACTTCTCGAGCTTCAAGGACGATGGCACGTCGACGGGGATCGCAGGGACACCTTCCCTTAAACAGTACACTAAAGCCCCGTAGAGGTCCCGGAACGGCCCCATGAGCATCTTAGTGGGTACCCGTGCCATCACCTCGATTCCGGCGTGCGGTAGCGGTGAGAGTGTGTAGTGGAGTGCGGTTTCCAGTCCAGCTGGACTGGTTTCCAAACACACAGCCTCTGGTTCCAGACGTTCCAGAGTCCGGTACACGTACTCGGCGACGCCACGTTTGTCGTGATGGATCGAAACGAAGGCCACCCGCGCCTCGTCGGGTTCCCGACTCTCACCCGAGTAGACATCTCGGATCACTCGCTCGTGGAATATTTGTGGGGCTAGCCACGGGCACAGGTCGAACTCCGTGTGCTCCCCCATCGGAAATCCGATCCGTTCGCAGGCCTTCCGGGCTGTTTTCAACACCCTCTCCTCTAGGTCAGGATGAGGGTCGAGTCTATCCACGCAGGCTCGGACGATCGCGTCCAGATCAGGTTGCCCGAAGTCATCCGTGAAATCTTCCAATTCCTCGTCCACTTTGCCTTCAATTAGAAACGAGGGGAGACGTTTGGACCTGAACAACGAGGGGCCCCCTCACGTTAGAGCGCTTAAGGCGGAGGAAAACGTCGGGAATAATATCAGCCGGCCTTCTAGTAGGTCCTCTCCCGATGATCTATCGGTGGGTGAATACGTGCCTCTGGGGATCACCTTAGTGCTCTTCGGAATCCAATCCAAAAATTCGGACACTAATCTGTTTCCTTTAATCCACTCCTCGATCAGTGCCAGCCGGACGAGGACCTCGTGCCAGTTCGTTCGTTGGGCCAGTGAGCCTATGGTCCTCACGTAGGGGAACTCGTTCCAGAGTAGTTCGCGGAGCGATTTGTAATCGGGTGGTAGCATGGTCCTCCCCTCCCTAAGCCCGAAGCGCCATAACGCTTCCCCGTGCTCGTAAACGTGGACGGTCACGTTCCCACCGACGCGTACCACTGGAACGTAAATTTCACGAGCACTGACGGCAGGGAGTCGCCAATCTTCCGCCGCCCGCTCGGGATCGTCCGTAACTATCACGACCCCACGCACTCGCGTGCGCAGCACCTTAGGACCTATGTGCGCCTCTTCCTCCGCGAGTGCGACGACGATGGTAGGATCATCGAGGGAATCTACTTCCTCCACTTCCGAGAATTCGACGCGATCCCTAAGCTCGACGCAGAACTCCCAAATGTCTCGGTTCACGCATGAAATTTTGATCGAAGATGGAAGTATCTCTACTATTTCCGCGAGGATATCCCAGGTCACGGCTGCTGGGTAGCTGTGAGATGCGAGAAGTGCGCCGATCAACTCTCCTCGCCCCCGAACGGGGCGGCGGGCCGTCTGGTGAGAACGTTGAATATACCAATGCCGAACGTCACCATCCCCACTCCTAGGGATCCGATGTATGTCCAGAGGATGATACCCCACTTGATGCGAGGATGGGAATAAAGGTGGAGGAGGGTATTCAGGGGAGTGATCACGCCGGCGGCCAGTATCAGTAGGAGCATCCCGAAGCTGGCCAGCGCACAGTCGAGGTCGTGGCGTCGCACGGCACGGATCGTGTGGTAGATGAGGATGAGTATCACTAGTGACGAAACGAAGATGCAGACCACCTGCTGGATTACCCATAGGCGCGCACCGAACTCACACCCGAACTCTAGGACCACTTCTACCTTCCGTGGTTCCATACAGATCGAACTCCCTCTCACCTCGGCATCGCAGGATCCTCGGGCTCTGGCAAGTCCAGACCAGGAGCAGGTCGTCGCTTGAACGAGGAACTTCGCACAAGGTCCAGGACTTTCTCAGCGTCTTTCTCCGTCACCTCTACCCCACGCTCCCCGAGCCAGTCGACAGCCTCCCGAATCTTCAAACCTTCGTCGACGAGCGCGTACAGGAGAGCATCGAGAGTAGGGTAATCGATCCCGAGTTCACCCTCATCCGTCTGGCCAGGCCAGAGTCGTGCCGAAGGTTCCTTCTCCTCCACAATACGCTCTGGTACGCCGAGATACTCTGCTATTATGTAAACCTGCGTCTTGTAGAGGTGCCTGATAGGGGCCACGTCGCAGGCGCCGTCTCCGTGAAGTGTGAAGTACCCAGTAAGCCACTCCGTACGGTTACCGGTACCCAGGACGAGACCGCCGAGCTTGTTCGCGAAATAATACAGTATGCACATCCGGACCCGTGGTTTGAGGTTAGCGTCGCTCTTACGGCTGAACGTGTGACAGGGGACGTATGAACCGGTGCCGAAGGCTCGCAGGACCTCGGTGACGTCGTGGACGTAGTACTCGACACCGAACCGTTCCGCAGCTTCCACGGCGTCTTCAACGTCCTCCCGCGGAGTGTCACGCTCCGGTAGTATCAGTGTCACCACGTTCTCGCGACCCAGCGCCTCGACCGCAAGTCCGAGGGTCGTAGATGAATCGACTCCGCCGCTCAAACCCACTACCGCGATCTCCCGACCAGCCTCCTCGAACTTCTCCCGGAGGAATTCTGCTATCTTGCTCACTTCCTCCTCAGGATTCACCTCGAGCTCCGGTATGATCGGCTCGTACTTTGCCATCGGTTGCCCCTCGGGACTCACCATAAAACTATCTCTTAAACACTTTTTCTTTGTTTCCTCCCGTTGAGCCCACATTGTCCTCGCGAAACTCTAAAGGTGTCGTCATTCGGGACAGGGAGGTTAGATCCAGTACGTCAGGAGTCTCTTGAAGAGCCACCACCAGGAATACTCTGCCCCTTCCTCGGCCAACTTCGCCGCTTGCGCGGCGTGAACCGCGGTTTCGGGCGGTAAGTTCACCCCGTAGACGTCCTCGACTTCGTTTTGAACGTCCCTCGCCTTCTGCGGATTGTCGGCACCTCGGAACACGCACACTGCGACTACGGTTACGGCCGCAGCTCGCCTTTGAGGATCGTCCCCGGCCTCCTTCACGGCTTCGAGCACCGCCTGGGAGAATCTAGCGTCACGTTCCGTGATCTCTACACCGGCCTCCCTCATGGCTTTGTACACTCCGGCGAGAGCCGCCTCGCCCGTGGCCTGAACGGGACTACGGATGGTCACGCAGCAAGGAGGTGCGCCTATCGACGCTAGGGCTTCGGCGTATGTCTCCGGTTTACATACCGTGATCTCGGGGCCCACGTAGATGCGGTACCCATCGACCTCCTGATAGCGCCGCGGTGGTTCGTCGTAAGGTGTGACTGCGGCACAGCTGTATATTTGGGATGGAGTGTATCTATGTCCGGTGACCTCCGCCGCTACTCGGTTGGTCTCTTCGGCCGTCACGATCGTTCTGTGGAACCTAGTCGGATCGACCCCAACCTCCTTAAACAGTTCTACCACGGTAGGACGCTCGGTCCTCCATGTGGTTTCTCCGTAAGTCACTGCGGGCCGTTCGATCGAACCACGTCCGTAGTTGACCTCGTAGTATCCGGCCGCCGGGAGGACTATAACGGCGATCACGAAGATCACTGCGATTTCCTTCCTCACGCATCTCACCCCGGATCGTGGGGCGACAGCGCTTGAAAAGGATCGCCGTCTACGGGAAGGGTGGGATAGGAAAGTCCACGATCGCGGCGAACGTGGCCGCGGCTTTGGCCGAAGAAGGTTATCTGGTCATGCTGGTAGGGTGTGACCCGAAGGCGGACTCGACCCTGACGCTCGCGGGACGTAGAATCCCAACGGTGATGCACGAGTACCGGAAGAAAGGGGAAGACCTCGAGCTCGAGGACGTTATCGTCGAAGGTGATTTCGGGGTCTTGTGCGTCGAGTCCGGTGGGCCGAAGCCCGGGGTCGGATGCGCGGGGCGCGGTGTGCTGAAGGCCCTCGAGATGTTGACTCGAAGTGGGGCGTTCGAGGACGTCGACGTGGTGATCTTCGACGTACTCGGCGACGTGGTGTGTGGTGGATTCGCCCTACCGATCCGCCACGGCTACGCGGATACCGTTTTCGTGGTCACGTCCAGCGAACCAATGTCCCTATACGCCGCTAACAACATCTGCCGCGGGATCGCCGAGTACGCAGATCGAGGTGGTGCGAAACTCGGGGGGATTGTCCACAACCGACGCTCCCGTGACTCAGATTCTAGCGTAGTGACGGAGTTCTGCCGGCGAATCCGGGCCGAGTTGATTTACGATCTTCCCTACATGAATGAGGTACGGAAGGCCGAGTCTCGGTATCGTACTGTGATCAGAGAGTTCCCGGACTCGGACGCGGCCGAGGCGTTCCGCGAGCTCGCGCACAGAATGCTCGAGACGGAAGGTGTCATGCCCAAACCGCTCGAAGAAGATGAAGTACTTGAACTTGCGGGCGTGATGCCCTGCACAAACCCTAGGAAGATAAAGTGAAGTTCCTCGACTGATCGTTCCGTAAAGACCTGGAGAACCGGTGGACCGTCCTGTGGGTATGGAGAGTCAGACCCTACCGAAGACTATGAACCCCGTGTGACCCAGAGTACGGCCGGGTCGAATCCCACGCTTTTCCACCTGGAGTTTTCGCTCGATCAGTTCAACGGCTTCCAACCAGGTGCACCGATCCTCCAAGATCTGCCAGACGGCTCTCACCTGCTCGAAAAACGGGCAGAACACAGCGACCTTCCCGTTCGATTTGATGGCGTTTAATCCCACCTCAAGTACGCGGTCGGGCTCGGGTAGGTCCAACACCATCGCATCGAACTCGTCTTCCAACCCCTCGAGGTACTCCCTAGCGTCACCGTGCTTCAACGTCACGCTCCTCTCGTAGACTTTTCCCAACTGTTCGAGGTTCTCCCGAGCCTTCTTGAGCTTCCTGGCGTCGATCTCGATCCCGACTACTTCACCATCTGGGTAGACTATCCGGGCTATGGAAGCTGTGAGGAACCCGGATCCGACACCCGATTCGAACACGCGATGGCCTGGGAGTAGCCCAAGTCGTTCCGTGATTAGGCCCGAATCCTTCGGCTCGATAGGCCTAGTTACGCGCTCGAAGGAACTTACCTTCAACCGGTCTAAATCCACCCTTACTCCCCCAGGAGCTCTGGAAGATCCGTCGATTCTACGATCTCCTGGGCGACCTGAAGGTTCCGCTTCACCGCCTCCCGAACTACGTCCCGCTCGGGAGGATTCCACCTGCCTCCGGATACCCATCTGAGGAACTCGTGACGGAAGCGTCGGTTGAAGAATATCCCGTGTAAGTAGGTACCGAGAACGGGCCGATCGATGCGATACGCACCGTCTAGAAGACATCCTCTGTTTCCATACCCCGACCGTAAACGGATCAAGTGTGGGCCGCCGGTATAGGTACGCCCCTCATGGATCTCGAACCCCTCAACTCGGATGCCGCGGAGGTGCGGATGGTTCACGACTCCCTCCGATCGCACCGTCACCTTACCGGTGTCACTGGGGAACACGGTCACGGCATCGAGAAGTCCGAGCCCCGGGACCGACTCCCCCGGGTTGAGCTCACTCCCCGACTCGTCGACGAGCTCTTTGCCGAGCATCTGATATCCTCCGCACACCCCGAGCACCACCGTATCCTCGCCGGCCGCCTGAACTACCTCCTCGTCCATCCCGTGTTTCCGAAGTTCTTCGAGGTCGGAGATAGTGGTACGGGTTCCAGGGAGGATCACTGCATCCGCGTCCTCAGGGAGGCTGTCCCTAGGGTCCACGAACTCCACTCTCACGTCCGGCTCCATCGCGAGAGGCTCGAAGTCGGTGAAGTTGGAGATCCGGGGCAGCCTGATGACCGCGATCCGTACGGAACCGCGCCCGGGGGAATGGGTGTCGAGTGCCTCCGAGTCTTCCCAAGGCATCCAGAAGTCCCCGATGTGACGCACGGTTCCGAAGTAACGTACGCCTAGGCGGCGCTCCAACTCCTTGATCCCAGACTCGAGGAGGGACTCATCGCCGAGGAACTTGTTGAACAGGAAACCCTTTACCAACCGTCGCCATCGCTCCGGTAAGAGCTCGATCGTGCCGTAGACGGCCGCGAAGGCTCCGCCCCTACTGATGTCCGCGACCAGGATCACGTCCGCACCCAGGGCTTCGGCTACCCGAAGGTTCGCGATATCGGTGTCAAGGACGTTGACCTCCGCGGGCGACCCTGCACCCTCGGCGACGATGACCTCGTGCTCCTCCGAGAGGATTTCGGCGGATTCCAAGACGGCTTGCCAGGGATCTTCGAAGACGATTTCCCGGTACTCGCGATACGACATCGTCCCGATAGGCTTTCCATGGACGATGACCTCCGAGCGGAGCTCCCCTTTGGGTTTAAGGAGCACGGGATTATGGTGGATCGAGGGTTCCTGACCTGCCATCGCGGCCTGGAACGCCTGGGCGACGGCGATCTCCCCGTTTTCCTTTGCCACACACGAGTTCAGCGACATGTTCTGGGATTTGAACGGAGCCACGTCCACGCCATGCTGGCGTAGGTAGGCGCACGTAACCGCCGCCAAGAACGACTTACCGGAGTTCGAGGCCGTACCGACGAACATGATCGCCGACAAGTCACAAACCCCTCGGGGGAGTCCCATTGGACCCGGTGTTCCATGTGGCAGCTTCGTATGCGCTGGCGCGGGCTGCTGGGTACACCGTCCGCACGTCCCTGGTGTACGCCTTCGGAATAAACGTGGCGATCGACCTCGATCACCTCCTTCGGTACCGTTGGATACTCCACTCGCCCGTCGCGTTGCTAGCGGGGGTAGCCACTGCGTACGCGGCCGGACTGAGGACGGGACTCGTCCTGGCTATGTACGTATTTCACCTTGTGACTGACGCTCTAGCTGGGATGAAAGGGGCAGGGACCGGCGTTCCCGCGATGTTCCCTTTCTCGCTAAAATCGTACGGACTGGAGGCCTACGTGCTTCTGGGTCCGAAGGGAATCTCGTGGTCGTTCGCACCGATCGCACGATCCTCGGAGGTGGGACCCACGGGTTTCTTGGTGTCCGGTGTGGGCTTGGCGACGGCGCTCGGCGTCGTCGTCTTCGAACTCCTGGGTGCGTTCAAAAGGAGACGGGAGCTGGCACTGGCACCGCCGATTTAGTTCCGAAAAGCCCGGTCCAGCACTTCCCTGTGAGACATATCGACACCGATCAGGAACCCTAGTTTCTCGAGTTCCTTAACGATCCTCTCTTTATCGCCAGGGTCCGCGACGAACACCCTATGTGAATGTACCCCTCGACACAGCTCGTGAAGGGCCTCCACTGTCGACCTGAACTCCTTCGAGGTCTCCAGTAGCTCCTTCCGGCGCTGGAGGTCCTCGGGCGACTCTATCGGGAGCTACTTCACTATTGGTTCTGGTGACTCGGGGACGTGGAAACGTACGTCCAAGATCGTGCCGCCGTTCTCGACGATCGCGCGCCACTCCTTCTCAACTTCATTGAGATCGTGCCTGACGGTCACCGTGAACGAGTGTTCGGCCAGCACACGCTCCACGGCCTCCTCGCCCGCGACCCGGTAGGCGTCGACCACCTCGTCGGCCCCCGCGTGCGGGAGGAGATCGGCGTTCTCCGGATCTCGGGCTACGGCGATCACCCGGGCGTCGGGGTTAAGCTTGCGTACTAACAGCGTCACGTACACGTTGGTCTCGTCGGAGTCCGTACAGATCACCACGAATCTGGCCCTATCCACACCCGCACGCTCCAGCGTCCGACGGTCTGTAAGGTTCCCCTCGACCGTAGGGAATCCCTCGCGTCTCGCCCGTTCCACGCGCTCCTTGCTGGTCGACCACGACCACGTCGAACCCGTGGGCGCGGAGCCGCCCGGCGGCCTGAGCCCCCACACGTCCGAATCCGCACACGACGACGTGATCCCTCACGTCCCGTAACCACCTCCTTTGGTTGATATCATGTACGAACTCACGGAGTCCGCCCCTCACACCGATTTCGACCGCGGTGAGTACGAGCCATCCCATAGCGCCGGCGCCCAACAGTGTGACGGTCATCGTCCACAGTTTACCTGCCTCTGTGCGAGGAGTGAGGGCACCGTAACCAGAGCTCATTAAGGTGATCGTGAAGTACAGGGAGTCTAGTAGTGACCACCCCTCTATCAGATGGTAAACGAGAGCACTGGTCGCAATCACACCGAGCACGTACAGGACCAGCCACCGCAGTCCAGTAACGCTGTCGGACGACCTGATGAAGCGCTACCCCCGAACCACCGCGAACTTTCGAACAAAGCGCTCCGGAAAACGATTTCCGGATATGGTCGAATTTTACGTTGCCGGGGGTCATCATGCTGTTCCTTTCGGAAGATCACGTCAGAGCACTCCTCGACGTGAGAGAAGTCGTCGAGCGTGTCGAGGAGACGTTTCGGATCAAGCCCGAGTGCGAGATGCCACCGAAGGTTATCGTACCGCTGGAAGGTGGCGACTTCAGGGCGATGCCCGCCTACTTACCGGAGCTAGGTGTGGCCGGCGTCAAAATCGTAAACTCACATCCCGGCAATCCAGATCGCGGTCTCCCGACGGTCATGGCTGTCATGTGCTTGATCGAACCGGAAACGGGGAGGCCGCTCTGTCTGGTCAGCGCGACGGAGATCACATCGCTGAGGACTGGAGCGGCTGGGGCGGTGGCATCGAAGTACTTGGCCGAGGACGTGCGGATTATCGGGATAGTCGGTGCGGGAGTGCAAGGGAGGTACCAGCTCCTCACGCACGCGGAGGTCTTTGACCTGGAGGCGGTGTTCGTGTACGACAAGGCGTGTAAGGTGGCCCGGAGGCTCGCCGAATGGGCCGAGCGGGACCTCGGTGTCGACGCCGAGGTACTCGACGATACGGACTTTTCGAAGCTGAACGTCGACGTCGTCTGCACATGCACTCCAGCCACCGAGCCTTACCTAGGCCCTGAGGACGTTCCGGAAGACGTCCACGTGAACGCCATAGGATCGGACGCCCCGGAGAAGCAGGAGGTGAAGACCGAGCTGTTGAAGCGCGCAGTGGTCGTGGTCGATGACCGCGAGCAGTGCGTAGAATCAGGGGACGTAAGCCAACCCGTGGAGCGGAACGAACTGAACCCGGAAGAACTCGTCGAACTCTCGGACGTGGTGAGAGGAGAGATAATGGTAGATCCCTCGGAGTTGACCGTGTTTGACTCCACAGGGATCGCTATCCTCGACGTGGCTGTCGGGGCGTTGGCGTACGAACGTGCCGAGAAAGCCGGCATGGGGGTGGAGATAAAGCCGTTTGAATTGTCGACGGGAAATTTTAAGTAGTCACGATCATGACACTTGATAGCACAGAGCAGGGGATGGTCCGCGGGTGCTGCGGTCGCTCAGGGAAGCTATGGAAACCCTGCGCCGGCACGTCCGGGTCCTGGAGGTCGTGGTCGAGCATCAACCTATCGGGATCGGTCGGATAACGGATGTGACCGGAATGGAATGGCATAAGGTTAGGTACTCGCTTCGTGTGTTGGAGGAGGAAGGGATCATACGCCCCTCGAAGAGGGGGGCCGTACTCACCGAGGACGCTCCCGCGCGCATCTCGGAGATATCCCGACGTTTGTCCGAGCTCAATCGAGAGTTCGAGGACATTTCCAAACGCTACCAGTCCTTAGCCCGGAAGCTCGAGGAGGGGTGATCCGGATTGGTACATATCGGTAAACAGATCCGGATGGAGCGAATAATGGACCGCGAGACCGGACGCACTCTAATCGTACCGATGGACCACGGGGTGACCCTAGGTCCGATCACGGGTCTTGAGGATCTGGAAGAGACCGTCGACGCCGTGGCCCGCGGTGGAGCTAACGCTGTCCTCCTCCACAAGGGTATGGTCAAAGCGGGTCATCGGGGTTACGGACGAGACGTCGGTCTGATCATTCACCTGTCCGCCAGCACCGAGCTGGGACCCGACCCGAACAACAAGGTCCTGGTATCCCGGGTGGAGGAGGCCATAAAGCTCGGTGCGGACGCCGTCAGTGTGCACGTGAACGTGGGTGCAGAGGACGAACCTCAAATGCTCAAGAAGCTGGGTGAAATCGCCGCCCGATGTTCGGAGTGGGGTATACCCCTGGTCGCGATGATGTACCCACGAGGTCCGAAGGTCGAGGACGAGTTCGACGTAGAGTACGTTAAGCACGCCGCCAGGGTGGGAGCCGAGCTCGGTGCGGATATCGTGAAAACCAACTACACGGGCGACTCGGACTCCTTCCGTGAGGTCGTGAAGGGTTGTCCGGTGCCGGTGGTGATCGCGGGAGGTCCGAAGGCGGAGACACCGAAGGAAGTCCTCGAGATGGTTAAGGGCGCCATCGAGGCGGGAGCGGCCGGTGCGGCCATCGGTCGTAACATCTTCGCGCACAAGTCTCCACGCATGCGCGAGGCGATGACCCGGGCTATCGCGAGGATCATACACGAAGACGCGGAAGTGGAAGAGGCGATGAAGGAGCTGGAGCGGGTGTAAGTCGAGATGCAGACCAAGCAGGTTTGGGTCTCGGTGGCATTCGAAGGAGAGTGGGACGAGAAAAAGCCCTACGTCACGGAATCGATCGAGGCCGGTGTTGACGTGATAGTTTGCCTTCCCGAGGACGTAGAGCGCGTGAAAGAGCTCGGAAACGTTAAGGTCGCGGTGCCGCTGATGCCGGACCCAGGTTCCCCCGACCTAGCTCTCGAGGAGCTGGATGCCATCGACGCCGACGTGGTGATTGTTGGCAAAGGTGGTGAGGGAGACGGGTCCATCGACCTGCCGGACGACGTATCCGAGTCCATCGACGCCGCGCTCATCGAGAAGGCGCGGGATCGCGGGTTCGAGGTCGCCGAGTACGTAGAGATTATGGACAAGCCTTATGAGCGCTTCGCCGTGGAGATAGCGAAGAACGTGGGACCCGACTACGTGATCGCGATCGGTCGTGATTGGAAAATCATCCCGCTGGAGAACCTCATCGCGGAACTCCAGAGTGAGAAGACACAGCTCATCGCCGGGGCTCGGGATACCGAGGAGGCACGTATAGCTTTCGAGACGCTCGATGTGGGTTCGGATGGTGTCCTGCTCGACGCGGAGCGGATCGATCCGTCAGAGATCAAGAAAACCGCGGAGATCGCGGAGCGGGCCGCGGCGGAGCGGTTCGAGCTCGTCGCGGTCGAGGTGAAGGAGGTCAAACCGATAGGTAAGGGCGACAGGGTTTGCGTGGACACCTGCTCGCTCATGTCCGAGGGTGAAGGGATGCTCGTAGGGTCGACATCTCGCGGGATGTTCCTCATCCACAGCGAGAGCCTCGAGAACCCGTACGTCGAGCCGCGACCTTTCCGGGTGAACGCCGGTCCGGTCCACGCCTACATCCGTGTGCCCGGCGGGAAGACGAAGTACCTGGCCGAGCTGAGACCCGGCGATGAGGTGCTGATAGTCGACACGGAGGGACGTACAAGGACCGCGGTAGTGGGCCGACTGAAGATCGAACGGAGACCGCTAATGCTAATCCGCGCTGAGTACGAAGGTTTGGAGATTCAAACTATAGTCCAGAACGCCGAAACCATTCACCTGGTACGTGAGGACGGCGAGCCTGTATCCGTAGTCGATCTCAAACCAGGCGACAAGGTGCTCGCATACGTGGAGACCGAAGAAGGTAAGGGCCGTCACTTCGGGATGGAGGTCGAAGAGACCATAGTGGAGGAGTAACCCCCTCCCCGCCCCCGCCATTGTTACAGTTATCGTAACGAATCCCACACCTCACCCACATTCGTCTTTTTAGTATATGTGCACTCCAGAACCACTGGCTGTCGGGGGACGGCACTTGGATCCCCTAAACGCGTTCGTGGGCTTTTTAACGGAGATTTCTCCGTACCTGCTCATCGGTCTCGTGTTAGGAGCTGCACTACAATCTATGGTTCCTGAACACTACCTCGCCCGTCATCTGCGTGGTGGCCTCAAGGCTTGCATAATTGCAACGCTTCTCGGAGTTCCGCTTCCCCTCTGCTCGTGTTCGGTCCTCCCGCTCGCGATAGCGGCCAAGAACCGTGGGGCCGGTGTAGGCCCAGTCATCGCCTTCATCGTAGCTACCCCGCAAACCGACGTGAACTCCCTGTTGTTGGCCTACGCGCTGCTCGGGCCGTACTTCATGGCGGCTAAGGTGCTGACCGCGGTAGTTGCGGCCGTAGTGGTCGGTTATATGGCCGAGCTCGCCCTGAAGGACCGAAGCGAAGAGGCGGAAGAACTCCCATTGTGCGGAGAACACGGACCATGCTGCCGAGGGCGTTCCTTCAAGGATTTCCCACGTGAGCTTCTGGAGCTATCGGGCACCGTAGGGCCGTGGCTTCTGATAGGACTTGTAGCTTCAGTCCTGCTGGAACTGTTGGTACCGAGTCCGACGGTACGATACCTCAAGGGTCTCCTCGGGTCTATTCTCGCCGCCCTGATAGGTCTACCGCTCTACGTGTGTTCGGTCGCCGCGATCCCCATAGCAGCCTCGCTGGTGGCGAAGGGAGCCTCCATAGGCTCGATGCTGACGTTCACCGTGGCCGGCCCTGGGACCAATGTAGCCACGCTGTCCGTTATCCTACGATTCCTGGGATGGAGGATCGTCGCGGCTTACCTGGTCGGAATCACCCTCTGCGCGGTCGCGGCCGGATATGCTGCGGATACCATACGTGTGCCGGTAGTTCCCGCTGATGTCTTCGAGGTGTCCAGTCACCCGAGCCTGGACGCCGTTCCCGCGGTGATACTACTATCACTTATAGTGGTGGGAGTCATATGGAGGTTAGCACGAAGTAGAACATAGACCAGCAAAATTTATTTTGTAATAACATGGGGGCGGGCGGGGGTAATACCGCGATGGGAATCCTTAGGCCGTTAGTACTCGCCCTCGTCGCTGCTGGTCTATCGACCGCTCCGGGATCCGCCATCACGGCCGAGCAGATCCAGGAGTGCGCCAGGGCCGCTCACGACTGGTTGAAGGGGCAGCAGTACACTGAGGACGACGTGGGAAAAATCATCGAGTACAAGGATAGGAGCGGACAGAAGGCCACGTACCAGGTCAAGCCGGAAGACGTCGGCGCGTTCCCGATGTCGTACAAGTCGGACGTCACGTACTACTGCCTGCCGAACCTGCACACGTACGTGGTCATGGACACCCTACTGACGGCCGTCGAGGCCGGGTACCCCATCGACAAGGACATGATCCTGAAGGCCCTCCGGTATATGTGGAACGTGAAGGGTAAGTACCAGCGCAAGGAAGATCCCAACGGGAAGTGGGCGTACTGGGTCAGAATAAAAGACGGTAAAGAAATCCCTAGCGCGGGATTGACAGCGAAGTTCGCACTGCCGTTCTTCCGGGCCAGACAGGCGGGCATCGTTCCGGACGACGAGTGGAACGAGTACAAGCCGTTCCTAGAGAAGGTGATCAGATGGCTCCGTGAGGGTCCGAACCTGCAGAAGGAGGATAAGGGCTGTTGCTGGATAGACTACCCGGACCGTCCGGGTGGTGCTCACGGTATCACGGACGTGACATCGTACTGCTTCCGGACGCTGCTGGCGGCCGGAACGCCTCCGGACGACGATCTGGTCTTGAAGGTCGTCGAGTGGTTCCTGAACAACCAGGACGAGAAGGGTAACTTCTACACCGACCCGAGGGATACAGGTTGCCCGTACCCGCTGTACACGACCGGACACTGTCGTGCTGTGATCGCCCTCTGCGATTGGCTCGAAGCCGTGCAGCGGGCGGGCAAGGAAGACGAGCTGAAGGGATTAGTAGAGCGCGTGAAGAACGCGCTCAAGAAAGCTATCGACTACCTGCTATCTCTTCGGGACCAGGAGTCCGGCATGTGGGGTCGCGGCCCGCTGACCGAGTACCCGCCGGACTACGGTAGCACGGCCTCCGCGCTGGTCGCGCTGCTCAGGTGCGCGAAGTTGGGTCTCATCGACCCGAACCACGAGGCTATCGTGAAAGCACTTGAGGTGCTGCACGACCAGTACCTGAGGGCCAAGCGACTGAGGTTACCGTTCTACTGGTATTTCATCCGGAGCGTCTGGAGCCCGGAGCTGCGCTACCGGAGCCAGACGCTGGCGACCTCGTACGCGCTGGCAGCCTTCGCGTTGGCCGAGAAACTGGGCGTCAAGGGTATCACCGAGCGGAAACGCTTCCCAGTGGCTCCAGGGGTCCTGGCACTGGCCCTCGCAGCGTCGCTCCTAACCCGACGCCGCTGAGGGGGGTTCTTCCGGTGCCGTGTCCCCCCCTAATTCTCTCGCTATTACTCATCACAGCCTTTACTTCGTTCGTACCGGTTTCTTGCGGTGAGGTGGTAGTTATCTCACGTTACGCCGGTCAGTTCATAGAACCGTTATCGAAGTCCGGAGTGGACTTCCTCGCCATCGACCCGCGTTCGTACGACTCCCTCATCGTAGGTGCGAACCTCGAGGAGGTGAGGGAAGAAACCTGCGAGCGCATCCGGAACGCTTCGGCCGTGATACTATATCGATCGTCAGGACTGACGGTGTTGGACCCGTACTCGGCGCCGGAGTACGCGGCTCTAGCTGAGGCCCTGTCGCGCGGTGTCCCATTCTATGTGTATCAGAACGACATCAACATCCCGATCGGTTCGGCCAAGGCCGAAATGGTACCGCTGGTGGACCGCACGGTGGACGTAGGGGGCACCGAGATCCCACTTTACATGTTCCTAACTACGCTCTCCGAGCGTAACCTGGTTCAGTTCTTCAGGTACGTGGGAAGTGGAGAACCACCCAGAGCGTTCTACCTCGACGGTTTGCTGTCCCTGTACGACCCGCTCACTGATACCGTGGTCTCCTACGACCATCCCGTCGATCCGATCGTGATCCTGAGGTACCAGCGCGAGTTCCCACACGGCGAGGTACTATCCAGCTACCACGGTATCACCGTGTACCCACGGTGGTTCGTGGAGCTGATCCGCGGCGAGGTCCTTCCCAGGCTTCACGAGATCTTCGACCGCTACCGGAAACTGGGTGAGTCGAAAGGTTTCTACTCCTCGAGAGCCCCGACAGTGTTCGTCGTCTTCGACTCGGCCAACCTCTTGGGCCGACACCTCGGCTACCTCGACTGGTTGAAGGTGCTTGCAGGGAAGCTCCACGAACGCGGGTACAACGTGGTGCCCATCGCCCTGCACTACGACATCCTGTACATGCTACCCGAAGAACTTCTCAAGGCACTGGAGCCGCTAATCGAGGAAGAGCATACTGTATGTATCATGTGGGCTGTCAACCACAGTATGATGCGGTACTACGGTCCCGACAGCCGGCTCGTGAGACTGTTCGAGCGGCTGAACGTCCCGGTGATCGGCTTGGATAGCAACCACATGGGCATGACTAAGCTGCAGTGGGAATGCCTGTACATGTCCGAGCGCGCTGCCGACCATTACATGGTGTTCAACGTGATCGTACCGGAGAACCTCGGCTTCCTAGGTCCGTTCCTCGTCGGGACATCGCGCGTTGTCAGGTTACCACCGGGGCTCGCCCGACACGTCCCAGGTGGAGTACTCCGAATCAGCGGTAGCGCGGTCGAGGAAACGATCGACGCCGTCGTCCGCCTAGTCGAGAAGCTCCGCCGGTTGCGTGAGGCTCCCAACCGTGAGAAGAGAGTGGCATTGGTGTACGGCGTCGACACCTTCGGTCGGGACTTCGTAGCGGTAGCTGATCAATTGGACGTGCCCGCGAGCGTGTTACACATCCTGGCTTGGCTGCGCGAGAATAGGTACTCGGTCCGCACACCGTGGGACGAGGTGCTACACCGGGTTGTCGAGTTGGACCGAGAGGCGTGGGAACTTCTCGAGCTAGGTGATTTCCGTCGGGCAGTCGAGATCTTCCGTGATGCAATGAATGTGCTGCTAGGGCTATCGGACCAATTCTATCGTGAGTACTTGTCCAAAGCTTATCACGTGGGCCCGTACGTGAGGACCCCGCCCCTCCACACCGGTCTAAACCGGTTTGTCGAGCGAATGAGTGGTCGGGCGCACGAGGTCGAGTTACTACTCCTCGACAAGGTTACCCTCGACGAATACCTCGAGTGGTATCACTCTCTCCCCGAACCCACTCGACTGTACGTAGAACGGGGGATACTAGGATACCTCAGGTATCTCGTCGAGCGGGCTGACCACGGGGAATTACCTCCCGACAAACGCCACCTCGAGTTCCTCCGGGTAAGGATGAAGGCGCTGATGGACACCGCGATCTCGTGCCTGAACCTGTTGGATCTCGATGATGAGGCCCGAAAGGCTCTGGTGGATAGGTTACGGGATGTCTTCGCGGAGGTGACAGACCTGCTCGTCGATATCGCGTTAGGTCGCCAGCTGGACAAGGAGGACGTGCTGCGCGAGTTGGACGGGTTGTGGGAGGAGTGGAGTGATCGGTTGGACGAGCTGGGCGGGCTCTTCGGGTGGGGTCCGCCCGAGAAATCCCCGTTCCTGAGGATCGTGGATGGGGTTCGCGCGTTTCCGATACCAGGAATGAAATTCGGAAACATTATCGTACTTCCAGAACCGCCTCTGTTGCGGATGAAGTCCGAGGCGGAGCTCCGGACGGTCGTGCTCCCGCCCACTCATCTCTACCTGGCGTTCTGGTACTACCTCATGCGGAAGTTCGACGCGGACGCGGTAATTAGGATCGGAAGCCGCGGTAACCTCGAGTGGACTCCGTTGAAACCGATCCTTCCACTCGGCTGGGAATTCCCCATAGTCCTATCCGACGGTACCCCTATCGTCTGCTTGTACCACGTGGGGGATCCGACCGGCTGCGTCACGGCCAGGCGCCGGCTTGGCGCGATCGTCCTCGGTTACTTCCCAGCGCCCAGAAACGAGGTCCGATTCGATCCTGAGGTAGAGCGATTGATCGAGACGCTGGAGAAGTACTTGCAGTCACGGTCACCCGCGCTCCGAGACGCGATTCTCGAACTAGTTCGATCCACGGGACTGTACGCGGCAGTCGCGAACGATCTCGAGGAATTCGAGCGGGACTTTGACCGGTGTGCGAGTCTATTGTACGAGTTCCTAAGGGAGGTCGAGGAAGAATCGGGAATGTGTGGGTTACACGTGTACGGCCTGCCATCGATCGACCCTGAGGACCCGTTCCACTCGCTCGAATGCATGGTCGAGCTCGCCCTACGACGGGCGTTGTGGAGGAAGATAAGCATAAATTGGGAGGCAGTGTGGGCAGGGAGGGACTGCGACGAGACCTCACACTTGGCCCGCGAAGTGCTCAGAAGGTTTCTGCTCAGTGCTAAGTACGAGATCGAGAACCTCCTCAAAGCACTGCACGCGGAGTACATACGCCCGGGATTCGGCGGCTCACCGCTTCGATACGTCTACGTCGCCCCGACCGGGAGGAATACCTGCGCTTACGATACGCGGAGGTTCCCTGACGAAACTGCCGTCTCCGTGTCGTCGGTGGTCGCGACTGAACTGTACCGGCGTACGGAGGATCGTGTGATCATGGTGATGGGGCCGACCGATTTAGCCACTGGCGGCCTCCAGTACGCGCTCGCCCTGGAATTACTCGGTTACGTGCCTGTGAAGACCTCTTTCAGGAGCTATACTCCCACGACGACGGGTCGGACCTCATGCAGGACGAACCTAACCGGTGAGGTAATCGGCGTCCTCCCTTGGGAACTACCGCTCGTGCACGTCCGACACCCGAACGTACCCGTCCAGACCCTCCTGGTTCGCGGTCGGGTCACGGAAGTCCGGTACTCAGGCAGGTCACTAACGGCCGTGGTGGACGATGGCACGGCCCGCGTTGAAATCGTGCTCCCGGAAGGAACCCTGGTGAGCGTGGGCCAGGAGCTCGTCGTGCTCGGTATCCCAGATTTCGAGGCCGAGAACGTGCGCCTGCTGTGCTCGGACCTCGTGATATCGTACAGCGAGGAGGACGTCGTAGACGTGGCCGACCTCGTCGCAATACCCACCGTATGCGGAGGTACGAGTGCGTGCGTGAGCGGGATCGTGAAGCAGGTTCTGAACGACCACACCATCGTCCTCCGATCCGAGTACGATCCGAGCGCGAGCATCACCGTCACGTTCAGGTATCCAGTGAACCTACGCATCGGAGAGAGAGTAGTCGTTGTAGGTGAGTTGACGTTCGATCTCCGGACGGTCCGGATCGTGGGAATCGAGGTACTCGATTTACCCAGGGTCAGGAAAGATGTCCTATTGCTAGTGTCGGGGGCGACGTTCCAGGGGATCAGCCCGTCCGCGCTCTCGCTGGTCAACATGTGCCGCATGCTGGACGTGGTCGCGGCGGAACCGTGGGTCGCCCTGGCCATCGGTGAACGCTCGTACCTCTCACCGACCGCGAGGCCTCACGGTGCGGGGCGATGGGATGTTCTAAGAGACGTGCTCGAGGCACTCGAGAGATCGTTGGAGGAGGTGAAAGAGAGACTTCGGGATCGGGGGTGTGTCCCTGAAGTCCTCAGGAAGCTCCTCGATGACGTCATGACGAAGCTGGAGCGCGATCCGCTGGGTACGCTCCACGAACTACACGAGGGGCTTAAGGAGCTGAACGACTACGTCGTCGTCGGTCTTCGAGACTTGGTCGGGTGGAACCTGGCGGAGCTCCTGTGGTCGGTTGCTATCGGTACCGGCCTGTGGATTCTACCGTCCCGAAACGCTCCGTTCCTGCACTGGGCCGTCTCATACTTGGTCCTACGGGAGGCGTTGAAGGATAGGCTCCCCGACTGGCTCCTCGGGGAGCTGACGTGGGATAACGTTCCGGTGATGGCAGGCGCCGCGGTCTTCACGCAGTGTCCGGGTGAGTTCATAGCGCCGGTACTCCCGATGATCGAGGCCGGCATGTACACGAGTGACAGTGTAGAGTCCCTAGGGCTCCGGACGCTCGTCGGGTTCTCGTACACAGTCCTCCCGTATGTGCGATCGGAGCTCGTGGGAATGCGGCAGCCGTTCCTACACTGTCCGCTCGCACTAGCCTTGGCTGTCGTCACCTCGGACGCGGTCCTGCAGGTGTTCGACTCGTACGACGATTACTCGAACCTCTTCTGCTGCGGTTGCACCGTCAACCTCGAGGCGTCGGCGAGGGCGCTCCTGGATTACCTGCTCCGTGAGAATTCCGTCAGAGGGTGGACGCTCGACGTCTCGAAGGTCGACCTCGGCGCCTTCAAACCTGGCTGGAACGTTGCCAAGGGTGCGGGCCGCCTCGCGAGGCTCGTCGGGTGGAGTGAGGCCCTCCTCCGCGCTGTGAACGACTTGAGAGTGACGGCGAGGAAGATCGATCGTGGTTCGGGTCCGTTGGTCACAACTCGGGCGTATCTCATGCGGAGTCTGCTTAGGACGTTGTATAACAGGAGCTTTACCACCGGACTCCGTCGGTTCGGTGCTTCGGGCGCCCTATACCTGTTGCGCTCGCTCAAGCGGTTCGCGACCCTCGGGTACGTCGCGGTAGGGCGGCGCGACTTCGCAACTGTCCTCCCGACCGTCTGGTCCATAGTCAAAGCCAACGCAGACTGGTTAGCGTCGGTGCCGACGGCCCTAGCTTCGGCCGCGTTCTCGCTCGTCAGAATCTCGACCGATCTGAGCATCCCCTACCCGCGAGAGGCGTTATCCTGGATCGCTTCAGTGGCCTGCTGTTGCCCAGAACTCTGCGCCTTCCAGTCCGGAATCGTCGAGAGGATGGCGGTAGAGACTGCTACCCCGGTATCCAGGACCGCGCCGATGACGCGTCCGGTGCTCAGACCAACCGTCCATGTGACAACTGCGGTTCATATGACACCTGTGATTTCCCAGGTTGTGGCCACAGTCTCGCGTGTCGCGATGGCGACTGGGACTGGGGTAAGTCCGAAGTCGTTGGGGCACACCGGGGTAGGAGTGTCCCTAGAAGGTGTTGCGGATAAAGTCGCCGGAACCGGAAAGGGTGTCGGGTCGACCGTCGCGATGAGCGGGAGAGTGCTGACGCGGGAGTATCAGGCGACCCCGACATCCTACTTCCCGAGGTGGTTGCTGGCACTGACGTTACTCGTGAGCTTCTTCCTAGCCGTATGGTGGGCGAAGCGTTACGAACCGGATCCTAGGGGGTGGTGAATAAATAGGAGGTGATCCCCGGAGCTAACCGCACGGAAGCGAGCGCGGAGCGGCTGGAGGGTGGCGATGTGAATGTAGTCAACGTAGTCGTCTGCGGACATTTCAACCACGGGAAGACTACGCTCGTGAAAGCGTTGACCGGTGAATGGCTGGATAGGCTGCCCCATGAGCGGGAAATGGGTGTCACAATAGAACCCGCACGCGCGTTCCTGGAGTTCCGTGACACCACGATCTCGTTCGTGGACGTGCCGGGTCACCGCGACTACATCCGTAACATGCTGACGTCCGCATGGAGCGCGGACTACGCGATTCTAGTGGTCGCGGCCGACGAGGGACCGTGTCCAGGGACGATCGACCACGCGCTCGTGGTCTCATTCTACGGGGCGAGGGTACTACCGGTCGTGAACAAGGTGGACCTGGTGGACCGTAACCGGGTATCCGAGGTCGCGGACGAGGTGATGGATCTTTTGGAGCTGCTCGGGGTGGAAACTGTCAGAGAACCGGTCCTGGTGTCCGCAAAGACCGGGGAAGGGGCGGAAGAGCTGCTCGACGCGCTGGCCGAGCTGGAAGAACCACCTCGACCGTCCGAATCGGACTCGCTGCGGGCTCCGGTGGAATCCACGCGGAGGGTGGGTGAGACGACCGTTGATGTGTTCGGAGTAGTGGATCGAGGTACGCTGGAGGAAGGGTGGGTCGAAGTTCAGCCGGGTGGGCTGAACGCGGAAGTGTTGGAGGTGGAGTCGGCGGGCGGATTCAGACCGGGATCACCGTTCAAGGCTAGGCTGAAGGTGGAGGGCTCGATCACACGTGGGATGTGCCTCGGGGAAGGATTATCGACCTCCGACGGGATAAGGGCGGAAGTCCTCTCGATAGGCGCCAAGGTTCGGCCCGGGACGATGGGGAAGGTACACGTGCTCTCAGCGGCCGCGAACGTCGAGTTCGTGGAAGTCGAGACGCACGCAGGAACGGAAGTGATACGACCCTACGCCGAGGGTCACAACGTGGCACACGTCGTCTTGGAGCTGGACCGTGAGGTAGTTGTGGAACCCGGCGACCGGTTCCTGGTGACCGTGGGCGACGAACCGGCGGTGCTTGGGGTCGTGGAGGGGGCGGCGCGTTGAGCCGCGAGGGTGGTAAGGATGTCCTGTTCGACGCTCTAGACGCTGTAGAGGAGGAGTACGATCTGAGAGGTCCGCAGTACGAGATGTTGGAAGACGTCCGAGATCAGTTGGAACATGATAACGTTGCCGTGCTTACAACGCGACCCGGGTCGGGTAAAACCTGGTTGCTGCGAAGGGTGGCAAGGGAGTACAGGGGAAGGGTGTTCTATTCCGTTCCGTCACCGGACCTGGCTGAGCGGGAGTACAAGAAGTTCAGGGAATGGGACCTCAGTGTCGACCTTTGGCGCAGGGTGGAGGACTACGACGAATGCAAGGTCAAGCTGCCGGAGCTCCTGGGTGATGAACTGGAGCAGGAGGAGCTCATCAATGTCATGATGCACGCGGGTTCCGCCCAGGATGAGCCTAAGTGTTATCCGTGGTTCTACAGAACGGAAGGTCCACTATTGGGGGTGCTTAAAAACGACGAGAAGTTGCGGGAGAAAGTCCGTGAAGCCATGTACAAAGGGAACCCGTTCATCAACGGGTTCGCTCCGTGGGATTCATGCAGGGACTGCCCCATTATCGACCAGCTATGCGACCCGAAAAGGATAATCTGTATTTCTTTCAGGAAGCTGATGTCGGTTCCGTTCCTGTACGCGTCGCACCGTCGTGCACGCCAAGCGTTGGATAAGGAACCTTTCATTTCTGAAAAAGACTGGGAAAAAGCGCTAGAAGGATCTCTGGTGATATTGGACGACGCACACGTGCTACCCGGGACGCTCGTGGTCGAGGTCCCAGGGTACGTATACGTCGGATCGCGCACACTGGAAAGGGAATTAGACGACCTAGCCTTAGACCAATCTCACATGTGGAGTGTCGTTGATTGGGACCGCGATATCCGAAAAGTGAAGAAAGCACTGGAGGAGAAGACAAAATTCCGAGAATTATACGAACGGTTGACGTACGAGCTCGAAGACTGGATAATGGAACTACGAGAGCTGGTAGAGAAAGAATGTCGTGCCGACTACTTAAATGCTAAAAAGAATTTATCACTTCTGAACGAACTGATAGAAAGATCTGATGAAGCTGGGATTAGAGAGTGGGTGTTAGTGAAAAGTCCACGCAAGTCAGGTAAGCCGACTTTGACGTTCGCACCTATCGTGAAGAACTTAGAACAGCTATTAAAACTACTCATGGGTCCTGAGTACTTCAAGCTTCCAGCGATATACCTCGTGGCTGAGAACCGACCCACTCTGAGTGATTTGAACCGGAGGGGAATGGGACGATGAAAGCAACGTTCTATATGCTCCCACTGTACATAAAGTCGAATGATGCGTGGAGGCTCGGAAAGCTGCTACGTGGCCTGGACACTAGAAACCATAGGGTACTCGTCTTGGACAGGTCGAGGTCGTTCGTTAAAAAGCTTCACGAGGCGTTACGGGATGCAGATTGGATTCAGAAGATCGAGGATCTGCAGCAGTTCGCCGGGTCAGGGGGAGGAATAGGAGTAGCAGAAATCCTCAAAGGACTAGTCGGAGCCGACGTCCAGGGAATAGAATCCGTGATAATATGTCGGACGTATCTCTCCAACTACGCAGCACAAAGGTCGATTATCGTCCCTATAATGCTGTACAAAATCCGGCTGGAACCGAAAGGTGTCTTCGACGATAACCCTCTCGACGCCCTTAGACTAGAGGCGCTGGAAAGCGTCCTGTACGACTTGACGGTCGTGGCTGGTCGCGCCGTAAGATCTGAGAGGGACGGGTACCCGTTCACTGTCCTTCTAGGTGCAGGAACTATCGTCCGTGTGGTTCAAAACCACCCGGATCAAGCGATGGATATCTATGAGAATTTCGTTGAGACCTTTGAAGGTGAAGACTTGAACCCAGAAGTGTGCGTCTACGATTTGGATTCTGGGTCAGAGGTGCCGTTGGAGGATCTCGAAGACCTCGAAGACATTGAAGTTAAGAGATTCGAAGAACTGAGCGAAGACGAGAAGAGGGTGTTGATTAACTGGATGAATGATAAGATAATCGCACGTTAGAGAAATTCCACTCACGTTACTAGGTTAGTGAAAGGAGTGATCATCACCAACTTAGATCTTTTCTTAAAATTACCGACGCACATGGGAAGTGCTCTTAATTGAAAGAGAAGTCGGTATTGTCGGAATTAAAGTCGGAGTTAGTTTGTACCATACTTACTATACCGTCCGTAGGCAGCGAGTAAAGTCGTGAGGTTCTGGTTACTCTGACAGGTCTTCAAAGGAGTTCTTTAACTTTTTTCTTGACCTCTTCTGCCAGTCTCCTGTTCGACTCCGTGAGCTCGTACATACTGTCGGCATTCACCCCAATTTTTTCCGATACTTCGGAAACGAACACAGTTTCGGACGGACTCTTCCCTACTTTCTCCTTCAATATTTTTTCGGGACAGTTATGGTCACAGCCAGCGATCACTAAAACTTCGACGCGTTTTAGAAGGTCTAGGAACTTCTTCTTACCTGCGGCGGTAGCTGGCGGACAGATCGACGGAACTCCTTCCTCCTCGGATAGCTCTGCGACCGCTACTCGGGAAACAAATCCGTTAGGTGACATACCGATGCATGGCATCAGAGCTCTTCTGGACACCGTGGGTGCCCCCATACACGTCAATATCGTACCATAGGCACGTCCGGGAACTGGCCTCCAGCTGCGGTGTAGGGATAAAATTTTCGATCCTTATGAAACGATCCGCGAAGGGGTTGGAAAGGTGCGTCTCCACGTAGCTGCAGAGGATGAGATACGGCGTGGCGAGACCGCGGACGTGTACTTCAGGAGGATCAGGGAGGTGCTGGAAGAGGAGGGTTTAGACGATACCGAGGTCGTCGCCGAGATTTCTACACGATCACTGCCTGAGGGTTGGGAGTGGGGTGTCCTGTGTGGCGTCGAGGAAGCGCTGGCGCTACTTGAGGGTCGGGACGTGACGGTGTACGCGATGGACGAAGGGGAGTTGTTTCGACCCGAGCAGCCGGTGATGAGGATCGAAGGGCCTTACGTTGAATTCTGTGAGCTTGAAACTGCACTGATCGGATGTTTGGCGAAAGCCACCGGGATCGCCACGAAAGCAGCTAGGTGCAAGGTCGCGGCAGGTGGCAAACCCGTGTACAGCTTCGGGATTCGTCGGCAGCACCCTGCGATAGCCCCGATGGTGGACAGAGCAGCGTTCGTGGGTGGATGCGATGGTGTTTCTGGGATCAAGGGGGCGGAGTTGATCGGAGAGCGACCCGTGGGCACTATGCCGCACGCTTTCATCTTGGTGTTCGGGGATCAGCGAAAGGCGTGGCGTGCATTCGACGAACACGTACCTGAGGACGTTCCCAGGATAGCCCTAGTGGACACACTGTACGACGAGGTAGAGGAGGCGCTGATGGCGGTCGAAGAGCTGGGGGATAGGCTCTACGGGGTGAGGCTCGACACACCATCATCTCGCCGTGGTGACATGGCGGAAATAGTACGAGAGGTCAGGTGGGAGCTGGACCTCCGCGGGCACGAGCACGTTAAGATCGTAGTGTCCGGCGGGCTGGACGAGGAAGAGATCCGGCGGCTCGCGGAGGCCGGGGCCGACGCGTTCGGCGTGGGTACGGCTATCTCGGACGCTCCGGCGGTGGACTTTGCGATGGACCTGGTGGAGGTCGAAGGAGAACCGAGGTCGAAGAGGGGGAAGCTCTCCGGAGCCAAGCAAGTCTGGAGGTGCCCGAACTGCCTTGACGACGTCGTGCTCCCCAGGAATGAGGAACCAAACCCATGTTCCGAGTGCGGGTCGGAACGTGAGCCGCTGCTGCGGAAGTTCATGGAGGAGGGTGAGGTGATCCGAGAACCGAAGTCCCCCAAGGAGGCCCGTAGGCACGTGCTAAAGACCGTCGGGGAGCTCGAAGGACTCGATCTGACGGAGTGAGATCCCCTCTCCGTGGCTCCGGCGTCCGCAGGGGGTCCACGGAGTTGGAGCAGTTGGGACGCGCACTGCTAGAAACGGTGCAGAAAGACGATCCCGAGCCGTTCTTAGAGGCATTGGAGGGGGCGGAGGTGAGTCCAGAGGACGCGAATCGATTCTTGGAGGCGTTGCGGATACAGAGGGAGAAGGGGAAAATCTCCGAGGAAACCCTGGGGGTCATCGAGGACACGCTTTCTGAGGTGTTAGAACCCGAGGAACGTGGAATCCCGGAACCCGATCCGCTGGCGGAGTACGCCGGAGTAGATCGTATCCTCGGAACGATCATGACGGGGAAGGAAGCGGACGTCCTGCTAGCGGAGCGTGACGGGGAGAAGGTCGCCCTGAAGGTGTACCGTGCGCACACCGGGTACGAGGAGCGGTACGAGGAGAGAATCTACCGGGTGGAGGGCGGCGAGGTGCGGAGGATCAGACGTGGGGACGCCGCTCTGAGGGAGTTCTCCCGATTGCGGCGCGCGTACGAAGCCGGTGTAAAGGTACCGGAGCCTTACGACGCACGTCCTGGCCTTATCGTGATGGAGTACATCCCGGGTGAACCCCTACACCGGGCGCCGGACCTGGATGATCCGAGGTCGGTACTGGAAGATCTGTTGAACCAGGTTGTACGGCTGGCCGTGAACGCCGAGTTAGTCCACGGTGATCTAAGCGCGTTCAACATCCTAGTCGGTGACGACGGTACGCCGTACATCATCGACTTATCCGAGGCCGTGAAAGTGAAGGAGCCGGGGGCGTTTGAGACACTCCAGCGAGACGTGAAGAATCTCGTATCGTTCTTTGAGCGAAAATACGGAGTGTCGGCGGACGTAGACGAGGTCGTAGAGAGGGTGAGGCGAGATGTCTACGGGACCGACTGTGGTCGTGGGTGAGTACGTGAAGGGGTTGGGTGAAGGCCGTCGCTACGTCAGCATCCCGTACTACCGGAGAGAAATCGAGAGGGTGATCGGGACACGACCGTTCCCGGGAACGTTCAACGTCCGGGTGGAGCGTGAGGAGCGCGAGTCGCTCCGTGAGCTCGCTTCTTCGTACGGGTATAGAATAGAACCGCACGGTGAGTACGGAGGAGCTTGGCTTTACCCCTGTTTAGTGGGCGGAAGGCCCGCATGGCTGGTCTTTCCGGACCTAACGGAGCATCGGGATCAAGTGGAGTTTATATCCGAGACTGAACTACGACGTGAGATCAACGTGACCCACGGTGACACGGTAAAGATCGAGGTGTGGGGACCGTCGATTTGGGAGTTGGTGAGGAAGTTGACTTGCAATCCGTCCGGCGGGCGTTGAGACGTGGAAAGCCCGTGTTCATTTTCGATTCAGAGGACCGCGAAGGAGAAACCGATATGGTGTTTTGGGCTCCTGAGGTTACGCCAGATCACGTCGCGGAACTCCGGGAGGTCGCGGGTGGATTGATCTGCGTTGTAATACACCCGGAACACGCCCGGAAAATACGCTTACCCTTCCTGGTGGACGTTTACGGGCGGTCGGATCATCCACTACTGCGTGCCACGTGGCCCGACGATATACCGTACGATGAGCGTTCCACGTTCTCGATTACCGTTAACCACCGAGACACATTTACAGGGGTTACCGACGAGGATCGTGCTCTGACTATACGGAAGCTGGCGGAGTTCTTCACCCGCGACCATGAAGACCCAGTACGTGAGTTCGGTGAGGAGTTCAGGTCTCCGGGACATGTGCACCTGCTGCGCCCTTTCGACGGGCTTTTAGAGGAGCGTCGAGGGCATACCGAGCTCACCGCGGCGTTACTCGAACTAGTCGAGTTAAAACCTAAGGTCGCGGTCATATGTGAGATGTTGGAATCTGGTGGAGGAGCCCTCCCGCGTGAAAAAGCCGAGCACGTCGCGAGAGAGCATGGCGCTCCGTTCCTGACCGGTGAGGACATCTTGAAAGCGTGGAAGGGGGGCGATGGGTGATCCACCCCGTTATCGTCGTGTTGGTGATATCGTCCCTCTTGATAGCCCCGGTCACAGCTCAGGAGGGGGGCACCACGACGGGAACTGGACAGGCTACCCCTACAGTCCAGCCGTCTACGACGCCCAGTGGGCCGACGACGATAACCGGCGAGGGCGGCGGTCATGCTGGCGTCTCACAGCCTCGATCCATATCCACGACCGGTAAGGTACAGGAAGCCGAGTCCGGAAAGAAAGTCGAAGAAACCAAGAAGAAGGAAAAAAAGAAACCCGAAAGGAAACACGCCCACAAGGCGGGTCTGCAGGGACTTACTAGATCGCTGCGTGAACTGAGGTACTACGCGCTGGTGACGGCGGTCGGGCTGGCGACCATAGCAGTCATAATGGGATACGGATTGGTGAAATTCGAGCGACGGCTCTCCCAGCAGTCGATGGGTGATAAAGCACAGAAGGCCGAAAAGGCCCAGAAGGAGCCGCCAAAAGTCGAGCGTAAGCTCAGAAAGACGGAGCCTGAAGAGGAGGAAGTAGAGAAGGTTAGGAAACTGTGGAAGCAGTTAAAGGAGGGGGACTGAAGTGTCCCTGAGGTGTCCACGGTGCGGAGGTCCCGTTCGTCCATCGCTCGATCAGTTGGAGTGTGAGGAGTGTGAGTGGTTCAAAAAACTCCGGAGTAAGCCCAGGAGGGACACGAGGCTCAAGTGGATGAAGGAGTATACCAGACGGTTCTTACGGGAAGAATTCGATGATTGCGGTGTGGCCGAAGTCATAGTGAGAGGACCCAGGGGTAAGGGAACTGGTTACTTGGCTGCCACGGTGTACGTGGACGACCATCACAGGGCGATCGGCAAGGATGGCAGCCGCGTGAAGGAGGTTGAAGAGAATCTCGAAACGTTGGCGGACGAGCTTGGAGTGCCCCCGGTTCGTATAACGGTTCACCCATCGTCGGCCTTAGGTCGGCGATAATACGTGAGCGGGTTCTTCACACCGCAATCCCCACGGGGACATAGTCCCCACGCCTTCATTTTCTCGCAATTCGGAGGTAAATACCGTGTGCCTCCACCCACTTCACCCGCGATGTGGCGAACCTGATATCTGGTACGCTCTTCGTCGAAGTCCGGAAGGTTCGAGAACACTTCCACCACGCGGTCCACGTCCCACCCCGCGTTGACTAGGAAGGCAGCCAGTGCGAAGCGGGCCTCGTGGGGCAAGTTCTCCCCTTCTTGAGCCCTCCGTAAGAGCTCCCGGATACACGGCGGAAACCGGCCGCCCTCCCCCTTCTCAACGCGCTCCAAGCGCTTCCGAACCTTCGGGAACAGTTTGAGGCAGAATTCCCGCAGCTCCTCGGCCTCTACGCCACCCAGAGATTCGATGTCGGAGATCACTAACCGGCGGACATCCTCGCGGAATGTCCGTGCCAGTGTCTTGAAATGCATGATCAGGTATCCTTCCGGTTCCTTGAGCATCTCGAGTAAGTTGGGGTCCGGTCTCCGCATTCGCCCACGGCAGTTGGAGCACCTGCGGGCGTGATCCTGCTCCAAGTCCCCCGTTCCTCCCCGCCTCGTGGCCCCGCATCGCGTGCATATCCAGACGTCGTTCCACCCTGCGGGATCGAGGACTCTCACACCGAGGACCCTGTTCGACCTAACCTCCTTCAGAACCTTCTCCAACGGGGCGCGTTCCCACACCAACACCTTCAACTTCTGCCCCTCGGGGGACCGATGAATGAGTGGAAACGAGAAATGGACCGCGTAGAGGCCCAGGTCGCGCTCGAGAACCCGTACGTCCCACAGGTACAGATCACTGAGGACACGTTCCTCAGGGTAGGACATGGCGGACCCGTCCTCGCGACGGAGGTCGTAGAGCGCTGTCTCGGCCATCGCTGACTCACCTTCGGCTATCAGGTGACGGACTGGGCGCGGTCCGGCGGCCGCTACGGTTAGGAGAGCTCCGTACACGCGTAAAACCTCCGACTCATCCTCGTCCCTGATCTTGCGCAGGTAAGCGCGGCGCGTCTTCACCTTCGCCATCCAGTCGTCGAGCCCGAACGCGTAGGACCTGACCCTGGTCCTGATTTCATCACGGTACGACAGAACCTCCTCCGGTCCTACCTCCGGAACGGATACCGTCGGGGCGTGGGGAAACCATGAGCGCAAACGATCACCCCATCCGCAGACCAGTAGCCGTGTACGGGGTCCACGGGGATGAAGGTCGTGCCCTCGAGCCTGTAGTTCGCAGGGTATTACCCGATGGATTCCGGACCTCTAGGGTGTTCAAGAACGGACCTTACGTGAGTACGGTGGATCCGTCGTTCCACCGTTCCGAAGTCGGTGCGCGTTGGCGACGGGTCGTCGAGAACCTTCGACCGTTCGACGCTTACGTGGAGTTCCACTGCTACCGACCAGAGTCTTACGGGAAGCTGACTGCGGAGCGACGGAGTAGTGGGGTCCCCGGCTTAGTCGACTTCGGCGCCGGGATACTCCTAGGTTCCGTCCCACGCAAACACAAGCGCGTCCTCGGGGACGTGCTCACGCTCACCCTAGAGGTACCCAGGGAGCCATCGGATCGGGCGTTGAGTGTCGTCTCCGAGATATTGGGACTGATCCCTGGAAGAACACGCGGAGAGTTCGTGAAGGAGCTACGTCGACGTTTCCCTGAGGCGACCGAGGAGGCCCTCCGGAGGTTCAGGGATTACTACCCCGATCTGGAACCCTTCTGATCGAAAGGGTTAACTCTCGAACGCCCATGGCCTCTGCCAGAGGACGGCCCCGAAAACCTGAGGGTGGCACACCCGATGAGGGGGAGTAGGGGCCGCCGATGAGCCCCGTGGCCGAGGCTGGGACCGGGACGGGTGACGACCGGAAGGCGACGGATGACCGGTCTGGCTAACCACGGGGCACAGTCATTCCTCAGTCGGTTCCACCACAAGGGACACGTCCTTACCCTTGGTAACTAGGCGCATGAGCTCGTCCGCGTGATCCCGATCCACGACCAAGACGACGCCACTCTTGGACCGCTTCCAGACCTCCGCCTCGCAGATCATTTGACCGTCGGCGTACACTATCACTTTGTCCCCCTCACCGATGTGAGCCGACCCACCCTTGGGTTTTACCGAGACGGCGACCTTATCCGGGGGAAGGGTGTGCGAGACTGGTGGCTTCGCGCCGGCGAGCCTCACCTTGACCTCGTCACCGTCGACACGCACCACCGCTCGTCCCACGCCCCCCTCTTCCTCTAAGTCCCGCTTGATCACCCGCTCCACGTCCTCCCGGGAGGTTCCCCGCGGAAACTCGTACTCACGTCCCGCGATCCGCTTCTTCACCTCTCGAGGCGCTGGAGGTTCCCCAGGGACGTCTTCGATATTGTCTGGATCCTCGGGAAGCCGGTACACTTTGGTCGTGGGTTTCATCGAGGACAACCGCGCCTCTAGTAGTCGCTTACCCAGTGCGTCTCCGTAGGTCCTGGCGGGTATCGCGAACAGGGCCGCGACCGTCCAGGAGAGCACCTCGACGTTAGGCTGGCTGATGGCCAGCGCGGCCAACTTCTGCGGACCCGACGCGAATCCCGCGGTGATGAGTCCCACGAACATGGCCGTTGTCATCGTTATCCGCTCCTCCGCAACGTACCGGTACAGGGCCGCCGCGATGAACGACCCCGCGAACACGTAGAGGCCTCTGGAGATACCGAAAACCACCGACCATGCCAGCTTGTGCGGATCGATCACTCCGTCGACCGCCCCGCTTCCACGAGCTCTCTTACCGCTTCACTCGGGTCGGACGCCCGCATCAGGTACGTACCGACCAACACCGCGTCGACTACTTCGCCCAGCCGGACGACATCCTCAGGTCCGGAAACGCCGGATTCGGCGACGAGGGGGGCGTTCGTGAGGTCCTTAATCTCGGGACCCAGGTCGAAGGTTCGACTAAGATCCACCTCGAGCGTGCGGAGGTCCCGGTTGTTCACCCCTACGACGTCGGGATCGCACTCGCTTAGCAGTTCGAAGTGCTCCCGACGGTCGATCTCCAGTAGAACCTCCATACCGTGCTCGTGTGAAAGGTCGATCAGTTCAGGGGCCTCTCCACCTACGGCCGCGGCGATGATCAGTACGGCATCGGCCCCGTAGTGCGCGCTCTCCTCTACCTGCACCGGGTCGATTATGAAGTCCTTGCGAAGCACCGGAACATCCACGACTTCCCGGACGACCTCGACGTACTTAGGCCGACCGTCGAAGAACTCGGGCTCGGTTAACACGGAGATACCTGCCGCACCACCTCGCTCGTACGCACGTGCCCTCTCGACGACATCCTCCGTGTCCACGTCGCGTAGCCTGCCCTGGGAGGGGGAGGCGGGTTTCACCTCGGCGATCACTGCCACACCGGGGCCCGAAAGGGCCTTCCGCAGCGATCTTCCTCCCGCCCTCGGCGTGAACGTGCGGTCACGGATCTCCTCTACCCTTTCCCTCACGCGCTCCAGGATCTCGTCCAGCAGCTCGGAACACCCCCGGCGATGACGATATCGGCTTGGTCCGACGTCCGGATGGGGTGGCTGCGCCCCGACCGAGCCAGGGAGATGATGAAACGGATGATAGGAGATCGTACGGATGACTTGGGGTCCCGGGACCGATCCCGGGACTCCACGACTGATGACGAACACCCGGTTGGCCGGAGGCTGCCCCCGATGTGGATTGTTACGCCAGCTGAGGTCGTCATCATCGCAAAAACTCCTTCGCGGGGGAAGACCTCGTTGCAGATCTCGGTGATCGGTAGCGGAAGGGCCTCGGAGGACGTCCTGAATCTCGCTGAGGAACTTGGCCGCGAGATCGCCCGACGAAACCACGTCCTGGTCTGCGGTGGAAGAGGAGGCGTGATGGAGGCGGCATGCAGAGGAGCGCGGGAGGAGGGGGTATCACCGTAGGTATCTTACCGGGTGAGATGCGGGACGAGGCCAACCCATACGTCGACGTCATCCCGACGGGTCTGGGAGAGGCACGGAACGCTCTGGTGGTCAGGGCGGGAGACGCCGTAATCGCCGTCGCGGGCGGATGGGGGACGCTCTCCGAGATCTCCCTGGCCAAGAAGATGGGGAAGCCGGTTGTGGGCCTGACGTTATCGGGAGGGTGGGCCGAGGAGCTAGCGAGGCGAGGTGAGATCGAGGGGGCGGGATCACCCAAGGAAGCCGTGAAGAAAGCGGAGCGTCTGGTCGGTTACAGATAACCTTCTTCGACGAGGAGCTCGGCGTTCAGCACGGAAGCGCCAGCAGCGCCCCTCACCGCGTTGTGACTAACGCACACGTACTTCAGGCCGCCGAATACCGGGTCCTTACGGATCCTACCGACGACCACGGCCATACCGCCGTAGACGTCACGGTCGAATCTCGGCTGCGGTCTGTCTTCTTCCTCCATGACCACGACGGGACGCTCCGGTGCGCTAGGTAGATCCTTCTTCTGCGGGACTCCCAGGAACCCTGCCAGAATCTCCGCAGCCTCTTCCGGGTCAGACTCTTCTTCGGTCGCTACGAAGATAGCCTCGGTGTGACCGTCCAACACGGGCACTCGGTGACACGACGCGGAGACCTTGATATCCGCGAATTCGACGCGGTCTCCGTCCAGCTCGCCCAGAATCTTAAGGGTCTCGGTTTCCATTTTCTCCTCCTCGCCCTCGATATATGGGATCACGTTGTCGATGATGGCCATGGACGGTACGCCCGCGTAACCGGCGCCGGAGACCGCCTGCATCGTTGAGACTACCACGCTCTCGATCCCGTACTCGTCCATCAGCGGCTTGAGGGTCAGGACCATCTGAATAGTCGAACAGTTAGGGTTCGTCACGATGAAGCCGTTCCAACCACGCTCATCCTGCTGCACGTCGATGAGTTCCAGGTGATCAGGGTTGACCTCGGGTACCACCAGGGGGACGTCCTCTTCCATGCGGTACGCGCTGGCGTTACTGGCGACGGCGAAGCCCACCTCCGCGAACGCCGGCTCGACGTTGCGCGCCACGTCCGACGGTAACGCGGAGAACACCAGGTCTACGTCCGCTTCGCGCTCCACCTCCTCCGGGTCGGTCTCCAATACGGTGAGCTCCGCCACGTCCTCCGGCATCGGCTCTTCCAAGTACCACTTAGCGGCTTCTGCGTAAGTCTTCCCGGCGGAACGTGGCGACGCCGTCACGGCCTCGAGCTCGAACCACGGATGGTCGGCCAGCAAGCTGATGAACCGCTGGCCTACAATGCCAGTGGCACCCAGGACTCCGACCCGGACCCTCGCCAATCTTCGCGACCCCCGTCGCGGACCGTGAACACCGTTAAAAAAGGACCGCAGCCGGGCCGACCGGGCCGTGATCGTCCGCGCCCTCTCCCGAGGGCTACGCCGATGAGGAGAACTTCCTGGGGTGAGCCCTCAGAACGGTTCGGCTTCCAGAATGGGGAGGTACGACTCGTCGATCACAGCATCGCGCCGGTGGGCGAGGAGTAACCGGTCATCCGATGTCACCTCGGTACCACCAACCAGGTCGTCGAACGCCGGTAGTACGAACCCCGGGGCCCGTCCAGAGACCTCACCCCGAGTGAGTCCATCGAGGTCGAGCTCCAGCTCGACGAGTACTTTCACAGATACGCCGGGAACAGCGTCCGATACCGGGTGTTCGTGACCGAACACCAGGACGTTGGACCGTGGGAGCAGCTCGTGATCAGGTTCCGCGTGCCCGTGGAGGAAGTAGAACCCGTCGATAAGTATCCCACTGGTGCCCACCACTCGAACCCCACGCTGATCTCGGAGGAGCTCTTCCACCAGGCCGTCGTGGTTCCCCTTGACCACGATTACCTCGTCCACGATCTCGAGCGCGGCGTCCACGATTTTCGGGACGCCCCGGAACTCGATACGACTGGCGGACGGTACGTTGTGCTTGAGGTCACCCACTATCACTAGGATCGAGGGGTCCAACACCTCTAGGTACTTTCGAAGCTTCTCGACGCGGTCTTTTGTACGGTTCACGGCCCGTATTCCACGCTTACGAAGCTCGATCTCCACACCCACGTGCACGTCAGCCAACGCCGCGATATCCTTGAACATGATCACCTCGTGGTAGAGTTCCACCCATCTTACCCCCGACAGACATGCCTTTCCAGTACGGGCACGCTGACAGCCCCCAAAGTTACGGGTATCACGAACGAGTAGAGCCGGTCCAGGAGTAGAGCCGCCATCACCCGGTTCGGGTCCGCCCCCAACACGGTAAGGACTCCGGTAGTCAATCCCTCCACGATACCGAGCCCTCCCGGCGAGACCGAAACGACGGCAGACCCTCGGATCGCGATGGACATGACCAACGGTATCAACGGGGACGCCGTGGGCCAGACCGCCCAGGTGACGCAGTACAACCGGAGCACCCTGGCGGCCCATCCCACGGTGTACTGAACTAGGGCCGATCGCGCTTCCTTGGACCGAAACAGCCGCACCGTGGAATCCACGAGCTCATCGACCGTTCCCACGGAGTACCCTACGCGGCGTACGAGCGCTTCGACGAGGTCGCGTACGCTCTCGTAGGCCTCGCGGCACGTGCGTTCGGACGCGAACAGCGCCCAGAGCCCCACCACGGCCGCAGCTCCGACACCGTTCGCCGCGATCAGGTACGGGGAAACCTCGGTGCAACACCATATTACGACGCATCCTAGCAGGATCACCGCTAAGTAGCCCGCGTTGCCCAGCACGATGTCGGCCACGATAGTTGGGATGACGGTGGCGGCCGACCATCCGAGCCGAACTCCGTAGTACACCCGAACGGCGTCGCCGAGTACCCTGGCGAGGGAGACCAGGTTGTTGACCATCAGTTTGACGCAGTATATAAGAAAGAGTTGTCTTCTAGGCGGGCTGCTTCCCAACGGCTCGAAGGTTTTCTTCCATCCCCCCACGCACGCCGCGAACCACAGTACCTCGCACGCACCCGCCGTCAGGATCCAAGCAACGTCGGCCCGTTGGAGGGTTCTGAGGACTCCGTTTACGTCCGCTAGGTGGAACAAGGTGATGTAAAGCGATATCGCCCCAGCGACGGCTCCGAGGACGGTTTTGATGTGAAGAGATCTCTCCAAGGAGCGCTCCCCGATCGTTAGTTTTCTCGTAACGATTTAGGGTTTGGTGCCCCGGCCGGGATTTGAACCCGGGTCGCGGGATGTCTCCGGCCCGGACGGGCCTCGAAAGTCCCGCATGATATCGGCGGGCCCGCGGTCACCCACGGGCCCTTGACCGGGCTACACCGCCGGGGCGTCTCTTCGTCCACGGCCGCGCCCGAACCCTCGTTACTTAAAATTTTCGGGGGCGAGGACATGTCGGTGTGGGTGGATCTGAACGCTGTCGGGTTCGTAGCGGTCCAGTCGGCAGTCACCGCGGAGTGGATCAGGACGGGGGCGATCCATCGGGTCAGGAGGGCGGTACTCGGGGAAAGAGCGGGTACCGTGCGGGTGATGCTAGTTACTGGGATGTTGTCCATGTTGCTCACGAACGATGCCGCGCTCATCACCGTCCTGTCGCTGCTGGCTCCGGGTGCCAGCCGACCTCACCGTGTGGTCCTGCCATGCTTGGTCTCGGCCAACTCGGTCGGCGCCCTGACGCCGCTCGGGAACCCTCAGAACGCCATCGTCTACTCGCATTATCACATAGATCCCGTGGACTTCTTCGTCACGCAGCTGCCGGTATGCGCGGCACTCCTTATACCCGGTCTTCTGTACGCGTGGGCCCACGGTGAGCGGATCGAGTCGGGCTCCGGGCCGGCTCCGGACGTCCTGGACGTGACGGTGGTGATCGCGGCGGCCGGTTGTCTACTGGCCCACGTCCCGGTGTACCTATGGTTCCCCGCGGTCTTCGGATGCTACGCCGTTCTCCGCCCGCATGCCGTCCGGCAGGTGGATTGGGTCGTGATCGGCATGCTGACGGTCGGGGTCTTGGTTCCGAGCGTGATCGGGCCGTTGAGTTGGAACCCGCGGATAGACGATCCATTCGTGTGGTCCGTGTTGCTGTCTCAGGTCGTGAGCAACGTACCGGCTACCGTGCTGGTGACACCCATGACGTATGACTGGAGGGACCTGCTCCACGGTGTGACAGTCGGTGGCTACGGGACGCCGGTAGCCTCTGTGGCCAACCTGATAGCGCTGAGGGCCGTGGGGAGCCACGGTGTTCTCCGCGACTACGCTGTGCTACAGTGCTCATGCCTGATGTTGGGGACTCTGTCACACTATGCGCTGAGCTGACGTATGGCCTCCCCGAGGTCTGACGGCACGATCTCGCGCCGCCCCAGCACCCGGGCGTGGGCTTCCTCCTCGACGACGACGTAATCATACCCCAGCTCTCGTAGGGCGGAGGCTTCGCGAAGCCCGTCGGTGACGGCGACGAACGTGGCGTCGACGTCGAGCTCCTCCGGTGCGACGGCGTGGGGTATCCCGGTGATCAGCACGGAATCGGGGTCGAACTCCTCGATCTTCTTGGCCAGGAGCTCGCCGGTGACCGCGTATTCGTCCAGGGAACCGGTGACTTCGAACTCGATCCCTTCCTCCCGAAAAATTGATCCGATAACCTCCGCGTCCCGCCGTACCTTAGGGAGACCGCTTTCAGGGGACAGGTTGGCCAGGACCCAAGCCCCACGTTTACCGAGTTCGAGGATAGGGTCCGCGAAGATGTAGGCGGTCTCCTTCTTCGCGTTGAGGATGGCGAGTACGTCCTCGTAGGATAGCAGCACCCGGGCGACCTCGGACGGATCGTGTCCGGACCACGGTTTGAGGTACTTCCGGCTGGCCATCCCACGCTTACGCTCGAGCTCGGCCGCCGCCCTCATCAGTCTCTTCTGGCGTTCCACTTCCCCTTTTGGGATTACCCCCGCCTCCGCGGCCCGCTCTAATGTCCTAATGACCCCTTCGGTGTTAGGCCCCATGCCGTTGTGTACCTCGACGGTGACGACAGTCGCATCGGTGTTCGCCTCATCGACGGCGGCCTCGAGGTCCTCTCCGATGATGGACGAGACGCACGTTCCGACGACTCCGATCAGCTCCGGTTCGAGACGCTTCTCCACGTACTCGAGGAGCTCGACGAGCTTCTCCAGGGCTCCGAACACGAAGTCGTCCTCCTCCATCCCAGTCACGAACACCCGGACGCCGTCCTTCTCGAGCAGTCGCGCGGTCCGGAAGCAACATCCTTTAGGTCCGTGGAGCACCACGGCATCTGCGAGAAGATCCCGAAGCGTGTACATGGCTGCCGGGATGGGTCCGGGTCGTGGGTGCCACGTGCTCAAACTCCATCACCCTTCCGAAGGGGGTCTCCCATGGCGAAGATCCGGAGGTTGGTACTGGACGTTATGAAACCGATGGAACCCGATACCACGGAGCTGGCGCGCTCGCTGGCGAAACTGGAGGGGGTCGATGGCGTTAACATAGTTCTGGTCGAGGTGGATCGCGACGTCGAGAACGTGAAGGTTACGGTGGAGGGACCGGATTTGGACTTCGAGCGGATAAAGGACCTGATCGAGGACATGGGAGGCGCAATCCACAGCATAGATGAGGTAGTAGCCGGCTCTCGGATCGTCGAGGAGGTAAAAACCCCACAAGACGATTAAGGGCTAGTCACCGTTGAACAGGAAGGAGTTGTTGAAGAGGGTACTCAAGGAGGCCCTGGCGACGGGGCGCTATATGGCGTTAGGATCCATGGACGGTGTACTAGCGAGTATGGGTGCCGTGCTCAGCGTAGTGGCCCGTGGTGGTTCAGCACAAGATGCAGCTAGCGCCGGGCTCAGCGTGGCGGTGGCACTCGCCCTCTCCAATGGGTTCGGGTCTTATTTAGGTGAAAAGATTGAGGAACTGCGCGAGATCAGGGAACTCGAACGTCAAATGATAATGAGACGAGGTGGTCTGGAGCACACCCGCGTGCACGACCTGGCCAGGATCCGGATCTACACTAGCGTGGTCTCCCATGGAGGATCCAGCTTCGTATCCTCCATGGTGCCGATCCTCCCGGTGCTGATACTCAAGGACCAGAAGTGGAGCGTGATCGCCTGCACATGCGTTTCCGGAGCCTTCCTGTTCCTACTGGGGGTTTACCTAGGTCGACTCTGTGAGGAGAGGGGTAAGGACCTCATCCTGCGCGGGTGCGAGACAGCTGCCATCGGAGGGCTGGTAGGTCTCGTGACTCATTTCATGGGAGCGCACTGAAGTGACGTGAAGAGCCGATATAACTCCTCATGGTCAGGTCCCGCTCGGACGAAGTCGTAGGGGACGTCTTCGGGACCGCCGGGTGGTCGGTCGGGCGATATCGAGACACGATGAGCTTTCATCGCTCGTGCCCACGTCCCGGAACTCCTGGCGTTCCACAGTACCTCCTCTAAGATCCGGGAGACGTCCACGTCCCCTCTGGACAACAGGCACTGTGCGCGAGCTAACTCGGGATCCTCGAACGATACGCGTCCTCCGAATTCCCGCTCGAACAGTCGATATCGGCGGTTGATCTCCCGTACGGGCAGCATCTCAGAGTATTGAAGCGGTGTGTAGGCTTTGGGGATCAATGGGTTGACGCTAACACGGACGTCGGCGAGTTTCGCGCACTCGCGGGCCAGCCGAGCCGATGCCACGGTGTCCTCTTCGGGGGAGAACCCAGGAATCCCAACGATGAAGTATAGCTTCACCCGTATACCTAGTCTTCCAGCGTTCTCCACGAGTTCGAGGAGGTGATCCAGGTCCAGGGGCTTGTTCAGGAACTTGAGGACGTTCTCAGAACCCGATTCCGGAGCCAACGTGAGTGTTCTGACCCCCGCTTCCCTAAGTTCGGGTAGTAGCTCGGGATCCAGATCGTTGATTCTGGTGGACGGTAGTGAAATCTCGAATCTTCGCTCTAAGCACTCTTCCAGTATTTCCTCGAACTCGGGATGTAGCGTCGGGGAAGTGGAGATCATAGCCACACGGTCGTAGGGAGACTTCTCGGCGTCCTCGAGTACTTCTAGGATCTGCTCGACTGGGCGGTAGCGCATGTGTCCCGCGGTGAAACCTCCAAGGCAAAACGTGCATCGGTAGGGACAACCCCTCCCCAACTCCACTGGGTACGCGCGGAGACCGGCGTGGTCGGTGTCTTCCGGGGCGAAGGTGATCTTCGGAGGATCTGTTTCGCCGAGATCGTTCACCGTCATTCGATCGACGGTGCCGGGGTACTCCGGAACGTAGAAACCAGGGAGGTCGGCCACATCTTCCAGGGCGTCGCGACGATCGCGGGCTGTCAGGATGGCTTCAATACCCTCTTTCAGGCCTGCTTCCGCCTCCCCAACGTAGAACACGTCGACGTACGGTTCCAGCGGTCTAGGGTTCACCGTACAGGGACCGCCGGCGAGCACCAGCGGGTCGTTTTCATCTCGGTCCTCGCGCCTGAGGGGAATCCCACCCATGATCAGGGCTTCGAGCATGTGGGGGTAATCGAGCTCGAACTGCAACGAGAAACCGACAACGTCGAACTCGGACAGTGGGGAACCCGTCTCCAGGCTCACCAAGGTGCGGTTCGGGCCGATGGATTCGTAAGCGTCCGTCGGCACGTACGAACGCTCCACGGAAACCCCGGGAATCCCGGCAAGTATCTTGTGTACGATGTGAAATCCGAGGTTGGAAGCCATACCACGGTACTCATTCGGGTACGTGAGACACACGCGGAGGTCGGCGTCCTGGCTCGGCTCGACGGCGAGAAGCTCCTTCATTCGACCACTGCCCTAACAGACGGAACCTTGAGCTCGATGACCGCGAAGGGTGTCGGCTCAGCCGGGGCTAGAAGGAGCGTCTCGGTGTCGGTATCCTCGAGCTTCAGGAGGATTTCCCTGTTGCTCACATAGACGATACTCCGATTTTCCAACTTTATCAGCCCGTATCCAGAGACGTACACGTAGACGGATCCACCCCTGGTCGCCACCGGAATCCACGCCTCCTTCCTACCGTCCACGTACACCGCCAAGGCCTCGGCGTGGTCTGGGGTCGCGGACAGAACCGCGGTCACTCGAATGTTGACGTCAGGGCCCTCCACCTTACGCTTGACCGTGATGTTCCGGAACGCCAACCGTATCTCTGAATCTGTGGCGTTCCCCGGCTTGATTCCGAGCTGTCGGGCCAGTTCCGTCGGGATCATGAGGAGGTTATCACGATCCGCGCTCTCGACTCTGTACTCCCCGCGTTGGTAAACGAGGACATCGTCGGGCTTCAGGTCCAGCACCTTGAGGACGTTTCTCCCCATCTTCAGTTCACGACCGTACTGCACCACGTACGGACCTTCGGCTTTAACCTCCCGTTCTCCCCAGACGACCTTCCTGGGTAGTGGGTTGACCTCGACACGGTCGTGGGCGATCTGTATCGACGAGAACATCGCACCGACGAGCACGGCGACGACCGACAATGACATGATAACGGAAGCGTGCATGTGGAGGAACGGGCGGAGGACACGCCGCTTCTTACCCTCGACGCGGAGGAGCTCGTAGACGAGTTGGGCCAGGGAGAATAGCGCGATTCCCATCCCTAGGATCCCCAGCGCCAGTACGCTCGCTAACGGGAGCTCCGTGTAGAACAGGGTGGCGAGGGCTAGGGCGAGTAGGGACACGCCCAAGTTCACGCGGTTGAGCGCTTTACCGACGTTCCATCTGAGGACCACACGACCGTACTTGTGGGCCCGATCCAGGATCGTCCGGACGACCTGTAAGGCCATCCGATGGAGTCGTTCTAAGGGTTGCATCTCGTGCTTGATCTCACCTATGTCCACCTCCTCAATCCTAGCACCGAGAGCTACGGCGTCGAGGATTATGCCGATATCCACACCGTAATCCGGCTCGAAGTCGACGCGCTCGAGTAGCTTCCTACGGGCGCAGATCTGCCCGCTGAGCGGTTGCTCTAAGTGCGCGATCTCTGGGAAGAAGAACCTCAGCAATGGTTTAGCGGTTAGGAGCGTGACCCTGCCTGCCTTGCGCTTGAACTTGGTCTTGACGAGGTCCGCCTCCCCCTCGAGTACTGGCCGGATCATTTTCTCGATCATTTCGGGTCGAATGTTCTTGATGTCGGCGTCCACGAAGGCCACGATCTCCCCGGAAGCATGTTTTAACCCGGTTTTCATGGCTTCTCCCTTGCCACGGTTTACCGAGTGCGAGATCACGATGGCACCGGCGGCTTCGGCTTCTTCCGCGGTCCTATCCTCACTACCGTCATCTACAACTATTACCTCGTTGACCAGATCGCATTCCTTCGCAGCCCGAACGACTCGGGCTACCGTCTTCTCTTCGTTGTACGCCGGGATCACCACAGAGACCTTTTGCGGCCGCTTCTTCCTCTCCTTGAACAGTGCCATGGCGATGAGCACTAACAGCGTCATCCCTCCGTCGAGCACTTGAAATCACCCACGGGGAGTGATCCCGTTGCCGAGGAACCTCGTGCTAAAAAGGATCGTCGGCGACATCGCCGCGTCGGAACACCCGGGGAAGGTGATGAGGAAGTGGCGAAAGGTGTTCCACGCTTCACAGGTCGAGGTCGCTAGGCGGATGGGTGTGTCGCCTTCGGTTATCAGCGAGTACGAAACTGGGAAGACTAAATCCCCTCGGGTCGATACAGTGCGAAAGTTCGTGGAATCACTTATAGAGATCGATGAGGAGCGTGGCGGTAACATCGTTTCCGCGCTCGAGAACGTTCTGTTCAGCGAAGAGTTACTGGTCACCTTAGTCGGCATCGGTGAGTTCCCCTACCCGAGAAAACTCGAAGAGGTCTATGAAGCGATCGAGGCGGAGCCCGTGGTCCACCACGGTAACGTGGATGTGTTCGGGTATACCGTGATCGACAGCGTGAAGACGATACTGGAGGTCCCAGCACGGTCCCTAATTCGGGTGTACGGGGAGTGCCCGAACAGGGTGTTGGTGTTCACGAGGATCGACCGAGGGCGCTCCCCGATGGTGGCCATAAAGGCTGCTGGGGTGAAACCGAGCGCGGTGATACTACATGGTATTGATAAAAGCGAGGTGGATGACATCGGTATCAAGATCGCGGAGGTGGAAGGTATCAACCTCGCCACCACTACTGAGTCCATTTCGAAGATCTCGAAAAGGCTTAAGGAACTTACCGAAGTTCAGTCGGGGGATCGTGGTTGATACCTTCGGAGCGCGTCGGGATCGTCGGGTACGGTGCCTACGTTCCAAGGTATCGGATTAAGGTGGAGGAGATCGCGGCCGTTTGGGGAGATGACGTAGATTCCATCAAGTCAGGGCTAATGATCGAGGAGAAGAGCGTCCCATCGGAGACCGAAGATTCCGCCACGATTGCCGTTGAAGCCGCGAAGAACGCCGTAGCGCGGGCAGGGATAGACCCTAAAGACATCGGTGCGATATACGTGGGGTCGGAGTCACCACCTTACGCCGTCAAGCCCACCGCCACTATCGTCGCAGCTGCAATCGGGGCAACACCCGATCTCACGGCGGCCGACTACGAGTTCGCGTGCAAGGCCGGAACTGCGGCCATCCAGACGTGTGCGGGTCTCGTGGCTTCGAGTATGATCAAGTACGGGCTCGCCATCGGCGCGGACACGGCTCAGGGGGCTCCGGGAGACCCGCTAGAGTACACTGCGGCGGCCGGCGGAGCCGCGTTCGTGATCGGGAAGAAGAAGCTCATCGCCGAGATGGAAGGCACCTACTCGTACACCACGGACACCCCGGACTTCTGGCGCCGCGAAGGACAGCCCTACCCACGTCACGGTGGGAGGTTCACCGGTGCCCCGGCGTACTTCAAGCATATCATCGGAGCCGCCCGCGGACTGATGGAGGAGCTCGACCTGAGCCCAGAGGACTTCGACTACGCTGTGTTCCATCAGCCAAACGGTAAGTTCCCGAGGAAGGTCGCACGTAGTCTAGGATTTGATCCCGAGCAAGTCGAACCGACCATCGTCGTAGACCGCGTGGGTAACACGTACTCTGGATCGTCGCTGCTCGGGTTCACGGCGGCACTGGACCGCGCCGAGCCGGGTGATCGCATCCTGGTCGTGTCGTACGGTTCGGGTGCGGGTAGCGACGCGTTCAGCTTCGTCGTGACTGAACGTATCGAAGAGGTCCGGGAGAAAGCCCCGCTGCTGGAGGAGTACCTAGAGGACCGCGTGTACGTGACGTACGGAGAGTACGCGAAGATGAAGAGGAAGCTCAAGTTCTGAGGGGATGGTGTACGTGCTCCGTCGGGACGTAGCCATCGTCGGCGTGGGTATGACGAGGTTCGGAGAACTGTGGGAGCGGTCCTTCGACGACCTGTTTGTGGAAGCCGGGTTGGAGGCTCTCGAGGACGCGGGTATGGGAGGAGACGAGATCGAAGCGATGTACGTCGGGAACATGAGCGCAGGCCGCTTCATCGACCAGGAGCACGTAGCCTCGTTGATCGCGGATCGGTCAGGTCTGACGCCTATCCCGTGCACACGGGTCGAGGCGGCGTGCGCATCCGGCGGTCTGGCCGTGCGTCAAGCGATCCTCGCAGTAGCTTCCGGGATGTACGACATCGTGCTGGCCGGTGGCGTCGAGAAGATGACAGACGTGACCACGGAGGAGGCGACCGCGACGTTAGCCACTGCGTCTGACCAGGAATGGGAGGCGTTCCACGGGATCACGTTCCCATCCCTTTACGCGATGATAGCCAGGAGACACATGTACGAGTACGGAACCACTCGGGAACACCTGGCGCTTCCACCGGTGAAGAACCATCGTAACGCCACTAAGAACCCGAAGGCCCAGTTCCAGTTCGAGATCACGGTCGAGCAGGTGATCGAGAGCCCACTCGTCGCCGACCCGCTCCGGTTACTCGATTGTTCTCCGGTGTCGGACGGTGCCGCCGCCGTGATAGTTTGTCCGCTCGAGATGGCCAAGGAGTTCACGGACACGCCGATAGTGGTCCGCGCGACGGCCCAGGCCTCGGACTCCATAGCACTGCACGACCGAGATGACATCACCACGCTGAAGGCCACGGTCGAGGCCGCGAAGACCGCGTATAAGCAGGCGGGCGTGGAGCCAGAGGACGTGGACGTGGCCGAGGTGCACGACTGCTTCTCGATCGCGGAGCTCGTAGCCGTCGAGGACTTAGGCTTCGTCGAGAAGGGGGAGGCCGGTGAGGCGTATCACGATGGGATGTTCGAGATCGACTCCGACTACGTCGCGGTGAACCCGAGCGGCGGGCTGAAGGCGAAGGGACATCCGGTGGGTGCGTCGGGTGTCGCCCAGGTGGTCGAGATCGTGGAACAGCTGAGAGGCGAAGCCGGGAAACGCCAGGTCGACGGCGCCGAGATCGGGCTCACCCACAACGTTGGAGGATCTGGTGGTACCGTGGTCGTCCATATCTTCGAGCGGGCCGATTAGGGGGAATCCGTCATGGGTGGCGTACCTCGCTTCTGGCGGAGCATCGACAACAGGTACCGGTTGATCGGGACGAGGTGCAAGAACTGCGGCGAGGTGTTCTTCCCACCGCGTGTGGTCTGTCCCAACTGCCGCAGCGACGGTGAGATGGAAGAGGTACAACTCTCGGGTCGTGGCGAGGTATACACGTACTCGGTGGTGCGCGTACCTCCTGAGGGTTTCGAGGACAAGGCACCCTACGTCGTGGCTGTCGTGAAACTAGAAGAGGGGCCGCTGGTCACGGCGATGATCGTGGACTGCGAGCCCGGTGAAATCGACGTAGGCACGCCGGTGGAAGCCGTGTTCCGCCGTATCAGTGAGGACGGTGAGGACGGTGTGATTTACTACTCGCTGGAGTTCCGACCAGTGCGCGAGGGATAACCACGCTCCGTTACCAACCAATCTCCCATCACCCGGGTCCGAGAGCTCCCCACGATCAGGATGGACCGCATATCAATCCTGTTGGCCAGACCGCGCAGCTCGCGAACTCGTACGACATCAACGCTCTGTCCCTCGCGATAGGCGTCTCGAACTACCCCTACCGGCCTGTCTCCCTCCACTATCTCCTCTAGGACGTCGACGAACGCGTCGAAGACGTGCCTACGCTCGGAGCTGCTCGGGTTATACACGATCAGAACGAAGTCGGCCTCGAGGGCCGCTCGGACTCTCTCCAGTATCTCCTCTAGCGGTACGAGGTGGTCGCTCAAGCTCACGACCGCGAAGTCCAACATGAGCGGCGCGCCGAGTAGCGAGGAGGCCGCACAGGCCGCCGTGACCCCGGGCACGACCTCGACCTCGACGCCTTCCTCGACCGCGATCGGGAGGACGACGCCGGCCATCCCGTAGACGCCCGGGTCCCCACCGCTGACGAGGGCCACCTCGAACCCATCGGCCGCCAGCCGTACGGCCTCCCGCGCCCGGTCGAGTTCCTCCCGCATGCCGTACCGCCTTACCTCGACGTCTTCCGGTAGTATCTCCTCGACGAGGTCGACGTACGTCCGGTACCCCACGACCACGTCCACGTTCCGTAGCACTTTCCGTGCCTTAACCGTCATCAGGTCCGGATCTCCGGGTCCCGTACCGACCACGTACAGCTTGCCCACGATCACCACCCCGTAACTCCACGATTTCACCGCGCTCGGGGTCCACCACGAGCCCCGCTTTTTCTCTGCTCCACGCCTTGACCCCCAGCAGTTTCAGGTACCGGACGAGTCCCGGATGAGGCGACTTCTCGATCCAGACGCCACGCTCTAACGCCTCTACGATTTCCACGATCTCGTCCCGGTGTCGGCGTGGGTCCACCCCAATAACGTCCAGCACGTCCTCGGCCGACGGTCGGGACTCCGCCTCCGCGGTGGTGAGACCAGATCGACGGCCGCCCAACCATCCCGCCAGCGCTATGGAGAGCTCGTCCCCGCCCCAGTGGTGGCCGGAGAGGCACATCACCTCTTTGGTGGGCGTCACGACCATTACCACTGGGTCTTCACCCTTCTCCCGCAGTCTCAACGCCCTGGCTGCGATCCCGGGTGAACACACGTACACCAGCGCGTCCGCGTCGGAATCGAACCCCAACCTGTTCTCGACGTCAACCTCGACATCCAAGATCTCGAAGAACTCCAGAACGTCGTCGAGCATCGGGAGATCTCGAAACTCGTAGACCACGACTCGGTCCAGACGACGTTTCGGCGAGAATCCCAGCCCAGTCATCCCCGCACCCTCCTCGCGTATTCTTCCGAGTACAGATGGGATCTCCCACCTTCCTCCTTCAAGACGTCACCCACGATGATCAAGGCGGTCCTGTCAATACCCTCTTCACGCGCCTTCTCAGCGATGTCTCCCAGCGTACCCAGGATCACCTTCTCCTCGGGTGTGGACGCCTTATACACGACGGCAGCTGGAGTATCTTCGTCGTACTCGCCTTCGAGCAGCGACTTCACGATGCGCTCCAGGTAAGCGGCTCCTAGGAAGATCACCATCGTGCAACCGTGCTTCGCGAGCTCTGAGAGTGACTCACCTTCGGGTTTCCCGGTCCTCCCAGCCGGGCGGGTGAGTATCACCGTCTGGCTGATCCCAGGTTTCGTCAACTCCTCGCCTAGCGCCGCCGCGGCGGCGTTGACGGAGCTCACGCCGGGGATCACCTCGTAATTCACTCCCCGTCGTCTGAGTTCGAGGACTTGTTCGTACAGTGAGCTGTAGATGAACGGGTCCCCAGAAACCAGCCGTACCACGGTACGGTCGTCCTCCACGGCTTCGACCATAGTCTCCACCAGCTCCTCCAGTGTCTTGCCGTGGCTGTCAACGAGCTCGGCGTTCGGGCACCACTCTTCCACGGACTCACGGGGAATTAGCGAACCGGGGTATATCACGAGGTCAGCACGTCGGAGCACCCGTAAACCCTTCAACGTCATCAGCTCGGGGTCGCCCGGACCGGCGCCGACGAAGTAAACCTTCGTCATTGGCATCCCTCCTAACGTTACGTCAGTCTTAACGATGGGCGAGGGGGAGGGAACTACACGCGAATGCGCCGTGTCATCGACGCGATAGCCCCGACCACGACCAAACCGAGGCCGATCAACGACGCCACGAAAACCATGTTGATCTCGCTGCCGCCCACGATCGTCGGGGGTACTGCGACCGCCTTTGGTGACGGTGGTCCCGCTGGCACGAAAAGGGACGACTGGACCATTCGGAACGCGGCGTACGTGAACGACGCCAGGAACGTCAGCATCCCGATGTGGAGTACGACCCGTCCCTTATCCCTGGCGTGAATGGCGTTCCGGAGGGAGATCAACGAGAGAGAGCCTACGATTATTACGAAAAGTAGGGTGGCGACGGCCAGCTCTCCCGCTATCAGATCGCCCTGAAAACACATCGGAATCACGTACAGTGACGGTTTGTATTCCACACCTGCACTCCTATACACAGGTACTTTGAGTATTACTTGAGTACACTTCCCAGTGAATACCTCAGAAGTCATTTCACGTTCCCCCTCGGAGCTAAATTATCGGAGGAGTGTACTTGAATGAATACATAAGGAAGCTGAACCTTGTGAACAGTGCTAAAGTTGACTTCACTATAGAATCCGGTAACTGAACCCGCTCCACAAGTTCACGATACGTTTTGAATCCGGGTTTGATCTCTCTAAATACCCTGAGTGCATACACTTTGTTCACTTTTGACTCGCCAGTAATCGCCTCGATAGCAGGCTCATCCACATCACATCTTACTGTTATCTTAGTAAATTCTAACGGTTCCATCCAATCAAGAAGTCTATCTCTAATCAGTATACCGTCCTTTTTTTCCGTGATAGTAGTGTCGATTCGCACCCAGTGTTTAGGTCTATTAAGTAGCTCTGATAATCCTTTGATACTTGCTCTGTGTCTTTTCTTTAGCACGTCTTTCGTAATGTTGAGTGCACTCTCGTCATATATATACGCGTAATTAGGGGATGTGATGTCGCGCGCATTCACCCATTCCGATATGTCTCTCATGTAGGTGAGGTCAGTGTACGGTATCCGACGTCTCCCGCTGCTCGATGTGTATACGATCCGTCTCTCGTCGATAGCGAAAATGGAAAAGTGAGAACTGCTCAACTTTACCTTTCCCGGGTTGTCGGCTAGCAGGATGGTGTTTAACAGCTCCCACGGTGTGCCGGTACCTTCAACACCGTTAACAGCGTTCACCCTCACGACCACGATCATGTCGAGGAGTGAGGATACAACATCCTCACCGAACTTCAACAGTGACGCCACTTCTGCGTCCATGATGTTCTCCTCATACTCTAAGGGAACGTCGACGGACTCATCCAGTACCATAGGCAGTTGCCCGAACGTCATCTCGTTGATGGCCCGAAGGACATCCTCGTCTACACATACCGTGATCCCATAAGATAACATCAGTTGGGCGATGGTGGCTCTGTTCTTGACTGAGACGGGCAACGTCGGAACCCCTGCAAGGGGTTAGCGAATCCCGTTGATCTCGATAGTTTCATCGTAGGTGTTGGACTGGAATAGCAGGATGTCAAGGCCTTCCCGTAACCCCTTCCCTTTAATCGCAACGGTTCCGATCACGGGTGGAGAGATACCAAGTGCCCTCTCGACGAGTTCTTCGACTTGCTCAGGCGACAGGGCGTCGTGGAGGTCCTGCTTGTTCGCGAATACCACGACGCGGTGTGGGTTTTTCACGACACCCTTCACAACGTTGTATATTTTGACCGCCGTGTCTATACGCGGGTCGGCCGAGTCTATCACCAAGATCATGCCGTCGGCGTTCCGCGCCCCGAGACGCATCACGAACTTGAATCTAAGGTGCCCTGGGACGCCAAACATGTATACGTCCTCGTAGTACTTGCACTTCCCGAAGTCGATCCCTACGGTCTTTCCACGGGGCGATACCGTAGTGAACTTGTCGGATAACTGCCGGACCACGGTAGTCTTGCCAGCGTCCTCCGGTCCGATCACGGCTATCTTGACCTTCCGACTGTCATCGTCGTTACCTTCCGAAATCATCAGGACCCCCCTCAGCACCCGTAACGGTGCTATATAAATGCTCACAGCAGGTTAATCGGGGGGATTCGGATGAAGACCGGTACGTGGCGTGTGAAAACCGGGTTTGCACGCATGCTGAAGGGAGGCGTCGTAATGGATGTGACTAACGTCGAACAGGCTCAGATCGCGGAAGATGCCGGCGCGGTCGCTGTGATGGTGTTGGAGAAAGTTCCCGCGGACATCCGAGCTGCGGGTGGCGTCGCCCGCATGTGCGACCCCGCCAAGATCGAGGAAATAATGGACCACGTGACCATCCCCGTGATGGCTAAGTGCAGGATCGGACACGTCGCCGAGGCGCAGGTTCTGGAAGCGATCGGCGTTGACATGATCGACGAGTCGGAAGTCCTCACGCCGGCGGACGAGGAGCACCATATTAACAAGTGGGAGTTCGAGGTGCCGTTCGTCTGCGGTGCGAGGAACCTGGGTGAGGCGTTACGTAGGATCGCCGAGGGCGCCGCGATGATCCGAACGAAAGGCGAGGCGGGTACGGGTAACGTGGCCGAGGCCGTCAGGCACATGAGGATCATCAGGCGCGAGATCTCGGAGCTAACCCGACTGGACAAGGAAGAACTCTACGGAAAGGCGAAAGAGTACGGGGTACCGTTCGATCTCGTCGCGGAGGTCGCGAGCTTGGGCAGGCTGCCGGTGGTGAACTTCGCCGCTGGTGGTATCGCGACGCCGGCCGACGCCGCCCTGATGATGCAGCTCGGTGCTGACGGGATCTTCGTGGGATCGGGCATCTTCAAGTCGGACAGACCGCGGGAGATGGCAGAAGCCATCGTCGAAGCGACGGCATACTACGATGATCCGGAGGTCGTAGCGGAGGTGTCGAAGAACCTTGGCGACGAGGTTGCAATGCGGGGGCTTGAGATCTCGGAAATCCCGGAGGAGGAAAAGATGCAGCTGCGCGGTGAGTAGCCTCTCTCCCTCTGAAGCGCGAGTTCCAGTCCGGGTATGACGCGGCGCTGACCGTTCATTTAACTGACCGCCCCAGCGTCCGACCGGGGTACCGACGTGCTAGGCAAAGACAGACCGTTGGTCGTACGCGGGCGTACTCTGGAGCAGGTGTGGCGGCAGGCTGTCACCGGTATCAAGATCCACGGTGAGAAGGTGAAGAGGGAGCGGGGTCCTGTCAAGGAAGTACGCGGCTTAATAGCACACCTCGAGCCTTCCGGACCGGAATCCTTCGATATCCCGGACGATTATCCGCTCGACGAGCACTCCGTGCGGGCGTACGAGGATCAGCTGCTCGACCCCGAACCGCGGGGTTTCGAATACACTTACGGTAATCGGCTCAGGCGGTATTTCGGCCTAGATCAGGTCGAAAAGATCTCGGAACGATTGAGCACGTCCCGAAACACCCGACGCGCCGTCGCCGTAACTTGGGATCCACGCCGGGATCTCGACGAGGAGGAGGTACCTTGCCTCACCGCACTCCAGCTGCAGTCCGACGGTGATCATGGTCTCGAGCTCCACGCGTTCTACCGCTCGTGGGACGTAGGGAAAGCTCTGGTCGCTAACATGATCGCCTTGAGGAGGTTCCAGGAGCACGTGGCGGAGCGGGCTGGACTGAAGCCTACGACGTTGACGGTGTACGCCGCCAACGCGCACGTTTACGAGGAGGACCTCTCGGTCTTACCCTGAAGAATTCCGACTGGGATCTTCAGCGGCTAGTTCTGCCTGGCTTCAACCCATCCTCCTCATCGGCACTCGGTCCTACTGTCGTTTCCCATTCGGTACGGTATCGACGCACTTCATAGCCATCGGCGCGACCCCCGGGCACGTCTTAAGTCGCGCCGCCTATCGGGTGAGACGGGGGATATCCGAAACATGGGCAGGAAGAAGAGCCTCGTTGAGATGGTGGATCTTCACGGATGAGCCTGTAAACTTCCACAAGGAGACCTAGAAGACCTGATAGAGGGTGTCGAGCTACCGGAGAAAGGCGAGCGCGTGGAGGTCGGTGTCGGCGACGACGCCGCGGTGATCCGCGTGGACGGGGGCTACTTGATTCAGTCTGTGGACTTCTTCACCCCGATACACCCGGACCCGTACATCCAAGGACGAATCGCCGCGAACAACTCCATCAACGACGTCTTCGCGATGGGAGCCACCGAGGTGCTCTCGGTACTGGTGGTCTCGGGGTTCAACAGGGAGCTCACGGAGGAAGACGCGCGCGAGATGTTGCAGGGATTCGCGGACCAGTGTCGTGAAGTGGACGCTCCGGTCGTCGGCGGACATACGATCATGAACCCGTGGCCCATCCTCGGCGGCTGCGTCACCGGGTTCGCCGAGCAGTACGTAACGGTCGGTGGGGCCGAGCCCGGGGACGTTCTGTACCTCACGAAACCGCTCGGTACGCAGCCGGCGATGGCCGCCTTGAGGATGCCCGAGGACGTCCGAAGGCAGTTCCTGACGGACTCCGAGCTGGAGGAAGTCGTAGACTTGGCCGTTGAGGTAATGACGGAGCCCCTTAGGGACGCGGCGGAGGCAGCGCTCGAGGTCGGGGTTCACGCGATGACGGACGTCACAGGATTTGGGCTTAGGGGACACGCGGGTGAGATGGCGGAGGCTAGCGGTGTCCGTGTAGTCATCGAGCGACTGCCGGTGATCCCGGGGACGACGAAACTCTCCCGGGCGCTCGGGTACGGTCTGGAGCGGGGTGAGTCAGCGGAGACGGCTGGGGGGCTAATGGTCGCGGTGCCGGAGGAACGCGCCGAGGACCTGGAAGATGCGTTCGAGCGACGCGATGTCTGGTACCGACGGATCGGCCGCGTCGAGGAGGGTTCGGGCGTGAAAATCCGTGGGAACGTGGAAGAAGTGGAGGATTACCCGTGACCCCGCCGGGGAACCCCGTAGGTATGGGGACCCGGCGGGGAAGGGCCCGCCACGCGGCGGGCTACTACCTGTGGTATATGCGGACCGCCCTGCGCTCCCGTTCCTGATTCAGGACCTTCTGGACGTGCTTCCGTTCGATTCTCTCTGCTCCTTCACGTAACGCCTCGAGGAGCGCGCGTTTGAGCACCCTCTCCTTGATCTCCCTGTGCGACATCCCTCCTGTACGGGCCGCGATGTACGCGGGATCGACTTCGAGCGGTATAGGTAGCTTCTTCGCGTAGTAACGGACCAGCTCCTCTCGCTCGCGCTTGTCCGGTAGTGTGAACTCGATCTCGTACTCGAACCGGTTCCTCACCGCGGGATCCAACATGTCGGGCTGGTTGGTGGCCGCAATGAACACGACATCCTCGTCCACGTTCTTGAGCCGGTCGAGGTTCGTGAGCAGCGCGTTCACGCTCTCCACCACGTCGCCCCGGAGCTCCTGGTACCGTCGGTCGAGCGCCAACGCGTCGATCTCGTCGAGGAAGAACACGCAGGGTGCCGCCCTACGGGCCCGCGCGAAGGCCCTCCGGATCCTCTCGCTAGCCTCACCTACGTACTTGCCGAGGATCTCGGCAGCGTTCATGTGGAGGAGCGGAACTTTCGCCTCCCCGGCCACGGCTCTCGCCGTACGGGTCTTACCGGTACCCGTTGGCCCGTAGAAGAGGACGGTCTTCGGGGCCCAGTCCCGGAACTCCTCCGAGTTCTTGAGGTACTCGACGAGGAGCGAGCACGCACGCTTGGCTTCCTCGTGCCCCACCACGTCGTCGAGCGTCACGTTCGGTATCTCCATGCGGTCCTCATCGAATCGGGTACGAAGAACGAACTTAGTGGAAGATGTTATCCGACCCACCCCGGAGGGCACGACGCGCACGACCTTGAAGGCGTAACTGTGAACGACGCCGGTGTCGAAGAGTATCGTGCCTTCCCGCACGACCTCTCCTAACCACTGCTCACGAGCGTACGCGTTGAAAGCTTCGAGCGAATCCACGATTACCTCGTTACTCATCCCCGGCTCCCGTACGGGATAACCCAACGGTTTTAACTCGACGAGCTTGGCGTCCGGAACCGGATCACAGGATTCGGCGGGGATACTAAGCCCCCCGGTCGCCTCCTCGGTGAAGACCACCACGGACCCGTAATTAACTTCGCCGGGGGATGGAACGTATGTCGCGGTTCAGGGCGTTCATCTCGATCGATATAGAGGAAGAGGAGGTAGTGAACCGGATCGTCGAGGTGCAGGAGCGGTTGAAGGCCTCGGGAGCCGACCTGAAGCTGGTGGAGCCGGAGAACGTGCACCTCACACTCAAGTTCCTAGGTGACATCCCGGAGTCGCGCGTCACCGACGTCGTCAACGCGATGAAGAAAGCTGTCGAGACCGTCGAGCCCTTCACCATGCGACTGAAGGGTATCGGGGTGTTCCCGAACCCCAACTACGTGCGCGTGGTGTGGATCGGCGTGGAGGAGGGATCCGACGAGACCAAAGCCATGGCCGCGGTGCTCGAGCAGGAGCTAGGCCGAATGGGGTTCCGACGGGAGCGTAAGGATTTCGTGCCCCACGTGACCGTGGCCAGGGTCAGAAGCGGACGCAACAAGGACCGATTGGTAGAGGTCATCCGAGAGCTCTCGAACGTGGAAATAGGTGAGGTGGAGGTCGACCGTATTCGGCTCAAGAAGAGTATCCTCAGGCCTCAGGGTCCCGAGTACCATACGGTCGAGGAGGTCGAGATCTGAGCCGATATACCGAGCGCGACGCCGTCGTCACACCACGAGAGGATGATCCGATAATCGCTACAGTAGCACGGTGGGGCTGGGTTAGGTGAGCCTCGAGGAGGTCCTCGACGAGGTCAGACGGAAGGTCACGCCGGACCCAGAGGAGCGAGAGGTGGTGGAAGGCTTCGCACGCAGGGTCCTGAGCGAGGTTAGGGATAGGCTGAAAGGGCGCGACCCCGACGCCGAGGTCGAGCTGATCGGTTCGGTGGCCAGGGACACCTGGCTACCGGGCGCCTCGGATATCGATGTGTTCTGCGTGTTTCCGAAGGACCGCGACCTGGACGAGATCGTTGAAATCACACTGGAGGTGGGACGCGAAGCCATCGAGGAACTTGGTGGAGAAGCACTGGAGGAGTACGCGAATCACCCTTACATCGGAGGAGAGGTCGAGTACCGAGGTCGGACCTTCGAAGTCGACGTCGTACCGTGCTACGATACCGAACCGGGCGAGGTAATCACCCCGGTCGATCGCACGCCGCACCACAACCGATACGTCAAGGAGCGCTTAGAGAACACAGCAGAGGCGAGACTGCTCAAGGCTTTCGTAAAGGCGATCGATGCGTACGGTGCGGAGGCCCGCGTTAAGGGATTTTCCGGCTACCTCTGCGAGCTTCTCGTGATCCACTACGGGTCCTTCAAGGAGGTACTCCGAGAGGCCGTGATGACTTGGAGACCAGGTTTCGTCATCGACCTCGAGGGGTTCGTGGGTGAAGTTTACGAAGACTACGGAGAGGTTAGAGAGAAGTTCGAGGATCAGGACCCGGCACTGATCGTCCTAGACCCCGTGGATCCCCAACGCAACGTGGCAGCGGCCCTCTCGAAGCGCCAGCTCACTCGCTTCATTCTGGCGGCCAGGGCGTTCCTGAATGACCCGTCACCAGAATTCTTCCGGGAGAGGAAGCTCGAGCCCGCGAGTGGAGAGGAGATCAGAGGTTGGTTCGAGAAGAACCCCGCCCACGTCGTCGCGATCGAGGTTAGGCTGCCGGACGAGGTAGAAGATATTTACTGGCCGCAGCTGGAGAAGACGGCCAGGAGCCTTAGCAAGGTGCTGGAGAACGAGGGGTTCGAGGTGCGTCGATGGTACGTCATGCGGGATTCCGAGGAGGAACATGGATACGTCCTGTTGGAGTTCGAGCACGGAAGACTGCCAGTGCTCGAGTGGCGCGTGGGTCCGGCTGGTTGGGTACGGGAAGACAGGGTCCGCGGGTTCGTCCGCGCCCACGGGAAGTTCTGGGTGGAAGACGACGGAAAGTTAGCGACTCGAGCCGAGCGCAAGTTCGTACGTCCCGAGGACCTCTTGAGGCGCCTGGAGGGAGCCGACCGCCAGACGCTCCTGTCCCACGGTTTCGGGAAGGACCTAGCACGGTCTTCCGAAGGTGAGGTAAGATTGCTTTCTTCCGAAGAGCTGGCCGAGCTGGCTGATCGGGACCCGGAGCTGGGTAAGGGCCTAGCCGAATTCATGCGTGGCGACCCGCTCTCCGAACTCGTGCGGGACCGACTGTGACCCCCGACCCCAATTTTGACGAAGGGCGTTTCCAAACCGTAGCATTTATCACCTTATCTGGGGTCGTGATTAGAGGGGCAGCACTTGGCCACCGTGGCCGTCCTCGGTTTCGGCAACCAGCGCCTGTACGAGAGGATCGGCGCCGCCGAGAAGCTGGGTGGGGAGCCACCCTTCGGCGGTGCGGCTATGGCGATTGAGTTCGCGGAGGCAGGTCACGACGTCGTACTAGCTGATCCGAACCTGAGTGAACAGGACCCCGAGCACGTGGACCGGGTCGTCGACGCCGGTGTCGAGTTGACCGAGGACGACGCTCAGGCCGTCGAAGGGGCAGAGATGGTCGTACTGTTCACACCGTTCGGCGCTACCGGTGGCATCGTCCGCGAGATGGCACCACATCTGGAGGAAGGGGCTGTCGTCTGTCCTACCTGTACGTCTTCCGCTTTCGAAATCCAGGAGAGCCTATACGAGGCAGGAATGGAAGTACCCGAGGCCGTTGGCGTGACACTCGCGCACCCGGCGGGTATCCCAGGCACCGAGAACCATCGTGCTTACATCACCGCGCGGGGTACGGGCAACGGGACCGTCCTCGCCACGGAAGAGCAGGCGGAGTTAGTCAAAGAGGTGTTGTCCTCCACGGGCAAGGAAGTATTCGAGCTACCGCACGTGGAGCTGGTATCGGTGATCGGTGACCTCAGCGTCGTCCTGTTGAGGCGCGTGATCGAGGCGCTAAAAGAGTTCTGTGCGGTGAGGGAACTCGGAGCACCGCAGAAAATGATCGACCGACAGGCTATGATGGTCCTCGCGACACTCGCGGCCCTTATCGAGGAAGGCGGAATTGGCGGGTTGCTGAAGACACTCGATGAAGAAGCAATAGAGGTATCGTACTCGAACATGGAGCCGTTCCTCGACGGCGTGGAGGAACCCGAACTCGAGGGAGAACCGGTCGAGAGGTTCGTCGTGCTGCCGGGCGAGGCGACGCGGGAAGCCGTTATCGAGCTGGTTGGAGAGCGAGGCTGGAAGACGGTGAGGATGAGGGCGTGGATGGATTTGTATAGGAAGAACTATAATAAGTAGAACCAGAGTTATTCTTCCAGCCAGATGCCCGGCCTGAGCGGCCGAGCCCCTGCTTTCCTATCCGTCGGTCCCGGTGCCTCCTCCGGGTCCGTGTGGACCACCACCTCCGAAGCACCCGTCTTGTTCGTGAGGACCCGTCCCGCGTCCTCCAGAAACTCGGCGAGGGCCTCCCTGAGCGCGCCCGCGTCGACACCTTCCGGTAGATCCTCTTTCACCAACTCCCGCACGACCTTAGCAACTTCGTCCCCTTTATTCCTCAGCCCCTCGTCTTTCATCAACTCCGACATGACCTCCCCGAACTCCTTACCCTCCGCGACCAACTCCAGCGCCCGCCACTGCCACTCCGGCGCCAGGTACACGTGCAGCGTGTACCCGGGTTCCGCACCGATTACCTTCTCCACGTCTCGGACGTCCTCGATCAGCCGGTCGAGGACTTCCTTAGCGACGGAGAGCTCGGGTTCCTCCGGGTACTTCGACGGGTCGGGCCACCTCTCTTCCATCAGGAACGAGTCCTCACCCAGTACCTCACGCCATAAACGGTCGGTCGCGAATGGAATTACCGGATGGAGGAGCTTCAACCAATCCTCGGTGATCTCACCCAGTATCTTCACGTGTCCCTTCATGGTCTCGTACTCACGGAGTAGCTTCATGACCCCGTAAAAAGCCCGGTTGTACGCCCGCCGGATCTGGAACCCCTCGAGGGCCTCCGTAGTTTCCTCGATGATCTCACGGAACTCATGCAGGAGCCACCTGTCTACCGCGTCCTTACCGTCCAACGACTCGTCGGCGTGGTCTCGAATCAGGGTCTCGAACCGCTCCAGATGCCGCTGGACGCCACGGACGTGCTCGTCCCTCCAGTCGAAGTCCTGCCAGGGCTCCGCCGAGGTCGCGAGGAACAGTCGCACCACGTCCGGACCGTACTCGTCGAGCGCCTCGGACAGTAGGACCACGTTACCCTTGGACGAGCTCATCTTCTGACCTTCGAGAAGTCCCATGCCGAACACGACAATACCCTTCGGCCACTTGTCCTCCGGGAACAGTGCCGCGTGGTGGAAGATGAAGAACGTCAGGTGGTTCGTAACCAGATCCTTAGCCGACAGCCGCCAGTCCAGCGGGTACCAATACTCGAACTCCTCGCGCATCGCCTCGAGCTCCTCCGGGTCCAGCCCGGTCTCCTCGGCGATCCTCTCCGGATCGCCTTCGCCAAGGAAGACGTAGTCGAACACCTCAGGTGGTAGCTCGCCCTTGCCCTTCAGTCGGTGCGCGATCGTGTAGTACGACATGTACACCGTTGAGTCGCTCAGCGGCTCGACGATCCAGTCCTGGTCCCACGGTAACGGGGTACCCAAACCGACCCTACGCGCGCACGCCCAGTCGTCTAGCCATTCTATCGTATCCTCGAAGTTCGTGCGCACCTCCTTCGGGATTATCTCCATGCGTTCGAGTAACTCTTCAGCTCTCTCCTTCCACTCTCCGTCTGAGTACTTCAGGAACCACTGGTCCTCCAGGATCTTGACCACGCACTCGGTACCGCATCGACAGATCACCGGCTTTTCCGAGAAGTCGTACATGACGTCCGCTTCGCCCGCATCGATGAGGCGCGATTTAATCCGCTCCCGCGCTTCCCGCACCGACGTGCCCTCGAACTCGTCGACGACCATCACACCCTTATGCAACTCCGCCCGGTAGACTTCTTGGGTCGCTTTCTCGAGCTCCGGGTCCGTTTGCGACTCGATCCCGTACTCTTCCAACGCTTCGTACGCCGGGAACTCCCCGTACCCTTCCACTTCGATGACTTGTACCGGTTCGAGCTCCTCCACGACCGACGGGTCCACGCCGTACTCCTCGAGTACCGACGGGTCCCCCCTCAAGTCTTCGAGCGCGGCCGCGTCCGCCGGAGCATGCGCGGGCACCGAGTAAACAACACCAGTTCCGAACTTCGGGTCGATGAACTCCGCCGGCAGGACCGGCAGCGCCTCCCCCGTGATCGGGTTCACGACCTTCTCACCGATCAGCTCCTCACCCCGCACCTTACCCACCTTCTCGACACCGACCTTCTGGTGCTTGAGATTCCGGTAAGCTTCCTCCGAAACCACCCACCGCTCGCCGTCTACCTCCACGATCAGATACTCCTCGTCCGGTTTCACCCACACGTTCGTCGCTCCGTACAGCGTCTCCGGGCGGAACGTGGCTGCTACGAGTATCATGTCGTCACCGTCTACCGGGAACTTCACGAGGGTGAGCTCCTCGATCGTCGCGTCCTCACCTTCCAGGAGGTCATGGTCACCCACCGGATTCTCGCAGTACGGGCAGTACCGGACCGGGTGCTCGCCTTTGTCGACGAGTCCCTTCTCCTTGAGTCTCAGGTACTGCCATGTGATGAACGATCGGTACTCAGGATCAACCGTCGTGAACTTCCGACGCCAGTCGATCGAGTAACCCATGCGTTTCATGTTCTCCTCGTACTCGCGCGCGAAGTACTCCACGATCGCTTCAGGTTTCGTGAACTCCTCGAGCTCTTCCTCAGGGACCCCGTAAAGGTCGCGGTAAAGCCTTATCGTGTCCTCGTCTCCCTCCTTGATCCGTTCCGCGATGCCGACCACGGGAGTACCCGTCACGTGGAAGGCCATCGGGAACAGGACGTTATAGCCCTGCATCCGCTTGAACCTAGCGTAGATGTCCGGGACTAGATACGTCCGCGCGTGACCCACGTGCATCGAACCGGACGGGTACGGGTACGCGACCGTGATGTAAACCGACTCACGGTCGTCCGGGTCCGCCTCGAAGAGGCCCGCTTCTTCCCACTCCTTCCACTGGAGCTTCTCGGGACGCTCGGCCAACTTCACTGCCCCCGGCTGGGACAGGTCATCCCGTTTAAAGCGTACTCGCGGAGACCTCCGGCGGTGTCGGGTCAGACTGTTAGAAACTCTCGACATTGATTTTCGTAAAGTTAATTAAACTGAGTGAGGAGTAGCTGCGCGAAACGCCAGACGACCAAGTAGGTCGGTGCCCCTGGGTGACATCATCGACTCGGCGATCTCCCGCTTCCTCATCCCACGACAGTGTTCACGAGAGTACCATCACTATACGCCAAGTCGAGGATCTCATGGTAAGGTTAGTTATATTACGCCACTTGGATCACCGACCCAGAACGGGAATGCGGGCTCGCCCATCTTTGAGTTGACCGCATCCGGGAAGTGATGAAGGTGGCGGACGTCCGAGCTGGATGAGGATTAACCCCGGTACTGATCCCGATCACGTGAACTTCTCGACGGTCGGTGAGGTCCCTAGTTACCACCGCCGCTACTATCTCTCTACTTCGAGAGTACCGACAGCCCGACGCTTCGGAGAGTACGGACCACCCTAAGTCGAAATCCGTACGGGTGAAGGGACACATCGCGCCGTTGGAGAAAATGTGGGAGTCGGGACTACTTCACTTAACGGAAGTATAGGCGAGGTAGGCTGCGGCCCCTATTAGTAAGATACCAGACAACCTCCGGGCGACGGATCGTTCCATTGGAGAGATGGATGACGTCCAGTGGACGGCCAGTGATATGATGGTCTGTACGCTCACTATCCCTAGGAAGAAACCCAGCGGGAACATCATCGAACTCCAGGTCGAACGTGCCGATCCCATCACGGAACTTCCAACGGTAAACCAGAACACGTAGGGGTGAGGGTTCAGCAGGTTGACAACGACAGCACGTCGGAGAGTGTGAGTGTGAACGGTGTTCTCGGATTCGACACTTTCCACGGAACCTGCACCTACGATCATAGACAAGCCCATATAAGCCAGGACGGCAGATCCAACCATTCCTAGGAGCTTGAGCACTAGATCCGGAAGGCGAGTCGCTATCATACTAGCAATCACTATGAGTGGAATGTCAGTGATTACCGGAACCACGGCGGCGGAAAGCCCGGCCTTGAGACCGTTTTTAAGCGTTTCAGCGACTATCAACGCCTGCAGGGGGCCGGGTGCTAGTCCGCCACCGACACCCGACGCTACCCCTACAGCCACCAAATCTATGGAATTCAACGGAATCACACCATTATCCGGCAGGTCCACATCCTAAGGGTAACAGCACCTAGGAGGGATGTCGGTCGGAAACGGTTCCAAGTCTCACCCAGTTAATTGGAATCCTAAAGATATCAAGTACAATCCTATTATTAATCGAAGTGAGTGCTGGCGCCATCGTTACTAAATCACGCCCCTCCACTTTCACAAGGTACGCCGAGTATATCATCACACCAACCACGAACCCTATGTAAGCCGTTACAACGATCGAAAGCTCGAGCATCGACTGTCGAAAATCCTCAACAGCTTTGTGGGTTCCTTCTCCGCGCAGGATAGCGTCCGCGAATTTTATCACTGCGACGTCCGCGATGGTGCAGAACAACGACGATAGCGCTATACACAATGTCGCCACAGCTAGAGTGCGTGTCACCGTACTTTCCTTACCGAAAAGTGATGAGGATATCATCATCGCTGAGGCCAGCACTAAGAACGACAGGAGCAGTAGCATGCCCAAGCTGAGAACCGTACGGTGGTACCGCGAAACCTTCCAGTACACGGGCACAAGCTTCCCGTACTCGGGACGTTTGCGTATCTCCCGAGATTTTAACATCTTACCTATTCTAGACAACTTGTTGCTGGCTTCCTCGGCCAACCTTTTCGCCGACCTTATCCCGTAGACTTTAGCATCCGACGCGCCCGAATAATCCAGTAGAAGGTCGAATAGGCGGTGGTCCTCGCACAACGTGATTAGATAGGTGAGAACCAGTAGTTCTAGCAACAGCACACCCCAGAACGGGACTACCTAGAAGACCTGTCATCGTCTCGACCGTACCTGCGGTGCCCTGAACTCCAGGAGAACAGCCCTTCGTGCAATCCCCTTATCATCTCCCAGAAGGCGGCCACGAGATCGAAGGATCGTTCCGAACTGTCCGGACCGTTGAAAGCTTCGGGCGTCCTCGACGTTCGACGCTGACGTGGGTACTCGAGCTTACGGTTGGTAACGGTCCGACCCTGCGCCCTGGGTATCGTCTTTCGACTACGGGTCGAAGGTCCATCTGAGTAAGATCGTGAACTCGGGGTGGCCGTACCCACGTGTGACATAGTTTCCCCTTCTTCGTCTTCCCCTCGCAGCCAACTCAACGCTCGTTGGAAAACGTCCACAGTGGTAGTGTCGGACTCTGGTTGTTTGAGAGTCACGTCTCCGGTAGTCTCGCGGACGAACTCCGATAGAGCTGGAGACCTCTCAGCCTGTCTCTTGATCTCTTTGTGTAGGTAGTTAACGACACCTGAGAACACGTTGGGATCTTCCTCAAGCATCCTTTGAAGCGCAGCGAACGCGTTCCTTGAATCATCGGAGAGAGCTCGGTACATGGCACTATAAGCACCATGAACGTTATTATGAACCATTCTCAGACCTAGCAAGTACGTTTCTCGGTCGAACGGGGGGTCGATATCGAAAGACTGGACGGCACGTCCTGTGACCCCCTACGTGACTCTCTTCGACCCTCCCGCCCAGCGCGGACGCGATCCCCACGGAAATGGTCTGTAACGATGAACCAAAAGTGGCCAACGCGTAGGCCTTCGACTTACCGTTTCGATCGGACGATATCTTGGAGGCCAGGTAGAGGAACCCGCCCCCTACCCAGAAACCTCTTTCAGCAGTCTCTCGCAATCACGAACACCCCGGAGGAGGGCCTCTGCAGCCTCTAAGTCCCTCGGATCCGCTTTCCTACCGTGTAGCCAATCTATAAAGTCCAAGATAGCGAGGTACGACCAGTACGCCATGACCGACCCGATCCCGGAGATCATCATCAGACGGAACCATATCTTCGAGTGGAGTGCGGCCTTGAACGATTTCCATCCACCCATGATCGCGGCGACCAGGAGCGCGACACCGAACGATAAATTCGAAATCGCCACGATGGACCCGACGTCGAACCCGAGCCCGGAGGTCGATATCCTTAGGATCGCGAGGGAGCAACTCGATGCCGTGAGATCCAGCGTTAGCAACTCCCAGAATCCGAAGCTCTTCACTTTGAGGTAAGTAAGGGGTGCGACTATCATTACGAGGAAGAACATGGTTAAGTATCCCATTATCTTACCGAACAAATCACCGACCAAGGCAGCCACGATCGTCGGCACGATCGCCACGATGGACAAGGATATCGCGACCAACGCGATCTCACCTCCCACCGGAATGACCACATACACCACCCCCGACGGAGTTCGGCGCTCTCGGAGCGTTCCCTGGGAGTGGGTTGAACCTTGAAATACATCACGGAACGATAAGAGCCGCTCCAGGGCCACCGTGACGTCCCCTTTATCGTACATCTCCAATAGTCAGTGTGAGGTAGTACTAAATACCCTGAGGAACTCACACCGCCGGGGGGGGGTGGTCAAGGCGGTCGTAGTAGTTGGTCACCAGCCGTACTCGCTCAGCGTCGCGAAGGCGGCGGAACGGCTCAAGGGTGAAATTGACGTCGAGATGTTTTACATGTGGGACCTACGCGAGCGACCTAGCGAGTTCGAGAGGGCCGCGAGGAAGGCGGACTTCGCCGTCTTGAACGTCATGGACTCCGCCATCGCTAAGGCCGCCGACCTGGACGGGATAGGGCAAGAGACCCCGTTCGTTGCCGTTAACTCCTGCTTCGAGGTCATACGAGCGTCGTTCAAGAGCCTCGGGATCGAGAAGAGCCGACTCTTCCGACTCTTCCGCCGAACGATGGAGCGTCGTAAGGACAACCTGTCCGGAGTCCGAATGGACGAGGCGTTGGAACGTGGGGCCAAGTTCGCGGAGAAAATGGGATGGTTCGGACCGCTCAGGAGGTTGAAGATCGCGATGAGGGCGTTCCGATACTGGGATTACGGCGGGCCCGATAACGCTGAAAACATGCTCCTGTACCTCGCGAGGGAGCTAGCAGACGCTGACGTCCGTGAACCCGATCCACCGAAGGAGGTACCTAGTCGCGCCCTGTACGATCCGAAGGACGGTATCGTCGACGCGGATTACCTGAGAGAACTCCGCGAAGAGTACGGGACTCTCGTGCCGGTCACGTTCTACAAGTTCTTCTACACGAACGGGAACACGGAACACGTAGACGCGGTCATAGAGGCATTACGGGAAGAGAGCATCGGCGCGGTGGGTTGCTACTGCTCGGTAGACGCGTACGGATCCCTGACCCGGTTCTTCGCCGACGAGCGCCCTGACTCGGTGGTGGCACTAACCTGTTTCAGGATCGTCGGCGGTCCGATGGGTGGCGAGGTCGAGCGTGGGGTGGAGTTACTCAGGGACTGGAATACCCTGTACTTCGTAGCTCCTCAACTCTGGTACATGGACCGGGAAGAGTGGGAAGAGAGCGAGTTCGGGATGGACCCGCTGAGCCTGATCATCAACGTGTCACTCCCGGAACTCGACTCCGCGATCTTCCTACCGCCCGTAGCCTGCCAGTCGGAAGTGGGCAGATTCGGGAACGTCCCATTGCACGCCATGGAACCGATACCAGAGAACATCGAACGCGCGGCGGAGCTCGTGTACAAATGGATCGAGCTGCGACGTCATGGCCCGAGGAAAATCGCGATCATCCTGTTCAACTACCCACCCGGCGAAGAGAACGTAGGTGAAGCGGCGTACCTTGACACGTTCTCGAGCCTACGTAACGTGTTAGAGCTCTTGGAGGACGAAATGAGTCTGAAAGTCGACCTGGACAAAGTCACCGACGACACGCTCCGACGACTCGGCAACCCAGACTTGAAGCATAAACGACCGGAAGACGTGCCGGCGGCCGACGAGGTCCCGGTAGACCGTTACCTGGAATGGCTAGGAGAACTACCGGATGAGTCCAGAGAACGTATACTCGAAGCGTGGGGCGACCCGGAAGACGACCCGCTACTCGTCGACGGGTCGTTCCGAATCTTCGGTCTCGATCTCGGGGACGTGTTCGTCGGGTTCCAACCCACCAGGGGATTGCACGAATCCGAAGAATCGTACCACGACGACACTCCACCGACACACTACTACGCCTGCTTCTACGAGTGGCTAAGACGGGAGTGGGGCGCCGACGTAATACTACATTTCGGCACGCACGGGACCCTGGAGTTCCTACCAGGTAAAGAGAAGGCACTATCACGCTCGTGCTTCCCAGACCTCCTCATAACACCGATCCCACATGTCTACCTATACAACGTAAACAACCCGTCGGAGGCCGCGATCGCCAAACACAGGACGTACGCGTACACCGTCTCCCATCTGCACCCACCGCTCGCCGACCCGGAGCTCGATGGATACCGAGAACTACTGCGACTGTGCGAGGCTGTCCGCGAAGGTCGAGAGGACGTCGAAGAACTCCGAGAAATCGTTGAAGCGGCGGGAATCGACATTGAAATCGAAGACGACGACGCGTACGTCGGTGCGGTAGAATCGATGATCCGGAGGGCCATCAGAGACCGTATCCCGTGCGGATTACACGTAATCGGAGCGAACCCCGACCCAGAACTGATCGCGGAAACCGTAGTGAGTTACGCGGAATCGAGAGACGCTCTGAAGGCGGACCGCGAGAGAGCCGTCGATACCGTACTGAAATACCTCGAAAAAGGCGAGGACGAGCTATCGAACGCCTTCAACAACCCGGACTCCGCCCGGGAACTCGTAGACGGACTAGTGGAATCGTACCGCCGCGAACAGGAATCACTCCTAAAGGCGCTCCGAGGCGAGTACCTAGAACCGTCACCGGGAGGCGAGATAGAACGGAACCCCGAAGTCGTGCCGACGGGTCGCAACCTGACGTCACTGAACCCTAGGAGGATACCCACGCCGGAGGCGGAGAAACGGGCCAGGAAAGCCGTCGAAGAACTCCTAGAACGCCACCTCGAAGAGCACGGTGAATACCCGAGGACCGTTGGTATCGTCCTATGGGCCTTCGAGACGATGCAGACCGGTGGAGAGACCGTCGCCATGATCCTCGAGCTGCTCGGAGTCAAGCCGGTTAGGGACGACGCGGGTAACGTGATCGACGTCGAACCGATACCGGCTGAGGAACTGGGACGACCACGAGTGGACGTCGTCGTGACGGTGTGCGGCATCTTCAGAGACACCTTCCCGAACATCGTCGAACTGATCGACCGGGCCGTGCGCAAGGTAGCGGAGCTCGACGAACCGGAGGAGATCAACCCTGTGAAGAAGAACGTAAGGGAACTCCGGGAAGAAGGGCACGAACGACCCGAATCCCGAATATTCGGTCCGAGACCCGACCTGTACGCGGCGGACAACATGCGGTCGAAGGTGGAATCGTCCCAATGGGACGACGAATCGGAGTTCATCGACGCGTACCTCAACGACATGGGTTACGCGTACGGTGAGGGAGTTCACGGCGAAGAATGTCGGGAACTGTTCGAGACGGTGACGAGCCGACAGGACGCCACAGTACAGGTCAGGTCGCACAGACCCTACGACATCATCGACCTGGACCACTACTACGAGTTTCTAGGCGGACTAACGGCCACCGCCGAAGACGCGGAAACGTACGTGATCGACTCGTGCTCGAACAAAGAACCGGAAGTCCACGACCTTAAGACCGTGATCAGATCCGGGACGGCGTCCAGACTACTCAACGAGAAGTGGAAAGAACACATGCTGAAACACGGATACGACGGGTGCAGGGAGATAGCGAAACGTGTGGAGAACCTGATAGGACTCGCCGCCACAACCGACTCCGTGGAAGACTGGATATGGGAGGGAGTAGCGAGAGAATATCTGCTAGACGACGAGACGAGAGAACGGATGGAAGAACTGAACCCAGCGGCCGTGCGCGAGATAGCCTCAAGACTACTAGAAGCGCACGAACGAGGCTACTGGAATGCTGACAATGAGACGATCGGAGAGATAGAAAGAATACAGAGACAGTTAAAACTCGAGTAGAAATCTAGAGATGACCATTGAAAAAACTCATACATGACATCAAAGTCCACACTAGTTGTACTTATTGCTCTTATCTTTATCTCTTTTGAGTAGCACGTCCGAGGCCATCTTAATTATCATATCCTTAGGGATGTCCAGAGCTCCCTTAAGTAACTGATCTAAAGTCCTGTATAGCAACTTTACAAACTTTCCATAATTATGAGAATTCTGGATTATTCATATAACCTGCCGTTTCAGATAGCATATTAGACCTTATTTTCAAGTAGTCTTTAAGTCTCTTGAGGTCGTCACTAAACGCGTAGAGGTTCCTACTTAGGACGGTGTCGATCAGGTCGATGCGATCCATCGATTTACCGACCCGGTTCCACGCTCCATACCACAGCCCTATGTTGGTTAATATTTATACATTCCGGATGGTAAAGCGGCTAGACAAAATCGGTGGGTGTCCGAGATGTTCTTAGTTAGGGCGATCCCTGAGAATGGGTTTGCGCTCGGTGTTTACGGTGAGGTACCTCCTGACGCTGTGTACGTGATGGACCTAGTCCTCCAGTTCCTGGAGGATCGTGTGGACGAGTTGTTGGGTGTGGAGTTCTCGTCTTCGAGTATCGTATTGGAGTCGATAACCGGTGACGTGGGAGTTGTTTTGCTGACGGGGACGGATCCGGAGTCCGTGATCGAGTCGGTATCGAGGGTTCTTGGGTCGAATCGCGTGGAGGGGGTCAGTGGCGAGGACGCTGATGGCGTTACGGATTACCTGGAGGCGGTCGTTCCCGATGAGGCGGTGGTGTCTAATCTATGGTAATTACATTGCAGCTGTTGATATTAGAAGGAAGGAAAGTTACGGTGATTTAGTATTGTACGACGTAGGTACTGGAAGCACTACCAAAATAGATGACAGTGCTGCGTACCCACGGTTAACCTCGGACTCATTAGGAAATTACTGTGTCGCATATGAAAAGTGGTGCGGTGACTCTTGTAATGTGGTGGTTAGGAAGATTGGTGATAACAGTTACTACGAAATCCCTAGTGTAGGTAAGATCGACGGGAATACCGTCTTACATCCTAAACCCATGATATCGGTGTACGATAAATACCTCATCGTAGGATTCACGGATTACTCGGGTGACAGCCCTGAGGTAAGAGTGGTAGTACTCAGAACTGGTGTTAATGATTCCCTAGGTAATTTAACTCTGGGAGTAGGTACTGACCCGTGTGTGGTGGGTAATGTAGTAGAGTACAGGGACGCGTCGTCGAATGCGATAAAAGCGGCTCTGATAAAGATAACAGACAGTGGTTGTTCAGTGGCACAGAACGTGATTATTTACCGCTATAATGGGAGCGTATCGAATCTATACGTGATACCTGTTTACGAGGATAGCGACGGTGGAAAGTACTATCTGGCAGTGTTCACTACCGACGGTAAGGTGCACGGAGTATTATTTAGAGATAAATACAATAGGGTTCAAGTGCTGTCAACATATGACAGCAGTGAACTGTAGGATGGTATCAACATCGACATCAGGTTAGTTGTAGGATCGGGCAACAGTAGCGGATCTAATAGCGCTGGTCTGGTATTGGCATTGCTAGGTAACGACAATAAAATATACATTGAAACTTTGAGAGTAGGTGATCCAGTAGACGAGATAATTGGGACGATATCTAAGCTATTGAATGTTACTACGAATGTAAGTGAACTTAGTAACGAAGTGTCTTCAATAAAGAGTGAAATATCTTCGGTTAAGGACGAGCTATCTAATATCAAAGTTCGGGTGGATGACGTGAATTCAAAATTGAATGAAATTAGTGAAAATATTAGAAACATTGAGAGCAGAATATCGAATGTCGAGGGGGATGTATTGGAAATACACAGTAGCATTAATAGTATAAATATGGACATGGCGAAGCTTAGTAAGAGTATCAATACCTTAAGAGAAAAGGTCAGTGAAGTCAATAATTACGTATTAGATCTAACCAAGAACGTGTCAGACCTAAGGGGCAATCAGGACGTTATTAGAGATAAAGTTAGACGGATGGAAAGCGAGCTTAACAAGATACTAAGCACGGTGAATGAAGTAACGGAAGAGGTTAGTAAGTTGAAGGAAAGGGTCGAGGCGCTAGAAAGTAAGACCGGTAGTATGGAGAAAAGTTACGGTGAGGTAATCGTGGATATAGAGAAGAAAATTAAGGAAATCGATGAAAAGATTAAAGTGCTGAACAGCGAGATCGCATCAGCACTGTCAAACATTAATAATAACAGCAATGAGGTAAAGAGACTACACGAAACTGTGAGTAGAATCGAAGTCTTAGGCGGGTTACTAGCAGTATGGCGCTTACAGAAACGGCATCAACGCCGTCATTAAACCTATGATCGCAGAGATGTACTGCTGGATCCACCCAGGAAGCAGCGACAGGATTAGCGCCGCTACCAATGCCATGAGAGCTTTCTTGAACCTCGACGCCTCAGTGCGTTTTATCTCTTCCTCCTTCGAACGCTTCTCTTCCCAAGCCTCTACGATCTCTTTCACTCTGCACAGGCTGGCGTTCACAACGGATCCGAAGTGATAAGAGGAATCCCTGACACTCCTAGCGTATCCAACAGCGTCAGGTACGGCTTCATCCATCTTCCTCATGAACTCATCTTCACCCAACTTTCCTTCCAAGAAATCTCGACATATAGCCTCTAGTCTACTCAACTTACCAAATAGCTCCTGAAGGTTCCACCTCATATCTTCCAATAGGGATAGACCCGACAAAAGGCCGTTCTCCCCATCCATAGCCTCTACTAGCAACATCTCACGAATACTATCGTACTTATCTATGATACCGTCCAATTCCTCTAACCTAGAATGACTCCAGTCCAACACTTTGTAAGACTCCGATAAGTACCTTTTACACAATTTAATATCGTGGATCTCATGACTAACATCGACTCTTCTACTAGCGCTTATTTTATCAAGTAAGCTGATCACGTTGGAACACATATCGCTACACTTCTTAACATCCTCCTGTACGGTGTGACACAAGTTAATGCAATACTTAACATCAAGCTCGTCGGCACTAACCAACGTCGAGAGTGAGAGTAAGGAGAGCGAGGCGATTAGTACTATGATACCAGTCATCGCTTACCACACCCCGGTTATCGCGTTTATTATGAGTCCTTCTATTATGGATAGTATTGGTGTTAGTAAGCTGGTCCAATCATCCAGTGACGTCTCTGAATTGTAGAGTGAGTGGAGTAACATCCCCACTGGTAGTGGTATCACAGTATAAGATACGTGCAATGACAACCTAAGTGATAAGACTTGTAAGTCATTCGGAGCTTCCTTGTAGTAGACCCATTCGAGGAATCCGTGCAATACTCCAATTAGTAACCTAGATAACCCAGTGAGCTCGCTAGCCAAGCGTTTTAACGGTTCTTCAATCACTGGAGCGCCAACCCCCGCACTCACATCATCCCAAACATTAGAAGCTAGCTTATCATCACCCAACCAAACCCAAGCCAATAATTTCGAAACCCAATCCGCTACATAGTACTCTACTGACGATAATCTGAATATTATGACAGCGTAAATCGCTCGCTTAGTATAATCCATAATCACCTCGGGATCGAGTCTGAACTCGGGTGGTTCCTCAAGCCTTGGTAAGCGTTCTAGTAACATTAAGCAAGCCAG